>CAJQIB010000008.1 GCA_905478325.1 uncultured Flavobacteriales bacterium | reverse complement strand
CCAAGCCAAGCCAAGAGCCGAAAAGGAACTGACGGCATACAGGCCGAACAGGAAGATTCCCTGTTGATTGAATAAGCCCCCAATAACATGCTTGTCTGGAACGAGAAATCCTATGAGAAAGGCATAGACAGGGAGTCGCGCACTGCATGTCATCAGCGGCGTAATCAAAATGGTGAGCAAACGCTCCCGTTTTCCGGAGATAGCACGTGCCGCCATCACTGCAGGGACCGCACAAGCGAGGCCTCCAACGAGGGGTACAATGGAGCGACCATTCAATCCAATGCGCTGTAAAAATTGATCCCCTAAAAACCCTACGCGCGCCATGTATCCCGTGGCCTCCATGGCACTGATGAGCCCGAATAAAACCATGATTTGTGGCACGAAGATGACGATGCCGCCCAATCCATTGAGCAAGCCGTCTAGAAGCAGACTCCTCCACCACGTGGCAGGCATCATCTCCATAGCGGTCCGGTGGACCCAACTGAATCCTGCGTCTACCACATCCATGGGGTACGCGGACCAAGCATAGACCGCTTGGAACAGGGCGAAGAAAACTCCCGCCAAGATGACATGTCCCCAAAAAGGATGGGTGAAAACCCGATCCATCGAAGTCGTCCGCATGCTGGAATCTTTCCAATCGGACGGAGTTTCATTCGCGTCTTTTGACCAGCGTGCAGTCCATTGCCTGATGCGTTCCATTCGCCACCCGGTTTCTTCCAATTGAAGCGCTGCGCGGGACGTTGGAATTTCATCATGGGCCAATGAAAGAGCGGCTTTCTGGGGCGCCGTTAACCATGTTGGAATGCTTTGTAAGCGCAGATACCAAGAAAGACGTTGACGCGATTCTCCGGGGAAGGCCCCTTCCAAAATTTCAAAGGCTCCCGTCCAATTCGCAGGCGTCAAACGCCGCTCCTCCAAGGTGCTTTCGCGCAACGCACTGTTCATCAAAGATTTTTTCAAATCAGCCGTAGAATCCTCGACCGCATTGATGGTGACGACATCAATGCCTGTGAGCTTGACCCAATCAGGAACATCGATTGGTGTATCATCCGTTCGGTTGATGACAATCGCCGCCTTGAACTGTAGTTCCAAGACCTGCAGTACCAGAAACAAACTGCTCCGCAATTGCGCACTATCGATAACAAGCCAAATGGCATCGGGACGTGTAGCCGGATTCGGATCAAAGAGGATGCATTGGGTCACCCGCTCATCCTCTGATTGCGCATAGAGGCTATAGGTACCCGGTAGGTCGACGAGGGTCAAATGTGCACCTCCACGGATTGTGCCTTCGAGCGCATCAACGGTAATGCCGGGCATGTTGCCGACTTTACCTCGCGCATTTGTCAACCGGTTAAAAACGGTTGTTTTGCCACAATTTGGATTGCCGATCAGCGCAATTTTCACGAGACGAAATTCGCGGTTGACCTGCCGGGATACAATCCCATGAACAAGGGACTTTTCACTTCGGTAAGCGTCAGTTTTTCACCAACCATGAGGTGGGATTTTGCGGTGTTTGTTTCGCACCTTGAATCGCCCAGACCTCGAAATGCAATGCAGACCGGCTGGCCGAAGCCTTCACTTGACCGATACGCTCACCCCCCTCGATTCGATCTCCTTTTTTCAGAGCAACCTGCTCCAAATTGCTGTAAACCGTGCGGAACGCACCGTGCGATAAAATCAGGGTTTGACCAGCGCCGGGAATGGTGAACAAACTGCTTACCGTTCCGCTGAAAACCGCCACGACTGAACTACCGGCATCCGTTGTAATGTCGATTCCATTGTTGTCAATGGTAATCCCCGGTATTGTGGGATGCGGCTGCCGTCCGAATTTACCCGTGACAATACCGCGTAGAACCGGCCACCGCAAAGCGTTTTTATTTCGCTCGAATTCTGCAGACACCATTTTTCCTTCGGGGGTCAAGGCAAACTCTCCCTTTGATGAGGCGCGTTCAGCGGCTAACTCCTCTTCGATGATTCTCCGAATGGCTCCATTGAGTCGCTCTTGTTCCGCTTGGGCTTTTTTGACTTGTTTGCGCAATCGGGACTCTTCACCGCGCAAGCTTGAAACCAGATTAGCGCGCTCTGCGCGGTCATTTTTGAGTCGATCGCGTTCCGTTTCAATGTCCGCTAAGACATCCTCCAACGATACACGCTCTGCTTCAAGTGAGCGTTGATTGGAGTGCAGTTTGTTTTGAGCCAACTCGATTTCCAGTACATGCTCTTTCCGCAGCGTGGTATACGATTGAAGCAATTGGAAACGCAATGAAGCTTGTGCGAAGTCAGCGGCGGAAAAGAGATAAAGCCACGGATTTTGCGATAGTGAGATCCTGTAGGCACTTCGAATCATCCGTGAATACTCGTCTTTCATCGCTCCGATGTGTCCTTGGAGTGCTCTGATCTCGCCATCGGTACTCCGCATAGAGCGCTCTGTAGCTCGAATTTCAGATTGGTGATGTCGGACCAGTTTCTCCCGCAGTGCCACCCGCTTTTCAATCAATCGCAGGGAGCCAACGGCATCATTCCGGTTGGAAGAAGCGTCTTTGAGCAAACGCTCGGTTGTCGCAATTTGAGCGTTGATGGCATCACGCTGTCGTTGCAAGCTGGCCTTGTCTTGGGGCCAAGCGATGAGTGCACTGCCACAGAGGGTCAGGAGCAGAAAGAAGGATTTAAAATCCGGAACGACGCTCATAGTTGTCCGGAATTTCAAAAGGAAAATCATAGGCCCTTCCAAAGCGAATACGCATAATTTCCCACTCCATAATCAGTCCGCCTTCTGGCGTTGTCACGGTCAAACGGGTTTCTTGAGGCCAGCGACCTTCTTCGCGGTCAGTGAATTCACTGCGTTCTATGGTCATGGATCGTTGGTAGTACAAGTCGTCAAAGCGATCTTGTAGCGGGTCAAAAGTCAACCCATCGAACCAATGCCGCTTCACCAATAAGTCGCCGTCGTCCGTGCGGTTTCGAACCCGTTCGTAGCGACGATCGGTCGCTTGTATGCCCAAAGAATCTTGAGGAGATAGCGCATTCTTGTCGACCCCAACCAATCGTTTGATTCGGCCATTGTATTTGCTGATGAGGGCATAGGAAAAGCCATCAATGCGGCTGTTGAATTTGTCCAATTCGGGGTCGATTGCCATGGGACGGCCGGTCAGGATATCCTGGATATCTGCGAAGGACAGTTCGGTGTCTGCCCATTCGCTGAGGGAGACATAATTGCCGGCATAATGAAAGCGATTTCCGGGGATCTTACTGAGCAGGCGAACGGAATCGGGCTCCAACAAAATCCGCGCGACTTCTACACCCAATGCCGGTGAAATACTGATCCAAATGGCACTGTCCTTCGCCATGCGAATGGAAGCTTTGAAGGAATCTACGCCATTGGCCGTTTCCACGGATGCGTCAATTTTCATTCCCAACCATTCCCATGGAATTTGATTGGCTTCGAATCCTTCGAGCACTTGGTTCGGGTTGATATTGCGCAGTGGTTTGCCTCGAGCAAGTCGCTGTTCGTTGGAGCAACTCGTCGAAAAGACGAGGATGCACACAAACAGAGCACGGGAGTGGAGGCGGCTGAGCATCAGGATCCTTCTTCAATTTTACGTTTCAACGACTCAGAGTTTCCTCCGCGTTCCAAAGCCGTATTCCAAGAATTCAGAGCGCCTTCATGGTCTCCCATAGCCGAGCGGATATCTCCATCGTGTTCCCAAAACGTCCCATCGTTGCCGTTGGCTAAGAAAAGGGCTTGGGTGATGTAGTCCAAAGCTTCGGGGTAGCGCTCCATTTGGTACAATACCCATGCATGTGTATCCAAAAAATTGGCTTCATCCGGTGCGAGCTCGATGGCCATGCTACTGCACGCAAAGGCGCGGTCTAAATGGCGCTTGTTTTGTGCCAAACGGTAGGCATGGTTGTTCAAGAAGGTTGGGTTGGTCGGGACTTTGGACAAGCTCCTTTCGTAGGCCGCTTCTGCCGGCTCAACGTCGCCTTGCATGTGGAGAACGTCTCCAAGCAATCCCGCCAACTGCGCTTCAATCAATGGAGCATCCAACACAACACCCAACCCTCCGTTGAAATAGCCAATGGCTTCTTCAAGCTCACCCTTTACCATGGATCCGATTCCTGCTAGGAGATAAAATTCGGCCTCCAAGGGAAACCGATCCATGGCTTCTTGAGCGTGCTGTATCATGGCCTCATATTCGTCCAGTTCAGCATCCAACGCGATGAGGTTGGTCCAAGCGGAAGGGATATGTGGTATGGCCACAACAGCCTTCTCCATGTGCTCTTTTGCCAATGCGGGTTGGCCAAGCATTTGCGCCAAATCTGACGCGAGCATGCGGATATTGCCATCCTCCCCGTGGAGTTCAACGGCACGATTCATCAAGTTTACCAACGGTTCTAAAAGCGCAGGATTATAGGAAGCGAGCTGCAGGTACTGCACCAAGATGTCGTGCTTTTCTTCAACCAAAACATCTTCGGAATCAAAGGCAATCCACAGCGATTGCTGTGCCTTTTCGAGTTCGTTCCGGCTAGTCCAGAGTTCGGCAAGCTCCAATTGAACCAATCCATTTCTTGGGTCGAGGCGTTGCAGCTGGAGTAAAACATCCAACGCAGCAGCTTCTTGTTCCGTTGCCAAAAGCATTTGAGCCCATTGAAGCTTGAAATCAAACTGATTGGGGTGTGCAATGACGGCCGCCTCTAAGGTTCGATAGATGCCCAAATAATCTTGGCCTAACTCCATCAAATAGAGTTTCTGTAGCAGAACGTCGGGGTCGTTGGGGACGGCTTTTTCATAGGCTTTGCAAAGCGCAAGCGCAGCGTCGAGACCTCCTGCGTCAGCGAGTCGAAGCGTCCATTCCATGGTCCATTCAAAATCCCCTGGACGCCGTTCCAAGATCCAAAGGAGATCGGCATTGGCATCGTCATAACGGTCTAAACGCATGTTGGTTTGCGCTCGAAATTCCCTGTACCACCGGTTTTCAGAATCGAGTTTGTTTGCGGCGTCGAAGTGCATGAGAGCCGCGTTCCAACGTTCAAACTCCAAGTCGATTTTTCCCAAGTCGAAATGCAAGGAGCTTTCGTTGGGCTCCTGTTCTAAACACTCCATAAAGCCGGCATAAGCAGATTCAGGATCTCCTTTGGCCAAATGATTTTGGGCTTCGAAATACGACCGCTGAAACGCTTCTGAGTAGACCGGAAGTTGAGACAATTCGCTCGGTCCTTTGCACCCAAAGATTGCAGCCGTCAATAGAATGAGGCTGATGCGAGTGCAGGTGCAGAAGGAGCGAGAGTAGAACATGTTTCTAATCAATAACGTTGTAATCGCCAACGCTTATATCTTGAGAGCGACCGAGCAGCTTCGCGTGATTGCCCACCATCGACCCGGAGAGCACTTTGTTTTCAATCGTCGAGTCGTTTTGGATCAACGTGTTTTGAATCCGGCTGTCAGCTACGGTGGTCCCTTCACCGATGCTAACATGCGGTCCGATGACGCTTCTTTCGATGCGGACATGCTCTCCAATGAAGCAAGGAGGGAGGATAACGCTTTCCGAGATGTTGGCTGAAGCAGGAATGCTTACCTGGTCAGCCGTCAGCGTCAAGATCCGCTGATTCGTCTCGACGGTTGCGACTTTGTTTCCGCAGTCCATCCATTCCGTCACGCGGCCGGGTTCGAACTTGAGTCCCGACTGGGTCATGTTGCGCAACGCATCCGGCAATTGGTATTCTCCTCCTTTGATGATGTTGTGATCGATCAATTTCTGCAATTCTGTTTGAAGGCGCTCGCCGTCTTTGAAAGCATAGATTCCAATCATGGCCAAATCACTGACAAATTCACTCGGCTTCTCGACGTAATCTTCAATAGCGCCATGGGCATCCGTGACAACGACTCCGAAAGCACTGGGGTCGTCGACCTGCTTGACAAATAAAACCCCATCGGCATCGGGATTGATGGTGAAGTCTGCTCGAAAAAGGGTGTCTGCAAAAGCGACGACAACCGGGCCCTTGAGGCAGGCCTTTCCACACAAGATGGCATGCGCCGTGCCGAGCGGTTCTTCTTGATGGCAAATGTGGCCTTTGGCGCCCAATCGCTCGGCCATGGCCAGCAATTGCGCTTCGGTTTCGGCTCCGAAATCACCAATGACAAACGCAATTTCCTCTACCGGTTCCGCACTCATTGCAACGATATCCTCGACCAAGCGCTCCACGATGGGCTTGCCTCCGACGGGAAGCAACGGCTTGGGAATGGTCAAGGTGTGTGGTCGTAGCCGGCTCCCTCTGCCAGCCATGGGGACAATGATATTCATCTTTTGATTCTAAACGTATGTTATGCTGTACCCGTACTCCCAAAACCGCCCTCACCTCTTTGGGTATCGGGCAACGTATCCGCTTCTGTCCAAACAACGCGCTCGTACCGGGCCAAAACCAATTGGGCAATGCGTTCTCCATTTTCAATGGTGAATGGCTTGCTGCCGTGGTTGATCAATAAAACACCGATGCCGCCACGGTAGTCTGCATCAATGGTTCCCGGAGCATTCAACACGGTGACCCCATGCTTGAACGCCAAACCACTCCGAGGCCGCACTTGCAATTCAGTTCCTTCAGGCAAGGCGACAAAGAGGCCTGTTGGGATCAATTGATATGCTCCCGGTTCGAGAACGACGGGTTCGGAGAGGTGCGCCCGAACGTCGAGACCTGCACTCAGTGCAGTCGCATATTCTGGAAGGGCGTTGCCGCTTTCGTTGCGAATGATGACAGAAGATTGATTGCTCATTTTCCTGTGAAATCGGGTTTTCTTTTGGTGATAAAAGCTTGCGTTCCTTCCCGGAAATCTTCCGTGTCAAAGGAGGCGCCAAAGCACTCAATTTCTGCTTCGAAGCCATTGACACCGTCTTCATATCCCGCCAAAACCGCTTGAATGGCCGTGTCGACGGCTGTGGGTGAGTTCTTCAAAATGCGGCTGGCCATTTTTTCAGCAGCGGCCAAAAGTTCGGTTGCAGGAACCACTTGATTGACCAAGCCGCAGAGCAATGCTTCTTCGGCTCCAACCATGCGGGCTGTCAGGATCATCTCCATGGCCTTTCCCTTTCCGACGATTTGTGGCAAACGTTGTGTTCCGCCGTAACCGGGAATCACGCCCAATGAAACTTCCGGTAAGCCCATGCGGGCGCTATCGGAGGCAATGCGCATGTGACAGGCCAAAGCCAACTCCAATCCACCGCCGAGAGCGAATCCATTGATTGCCGCGATGATGGGTTTTCCGCTGCGCTCGATCCGATTGAACAACAATTCCTGGCCGTAATCAGCCAAATGCCGTCCTTTTTCAGCGTCGAAGTCTGCGAATTCTTTGATGTCTGCACCAGCCACAAAAGCCTTGTCTCCGCTGCCCGTTAAGATGATCACCCCTACTTCAGCATCGGATTGTGCGGTTTGTATGGCGTCGGCCAATTGACGAATCACCTCCGCGTTCAATGCGTTGAGGGATTCTGGACGCTGAATGGTCAACGTGCAGATGCGGGCTTTTTTATCTTGAAGAATCAGCGAATGCGTCATGGGATGAAGGCGAGGGGTTCAAAGGGCAAATTACGAAATGAGGGGGTCCGTCAGGCGTTGTTTTCAAGAGCTTCCAACGAACGTTTTCCCGCACGACTTGAAAGCAGCTCTTGGGTATACGGATGTTGCGGATTATTCATGATTTCTGACGTGTCTCCAGTTTCAACCAATTGCCCATGTTGCATCACCAACAGGCGATTGCAAAAGGACTGTACGACTCCGAGGTCGTGGGATATAAAAAGAAAAGTCAATTGACGTTCGTCTCCGATGGTGGCGAGTAAATCCAAAATAGCACGTTGTATTTGAACGTCCAAGGCCGCAACACTTTCATCCAAGACTAAAAATTCTGGCTCCATAGCGAGCGCTCGCGCGATGACGATGCGCTGTCGCTGGCCGCCGCTGAAACTTTGTGGATAGCGCTTGGCGTCTGCTTCGCTCAATCCGACTTCTTCAAGCAAAGCAATGGCTCGTTTGTTAGCAGTCAAACGATTTTCTCCTAAGTGCATTAGCACCTCTTCCAATGCACTTCCGATGCGCATGTGGGGATTCAAGGCGCTATACGGATCTTGAAAGACCAATTGAGCCAAACGTCGCGTTCGCTTCATGGATTTTCGATCGTCCGCCAAAACGGGTTGACCATCCAGCATGATAGATCCTTCAGAAGCAGCAGTAAGGCCTAAGATCAAACGACCTAAGGTCGATTTTCCACTTCCACTTTCTCCGACCAAACCAACCCGTTCCCCACGGTATATCGTGGCATTGACTTGTCGAACGGCCGAAAAGACATCGGTCACTTGACCGAAGAGGTTGCGGCTAACAGGAAATGACTTGGAGACCCCTTGCACTTCGATGTATGCCTTTTGTCCGGGTGCTTTGAAAATCCGCTGAGGCCTGGTTTGTGCGTCTAGGAGCGCCGATGTGTATGGATGCTCGGGGTGAAGGAATACTTTCCAGATCGGGCCTTGTTCTACGATGCCCCCGTCTTTCAGAACCAAAACAGTATCAGCGATGTCGCGAACAACATCGAGGTCATGCGTAATGAAGAGAATGGCCAAGCCACGTTGGACTTGGATTTTTTTGAGTAGCGCAAGGATGGATTGTTGCACGGTGACATCCAAGGCCGTGGTGGGTTCATCGGCGATGAGCACTTCAGGTTCTGCGGCCAGTGCGATGGCCAACATGATGCGCTGTTTTTGCCCTCCGCTCAATTCGTGGGGGTACTTATTGAATGTTAGGGCTGGATCGGGCAATTCCACCTCTTCAAACAAATGTTCGACGCGGATACGAGACTCGCTTTTGGAGCGTTCTTGATGCGACATCAGGACTTCAGTAACCTGCAGTCCCACCCGCATCGACGGATTCAACGAGGACATGGGGTCTTGGAAAACCATGCTCAAGCCTTGACCTAAAGGGGCTTGGTTCAGACCGTTTGGAGCGATCCAACACTGTCCAGAAGGGAGGTGTGTTACCGTCCCGTCGACCACTTCGCCTCCTTTGGGCAACAGTCCCATGATGGCTGAAGATGTGATGCTTTTTCCAGATCCACTCTCACCAAGTAAAGCCGTCGTGGTTCCTTTAAACAAGTCAAATGTTACCCCCCGAGTGACGGGTTCAGCTCCGTTGAATGCAACGGAGAGGTTCCGAATTTGCAGGAGGGGGGTTTCAGTCAACGATTTTCCCATCAGAGGGTTCCTCGTGTTTCTTGCTCGCGTTCAATGGCTTCGAAGAGTGCTTTGAAATTCCCTTTTCCGAAGGATTTGGCTCCTTTTCGCTGGATGATTTCAAAAAACATCGTCGGACGATCCACGACAGGTTTGGTGAAAATCTGAAGCAAATAGCCTTCATCATCACGATCGATGAGGATGCCGAGTTCACGCAAAGGCGCCAGGTCCTCGTCTATGCTTCCAACGCGATCCAAGACGGTGTCATAATAGGAACTCGGGACTTTGAGGAATTCGATTCCTCGATCTCTCAAGGCCGTGACGGTTTCTATGATGTTGGATGTAGCGACGGCGATATGCTGCACGCCCGCACCCTGGTAGAAATCGATGTACTCTTCAATCTGAGATTTTTTCCGACCTTCTGCAGGCTCATTGATAGGGAATTTGATCCGGCCATTGCCATTGGACATCACCTTGGACATCAGGGCGGTGTATTCCGTTGAGATGTCCTTGTCATCAAAGGAGATCAATTGAGCAAAGCCCATGACCCGCGCGTAAAATTCGGTCCAGGTATCCATTTCACCCCAACCAACATTTCCCACCATGTGGTCGATAAATTGCAACCCGAGAGGTTCACTGACTTGCACAGGATTCCAAGCTTGGTAACCCGGCATGAAAATGCCTTCATAGTTTCTACGCTCGACAAAGGTGTGCACGGTATCACCGTATGTTTTGATGCCGCTCAGGACCACCTGGCCATTGTTGTCGGATCGTTCCGTGGGCTCAAGTACACTTTCCGCTCCTCGTGAAGTGGTTTCATTCCAGCTTTTCGTGGCATCGTCGACCCAAAGCGCGATGACCTTCACACCATCCCCATGCCGATTGATGTGATCGTTGATCGGGCCATCAGCCACCAAAGGCGAAGTCAGTACCAAGGTGATTTTATCTTGGCGAAGCACGTAGGATACGCGATCGCGCACGCCGGTCTCTAAACCACAAAAAGCGAGCGGCTGAAACCCCCAGGCGGCCATGTAGTAATACGCGCTTTGTTTCGCGTTTCCACAATACAATTCGATGTGGTCGGTGCCGAGCAAGGGTAAGAAATCGTCCGCTTCTGCAACGACTTTTTTCAATTCAGGAGAGGTGTTACTCATGGGTTAGTCTTCGGGGTTCATTCCAGGCTCAAGCCAAGAACTGTGGTAGTCCGAGTGTTCAATGGCCAAGGCTTGCGCAGTGACTTGCAATGGTCTGAACGTATCAACCATGACAGCCAATTCTTCTGTTTTGGTTTTTCCAATGCTGCCTTCATACGTCCCGGGATGTGGACCATGTGGTATGCCTGCAGGATGCAAGGAAATGTATCCACGATCGATGCCGGTACGGCTCATGAAGTCGCCTTCTACGTAGTACAAAACTTCGTCAGAATCGATGTTCGAATGGTTGTATGGCGCCGGAATGGATTGGGGATGATAATCATACATGCGGGGGACAAAACTGCAAATAACAAACGCATCCGTTTCGAATGTCTGATGCACGGGAGGCGGTTGGTGTACGCGACCAGTGATGGGCTCAAAATCGTGAATGGATAAGGCGTACGGGAAGTGATACCCGTCCCATCCGACAACATCAAAGGGATGCGACGCATAGACGTAGTCGTGCAGCTGACCTTGTTTCTTGATCCGAATGGTGAATGATCCGAGGGCGTCGTGTGTCTCCAACTTCGAAGGCGGACGTAGGTCACGCTCGCAATATGGACTGTGTTCCAACAGTTGCCCGAAGTGGTTGCGGTAACGCTTCGGAGAATAGACAGGATGTGCTGATTCGGTTATAAACAAGCGGTTTGCGCTTGAATCAAAAGCGAACCGGTGGATGATTCCCCGCGGAATGACCAAATAATCTCCCGCACTGAAGGGGATTTGACCCAACATCGTGTGCAGTGTTCCAGCACCCTCATGAACAAAAACCACTTCATCACCATCGGAATTCTTGTAGAAGGCGTCTTCCGCCATGCTTTTGGATGGTGCAGAAAGTAAAATAGTGACGTCGCTATTGAAGAGCACGGGAACGCGGCTTTTCAAATAGTCCTCGTTTGGCTTCACCTGAAACCCCTCGAGCTTTCGACTCAAAAGATTGTTCTCAACGGCAGCTTGGGGTCGCACATCGATGGATTGACCGACGCGTTTGACCATGGTTGGTCGATGCAAGTGATAGAGCAACGAACTCATCCCGACAAACCCGATGGTTCCGAATAACTGCTCGTAATGCAGCGTGCCGTCTTCCTTGCGAAACTGGGTGTGTCGCTTTGGGGGGATCTTTCCGAGTTGATGGTAGAAGGGCATGGCAGTGGTTTTGCAAGACCTAAAAACCCACATGGGTTCCTAGCGCGTTGCGCTAAGTTAGGAAGGTGGGAGTCCTTTTGAAAAGGGAGCCCCTCAATTTCAAAACAAAACGCATATTGAGCATTGTCACCCCGAGGAAACCCGCCACATCCGGACGTATCCCGGGAGCTTTCCATTGTCATCGATGCGCCATTGTAAGGAGAGTTTCGCACCAGTCTCCAAAGGACTTCCTGGAATTAGCCGATTTTTCCGAATCAAGGATGCCATTTTGACGCCACACCGTTGGGAGACCTCCCAGAGTGTTTCCCCTTCTTGCGTTTCAATCCACAATTCAATTCCGCGGGTTCGCTTCGGTTGCAAATAGATGACTTCCCCCACTTTCGGTGAATAGGACGTTTCACCACGCTTTTGTTCAATCTCATTGTACCGGTACAATTGCCACGGCATCAAATCCAATTCAAGTGCCAGGTTATCGTAACGGTCTCCGGATTGCGCAATGATGAATTGAATGTGGTTTTCACTCAATTGCAAAGCCCGATCACCTCGTCTGGCATCCGATGGCTTCGGAGTCAAGCGCTTTTCATTTTCAGAGACATCAGCCAGATTGTCTGAGAATGCCGTGCGTTCTGCGATGAGCGCCAGCCCCTCCTGGTCGAAAGCGACCAAATCATTCTGCTCAATGAGTTCAATCAGGAGGCGATCGTATTTGGGATTGGTGGCATAACCGCATTTCTTGAGCCCCTTAGCCCACCCCTTGTAATCGGTGATATCTAGCTCAAACAATCCTGCGTAGCGGGTCTTTTTGAGAAATGCACTGTGGTCTTCAAAACTTTGAGAAGCATCGTCATACGCGCGAAAGCACTCCCCTTTGCGGTCGTCATCGTGCTTGACTGTAGCACCTTTCCAATCGCTATGACACTTGATGCCAAAATGATTGTTGGAGCGCGCGGCCAGCTGACTCTTCCCGTCGCCGCTTTCTAAAATACCTTGTGCCAAGGTGATGCTCGCTGGAATGCCATGAATGGCCATTTGATAGACGGCCTCGTCTTTCCATTGCTCCAAGTAGGCAGCGCGATTGCCTTCTCTACCCTGTTGTGCGGAAAGGGAAAAGGAGCAGCCCAGAATCATCCAAATCACCATCCACCCCAAAAGCAGGGGGAATAGCATGGACTTGCAATGCTGAGGGATATCAATGTGATGGAGGGAATACACCGGCGTTGAGGATGGCCTCAAAATTAGGGAGGTCCTTAGGAGGTCCAATAGGGTTGGTCAGAGACTATTCACCAAATTGGTGTGAACAGCTTTTGCATCAAGGATTCAAGGCTTCTCCTTCTATCGAGCGAATGATATTCCCTTGATCATTTTTGAAGGTCCAGGTCCCTGAAGGGGCTCCTTCGTCATTGTAGCTTCCCTCGATGAAGAGTTGACCATTGGGATGCCACGTGCGGTACAGCCCAACCTGGATGTCCTGGTAGTAGTGGTGTTCCGACCAAGGAAGTCCATCTTCATAAAAGGCGCTCCAGGTTCCTGTTTTTTGTCCTGCGTCATAGAACCCTGTTTTCTCTACGGTCCCGTTTTGATAGAATGTACGGACGGCTGTGCTGTCGCCATGCGCGAGTGTTACTTCCCGTTTTGCTGATCCATCGGGCCATACCGAGGTGATGACCTGTTCAGGTTGCTGGGCGCAATGGATGAAAGCGGGCAACATCAAAACGAGCAGTGGAAATCGCATCATGGTAGACTATTTTTTTCGTTCGATGGTATAGTCCACCAGTCCAATCAGGGCTTCTTTGGTCGTGCTGTTTGGCACATCGTTCAAAAGATCAACCGCTTGGTTTCGCAATGCAGTCATCTGTTGATGGGCATACGCCATGCCCGGACCCTCTACAATGGCACGCATGACTTCAGCGACTGCTTCAGGTTTGTCGTGGTGACGCTTGACCAAGGTGATGAGCCGTCGCCGTTTCTTCGCAGTTGCATTGTTCAATGTGTGAATCAAGGGCAGGGTCATTTTGCGCTCCCGGATGTCCCCACCGGTTGGTTTCCCGGTACGTTCACCCTCTCCCAGATCGAGGAGGTCGTCCTTGATTTGAAAGGCCAACCCGACGAGCTCTCCAAAGGACCGCATGCGTTCGACCGTCTCAGAATCAGCTTCAGCAGACGCGGTTCCACAAGCGCAACAGGCAGCAATCAACGACGCTGTTTTCCTTCGAATGATATCGAAATAAACGGCTTCGGTGATGTCCAAGCGTCGGGCTTTTTCAAGTTGGAGCAATTCACCTTCACTCATTTGGCGAACAGCTTCAGAGGTGATTTTGAGCAAATCAAACGCCTCTTGATCTACGGCCATGAGCAAGCCGCGAGATAGTAAATAGTCCCCTACGAGTACAGCGACCTTCTTTTTCCAAAGGGCTTGAATGGAGAAAAACCCGCGGCGCATGGGACTTTCGTCGACGACGTCATCGTGCACCAAAGTGGCCGTGTGAAGCAGTTCAATCAACGACGCAGCAACATGTGCTCTTTCATTGAGTGGCTGATTGTCGGCTTGTTCGCTTTGAAGTCGAGCGCACAAGAAGACAAACAATGGCCGCATCTGCTTCCCCTTCCGCCGGATGATATACCGCAGAACAGTATCCAATAAGGCGACGTCCGTCCGCATGGCCGATTTGAAATGAACGGCGAAAGTGGCCATGTCATTGGAGACGGGGGACTGGATTTGCTTGAGCGTCATCATAGAGAAAGCAAAGGTACGTTCGACTGCCACTCGGCCGGGAGCCCTATCTTTGCCAAAAATCCCTCCAATGATTCAATCCATGACAGGATACGGCAAATCAACTGCGACTCTGGGTTCGCGGCGGTATGTTGCTGAGGTGCGATCTCTGAACGGAAAACAATTGGACCTGAACATTCGGATGCCACAGGCATTTCGTGAGAAAGAAATGGACTTAAGGAAGTCCTTGGCTTCATCCATTGTTCGTGGGAAGAGTGATCTAACGCTTTTTTACGAGTCTGATTCCGCAGACCAGCGAGAATTGAATGGCCCATTGATTCGGCATTACTTGGACCAGTTGGAGGCGATATCGGATGAACGGGGATTCGAAAAAGACGGAAAAATGCTCGCTACGGCGATGCGCATGCCGGATACCATTCAGCAATCCAAAGAAGAATTTGAAGAGTCGGAATGGACGGCTTTGGCTGAATTGATTGCCTCAGCAACAGCGCAATTCATCGCCTACCGCAATCACGAAGGAGCTTCCATGGAGGTGGATTTTCGCCAGCGGGTTGAGCGCATTTTAGCTTTGGAGTCGGATCTAGACCCCTTGTTGACTGCGCGGATTGAAAGAGTTCGTAGTCGGATTCAATCGAATTTTGATGAGATCAAAGACCGGGGACGATTGGATGAAAATCGATTTGAGCAGGAGGTGCTTTTTTACATTGAAAAGATGGATGTTTCGGAAGAGCGCGTGCGCCTGAAAGCACACTGCCAGTACTTCATGGACATGCTCGATGCGGAGGTCGGTCAAGGAAAAAAATTGGGATTCATTGCCCAAGAGATGGGACGCGAAATCAATACACTTGGCAGCAAAGCCAATGACGCCGAGATTCAGCGTTTCGTCGTTCAGATGAAAGATGAACTCGAGAAAATAAAGGAGCAGGTGCTCAATGTGCTTTAAGATGAATGGCAAGGCCGTCATATTCTCCGCTCCTTCAGGCTCCGGTAAAACCACGATCGTGCGGCATTTACTTGGAAAAACGAATCTGCCTCTGGGTTTTTCAATTAGCGCGACAACACGTGCGTCTCGCGGGAAGGAGGAACACGGGAAGGACTATTTCTTTTTGGAATTGCCTGCCTTTAAAGCGTGCATTTCAAAGGGTGAATTGGTCGAATGGGAGGAGGTCTATGAGGGTGTTTTTTACGGCACGTTAAGAACGGAATTGGAACGGTTGTGGTCAGAAGGAAAAACAGTAGTCTTCGACGTCGATGTCGTTGGTGGTTTAAAGTTGCGTGAAGCATTGGGCGATCGAGCATTGTCTGTATTTGTGCAGCCCCCCTCATTGGAGGAACTTCGAAATCGCCTTGAAGGCCGCGGTACGGATTCGAAAGAACGCATCGACGAGCGGATGGAAAAGGCAGAATGGGAATGGAAGCAGAACATCCATTTTGATCGAATCCTGATCAACACCCATTTGGATGAAGCGTGTAAAGAGGCTGCGGATTTGGTCACAGACCATCTGGGCTTGACGCTGGACCACCTAACGACTCCTGAAGAATAGCGGCCATGTCCAATCCTCAGCAAGCACGTCGAAAAATCGGGCTCTACTTCGGGACGTTTAACCCCATTCACATGGGGCATTTGGTGATTGCAAATCACATGGCAACTCACACGGATTTAGATGAAGTTTGGTTGGTGGTCACGCCGTTGAACCCGCAAAAGGATTCGGTTGAACTGATGGCGCAAGAACACCGATTGCAGATGGTCCACCTGGCAACGGCGGAGAATGAATTGTTGCAAGGGAGTGACGTAGAATTTGCGTTGCCCTCTCCCAATTACACGGCAGCCACCATGCGCTTCATTCGCGGGGAGCATCCGGAAGTTGATTTCAGCATCATCATTGGTGAAGACAACTTTCACAATTTGCATACCTGGAAAGACCATTGGGAATTGGTAACACACCATCGAATTTTGGTCTATCCGAGACGAAGTGTTGGGGTCGAACAGCTCACTACGAGCATACGAGAAGGCGATCAGGATCGAATCCCTGTCGACCACGCGCATGTTGTTTGGTGCGACGCTCCGATGATCAGCATTTCTTCAACGTACCTGCGCAAAGCGATACAGGAACACAAAGACATTCGGTATTTGTTGCCAGACACCGTTCTGAATTACATCAGCAACAACATGTTGTACGAACAGCCCTAAAGCGGGTCAGGTGTTGTTGAACGTGTTCATTGTACGGTCCAATCCGGCTGTCGTAAAACTGCAGATCAACTCATCGCAACGTGTCAATCGTTCTGTGAGTGCTGTAGACTCTATTCCACCCCATTTCCCGAGCACATAATCAACTTGTTGCCCTTGTGGGAAATCGGAACCAATGCCGAATCGCAGTCGGGAGTAACTCGGGGTCTGCAATGTGGTCTCAATGTTTTCCAACCCGTTGTGACCTCCCGCTCCTCCTTTGCCGCGCAACCGAAGTGAACCAAAGGGCATCGCGAGGTCATCGGTAACAATCAAAACTCGGTCTAAAGGGATTTTCTCAGCCTCCATCCAATACCGGACGGCCTTTCCACTCAGGTTCATGAAGGTCGATGGCTTGAGCAGCACCAGTGTCCGTCCCTTAAATCGGACGGAAGCAACATCGCCCAGTCGGGAAACCTCAAAAGAAGTTTCCCGTTTCTGGGCGATGGCATCCAAAACATTGAACCCGATGTTGTGTCGGGTGTCCTCATATTCTTTACCGGGGTTACCGAGGCCGACGATGAGGTATTTCATGCTTTTCTCTTCAATGGCAATAGCATTGCCCTTGAACGGTATTATGCAGCAGAATCGTCGCTTGCAGCTTCCGCGCTCTCTTCTTCAACCTCCGCATCAGCGGACATTGCAGCACGCGTTCGCTTAACAGCAACCAACAAAGCAGAGTCGTTTAAAAGAACTTCGCAATTGGGAACATCAATGTCTCCAACACGCGCGTTGTCGCCAATATCCAAGCTGTCGATGTTGACAAGGATTTCCTCAGGCAAATCAGCTGCAAGACCGCGCACCGGGATGCGACGGAACAACATTTGAATACGACCACCGTTCATAACGCCTGGAGAAACACCAGTGGTGCGCAATGGCAATTCAACACGCATCGGCTTGCCTTCAACGACCTGGAGTAAATCCAAGTGGATCACGCGGTCAGTAACCGGATGGAATTGAATTTCTTGGATAACACAATCATGTGTTTTTCCGTTGAAATCGAATTTGATTTGGAAGACATCAGGATTGACAACCAACTTGGTGATGTCCAATTCTGGAATGGAAAAATGCTCTTGCGAACCAGTGCCGTACATAACTCCGGGTACCCGGGAGTTCTTACGCAGTTGACTCGCATCTTTTTTTCCTACGCTCTCTCTCGGAGAGCCGCTCAATGATGCAATTTTCATAATTAATGAATAAGTAAAGAAGAGCTGATGGAACGATTTTCCATCAGACAGGTTAACGTTTGAGCAAACATATCTTCGGCCGAAATGACCTTGATTTTGTTTGTTGGTTTTGTCGTATTCAAAGGAATACTATCGGATACGACCAATTCAGTAAGCACACTTTCTTGGATGCGCTCATAAGCAGGGCCACTCAAGACAGCGTGTGTACACATGGCCCGCACAGAGCGTGCGCCGTGTTCCATCATGAGTGCCGCAGCTTTGGTGAGTGTACCAGCAGTATCGCACATGTCGTCAACGATGACAACATCTTTTCCAGCAACCTCACCAATGACAGTCATGTTGTCAACCTCATTGGCAACTTTACGTTGCTTGTAACAAATGGCCATGTCCACGCCGAGCAATTTCGCATACGAATTTGCTCGTTTGGTTCCGCCTGTATCCGGTGTAGCAATGCACAAGTTGTCCTGATCCAATGCACGCAAGTATGGAATGAAGAGTGTGCTGGCAAACAAGTGGTCTACGGGGATTTCGAAAAACCCCTGGATTTGATCCGCATGTAGATCCATCGTAATGAGACGGTCAATGCCAGCAGCGGTGAGCAAATTGGCAACCAACTTGGCTCCGATGGCAACACGAGGTTTGTCTTTTCGGTCTTGTCGAGCAAATCCAAAGTAAGGCATGACCGCAATAATGCGTTTGGCACTCGCGCGTTTGGCTGCATCAATCAGGAGCAACAGCTCCATCAAATTATCCGTAGGTGGATACGTTGATTGCACGATCGCAACCTCCTGTCCACGGATGGTTTCTTCGATACTCACAGTGAACTCACCATCACTAAACCGCGTTGTTTTCACAGGGACCAATTGCGTCCCCAATGATTGCGCGACCAATTCTCCAAAAACTTTGGAAGTCGAACCGGCGAGTATTTTGAGCGTATTGGCCACGAATGCAGTGCTTTAAAAGGCACGCAAAGGTAGGGAATACAAGCCGCAAACCCAACGGAATTTGCAAGTGCCTTTGAGCAGTCAACGGACGGTAAATCGCACGGGAATCGTGTAGGTTACTCGAACCGGTTTTCCATGTTGTGTTCCCGCGATCATTTGAGGAAGGCAATTCAAGGCTTCAAGGGCTGATCGGTCCAAATCTGGATGAGCACTTTTTAAAATGGAGGGGCTGGAAACGTCACCGAATTCATCCACGTTGAATTGAAGAAAAACCACACCGCCAACCCCTGCGTCCACTAGTCTTCTTGGGAAAATTGCACACGATTGAATCAGTCGGATCATCTCTGCCTCCGTGCACAATCGCTCTTGATCCCGATTCAAAATACTGGTGCATGAGGCAAATCGGGGCATGTGTTCTGCGAGTAGAACGGTCTCGATTTCGAACTCTTCGGTGCCGTCACCATTGCCGTCACCGTACGAACTGAAGTCGTGCAATGGACCCAGCTGGATATCGGAATTCGGATCGGGCAGTGGAGCCGCAGGATTGGGCTCAGTGAGTTGAGAGACCACGCGCGGGTTGATGAAAGGCCTGGGCGGTGGAACAGGTTTGGATGGCACGGAAACGGGGGCGATTTCACTTTCCAGCAAACTCGTCGCTTGGTAGCTCCATCCAGCCGGTTCACTCCATTCCATTGCGGTCCATTCAAAAGAGGCTAGCGTGATGGACAATGCGGCAATGAACCCAAGAGGAAACAATCGCGGTGTTTTTGGCTCATTCATAGCGGAAATAGTTGAAGGGGTTACCCCTCCAAATGTTCCAATACCGTGCCAAATCCCTCAAGAGCGTTATTCGGGGCAGATCATTTTGAATCCTTTGCCGTGCACATTGATGATTTGGATGGAGTCATCTGGTTTGAGATGCCTGCGCAACTTTGCGATATAGACATCCATTGAACGTCCATTGAAGTAGTTTGGATCACCCCAGATACTCTTTAACGCAAAGGTGCGCTCGAGTAAGCTGTTTTTGTGCTTGGCAAGGAGAAAGAGCAGCTCGTTTTCCTTGGTGGTCAGCCGCTGTTCAGTCCCTTCTAATCGCAGTTTCTGCGTATTGTAGTCAAATTCGAAAGACCCGATGCTCAGCGCTCCGACGGTCTCGTCATTTTCCGGAAGAGCGGCAGAGCGACGCAAAATCGCATGAATGCGAAGCAGCAACTCTTCCATGCTAAACGGCTTCGTCATGTAATCGTCCGCTCCCACTTTGAATCCTTCCAGGGTGTCTTCTTTTGTCGAGCGTGCGGTTAAAAACAGGATCGGTAAATGACGACTTTCTCTCCGAATTTCTTCGGCCACCTCAAATCCATCCTTTCGGGGCATCATCACGTCGAGAATCACAAAGTCAAAAGCCGACCGATGAAACTCCTTCAATCCTTCAACACCGTCTTTTGCCCAAGTCGTATCAAAGCCTTTAGCCTTCAAATAATCATGGAGCAATCGGCCGAGATTGGGATCGTCTTCACACAGCAGAATACTTGGGTTGGGTTTCATACTCATGGGTGTTCGTGATTAGCAGGTTTAAGACGCCTCAATTTCGGGTTGGACACATCACAATAACAATACACTCGCGCTTCTGATTTGGTTGCACGACTGAAGAAAAGCACCACAAGATTATTGAGGCAAAAGAAGAACGAACGTGCTTCCTTGCTCAAGTTCACTTTCAACGCGAATCGTTCCGTTATGGCGATCAACAACGGTTTTAACGTAACTGAGACCAAGACCGAATCCTTTGACATCATGAACGTTTCCTGTTGGTACACGATACAGTCTATCAAAGACCTTGCCTAAATGTTCTTTCCCGATTCCAATCCCGTTGTCTTGAAAACGCAATTCCAACCCATCTGTTGCTTGAACTGTTGAAATTGTTAGCATGGGATCGCCTGAAGAGTATTTCAAAGCGTTGTCAACAAGATTGAAAATGACATTGGTGAAATGGATGCGGTCCGCCTCAATGAGGGGATTCGAAGCGTCCAAGTGCAGCTCAACCTTCCCTCCGCGTTTGCGGATTTGAATCGCCAAATTCCGCAGAACTTCTTTGATCAAGTCATGGGCGTTGACGGGTTGCAAGAAGAGCTGCATTTTCCCTGAATCGGCCAGACTTGCTTGAAGCACATTTTCTACCAGAACGGCCAAGCGTTTATTTTCCTCCTTGATGAGTGCGATGTAGTGCTTTGTGCCGTCTGGATCCTTGAGCATGTCTGGATCCCCCAAAGCCTCTGATGCGAGACCAATCGTACTGATGGGGGTCTTCAATTCATGGGTCAGGTTGTTCATGAGATCGCGCCGGATGCGGTCGATGCGTTTGCCACGAGCCGCGCCAATAACAGCAGAGAAAAACCCCCATGCGATGATGGAAAGCATCAGGCCAGTCAAAGCAAACTGACCCAAGAGGCTGTACAACAAATGACGGGGCAAGGAAGGGAAATGAAGCCGAATACTCAGTGTTTCAGCTGCCGTTTGGAACGCAGTGACCTCCAAATTTGGGCGGTATTTCTCGTCGGTTTCTGCCAATCGAACGGGTTGTCCATAGCGGTCGAAAACCCCCATTACCCATGGAATCTCAATGCCGTGTTGTTCCAAACTCTTTCCGATGAGACTGTCAAGATGGAAGGCATCGAAGCGTCGCAACATGCGCGCGTCGACCTCGTCCAATCCTCCTCCAATTGTTGCATTCCCTTGTTGAACCAAAGATGAATTGGACTGAGCTTGTTCTTGAGAAAGAGCCTCCAATTCTAGCTGCAGAATGCCGGTTGTTGGTCGCGTTGCGATATCGCCAACCTGACTCAAACTATGAAAAACATTGTCTGTGAAAATCTGCTTCTTCATCTGAATGGAAGAGCGCAGCCAAATGATTTGGACTGTACTCATGGTGATGAAGGCCATGATCATGGCCAAAACGAACCAGGGAATGGGATGTTTTCGTGCGCGTGGCATAAAGAGGTGGAGTAAAGGTAACCCCCACGGCGACGGACCTATAATTCTTCAACAACCATTAACATCTAGCTCGAATTCTGTGATGTCAAGGCGAGGGGATCTCTGATTTTCTTGCTAGCGTTGCTATCCTTACATTTGAAGTTCACTTGTCGTAAAACCATGATTCCCCCGCACCTCGTAGACCAGGTCATTCAAACCGCCGTCATTGAAGACGTCGTGGGGGATTATGTTGAGTTGAAGAAGTCGGGCAGTTCGTTCCGAGGACTCAGTCCATTTACCAACGAGAAGACCCCGTCCTTTTATGTTTTACCGGAAAAGGGCATCTTCAAATGCTTTTCAAGCGGAAAGGGAGGTAGTGTCGTGAACTTCCTCATGGAACTTGAAAAATATTCATTTCCAGAGGCGATCAAGCAGCTTGCACAGCGTTACGGCATTGAAATAGAGGAGGAGGAAATTTCTCCAGAACAGAGAGCGGCGTCAACGGAACGTGAAAGTCTTATCGCCCTCAATGCCTGGGCACAGCAATGGTTTACCAAAGAGCTGCACGAGTCAAAGGAGGGCAAGGCCATCGCACTGACCTATTTCGAAAGCCGCGGATTCCGCCCCGACATTCTCAAGAAATTCAATGTTGGCTATTGTCCCGATCAATGGGAATCCATGAGCGTCGCAGCTCAGAATGCGGGATATTCGAAAGAGCGTTTGCTGGCTTTGGGACTTTCAAAAGACAAGGACGGAAGGCTTTGGGACTTTTTTAAGGGCCGGGTCATGTTTCCCATTCGGGATGTGACCGGAAGGTTCATTGCATTTGGCGGAAGAACCCTGCGCAACGACAAGCAATCAGCGAAGTATTTCAATAGTCCGGAGAGTATTCTGTATCACAAAGGGGATGTTTTGTTTGGCATCCACTTGGCAAAGCCGGCCATTGCAAAGGAGGACCGGGTGCTCTTGGTAGAAGGATATACGGATGTGATGGCCATGCACCAGGCAGGCATTGAGCATGTGGTCTCTTCCAGTGGAACGGCTTTGACGGATGGGCAAATCAAATTGGTCCGTCGCTACACCAAGAACGTCACGGTTCTTTTTGATGGCGATGAAGCGGGAATTCGAGCGTCTTTAAGGGGAGTGGATTTGCTGTTGGCGGAGGGAATGAACGTACAGGTCGTTTTGTTCCCTGACGGCGACGATCCAGATAGTTTTAGCAAGAGGGTCAGCTCCGAAGAACTTAAGCGACACATTGCGGAAGAAGCCAAGGACTTTGTTGCATTTAAAATGGAGTTGCTATCTCAGCAAGCGGGCCAAGACCCGGTAAAACGTGCTGAGATGATTCATAGCGTGATGGAATCCATTGCGGCCATTCCCGATGGCATTCAGCAAGGCGTTTATTTGAAGTTGGCTTCGGAGGAATTGGGGATGTCCGAGGAGAAGCTGCAGCTCGAGATCAATAAAATCCAGCGCTTAAAGCTGGTACAGGAGCAAAAAGCAGCGAAGCGCGATGCCTTCAGGGCGCGCCAGTCGGGGGTTCAGTCGGCACCGCCGCAAGGGGTTCAGGTGCCTCAGAACTGGAGTGATCACACCGCGCCGCCCCCCATAGAATTAGAAGAAGGCGGATCCAATCAGAAGATGGCCACAGACCATCGCACGTTGCTAGAACGTGACCTCATTCGTCTGTTGATCACCTATGGCAAGGAAACGTTGTTTGTAGATGTTGAGCCGGAAGCGGATGATGCAGAAGAGGTGCAAGCTGAACAACCGGACACGACCGCAGTCCCAAAACCTGAAAAACTGGAGGTGTCTTTCGCTGAATTGATGCTGCATCAATTGGAAGAGAATGACTTGCCCATGCAGGACCCCGTTTGCAAAAAGATACATGCGCTGTTCTTAGAAGCGTTGGAAAAAGGGCAAGTGCCATCAAGTTTGGATCTTCTCTCGCATCAGGATACTTCCATTCATCAACTGGTGACAGATTCTACGATTGTAAAGAATCACGTGAGTGAACGGTGGGGGGAAGTGCATCAGATTTATCCAGCGCGTGAGTTGGATCAGTTAAACAAGGCGATGATGGACTCCATGCACCAGTTAAAAATGAATGAAAACAGGCAAGAAATATTGCGTGTTCAAGAGGGTTTGATTGCGTTGTCGGCTGAGGTGGATGCCGGTGATGAGACGGCCATTCATGGAATGCGTGATTTGCTTGAAAAACGAAAGCTATTGGATGCACAAAAGCGCGAAATAGCGCGTTACTTTGGGTCAATAATCCTCCCGTAGTCTATCAGGAGGTCGGAAGTAAAAGGACGCAATGAAGGAATTGATTCAGTCGGGCATTCAGTGGGGTCATGTGGATTTCACACTCAGTGATGTTCTGATCGTGATTTTGGTGATTGCGATCGCCCAACTTTTGATCTGGTTTTTGAGGGTCCTTTTGGGACGTGTCTTCCGTAAAACCAATATTGAAGAGGGCAAGCGCTTCATGATATTGCGCTTGCTTCGGACCCTGATTTACGCGATTTCTTCTGCGATAGCGCTTGAAACGATTGGGGTTGATTTGACCTTGTTGTGGGCGAGTTCAGCGGCGTTGTTGGTCGGTGTAGGTATTGGCCTTCAAAACTTCTTCAACGATGTGATCTCGGGATTTGTATTGTTGTTCGAAGGAGGTGTTCGCGTCGGAGATGAATTGGAAGTCGATGGCATGTTGGTGCGCGTTGAACGCATCGACTTGAGGTCGACCCGGGTGATCACCCGGTATGGCAATCTGATTGTGATGCCCAACGGTCTGATCTCAGGCCAGACGGTGCGTAATTTCACGCAAGGTGATACGGCGTCTATGCTGGAAGTCAAAGTGGGAGTGGCCTATGGAAGTGACGCCAAGATGGTCGAACGGATTTTAATTGAGTGCGCGAATGCTGAGTCTCTTGTCATTCGGCGCAAGGAAACGGCCGCTTTATTTCAAGATTTTGGCGACTCCTCTTTGAATTTCAGTGTGTATTTCTGGGTGAACCAGCCGTGGTCGCGTCGTGTGATTTCGAGCAACATTCGCTTTCGCATTGATGAAGCATTCCGGAAAGAAGGAATCCGCATTCCTTTCCCGCAGCGCGATATTCATGTGATCGCATCCGAGGCGGAATAGAGCAGCCGAGACGGGTGGATTTTCGTTGATAGAATCTTATTCACCTTCCCACGTGCCCGTTTCTCGGACTGATCGCAAGTGCAAATTCAACTCCGTCCGGTTTTCCCATCCTCGTGGTTTCCAGGTGTTTTTAACCAGCGTAAAAGCAAGATCGAGACGGTTCCACTTTTTAATGTCAGAGGCGATAGGGCCCATGTTCCATCCGATGGCATCAATGGACTGTTGTTCATTTTCAGGATGACCAATCGTGATTTTCAAATGCTTCCCTTGCACACCGATGGTCCGAGGTGGACGAAGACATTGAACATTCTTTAAAATAAAAACGGGGGTGGGGTTTCCTGGCCCAAAGGGTTCCAATTGTTGCAGTTCCCTGAATGCTTCTAAAGTCAGGTCTGAGAGCTGGACCTCCTGATCGCAATGCACTGTTCGTCGTGGCGGAACCTGTCCCAGTTGTTTTTTGACGGCGGCTTCTAGCAGTTCCTTGAAGGCCTCTAAATTTTCTGTTGGCAAACTCAAACCAGCGGCCATGGTATGGCCTCCGAACTGGGAGAGCAAACTAGCGCACTCTTCCAAGGCACTGTGGATGTCTACGCCATCAACCGACCGGGCGCTTCCGATCAGAATGCCGTCTTCCTCGGATAGGACGATACTGGGACGAAAACGCTTTTCAATCAATCGACTAGCTACAATTCCGACCACACCTCGATGCCAGTTTTTTCCGGAAACAACCGTGCAGAATGCCTCGGGGTTTGATTTTTCGAGCTGAGCAAAGGCTTGTTCGGTTGTGGCTTCATCCACTTCTCGACGCTTCAAGTTCATCTCTTCGATTTCACGGGCCACTTCTGTAGCGCGATGTTCGCTTTTCTCCATCAGCAGATCGACAACACGCTGGGCATGGTCCATTCTGCCTGCGGCGTTGATTCGCGGGCCAAGCGTAAAGCTAATGTCGCGAACACTTTGCGGTGCTTGCTGGATTCCTGCGGCACGCATCAAAGCGAAAATCCCGGGCCGCTGGCGTTTTTTCAATTGCTTAAGTCCTTGTGACGCCATGATCCGGTTTTCGTCCGTGAGTTCTACAAGGTCAGCACCGATGCTGATGGCGACCAGATCCAATTCCTCTAGAACACCCCCCTCAGGAAGATCCATCGTGTGAGCGAGGCCTTGAAGCAATTTGAAAGCGACGCCACAGCCAGAAAGTTCTTTAAAGGGATAGTCGCAATCGGATCGCTTGGGATTCAGGATGGCGTAGGCCTCCGGAAGCGTTGATTCAGGAAGGTGGTGGTCGCAGATGATCACATCGATGCCTTGCTCCTTGGCTTGTTGGATTGAGCTAAAATCCTTTGTTCCGCAGTCTAGGGTAATCATCAAAGAATAGCCATTGTCAGTGGCCCACTGGACCCCTTCAGCACTGACGCCATACCCTTCGTCGTAGCGATGCGGAATGTACGTTTTGATTTGTGCTCCAACACCTTCCAAGTAGCTCGCCATCATAGCAACAGCGGTCGTTCCGTCGACGTCGTAGTCACCATAAATCAAAATGCGTTCTTCATCCTCGATGGCCTCATGCAGGCGATTGACCGCCTTGCGCATGTCTTTCATGAGCAATGGATGGTGCAGCGCTGTGAAGCCCGGATTTAAGAAATCAACGACGTCTTTTACTTGACTCAATCCCCGTTGTAAAAGAAGAGACGCAACCAATTGCGTGAGGCCTGCGTCTTCCATGAGACGTTCAATTTCACCTTGACCCGGCTTCGTTTTTACGATCCACTTGCTGTTTTCCATTGATTTGTAATGCCAAGTTGGTTGAAAAGGATGCGGAGTTGACGCCTTCAACTTATCTTGGCCCTGCCTAATTTAGGACAATGAACTTGCAAACGCCTTCATTAAATCGATTCCTGATGCCACAAATTCGTTCCATCACACTGTTTTTCTCTTTGTTCGCCTTGACAGCTTTGTTCAGCGCGTGTTTAAATGACGACAATAAAATCCCCGAAAATTGCCATGATGGCATTTTGAATAACGGAGAAGAATTGGTCGACTGTGGCGGGTCCATTTGCCCTCCATGTGATCCATGCGAGAACGGTCAATACGACGTGTTACTTGGAGAACAGTGGGTTGATTGCGGTGGAGAGTGTGATCCTTGTGACCCCAGTTTCAATGGTCAATTGGATCCAGGCGAAGATGGAATTGATTGCGGAGGATCCACAGGCGTCGCCTGTGGTGAGCTGTGTGATGACGGTCTATTGAACGGCTACGAAGCTGCAGTGGATTGCGGTGATGGCTGCGAAAATGCCTGTCCGACATGCTGTGACGGAATCATGAATGGAGACGAGGTCGCTGTTGATTGCGGAGGAAACTACCTCAATGGTCTTTTCGTCGCATGCTCTGATGGAACTCCTCTAGATCAATGTCCAACTTGTCCTCCTGGAGTGAACTGTGGAAACGGGCTATTGGACGGTGATGAGCAATACATTGATTGTGGTGGAGACTTTTGTCCTGAATGCATGGCCATGATGACCTGGAAGGTCAATGGAACAGCTATGTTGGCTGAAGGGCCTCTCGTAGTTGGAACCTTAACGGGTGGATCCATTGGGATATTGGGAACCCCGCTTTCAGGAGGTGAAATGGGTCTGTTCTTGGACGAGCCTGCTTTGGGATGGCAAAACGGAATCACCATTCAATGCAACCCGACTTCCATGCCCACAGCCGCGGCTTATACGGACGCTACAGGAACGTCTTACGCAACTTCGTTTGGCGGTGGAGTTACCGTTAACATTACCTATGTCGATACGAATCCAGGCGGAATCATTGTCGGCACGTTCTCGGGAACGGTGGTTGCAGGAACGGAAGAGAGCGTGAACCTAGCGTTAGGAACCTTCATGGTCCCATTGCCTTAATGACGGGCCTTCTGACTGGGTAAGCCTAATGAGCACCGTACAATCCAAGGTGCACTGAACGGCTTATTCCGGTAATCGGATGAGGTCGAACAACGGATCCAAGTTCGGTGCAATGATGATTTCAATGCGGCGATTGCGGGCCTTGTCTGTTTCGTCCAACGGGTGGTATTCACTTCGACCAGACGCTGCAAGGGCATTTGGGCTGACACCTGACACAGTCAGAATCTCAATAACAGCCGTGGAACGCAAGACGCTCAACTCCCAGTTATTCTTCGGTATCGAGGTCGACGAGAGTTGATCCGTGTCTGTATGACCCTCTACAATGATTTCCAGTTGCTCTTGGCTACTGATTACGGCAGCGAGGTCTCTGAGTGCTTGCTGACCGTCAGGATTGATCCGCGTGCTTCCTGAGGGAAAAAGGAGCTGTGCTTCCAAACTCACATACACTTTGCCGTTGCGTTGTTCTACGCTCAATCCGCGGTCTGCGAAACCCAATAAAGCTTGGGCGAGTTGACTTCTCAATGCTTCTGCTGCGGCATCACGTGCGGCAAGAAGCCCCTCCAATTCTTGAACGCGTTTGGAGCGCTCTGCCAATTGTGATTGACGCAATTCAAGATTACGGCTCAACTCGTTCAACGCATCTTCTTGGGTTTGAAGTTCTTGACGAACGCGACTGAGATCTGCGAGCAATGCCCGATTTTCCTCATTGATGGCGGCCATCTTGGAAGAACTTTCGGTTGTCAATACATCGTTCAATTCACGCAGTCGTTCAATGTCAGCCTCTACCCGCGTTACCTCACGACCCAATCGAGCCGTATCAAGAGCCAGTTGCTGTTGCGCTTGGGTAAGCACATTGACACGTCCACTGAGTTCGCGACGGTCGATTTCGCCATCTTGACTTGCCAATGTGAGCATCTGGCTTTTTCGTTCCAGTGTATCGAAGTCAGATTGTAAGGCATCGAATTGCTTCATTGAAACGCATCCAGAGAATGCAGTCAGAAAAATTAGCGCGAAAAGGAGAGCCGAATTGAGTCGCATGATCTGAAGTTGGTAGAACCCTCTAAGTTCATCCGGCTGTAAATAAGTTTCGTCTAGAGTGAACAATTTTCTTAAGAATAAAATGTTCATATAGTGTCATTTTGACATAGATTCGACATGTCCACTAAACGACGCCTCTATGGTTCACAACAAACTACGCGCGCTTTCATATTGGATTGACCATACACTAGGATGGTTTTTCACGAACGGCCAGAAGTCCAATATGGACAAAGGCGGTGAGTATATGTGGTGAAAATTCTGTGTGTAACGCGTTCAATCCATTTCAATCATTTCAGGTGATTGAAATGCAGACGTTTTGAGGTTCCGTAAAGAACTGCAAAGCATTCCAACCGCCCTCTCGACCGACTCCAGAGTCTTTCACTCCACCAAAAGGAGTTCTTAGGTCACGGACCAACCAGCAGTTGATCCAAGCGATGCCACTTTCAACACCGGCAGCAACCCGGTGAGCTTTCCCAATATGTTGAGTCCAAATGGTACAAGCCAATCCAAAAGGACTGGAATTGGCTAGTTGAACGGCCTCATCTTCCGTGTGGAATCGTTGCAGGGTGATGACCGGTCCGAAAACTTCTTCTTGGTTGATTCTACACTCGGGACCGGCATCTTCAAAGACGGTTGGTTGAACGAAATACCCCCCTTCGCAGCGCGCGTTCGGAGCATCGGCGATGCTTCCACCGCATAACAATGTTGCTCCTTCGGCTTGAGCAGATTGAATGTGACCCATTATTTTATCCCGATGGGCAAGGGATACCACGGCGCCCATTTTGGTTTCCGGAAGCATGGGGTCATTGGGCTGCATCCGTCCCACTTTTTCAATCAAGGCATCTCGGAAGCGGTCGTAAATGGAATCTTCAATGAGGATGCGCGATGAGCACAGGCAGATTTGTCCTTGATTCGCAAACGAAGAACGAATGGTCGTTTGCAACGCTTTTTCGAAATCGCAATCAGCGAAGATGATCGCCGGGTTTTTGCCGCCAAGTTCCAGACTCATTTTTTTGAACATGGGACCTGCAGTGCGGGCAATGTGAGCGCCGGTGACGGTTCCACCCGTGAATGAGATGGCTTTGATGGAAGGGTGCGAAACAATGGCTTGCCCGACTTCTGGGCCAAGGCCGTGAACAATGTTGAGCACGCCAGGAGGGAATCCGGCCTCAAGTACCCATTGCGAGAGCATCCAGGCTGTCACGGGCGTAATCTCGGAAGGTTTGGCAATGACGCAATTGCCTGCAGCGAGTGCAGGTGCGATTTTCCAGGTAAAGAGGTAGAGAGGAAGGTTCCAAGGAGAGATGCACCCCACGACTCCGATCGGTTTTCGATGGGTGTAATTGATGTGGGCAGGTCCTGCTGGAATGTGTGCTTCCGATGAAAACTGCTCGATGGCACTTGCGAAAAATGCGAGATTTTGTTCTGCTCGAGGGATATCCACGCTTTGGGCCAACGAAATGGGCTTTCCATTGTCGCGAGATTCGGCTTCTGCAAGCTGTGCACTGTTGTGCGAAATGAGCTGCGCCAACTTCCTCAAACAGGCTGCACGGCGTTCAACGGGGGTGGTACTCCACGTTGGAAAGGCCTGGGCAGCAGCAGCATACGCATGGTCAACATCAGATGCCTTTGACCGGGGCAATCGTCCCGTAATTTCTCCCGTAGCCGGTTCTATTTGGTCAAGCCATTCCCCGTCATTCGCAGGTTTTAATTCTGATCCGATCAAGTTCAATAATTGCAGCATGCCACCAAGATAAAGGAAGTGTAACGTTTGGCTTTTTCTTAAGGGAAACCTTTTTATCTTTGCCGTCGCTTAGGGCCTAAGTTTGGTCGGATGCACATTCCCCGATGGTGTAATGGTAACACACCGGTTTTTGGTGCCGTTATTCCAGGTTCGAGTCCTGGTCGGGGAACGTAGAGAAAATCCTCAGCCTTAGGTTGGGGATTTTTTTTATGCGTTTTTTTCGTTCCGACGAGCTTATTCACCGCCAGTCAAGGCCTCAACTTGAGCTTGTAAAGACATGATTGTCAGCTGCATAGATGAAATGGTGTTCATCAATGAATCGAGGGTCGCACCAACGGCAACTTCCCCGACGAATACCTCCCCGACAACCTCAGCATTGCCTTGAAGGCGCATGGTTCCGTCTGCCTGAATGTCCATGGCATTGGAACGTGCATTGTCGTCTGAGCCATTTCCAATGGCGAAAAGGACGTCGGTAGCGCCGCTTAAATTGAATTGTCCCAGGACCATGGAATTTTCCTGATCGGCTATGGTTGAGTTGCCAAAAGCAGAGGAGGCTGTTGCCGTAGAGACGGTTGAACGACCCGTTGCTCGGCTATAGAGGCCTGTTGCGGTTGAACCATATCCGCCCGCATGACTCGCATATCCATCTGCGATGGATTCGAATCCTTCAGCATGAGACAATTCGCCCGAAGCGATGGTATACTGGCCTTCACTATGCGCAGCGGTGCCACTTGCGTCAGTTTCACGGCCTTCGGTGTGGCTGTACAATCCGAGAGCATTGGTTTGAAATCCCTCGGCATGCGCAGCGGTGCTTCCAGCAAGGGTCGCGTATCCTTCAGAGTGGCTGTAATTTGATGTGGCGTCCGTATTGTAGCCCTCCGCGTGGGCAGCTAATGCACTTGCTTGAGAGAGCATTCCTTCCGAATGTGAAGCGGTGCCACTTGCGGTCGTTCCTTCTCCTTCCGCGCTGGAACAGGTAGCGCTTGCAATCGTTTGGCGATTTTGAGCATTGGAATACGCCCCCGTGGCACTTGTGTTGGTGCCTGAAGCATGCGCGTATAATCCCGTGGCAGTGATGTTATAGCCTTGAGCAAATCGCTGCATCACCCGCATGGACCCGTTGGACCACGTGTAGCTAGAGGCAGGCGAACCCCAAATGGAATCTTTGATTGAGGAGAGACCTAGCGAATCACGGGCACCTGTGGCATTGGCAGAACCGGTTCCTCCAAATGCAACTGGGATGATGCCATCTGGAATGAATGACTCGCCGTAGTACGGCAAGAAAACGAGGAGATCACTGACGTCAATCAACCCGTCATTGTTGTTGTCTGGATTGTATGGCAAGCCATCATAACTGGCGTCTTGTGCCATTCCAGCCCATGCAATGGAGCACAGAAGCAGGGAGGTGAGCACACGAAACGGAGCGCGAAAAAAGGCTGAAGCGGGTGAATATGAAAGGGTCATACCAAATGAATTTACTGAATCACAAGGTAGGAAAATCGTTAGGGATACCGGCATGGCTTGGTCGCACCAGCGTTTCAATGCCTTTAGTCAATCACCACCCAGGGAACAACTTGTTTGCCGGCGCTTGACAGGATGCGAACGAAATAGATGCCCGCAGGCAGAGTGGTTCCAACCAACTGAACGCGCTGGTGTTCATTGGAAGTAACCTGAAGTACGATGGGGCTTAACGCCATTGAGCCATCTGCATGAAAGACTTCAAGGGTCGTTTTCCCGGAGCGTTGACTTGTCCAATTCAACCACGCGGTTCCTTTTGAGGGGTTCGGATGAACGAACGGAGCGCTTGAAGACGCGATCTTAGCCATCCAATCACCGCTCATTGAGGAAGCATTGGAACCGAATGCATTGTGGTTGAAGAATCCATGGGTTTCTTGTGCCACGAGGTCTACCTGTTCAGGACACGTTTCGCCAGCAAATGCGATGGTCTGCATAAAGACACCGATGTTCCCAGAGCAATCTTCTGCAGAATAGGTCCTCTCAAGGACAAAGGCCCCTCCACCTAGCGTGTCTCCTGTTACCAACGATTCTGTGAAGGAAAACAAAAGCGGGTCATTGCAGGCGTCTTCGAATGCCATTGCACAAGGCGATGGGATGGATGGAGAAACGTCGCCTTCATCCGCGCACAGCGTGATTTCAACGGCGCAGTCTCCAGTCCATATAGGGGCCGATATGTCGAGGCGATTGAAGATCTGAGCGGCTTCGGTCAATTGTCCGCAATCCGGATTGAGCACGGAATAGAAGAGGGCAGTCGATTCTGATCCGCACGGAACCACGTTGACTCCATCTGAGCTTAGATCGATGACAACATCCCCGGTCATGCCCATGACGGGAGTGCCAAGCACCTGACCTTCCCAAGCAAACCAACCGCCAAATCCATACGCACAGTTGCTGCTATTTGCTCCTTGACCCAACTGAAATCGTTTGTTTTCATTGAAGGGCATGTGGCTCAGTTTCAAATAAGAATTGAGGTAACTGTCCTTGCCGATCAAAAAGCTTTGGTCCGCTTTGAGGCGGTATACCAGGACATTGTCCGGATCCATAGAACATCCATTCGCGGCAACCAATCCATGTGAAGGGTCAGCATCCAACCACGTACTTGCTGTTTGGGCATCTTCGAAAGTCAGATGCACAGACCACGTTAAATGCGGGTTTACAGCATTGGCAACTTCACCTGTAAGGGTTGCTACGCCGTTGGAGAAACGCGTTAGAATGAGAGGGACAGTCTCAATAAAGTAATCACTCTCAGATAATCCCAAGGAAGTCAAACCCAGGATGCGAATGGCTCCATCTGTTCCGGTTCCGACGCCAGTAAACCCGGCATTGATGACCACGTTATCTCGCATATCTGCGGCGAACATGGCATGGGGCAACGTATCCCCGGTGCAACTTCCTACGGCCACAACGGTATCCAAACTGGTCAACGGCAATTGCTCGCTACACTCCATGACTTCGTCCGTAAAATCAGCAATGAAAAGCGGCTCACATCCACCGCAGCCAGTGGGGTTTCCTTCGCAATCAAAATCGGGAGTTGCGTAGAAGCACGCTGCGAGATTTGGTGATGTCGCGCTGGGGTCGAAATTACACGCCGTGAAGTCGGAGCATCCGAAGCACGTGTAATCACACGCATTTTCATTTGGAATGGTCGCTGTGTTGTCAAAGTTGCAAGCGGATACATCCATACACCCGAAGCAGGATTGATATTCACAGGTTCCGTTGTTTGGGTACAATGCCGCGGCGTTGAAATTGCACGCCATCGAATCCATGCAGCCAATGAGGCAAGAGAAGTAGTCGCAAGACCCATCATCCGCGGTAGCCGTCGGGTCGAAGTTGCAAGCGATTTCATCTGTGCAGCCGTCCACCAAATTCATGCGATGAAATGAGCTGCTGGCTTTAGCCCCAAAAGGGTGCAAGGTCATAGCTGCACCAAGGGTGAGCAACAGAATAATTCGCAACGGAAATTTCATCAAGCGAGTTTTGGTTCGGGACTAGGCCCAAGGACCCAATGTCCGATTTTTACCAGAGAAAATCAAGATAAAACCGATAAAATAACGCACCAAACACTTTTATGAATCGCTAAACAGGAGTTAGTTCGCGACGATGTTGATGATGCGTCCTGGGACAACAATGATTTTTCGGACGACTTTGCCCTCCAATTGTTTTACCGTGCGTTCATCTGCTAGGACCTGGGTTTCGACCTCCTGCTTGTCGGCCGAAGTTGCCGCTTCCATCTGGAACCGAACCTTTCCATTGAATGAGACGGGGTACGTGACGTGATCGCTGGTCAGCCACTGTTCATCCCATTCGGGCCATTCAGAGGAAACAACAAGTCCAGTGCCTCCTGCCATTTGAAACAACTCTTCGGCCAAGTGTGGAGCTACCGGGCTAACCAGTATCGCAAGTGGTTTGAGGATGGATGCAGATTGGCAGCCAGCATCTGTCAGCTCATTAACGCCAATCATTAGCGCGCTGATGACGGTATTGAATGCATGACGATCCAAGTCCTCTGTTACCTTCCGAACCGTCTTGTTGTATGCGCGTAGCGCATCGTCTGTGGGCGGATCATCCGAGACCGTCAGATACAATCGGTTCAGCTTGCGTAGAAAGTTGTGGACCCCACTGATCCCCTGCGTATCCCAAGGTTTATGCTGGGTCAAGGGCCCCAAAAACATCTCATAACAGCGCAATGTATCTGCTCCATAGCGCTCGACGAGTTCGTCTGGCGTTTGAACATTGAATTTCGACTTGGACATTTTCTCCACTTCATACCCGCAAGTGTAGGAGTCGTCCGCATTTAAAATGAACGTAGCATCAGCGAATTCACTGCGCCATTTTCTGAACCCATCCAGATCCAATTTGTCCGCTTGAACAAGTCCAATATCGACATGAAGACGCTGTGTCTTGTGTTCTTTACGCTGTTCAGCAGTGACAAAGGTTTGTGTTCCCTGAATCCGGTAGACAAAGCTGGACCGACCAAGAATCATCCCTTGGTTGATCATTTGCTTGAACGGCTCATTGAAACCGATGAATCCACGATCGAATAAGAACTTCGTCCAAAAGCGTGAATACAAGAGGTGACCGGTGGTATGCTCGGCTCCACCAACATACAGATCGACTTGTCCCCAATAATCTGATTTTTCACGGCTGCAAAAGGCAGAAGCATTCTGCGGGTCCATATACCGGAGGAAGTACCAGCTTGATCCCGCCCATCCTGGCATGGTGTTGTATTCCATGCGGTCCCCTTCGAAGACATTCCAATCCTCCTTATTCGCTCGAGCCAATGGGGGTTCACCTTCCGAGGTTGGCAAGTAAGCGTCCACTGGCGGAAGCGTTACCTGCTTCTCCTGAATCAATTTGGGGACATCGTTTTCGTAATAGATTGGGAACGGTTCTCCCCAATACCGCTGGCGACTGAATACGGCATCACGGATTCTAAAGTTGATCAGTCCCCGCCCTTTTCCAAGTTGCTCCAATAGGGCAATGGCCTTTGGAATGGCTTCTGCGGCTTGAAGTTCATTGAGCGATTCAGAATCACATAAAATGGCCTTCTTGTCCGTGCACACGGCTTCTTGCGAATCGAATCCTTTGAAAATACTTGCGATGGACAAATGGAAATGCTGTGCAAACTTCCAATCGCGCTCATCTCCAGCAGGGACCGCCATGATCGCACCGGTACCATACCCCGCTAACACATAGTCGGCAATCCAAACGGGTAGCTTTGCTCCAGTGAGGGGGTGTATTGCAAACGCCCCTGTGTCGCAGCCAGAGATGTCTTTGTCTCCCGCTCCTTGGCGGTCACGTTCAGATTTGCGAGCGGCTGCCTTTTGATAGGCTTTTACTGTTTCTATTTGTTCCGGTGTAGTGATCAGATCAACGAGTGGATGTTCAGGAGCGAGAACCATGAAGCTCACGCCGTACATCGTGTCTGGACGTGTTGTAAACACATCAATTTGACTTCCAAAATGGCCTTCAATGCCAAAGGTGACAGACGCACCTTCACTTCTTCCAATCCAATTTCGCTGGGCCTCTTTAATGCTATCGGTCCAATTCAATTCGTCCAAATTTGCGACGAGGCGATCGGCATAGGCTGTTATGCGCATGATCCACTGCCGCATGCGTTTGCGAACGACAGGATGTCCTCCCCGCTCACTGAGACCGTCCTTCACTTCATCATTGGCCAAAACGGTCCCCAATTCAGGGCACCAGTTCACCTCACTGTCGGCGAGATAGGCCAACCGAAACTGCATCAGGATGGTCGATTTTTCTTGTTCTGTGCAGGCCTTCCAAAGACGCGCGGTGAGGTTTCCAGAAAACCCCTCTCCCCACTGAGCCAAAAGAGTTGCCGGAAGTGATTCCCACCAATTTGAAGCTGCAGCAGGAACAAGAGAGTCCCATCGATCTGATTCAATGGCCTCAATCAAGGCCTCAATTGGCTGTGCAGATTCCGATTTCGTGTCATACCACGATTCAAAAAGTTGTCCAAAAATCCATTGAGTCCAGCGATAATATGAGGGGTCACTCGTCCGGACCTCGCGATCCCAGTCATAACAAAAGCCCAGTTGTCCGAGCTGTTCGCGGTAACGGGCAATATTTGTTTCCGTTGTGACAGCAGGGTGCTGACCTGTTTGAATGGCATATTGCTCAGCAGGGAGTCCAAAGCTGTCATAGCCCATCGGATGCAAGACATTGAAGCCGCGCAGCCGTTTGTACCGTGCGAATATATCGCTTGCGATGTATCCCAATGGATGCCCAACATGCAGTCCGGCTCCTGAAGGATATGGAAACATATCCAACACGTAGTACTTGGGGCGGTCGCTAGTTTCTGCTACGCGATAGGCCGCTTTGCGGTCCCACGTTTCTTGCCAGCGTTTCTCGATTGAGCGAAAGTCGTAATCCATCTTCGTAATCTGATTTCACAAAGGTAGTTGGATGCGACAAGGTGAAAGCCACGTCCATGGATATCTTTGCGAAGTGTATTTGCGTCAAACTCCACCCTTACTCAAGGCCTTGGCTTCCCATCTCATTTGGAATGGGCCCGCACAGGTGCATGGAGAGAATGCAGTGTACCTGACTTTTGATGATGGGCCGCATCCTGAAATCACACGAGAAGTGATGCGAACCTTAGCCGATTTCAGCACGCTAGCTACCTTTTTTTGCGTGGGAGAAAACGTGGACCGTTACCCTGAGGTTTTGAATGAACTAAGTGCTGCAGGTCACGGAATCGGAAACCATACGCAGCGGCATGAATCTGGATGGGGCACCGGACAACGGGCTTACTTACGTAGTTATTTGGAGTGCCAACAGCGTGTTCAGAGTCCTTGGTTTCGGCCGCCGTATGGCCGCATTACCAAAGCACAAGCCGAGGCGCTTCATCCCCACACGCAAATTGTCATGTGGGATGTATTGAGTGCAGACTTCGACGATAAAAACACCCCAGAATCGTGCTTAGAACAGTTGATGATCAACACACGACCCGGATCGATTGTCGTTTTTCACGACTCTCCTCGATCGGCGTTGCGCATGTTGCCTATTCTGAGTCCGTATCTCGTCTGGCTGCAGAAACAAGGCTATCGATGCGAGCTATTGCCGGCAGAGATGGCCTCATCATCTCTTTAGGATTCCGCTGGGCCTTCAGGTTTCGATTCCTGTTGTGAAGCTTGGCGCAACAGCGTCAATTTTGTTTTGATATCCTCCATTTCGCGTTTGTCGGCCTCCATGGATTTTTCATATTGATCACGAATGGCTTCTGCGCCTTTCCCCGTAAACCGTTCTAGATTTTCTTCTGTTTTGGTTACCCGAGACTTCAACCGGTCCATTTTTTCTCTCAAAATGCTTTGCTCGCGTCGGACTTGCTGTGGACTGGAGCTCACCAAATGATCGACCCGTTGCTTATACGTCTCAACAGCACGCTCTGAACGTTGTGCACTCAGTGAGTCGTAGAGCGCGTCCACGGCCGCACGATAGCGATCCATAATGCCGTCCATGGATTTCCGAGGGACGAAGCCAACTTTGTTCCAGCGCGAGGAAAATTCTTTCAACGCATCCAGATCAGCCTTTCGTTCACCACTTAAAGAGAAGGCCTCAATTTCCTTGAGTAAGACTTCTTTGGCTTCAAGGTTCTTCTTTTCCTCTGCATCGCGTCCTGCAAACTCTGCTTTTCGCGCAGTGAAAAATTGGTCTTGTACTTTTCGGAACCGGCGGAACAGCCGCTGTTCCTCACTGGGAGGGCATGGACCCACTTCCTTCCAGGCTTTCTGCAGGGCCATCATTTTGGGAACGGCCGTCTTCCAATCGGTACTCGCAGCGGTGGCCTCAGCTTGCTCAAGAAGACTTACTTTCTCAAGTTTATTTTGCTTACCAACACTTTTTTGGGCGTCGTAAAAAAGCTGTTTCTTCTGAAAGAAAACGTCAGCCAATTCACGAAACTTTCCCCAAAGCACTTCGTTTTGATCTTTTCCAGCGAACCCGGTGGCCTTCCATGCATTTTGCAATGCAATGATTTTGGCGGTTGCGGCTTGCCACCCGCTGTGACTCGCTTCGACCTCTTCGGCAACAGCTTCCCGTAATTGCTCAATCAAGCTTTCTTTTTCAGCAGCATGAACGGTAAATGAAGCGCGGATCTCATCGAAATGTGCCTTGACTTCATCGAATATTGGCCGGATAATTCCGAAAAACTGAGTCGACAACTCTTGGTAATTCTCACGAGGAGAAGGTCCAATGTCCAGCCATTGCTTCTGAATTGCGCGGGCTTGTTTTTCCCTCTCACGGATGCCTTCAACACTCGCTAAGGCCTGTGCTGCCACAAGCAGTGCTTCCTTTTTCTTCAGATTGACCTTGAGGTCATGGTCTTTAAGCTCCTTGTAGATGTTGATGTTGTAGAAAAACTCATCTCGAAGGCGGTAATATTGGTCGTGAACCACCTTGAACTGGTCTCCAGGGACATCTCCTGCGGCATCCCACTGTTCGCGCACTTCATTGAAAACAGAAAAAGCGGCACTGATATTCTCCTCTTCTTGAATCGTCTGGCGCAGCCGTTCTAGCATAGCCAGCTTCTTTTCAAGATTGGCTTTTTGGGTTTCCGCGACTTGCTTGCGCCACACTTTCTCGCGTTCCTTAAACGTGGTAATGGCCTCTTCAAATGCCAATTCCTCAGCACTGCCTTGGTATTCGAAAATAGCGTCAGGCTCTTTTTCACTGGCAGCCCAAGTTTCACGTTGCTTGCGCACTTCATCGTTCGTAAGCGCACGGAATTCATCCATGGCAGAGCGAACATCTTGACGAATGGCTTCCAAGTTATCTTGCTGAAGCAAGGCTTGGATACGGGTTAGGATCTCGGACCGCATCGGTCAGGTTTTAAAATTTCTAAATGCAAATATCGGGCAAACCCCTGTTTTCAAGCTACTTTCGAGCAAATAGAAACGATTGGGATGGAGGAATGGTTGGATCGATTGAGAAAATGGTGTTCAATGCAAGAACGTTGCGCGTTGGATGCTCGAAAAAAAATCATTCAATGGGGTGGCTCGGAAGATGAGGCAGAGCAGGCTATCCGGCGGATGATGAAAGAAGATTTCATGTCGGAAGAGCGGTACATTCAGGGGTATGTGAGAGCACATGTGGAATACAAAAAATGGGGGCCATATCGTGTTGTCGCAGGGCTGCGTTCCAAAGGGATTCCCACGTCTCAAGCCCAGATTGCCGTAGATGCGGTGTCACGCGAGGTCGTTCTTGATACCTTGAATGAATTGGTCCAACGTCGGGCTGCTGAATTGCCTGATCGAAGGGATCGAGTGATCCGATTTTTAATAAATAAGGGATACAATCTGCAGGACATCTTGGCTTCGCTCGCGGCATTGGGCTCCCGCTGATTACTTTTGCCCTGTATGATAACGACTGATCAACTCAACCTCCTACGCAAACGCGTGGAAGCATTGCGGGTATACCTGGACATTGATTCCAAATTGCTTGAAATAGCAGAGGAAGAAAAGCGCACACAAGACCCAGATTTTTGGACCAATTCGAAGGAAGCAGAAGCGGTGATGCGCCGTTTGCGAACGTTAAAAACATGGACGGAAAATCACGCAGCATGTTCATCGGCCGTAGAAGACATTGAGGTGCTCTTTGAATTTGTCAAGGCAGGAGAAGCTGAAGCTTCTGAAGTTGACGATGCGTGTAAAATGGCGGTTTCGGCCATTGAAGACTTGGAGTTTAAAAACATGCTGAGCGCAGAAGAGGACAATCTCAATGCGGTCATGCAGATTACTTCAGGGGCGGGTGGAACAGAAAGCTGCGACTGGGCTTCTATGCTGATGCGCATGTACCGGATGTATGGGGACCGAGCGGGATTCAAGGTAAAGGAATTGGATTTTCAAGAAGGGGATGTCGCAGGCATTAAGCAAGTGACTTTGGAATTCGAAGGTCCTTTTGCGTTTGGCATGTTGAAGGGAGAAAACGGGGTGCATCGATTGGTTCGTATCAGTCCGTTTGATAGCCAGGCCAGAAGGCACACTTCATTTGTTTCCGTCTACGTGTATCCGCTCGTCGATGACACCATTGAAATTGAAGTGAGTCCTGCAGATATCACTTGGGAAACATTTCGATCTGGTGGAGCAGGGGGGCAGAACGTAAACAAGGTAGAAACAGGGGTCCGTGTGCGTCACGCGCCAACAGGCATTGTGATTGACAACACGGAAACGAGGTCTCAACTTGGAAACAAGGAGAAGGCGATGCAATTGTTGAAGTCGCAGCTCTATGAAATGGAGTTGGCTAAGCGGCATGAGGCCCGCGCCGAAATTGAAGCGGGGAAGAAGAAAATTGAGTGGGGATCACAGATTCGTTCGTATGTCATGCAGCCCTATAAAATGGTCAAGGATGTGCGAACAAGTCACGAGACGTCCAATGTGGATGCTGTGATGAACGGAGACATTGATGGATTTTTAAAAGCTTTTTTGATGCAAGCTGGTTCGGGAGCAAAAGCTTCTGCTTAATCGGCCCCAATGTGAAGAAACCATGAACGAATTTCGAATTGAGAAGGACACGATTGGCGATGTAAATGTTCCGATGGATGCTCTCTGGGGCCCTCAAACGGAGCGTTCTCGTAACAACTTCAAAATTGGTCCGCCAGCCTCCATGCCAATTGAGGTTGTACGCGCCTTTGCATTCCTAAAAAAGGCAGCGGCCTTGACGAATGCAGAGTTGGGAGGTCTTGCGACAGAAAAGCGGGATTTGATCGCTACGGTTTGTGACGAAATCATCGCCGGAAAATGGGACGACCAATTTCCGCTTGTGGTTTGGCAGACGGGGTCTGGAACGCAGTCCAATATGAACGTCAACGAAGTGGTTGCCAATCGTTCACACGTTTTAAGTGGAGGAACATTGGGTCAAGGGGAACGCCCGGTTCATCCAAACGATGACGTGAATAAATCGCAATCATCCAATGATACGTACCCCACTGCGATGCATATCGCGGCTTACCAGATGGTGGTTGAAACGACTCTTCCTGGAGTGCAAAAATTACGGGATGCGTTGGATCAGAAAGCCCAGGCATTCAGCGATGTAGTCAAAATTGGCAGAACACATTTAATGGACGCTACGCCGCTCACGCTCGGACAGGAGTTTGGTGGCTATGTTGCTCAGTTGGATTATGGCATGAATGCGCTGCGCAATACGCTCGGTCATTTGTCTGAATTGGCTTTGGGGGGCACGGCTGTTGGAACGGGAATCAATACTCCAGAGGGCTATGACGTGCGTGTTGCAGAACACATTGCACGGCTCACGGCTCATCCTTTTGTTACTGCGCCAAACAAATTTGAATCGCTCGCCGCTCATGATGCCATTGTTGAGTCGCACGGTGCGCTGAAACAATTGGCTGTTTCGCTCAATAAAATCGCGAATGACATCCGAATGATGGCTTCGGGCCCGCGTTCGGGCATCGGAGAGATCCTAATACCGGCCAATGAGCCGGGGTCTTCGATCATGCCCGGCAAGGTGAATCCGACACAATGCGAGGCATTGACGATGGTCTGCGCACAAGTAATCGGGAACGATGTAGCCATTACGTTTGGCGGAGCACAAGGCCATTATGAACTCAATGTATTCAAGCCGATGATGGCGAGAAACATTTTGGAATCAGCGCAGCTGATCGGGGATGCGTGTGAATCCTTTAGCGCTCACTGCGTTGAAGGCATTGAACCCAATCATGAGCGAATTGATCAATTGGTGCAGGGAAGCTTGATGCTTGTGACCGCCTTGAACACAAAAATCGGCTATTACAAGGCTGCTGAAATTGCGAACAAAGCCCATGAAGAAGGGTCAACCTTGCGTGAAGCTGCACTAGCAACGGGTTATTTGACGGCAGAGGAATACGATGCGTGGGTCATTCCTGCTGAAATGACTGGCAGGAGTTAATTCAAGAGCGCACGGTCTATCCCTTCTTGGTCTTCATGCTTGTGACCAATTGCTTGATCCACTGTTCCTCCGACTTGGGGCAGACGAGTAGGGCATCCTCTGTGTCGACGACGATAAAGTTTTCCAATCCACGGAGGGCGATGAGCTTTTTCTGTCCCGCACCCCGAGCGTTTGAAACGACCACATTGTCTTTGGAATCTACCGCAAGAAGTTCAACTCCAGAGGTTCCATTTCCGTCCGTGTCGAGGTTCAGTTTCTCATGAAGCGAGCCCCATGTTCCAAGATCACTCCAGCCAAAATCGGACAATACCACAGAAACATTCGGAGCCTTTTCCATCAGACCGTAATCGATTGAGATATTCTCGCAGTCGCCATAGATGGATGCAATGGCGGTTTTTTCATCGGGCGTATTGAACGCTGCGGAATGCTCCACAAACAACTCTTGCATCTCGGGGAGGTGCTTTTCAAATGCGCGGTTGATGTTTTCAAGGCTCCAAATGAAAATGCCTGAGTTCCAATAGAAATCTCCAGAAACTAAAAATTGCTCGGCTAAATCCAGCTGTGGTTTTTCTGTGAATGTCTTGACGGAACGGATTTTATCATCCATAGAGTTCGCGGCATCTTCAAACTGAATGTAGCCGTATCCCGTATCGGGTCTTGACGGGCGAATCCCGAGCGTTACGAGGTTTTGCGTCGTTGAAGTATGGTGGATTCCAAGTTTTACAATATCCAAGAACCCCGTTTCGTCTAGAATCAAATGATCAGCAGGAGCGACTATGATGTTCGCTTCACTCGCCGCATCCCCCGCTTTTGCAGCGACCCAATGGTTGGCGTACGCAATGCAGGGAGCCGTGTTGCGCATGAACGGCTCACACAAAATATTCTCAGCTGGAATGTGAGTGAGATGCTCTCCAACCAACGTGCGATAGCGTTCTTGAGTGACCACGAGAATGTTTTCCACAGGAACCAAGCGATTCAATCGGTCGAAGGTCATTTGGATGAGCGACTTCCCCGTTCCAAGGATATCAAGAAATTGTTTGGGCTGGGTTTCTCGGCTCATTGGCCAGAAGCGACTTCCGATGCCGCCAGCCATAATCACGGCATATGTTGAATGTGAAGGAGTCATCTGTCAAGGTTGAGTAAGCACAGGATGAACAGGAGATACTTCTCCAGCATCAGACCACTGTGGGCAATTGCAATTGCGGTGAGCTTTGTTTGATTGGCACGAGGAGAGACCTAATGTCATCAACCATCCGAATGCAAACGCGATTCGGAGTGTTTTTTGTCGTGCCATGCTTTTGCGAAAATACATCGAAAAACATGCAGAGCAGGGACGGTTATGAAAGCTTATCTTCGTGCCATGCGCTGGTTGTTTCACATCGGAAGGTACATGCAGCTCCTGTCAGCGAGCTTTCGACGTCCTGAAAAAGGCCGGGTGTTTCGGAGCCTATTGATTCGGGAGCTGGACGCAATCGGCACGCAGTCAATCGGCATCGTTGCCTTGTTGAGTCTGTTCATGGGAGCGGTAATCTGTTTGCAGACGGCGCACCAGATCGGAGGGTGGATTCCCGTTTACACGATTGGATTCACGGTGCGACAAACCATGATTTTGGAGTTTTCGCCAACCCTAATCCCTGTTATTTTAGCAGGAAAAGTCGGTTCCAACATTGCTTCCCAAATTGGAACGATGCGCGTAACGGAGCAAATTGATGCCCTGGAAATCATGGGGGTCAACAGCGCGAGTTATTTGATTTTACCAAAAATCATCGCAGGACTATGCATTGTGCCTTTCCTTGTCATTCTGAGCATGGTCATGGGTGTAGGCGCCGGTGCCTGGGTGGGTGTGGCGACAGGGGTGAGTTCATTGGCCGATTTTGAATATGGCATGCAAGTGGACTTTCATGTCTTTGATGTGATTTATGCTTTGACCAAGACGGTTGCTTTTGGATTTATCCTCACCAGTGTATCTGCTTATCACGGGTATTATGCGGCCGGAGGAGCTTTGGAAGTGGGCCGTTCGAGCACGCGTGCGGTCGTGTGGAGTGTCGTCATCATCATGGTGACCAATTTGATTTTAACTCAAATGCTGCTCAATTAATCTGGAGTTTTGATTGAACTGCACAACATATCCAAGTCGTTCGGAGAACATGACGTCCTCAAGGATATCCAGGCTTCTTTTGAGCGTGGGAAAGTCAACTTTGTCATTGGACGGAGTGGGAGTGGCAAAAGTGTGATGACTAAATGCACGGTGGGTTTGATTGAACCTGACCAGGGCCATGTCTCGTATGATGGCCGAAACTTCACTGCGCTTTCACGCCGAGACCGCAAAGAAATTCGTCAAGAAATCGGCATGCTTTTTCAAGGGTCGGCTTTGTTTGATAGCATGACTGTTCAGGAAAATGTGAGCTTCCCATTGAAGATGTTCAGTGGCATGACGGATGCTGAAATTGACAGGAGAGCCTCAGAATGTTTGGAGCGAGTTGAGCTTGCGGATGCCGGTTCACGGTTCCCGGCGGAGTGCAGCGGTGGAATGCAAAAACGCGTGGGCATAGCCCGTGCCATTGCCATGAACCCGAAGTATTTGTTTTGCGATGAGCCCAATTCAGGTCTGGATCCTCAAACGGCCATTGTCATTGATCAATTGATTATGGAAATCACGCGGGAATACAACATGACCACGGTTGTGATTTCCCACGATATGAACAGTGTGATGGAGGCGAGCGATACCATTCATTTTGTGCATGAAGGCCGCATTCTCTGGAGGGGAGATCGTGGCGGTTTGCTTGCAGGAGGTGTGCCAGAGTTGGAAGACTTTGTGTTTGCTTCGGAATTGATGCGGCGAATTCGAAAAGGCGGTCAGATATGACCACCAGGACATTAGAGAAGTTCCACCAATGAAAGATTCTCAAGCACCACACATTCCAATCGTTTTTGAGCGTCTGAGCGAAGAAGAGATGTTAAAGCGTTCTAAGGTCGCACTCGAGCGAATGAGGGGCAGGAGGTCCGTGCGTCACTTTGATTCGGCTCCAGTGCCTTTAGAGGTGCTCAAACGGTGCATTGAGGCAGCCGGAACAGCGCCTTCAGGAGCGCACAAGCAACCTTGGACTTTTTGCCTTGTGACCAACTCTGAAGTCAAACGGTCCATCCGCGAAGCAGCGGAGAAGGAGGAGTATGAGAATTATCACGGGCGCATGTCAGAGCGATGGCTAGAGGATCTGAAGCCTTTTGATACCAACCACCTGAAGCCGCATTTGGAAGAAGCGCCAGCGTTGATTGTCATTTTTCGTCAATCCTGGACACCTGTTGAAGATGGATCTGGAGGAAAGCAGCAGCATTATTACGTGCAGGAATCTGTGGGCATTGCTGCGGGCATGTTGCTCAATGCATTGCATGAGTCTGGGCTGGCTACATTGACCCATACCCCGAGCCCGATGGGTTTTTTATCGGAAATTTTAGGTCGACCGTCCAATGAACACGCCTATCTTTTGATTCCAGTAGGGTACCCCGCTTCGAACTGCAGTGTTCCGGACATCGAAAGAAAGAATCTCGAGGAAATAATGGTGGAAATCCACTGATTCAACATGGAATTTTCAACGATATCGAGAAAAGATGACGAAAACGTTAGATGGTTCAAATTGTAATTGGTTACTTTGCGCCCCGAAAAACAGCTAAGCTATGTCTGAGATTCAAGAAAAAGTAACGGCGATTATCGTCGATAAGTTGGGAGTAGATGCTGGAGAAGTCAACTTGGAAGCAAGTTTCACGAACGACCTCGGAGCTGACTCCTTGGATACAGTAGAACTCATCATGGAGTTTGAGAAAGAATTCAACATTGCCATTCCGGACGATCAGGCTGAGAAAATCAGCACCGTTGGACAGGCAGTGGAATACATCTCAGCGACCGTTAAATAAACCCGGCTCTAGATGGAGCTCAAAAGGGTAGTCGTTACAGGTCTAGGGGCAGTTACGCCCATAGGAAATGATGTACAATCGTTTTGGCAAGGTTTGGTCAATGGCACGAGTGGTGCGGCTGACATTACCAAGTTTGACGCGACCAATTTCAAGACGCAGTTTGCCTGCGAAGTGAAAGACTTTGACGTTTCTCAGTTTCTGCACCGCAAAGAATCTCGAAAAATGGACTTGTTTGCGCAGTATGCAATTGCATGCTCCGACGAGGCATTGGCCGATGCTGGACTTGATGGAGAAGAACCCAATGTCGATCATGATCGTGTTGGAGTGATTTGGGGCTCTGGGATTGGAGGTTTCCAAACGTTTATGAATGAGGCATTGAACTTCCATGAGAGTGGGGGTGTACCGCGTTTTAGCCCGTTTTTCATCCCCATGATGATTTCGGATATCGCGGCCGGTCATATCAGCATACGCCACGGATTCCGTGGCCCGAACTTTTGTACGGTTTCTGCTTGTGCTAGTGGCACCAACGCCATGATTGACGCGTTCAATTACATCCGATTAGGCAAGGCAGAGGTAATGGTTACCGGAGGTTCCGAGGCAGCGATTACCGAGGGCGGAATTGGAGGCTTCAATGCATTGAAAGCACTTTCGACGCGAAATGATGATCCGGCTCGTGCATCTCGTCCTTTTGACGCAACACGAGATGGATTCGTTTTAGGCGAAGGGGGTGGAGCGATTATTTTAGAGGAGTATGAGCACGCCATTGCCCGTGGCGCTCAGATTTATTGCGAAATGGTTGGCGGTGGAATGAGCGCAGATGCGCATCACATTACAGCTCCCCATCCACAAGGCCTGGGCGCAAAGAATGTCATGAAGGCAGCAATGGATGATGCTGAAATGTCACCGGCTGATGTGGACTACGTGAACGTTCATGGTACGTCTACTCCACTCGGAGACATTGCGGAGACTTTAGCGATTCAAGGAGTCTTTGGCGAGCATGCCTACAATCTGAATATCAGTTCTACCAAGTCGATGACAGGCCACCTTTTAGGAGCCGCAGGTGCGATTGAGGGGATTGCGTGCATCTTGGCGATTAAACACGGCGTCATTCCTCCGACCATCAACTTTGAGTTTCCTGACGAAGGTTTGGATCAGAAACTAGACTTCACCTTGAACAAAGCGAAGCATCGAAAGGTCCGTGCTGCGCTCTGCAACACATTTGGTTTCGGAGGACACAATGCGTCTGTTTTATTCAAGGAATACCAACCTTGATGGATGACCAATAGGCCATCCCGTGTACTGGACCGTTTGGTTTTTTGGAAAGAGACCCCTCAGACCATTCGCCAATTGGTTCGCAAGGAGTTTGGCTTGCGGATCCGTAAAATTCAACTGTACGACGAGGCTTTGACACATGCGTCAATGCTCGATGGAGATACCACGGGATTGCGAAGCAATGAACGCTTGGAATTTTTGGGTGATACCGCACTTGATCTGGTGGTCGCGCGATTCCTGTATGATGCATTTCCCGACGAGCAAGAAGGAAGCTTAACCCAACGTAAATCCAAGATGGTCAACCGTGAAACGTTGAACTTGGTGGGAACAAACATGGAGTTAGGGGCCTTGATCCGAAGCAAAATGCGAAGGAATGATGTGCACTCTTCCGTTGTAGGAAATGCGTTAGAGGCCCTGATCGGTGCGATATACTTGGATCATGGGTATGAAAAAACAAGCCGTGCGGTGATGCGCATGCTCAAAAGGCATGGAGCGGATCATAAAGTCCACGAAACAGTGGATTTCAAATCGAAATTGCATCACTGGGCGCAAAGAGAAAAAGTGAAGTTGGCATTTGAGGTGAAGCGAGAATATCACGTGAAGGGCAAGACACGTTACGACGTGGTGGCATTGCTTGACGAGGTCAAACGAGGTTCAGGTACGGGCAGTTCTAAGAAATCTGCGGAACAGCGTGCTGCTCGCGGTGCTTGGCGATCGGTGTTTGATGCGGAGAAATCAGAGAACCCCGGATTGAAGAAAGAACCCCCAGCTCAGGGTGATGAGCAGGACGGTGCACCTTCGCCTCAGCGGAAACGTTCGTCCAATCGCCGCCGCCGTCCATCCGGTTCGGACCAATCTTCTCAAAAACAGTAGTGTTGGTTGAAGGAAGTCCGTACCTCGCGGTATATTCGCGTTGATGCAGTGGCTAGAAGCAGATTTTGCAGATGCATGTGATTTTGAGTTGATTGGGATCGGAAGTCACTTGCCTCCGCACCGGTTGACGTGGGAGCTAAATGGTTTGTTGGGCTGGCAGTTGCAATTTTTCAAGGTTTTGAATGTTCCTCAACGCAAGGAATCGACGAATCACGTGGTATATCGCTATGTGGACGAGTCCCATTCATCTTCTTGCTCGGTAGCATTGATTGAAAACCGGACTCCTTCGGGGGTGCTTGCACGGTTTCAAGGAGCAGCTCAATTGGATTACTTGCTTCAAATTGGCGAGGGGGGATTGTCGGGAGATGAATGGCTGTCAAAGTTAAAAAGCTGTTCGGCCGTTGTGTATACGCAGATGTTAGACCCGCTTCATTCAGGAGCGATGGAACATCTTGCTTTGCTTGACTTGGCTGAAACGAGCAGCCTGCATTTGGAAGGAAACGAAAAAAAATGAAACGAACGAAAATAGTGGCAACCATGGGTCCCGCCTCTTCATCAGAAGCGGTTTTGACGCAATTGATTCAGGCTGGAATGAACGTGGCGCGATTGAACTTTTCTCATGGAGAATACGCGGTACATGGAGCAACCGTTAAGGCCATTCGTGCTGTCGATGAGAAATTAGGTACCCATACCGCTTTGCTTGCTGACTTGCAGGGTCCAAAATTACGTGTAGGTGATATCGAGGGAGGAAAAATGGACTTGGTCACTGGTGAAACCGTTACCATTCGTACCGGTAACGGTGTGGGATCAGGAAATGAAGTGTTTACGAATTACGCGGAATTTGCCCGAGACGTTCAGGCTGGTGAACCCGTGCTGTTGGACGATGGGAAGTTGCGGTTGCATGTGGTGGAGACCAATGGAAAAGATGCCGTAACGTGTAAAGTCATCCATGGCGGTGTGCTGAAGCCAAGAAAGGGCATTAATCTTCCTTCTACAGCGATTTCATTGCCCTGTATCACGCCCAAAGACGCAAGCGACTTGGACTTCGCATTGGAACAAGATGTTGATTGGATTGGATTGTCCTTTGTGCGCAATGCCGCTGACATCCACGAATTGCGTGGCTTGATACAAAAAGCCGGCAAGCATGCTCGGATCATTGCGAAAATAGAGAAGCCAGAAGCGTTGGAAGATTTGGATGCGATCCTAGAAGCAACCGATGCTGTGATGGTGGCGCGTGGAGATCTTGGTGTGGAGATTCCGATGCAAGAAGTGCCCATGGTGCAAAAGGACATTATCCGTCGCTGCATGGCCATTGGACGCCCCGTAATCGTGGCAACACAGATGATGGAGTCCATGATTGAAAGTGCTGTTCCGACAAGGGCTGAAGTCAATGATGTTGCCAACGCTGTTTTGGATGGAGCGGATGCTGTGATGCTCAGTGCTGAGACATCGGTCGGAGCATATCCTGTGGAAGCGGTTTCGGCCATGACGCTGATCGTAGAGTCTATGGAAGTCCATGACGGCATGTACTACTATGAACGCCCCCCTTTGAGCAAAAGTGATGAACGATTTGTCAGCGATAGTATGTGCTACAATGCATGTCGATTGGCAAAGCGTGTCGAGGCCAAAGCAATAGTAACCATGACGTTTAGCGGCTATACGGCGATCCAGGTTTCAAGCCAGCGGCCGAAAGCACATATTTACATGTTCACAGCGAACAAGAAAATTCTGGGCCAAATGGCTTTGGTTTGGGGTGTTACAGCGTATCCCTATCAGAAAATGGTGAGTACAGATCACACCATCGCAGATATCAAGTTCGAACTGACAAAGCTTGGGCAGGTTGAAACGGGAGATATGGTTGTCCACTTGGCGAGTATGCCAATTGCCGAGGCCGGCATGACGAACATGGTGAAATTGAGCCAAGTATAAGCTTCGGACTTCATTCGTTTGCAGCTGTTGCATTGTTATCTTCGCGGCACCTGAATGCAGGTGTTATCGAATAGCGCATCCCATGTCCAAGTCACTCCATCCGAATTCATTTCCCGAACGGGGCAGTTTGAACTTGCCTGAAATCGCACAATCAATTTTAAGTGATTGGGAGCGCGAGAATACGTTCCAGAAAAGCATCGATTCTCGACCGGCTGATCGGCCCTATGTTTTCTTTGAGGGTCCGCCTTCAGCCAACGGGAAACCCGGCATTCATCATGTCATGGCCCGGGCGATCAAGGACATTTTCTGTCGATTTCATACCCTCAAGGGATACCGTGTAGAGCGCAAGGCCGGTTGGGACACCCACGGTCTTCCTGTTGAGCTTGGCGTTGAAAAAGAGCTGGGGATTACCAAGGAAGACATCGGAGTTAAGCTATCTGTTGAAGAATACAATGATGCGTGTCGCAAAGCGGTGATGCGGTATACAGACATTTGGAATGACCTCACGCTGAAAATGGGGTATTGGGTGGACATGGAAACGCCGTATGTCACCTATGAGAATAAATACATTGAAAGTGTTTGGTGGTTAATCAAACAAATGAATGACAAGGGGCTGCTGTATAAGGGCTATACCATTCAGCCATACAGCCCTGCTGCGGGGACAGGGTTGAGCACACATGAATTGAATCAACCCGGCGCATATCAGGATGTGAAGGATACGACTGTGGTGGCCCAATTCAGAGCATTGCCGGAGTCAGCGGCTCGGTTGCGTGAGCACATTGCACCAGAAAAACGGACAGCGCTGGCGGAGTTGCCAGTGGATTTTTTGGCGTGGACCACGACTCCTTGGACATTGTCTTCGAATACGGCGTTGACGGTTGGTCCGAAGATCATGTATGTCCTGGTTTCCACCACCAATCGGTATACCGAAACCAAGGGATTGGTGGTCTTAGCGGAATCATTGCTTTCCAAGCAGTTTGGCGGAAAAAATGCTCCAGAACATGAGGTATTGGCTCACGTCGTAGGAGCAGACTTGTGCGGAGAACGCTATGAACCTTTGTTCGATTGGGCTGAGCCGATGGACGGCGTAGCCGGTGCCTTCCAGATTATTCCGGGGGACTTTGTAACCACGGAGGATGGAACCGGGATCGTCCATACCGCGCCAACTTTCGGAGCTGACGATGCACGTGTTGCTCAAGCCGCTGGAGTTCCACCGATGCTGGTGGACGATGGGATGGGACACGGTGTTCCGCTAGTGGACATGCAGGGACGGATTCGGGAAGGGATTGGTCCTTTTGCAGGACGGTATGTAAAACAAGAGTTTTATCCTGAAGGCACCGCTCCTGAACGTTCGGTGGATGTTGAAATTGCCATTCTTTTGAAAGAGAGGGGACAAGCATTTATCGTCGAGAAGTACGAGCACAACTACCCGCATTGTTGGAGAACAGACAAACCGATTTTGTACTATCCGTTGGACAGTTGGTTCATTCGTTCGACGGCTGCAAAAGAGCGGATGCAGGAGTTGAATAAAACCATTCGCTGGAAGCCAGCAAGCACGGGCTCTGGTCGGTTCGGAAAATGGTTGGAAAATTTGAACGATTGGAATTTGAGTCGTTCTCGATTTTGGGGGATTCCCATTCCAATTTGGAGCACGGAGGATGGATTGGAGCAAGTGTGTATTGGCTCGATTGAAGAGTTGAAGACGCGCTGCGATGAGAGTGTTTCCGCTGGTTTGATGGAGCGAAATCCATTGACCGAATTCGTGGTGGGGGATTTTTCGAAATCGAACTATGACGTCTTCGACTTACACAAGCACAAGGTGGATGAGGTGGTGTTAAAGAGTGCGGATGGACGACCCATGCGCCGTGAATCTGATTTGATCGACGTCTGGTTTGACAGTGGATCCATGCCGTATGCGCAGTGGCATTATCCGTTCGAAAACAAAGAGAAAATTGATCAGGGAAGTGCATTCCCGGCTGACTTTATTGCAGAGGGCGTGGACCAAACACGTGGCTGGTTTTTTACCCTGCATGCCATTGCGACCATGGTGTTCGATTCCGTGGCGTACAAGAGCGTTGTGAGCAATGGTCTGGTGTTGGACAAAAATGGACTGAAGATGTCCAAACGACTGGGCAATGGAGTGGATCCATTTGTCACCTTAGAGAAATACGGAGCGGATGCGACCCGCTGGTATATGATCTCCAACGCGCAGCCATGGGACAACTTGAAGTTTGACGAAAATGGGATTGGCGAGGTGCAGCGAAAGTTCTTTGGAACGTTACACAACACGTACAATTTCTTGGTGCTGTACGCGAATATCGACGGCTACAACGGCTCGGAGGAACCAATTGCTCACGCAGACCGTCCGGAAATTGATCGGTGGGTGCTTTCTCGGTTGCATTCTTTAATCGCTGAAGTCGACCAAGCTTACCAGGACCTCGAGCCAACAAAGGCTGCAAGGGCCATCCAGTCCTTCACCATTGATGAATTGTCCAACTGGCATGTTCGGTTGTCACGTCGGCGATTTTGGAAGGGCGAACTGACGGCCGATAAGATGAGTGCGTACCAAACGTTGGTCGAATGTTTGAAGACGGTCTCCATTCTAGGATCGCCCATTGCACCGTTTTACTTGGATCGTCTATTCCGAGATCTGAATGCGGGATTGGCCAATCCAACAGAAACGGAATCTGTTCACTTGACCTCATTCCCCGAGGTACACGAGGCGTGGATTGACTTGGAATTGGAAGCGCGAATGGCCTTGGCTCAGCAGCTCTCCTCACAGGTTTTATCGCTGCGAAAGCGTGAGAAACTGCGCGTCCGTCAGCCTTTACGAAGGATTTTGGTCCCTGTTTTGAACGACGACATGGCACGCAGGTTGAAAGCGGTCGAATCGTTGATTTTGAGCGAAGTCAATGTCAAGGAATTGCAGATTTTACGGGATGGAGACGACTCGGATGTCACCATCGTCAAGCGGATCAAACCGGATTTTAAAAGCTTGGGGCCTCGATTTGGGAAGCGGATGAAGTCATTGGCAACTGCAGTTTCAGCGCTTGATGCGGATGGAATTGAGCGGTTAGAGTCGACGGGAAGCATTGAGGTTGAACCGGCAGATGGCTTGGGAACAGCAGAGGTGTTGTTGACGGATGTTGAAATTTCAACGGAAGATATTCCAGGCTGGCTGGTCGCAAGTGCTTCAGGTGTGACGGTGGCATTGGACATTGTCCTCGATGAATCGTTGCGTTCTGAAGGAATCGCGCGTGAATTGATCAATCGCATTCAAAACATGCGAAAGGATACAGGATTGGAAGTAACGGACCGCATTGTCGTGCAGCTGAAGGCGGAAAACGATATCCAAAAGGCGATTGCATTGAATATGGATTATATTCGGGCCGAGACGTTGGCCGATGAGATTCACTGGAGTGAAGTGGACTCAAAGGAAGAGGTGATTTTAGATGATGGTCAGACGATATGGATGACCTTGAAAAAAGTGAACAGATAATACCGTCATGGCAGAAACACGCTACACGGACAAAGACCTCAAGGAATTTGAGGCTTTGATTCAAGAGAAATTGCAGGTTGCACGTGATAATTACGGGGAGCTTCAACGTGCGCTTTCGCATCAGGATGACAACACAACGGATGACACCTCACCAACATTCAAGATGATGGAGGATGGTTCGGAGACCATGAGCCGGGAAGAAACTGCTCAATTGGCATCACGTCAGGAGAAGTTCATTCGAAACCTAGAAAATGCACAGCTTAGAATCAAGAACAAGACCTACGGCCTTTGTCGGGTCACAGGGAAGTTGATTCCTAAAGCACGTTTGCGTTTGGTCCCTCACGCTACGATGTCCATCGAAGCCAAGAACCAGCAGTAACCCTTGAGACGCATTCAATCATTGGGAGGATGGTTTCTAGCCATCGTGTTGCCGGTGTTGGTGGCGGACCAGGTGCTCAAGATTTGGATTAAACTGTCTTTTTCGATTGGTCAACAACGGGATTTAATTCCAGGGTTGATTGAATTGCAATTCATTGAAAATGAAGGTATGGCATTTGGGTGGGCACTCCCAGGCATGGCAGGAAAGTTACTTTTAACCTCGTTTCGACTGGTAGCGGCTGTCGGGCTGGGCTTCTATTTAAAGCGTTTGCTGAAAGATGGAGCGCACTTGGGATTGTTGGCATGCATTTCATTCATTTGGGCGGGGGCCATTGGGAACATCATTGACAGTGCAGTGTATGGTGCTTTGTTTTCACGCAGCTCATGGGGGTTGATTGCGGAATTTTTAGGTGAAGGAGGGGGGTATGCTCCCATTCTAATGGGCAATGTGGTAGACATGTTCCATTTCACGGCGCGGTGGCCTTCGTGGTGGCCGATTGATGGCATGCGTTCTTATGAGATATTCCCGCCGATCTGGAATTTAGCGGATGCAGCGATATCGATTGGCGTGATCACGCTGTTGATTTCACAGCGGCGGTTTTTTGCCGAACCTGTAGAAAAGGAAATCTCTGAGTCGGCGACCTCGTCTGAGGAAGGGGAGGCTTAATGTGAAGCCATCACGGGCTCGACCCAATCACCGTGCTCTCGAATCAATTCGACCAAGGCATCAACAGCCTCCGCCTCGGGTACATTTCGCTGAATCACTTCCTTTTCCTTGTACAAGGTAATCTTGCCTGGCCCGGTGCCAACATAGCCGTAATCGGCATCGGCCATTTCTCCCGGACCATTGACGATGCACCCCATGATGCCAATCTTCACTCCCTTCAAATGTGAGGTGACTTCCCGAATTTTAGCCGTGGTCTCCTGAAGGTCAAATAGCGTCCTTCCACAACTGGGACAGCTGATGTATTCCGTTTTCGAAATCCGTGTTCGTGTGGCTTGAAGAATTCCGAATGCTGTGGAATTTCGCCATTGCAACGGAACGACTGTGCCGCCCAACCAAACCCCATCTCCAAATCCGTCCAAAAGCGGCCCCCCGAAATCCGTGGCAGCATGCAACTGGTAGGTTTCGGGTTCTGTCACCTCGGGATGGCGATGAAATATCACGGGAACGGTGCATTGAACCTCGTCCAATCGCATGCACATGGCGCGCAAAGAAGCCATCGCATGGGCGTGCGATGTCGTCAGCACCAAGACGACGTTGTTTTGAGAATTCACCCATTCAAGGAAGGCATCCGTCAGGTGGCTCCGCTCAACTTTCACAAAGTGAATGGCGGCTTCAATTCCTGCAGTGGATGGTATTGCCGACCAGGCATGCGCATCCCACAATGGGAAGTGACGCGTTCCTCCAGTAAAAGCTTCGGCATTTTGAATCACACCGAGTGTTCCCGGTAGCTCAAAATCAACGGTTTCATCACCGGCAAAAATAAAATCGCAAGCAAAATCATCCAGGTTCCATTTGTCCAATGGAACAGAATACCGGTAACCACATCCAAACAATCTGGCGGGGGTGATAGGCTGATTGCTCAGATCATGGACCACAACAGGCACGTGACGATGTCCGATGTTGGCGACTTCACGTGTGGTTCTGCGTTGGTAAGAAAAGGGGTCAAAACTGAGCGGTACGGAAGGAATGTCTTCGAGGTCCTTACGCCCGTGGTAGCGTTCAACCAGCTTTCGTGCGACGGGCATTTCAGCTTCGGGAGCTTCTGTGAGCGAAACCCGGACGGTATCGCCCAAGCCATCTTCCAACAACGTCCCAATGCCCACAGCGCTTTTGATGCGACCGTCTTCCCCATCTCCCGCTTCCGTCACTCCCAAGTGCAATGGATAATCCATGCCTTCCTGGTCCATGTGAGATACCAGCAGCCGATAGGCTTGCACCATCACTTGCGGATTGGAGGCCTTCATCGAAATGACCACATCGTGGTAATCATGCTGGCGGCAGATCCGCAAGAACTCCATAGCACTTTCAACCATGCCCATCGGTGTGTCGCCGTAACGACCCAGGATGCGGTCAGACAGCGATCCGTGATTTGTACCAATGCGCATTGCCCGACCGAGGTTCTTGCATTTGAGCACGAGCGGAGTAAATCGGGATTCGATGCGTTTCAACTCATCCGCATACGTTGCATCGGAGTATGTGAGTTCTTCGAATTTCTTTTTGTCGGCGTAGTTGCCTGGATTCACTCGAATCTTCTCCACATAATCGGCGGCAACTTCCGCGGCGTTGGGTGTGAAGTGAATGTCTGCAACCAGAGGCACATCGTGCCCCAATGCACGCAATCTATTCGCAATCTCGTTCAGTGCCTCCGCCTCTTTTTTGGAAGGAGCGGTGATGCGCACGAGCTCGCAACCGGCCTCGATCATGCGCACACTTTCAGCAACTGTCAATTCCACATCCAGCGTATCCGCTGTGGTCATGGATTGAATTCGAATAGGAGCATCTCCTCCAAGGGTCAATGACCCGATCTTGACTTCACGCGATGTCCTCCGGCGGTAGCTGAAGAGATCCGCACCGAAATCTGATTTTTCTGGTGAATGCATGCTGTTTTCCATGGACGAGAGCTGAGGGTGCTAAATTAACTCCTCAGGGGGTTGGTTTGTTGACTCGAGGGCATCCGTTTGCGTCCGCTGGCCCCTAACTTTCCATCATGGGTTCCATTTCAATTGACCAAGACCGTGTTATTGTGTTGTCATCAAAGGCGCATGGTGATCAAACGCGGGTCATTCGCGTCTTGAGTCGTGAGTTGGGAGTGGTTCCATTGTGGGTTCGATTGGGAACGGGCAAAAAACGCCAGGCCGGACTGTGGCACCCCGGCGCTCTTTTGGAAGTCACTGGTTTAAAGCGAAAAGGCTCTGAAGGGCTCTTTCGTTTTCATGAAGTCAACCGGGTTGTGATGTTTGAAAAGTTGATTTCAGAGGTGCGACGAAGCTCGGTCGCTTTTTTTCTTTCGGAGGTAGTGCTCAAAACGTTGCCCGAGGAATCGGCACACCCCGAAGTTTTTGACCTGTTTTGGGACACCTTGACACAGTTGGAGGACATGCCTCAAACGGGTTGGATACATGTCCACTTTTTGGGTCAATTGATCAGCCTATTGGGGTTGGCCCCAACGCCAGAAAACCGAGTAGGGAGAGGCTTGGACTTACAGACGGGAGAATGGATGGATGGGGTATTTGAAGACGAGGATCATTTGGGCTCTGAGCTGGCAACCTGGTTTGTGCATTGGACGATGCCACAAGCAGCATTGGATGCTTCACCGAAGCTGAGTATTTCAGAAAGACGTCGATTGGTGTTGGGCCAAGTACGATATTTGCAACACCACTTGAGTGGCCCTAAGACCATTCAGAGTTACGATGTTTTGGAATCCATATTCTCTTCTTAAGCTTCTGCAAAATGGCCCAATTGTTGCTTACCGCTTGGCCATGTGCACTTTAATCGGTTCGGCTTTAAAATTCAATGCTCGCGCATTGTTTGGGACGACCACCCTTCTTTTGACGGTGGTAGGCTCAACTTGGGGCCAAACAGATTCCAGTGCGACGAATGTGAAACAAAAGGAATCACAATCAATCCGTGCTTTGGATGCCACGTTGAATGCAGCCCCGGCTGTAAATCGCGGTGCTTTGCAGACCGCGAATCAGATTAGAACGGTCGGTTCTGATGGAATAACCCCCATCCCGTTCACCGTTGTTTTCAATAAAAACTCAGGGGAAAGTGTACTCACGGATGTGAGGGGAAAGGCTACGATTTCTCGATCTCAGTCGACCGATACGCTCGTTTTTCGGAGTGTTGGCTTCATGGATATGGTTGTTTATCCCGGTGACCCTGTTCCTGCTAAGGTTAGAATGGTAGAGGACTTGGTCAATTTGCAAACGGCTGAAGTGGTGAGTCAAGGTTTGGGAGATGTTCAATCCTCGTCCTTGTCCATGCAGGTCAATAAAATTGCCCCCCTTTCGCAGTCCGTCGCTCCTTTGGAAGTTCCGCAGACAGCGGCAGAGTTGCTTTGGTCAACGGGGGCCGTTTTGGTTCAGCAAAGTCAACAGGGAGGCGGTTCTCCTATTTTAAGGGGATTTGAAGCCAACCGGATCTTGCTTGTCGTGGACGGTGTTCGCATGAACAACGCGATCTACCGGAGCGGTCATTTGCAGAATGCCATCACCATTGACCCCCAAGTGCTGGAGCGAACAGATGTATTGCTCGGCCCAAACAGCATTTTGTTTGGAAGCGATGCGTTGGGCGGTGTCATTCATTACCATACCCGGACTCCCAAATTGGGAGTGAAGAATTTCAGTGTGCGCAGTTCCGCGGCTTATCGCACACCCAATACCAGTGGGTCGGGGCATCTTGACTTCGAAATTTCGCGTCCAGGATGGGCTAGTTTAACGAGCGTGAGCCGAGCGGGATATGGAGATTTGCGCATGGGCACGTGGAGACAGCACGGTGATTCGCATTGGGGATTGGACTCCCTATATGTTGCGAGGATCGATGGAGTCGATACGGTTCTGGTCAATGGTTCACCGGAAATCCAAATGGGCTCAGGGTACCACCAAACCGACTGGCTTCAGAAATTCCGAATTCAGGCCGGGCCGGGCGTGATTGATTTGAATTTTCAATACAGCACGAGTTCCAATGTCCCACGGTACGATGTTTCGGGAGATTCGAGCAATGGCCAATTGAAATGGGCAGAGTGGAATTACGGTCCTCAAAATCGGGCATTGGGCTCCGCTAAATTTTCACGTCAATTGTACCGTTGGAATGTGCAATGGGAAACGCAGGTTGCGGTTCAGCGCATCGAGGAGTCACGCATCAAACGTCGGTTTGGCGAGGAATGGCGTGAGACACAAACAGAAACGGTCCAAGTTCTAAACGGGTACACCACGTTCAATAAGCGCTGGTATTCAGGATTGAATCTAACAGCCGGCGTAAGTGCATCCTGGGATGATGTCACCTCTATGGCTCAGCAAACACACGTGATGGATGGGGATAGCACCCGAGCAGCAATGACCCGTTACCCCAATGGGGGCAGCGGATTACTCACGCAAGGTGTTTTCGCTACAGCCCAATGGCCATGGAGACAACATCGACTTGCCGCAGGGGTGCGCTGGAGTCAGTCACAGCTCAATGCACGGTTCAATTCGAATGCGAGTTACACGCTTCCGTTCAACAAATTGAACATGAACAACGGCGCATTGACAGGCGGGCTTTCGGGACATTGGAAAAGCATGGGGTCCTGGTCTGCGATGACGTCATTGTCCACAGGGTTTAGACACCCCAACATTGACGATGTTGGCAAAGTCCGTGAGAAAGGGGGGTTTGTGTTGATTCCCAATGACGCGTTGCGACCGGAATACCTCACAAGTTTGGAGCAAGGTGTCACATGGGACTTCCAGAGTCGGAATGTCTTATCGTGCACATGGACGGCTTTTGCTAGTTTTTTGGATCATGCCATTGTTCCGCAAAACGCATTGCTTGATGGAGCTTCCATGTTTTTGATTGATGGAGATTCAGCAGAGGTTCAAACGCATGTCAATGCAGACCAAGCAACCATTTTGGGGAGCCGTTTAGAGGTCAATGCACAGATCACGGAAAAGTGCGGCTTTCAAGGTGCAGTCAACTGGACGCGTGGTAGACAAGTCGCAAAAGGAGAATCAACCACACGCCCCATGGCCCATATCCCACCCTTGTTTGGTAGGGTGGCCGTGGATTACGAGCACCGGTGGTGGACTGTGGAGGGATATGTGTTATTCAGTGCTCAAAAGCCCAGCGATCAATTTGGAGACTTCGCAACGGACAACTTGGATTTGATGTTGCCATCGGGGTCGCCATCTTGGTGGACACTCAATGTCGAAAGTGAGATTCAGGTGCATCCTTCTTTGAGTTTACGTTTGGGTGTGCGCAATGCTTTGGACATGCATTACCGTGTATTTGCAAGTGGAATCAGTGCTGCAGGTCGTGGCTTCTACGCGTCACTTCATGCTTCGTTCTAAAAGGCAATCGTTACCTTCGTGAAATGCGTTTTTCAGAGGTCATCGGTCACAAAGAAATAGGGGAGCGCTTGCGGAATGGAGTTCAATCCAATCGGGTTGCTCATGCGCAGTTATTTGATGGCCCAGAGGGCTCTGGAACGCTCGCACTGGCGCTGGCCTATGCAAGATACTTGCACTGCAACGACCGGACAGATCTTGATTCGTGTGGTGAGTGCTCATCGTGTCGCTCGTATGATTCGTTGCAACATCCCGATTTGCATTGGTCCTTTCCTTTTTTCAAAAAGGATGGTGGAGAGCATGCGACATCACTGCCTTTTCAATCGGCATGGCGACTGCGCATGTTAGCGGGGCCTTATTTTGGACAAGCAGAATGGCTTGACGCCATCGGAGCTGATAAGAAGCAACTGTTTATCAGTGTTCATGAGGCCATGGAAATCAATCGGAAATTGGGGCTGAAATCCTTTCAAGGAGGCTGGAAAGTTTTGATTTGTTGGTTGCCAGAAACCATGCGTGTGGACACGGCGAATAAAATGCTCAAGCTCATAGAGGAGCCAACCGATCGCACCGTAATGTTGTTTGTGAGTGAGCATTTTGACGCGTTATTAGCAACCATTCGATCGCGTGTTCAGACGATTCGCGTCCCGCGTTTGTCGGATGGAGAAGCGGCGTCGGCTTTAACCGAAAGATTCGATGTCGAAGCGTCGATGGCTTCACAATGGGCACAAGTCGTAGACGGCAATGTCGCTGCGGCATTGCGATTGCAACAGAGTGAGGGCTCGGGGACTGACCATGGCTTGTTTGTGCGTTGGATGCGGGCATGTTATGGCCAAGATTCAGCTGTTATTGTTGAATTAGCAGAGGAGGTTTCCAAATTAGGGAGGGAGGCGATGAAGCGTTTTTTCATTTACTCAATGCACATGGTCAGGCAGTGCATTGTGGGCAATTATGGCGCCATGGAATTGGTTCGCTTGACGGCTGAGGAGCGCAACTTTGCAGAGAAATTTGCCCCGTTTATTCACCATGATAACGTGATTCCATTGCAAGCTTTGCTCGAAAAAGCACACGGGGATGTGGCTGGAAATGTCAACGGCCGATTGGTCTTTCTCGATTTGAGTGTACAAGTCAACATCTTGCTGCGGAAGACGACCTAACCAAACGTATCTTCGCTATACTATGAGCTGTAGCAATTGCAAAAAAGGAGAGGACGGAAATCCGCGAGGATGTAAGAGCAATGGAAATTGCGGAACGGGAGGCTGCGGACCCATGACGGTGTTTGATTGGTTGGAAGGCGTGGCGCTTCCAACAGGTCAAACAGCCTTTGATGTTGTCGAGGTACGTTTCAAAGCCAATCGCAAAGGGTTTTTTAGACGTTCAGGCGGATTGGATGTTCAAGTGGGCGATGTCATTGCGGTTGAATCTGATCGAGGCCATGACATTGGAGTGGTCAGCTTGCGCGGCGAATTGGTTCGCGCGCAGATGAGCGCAAAAAAAGTCAGAGACGACCACGAGCTTAAAAAAGTACTTCGCAAGGCAACGCAAGAGGATGTTGATCTATGGCAGAAGGCCCGGTTGCGTGAAGGGGAGACCATGATCAAGAGCCGGGAGATCATTCAGCGATTGGGTTTGCGGATGAAATTGTCGGACGTAGAATTTCAAGGCGACGGAAAGAAGGTGACGTATTACTACACGTCAGACGACCGTGTGGATTTTCGCGATTTGGTTCGTGAATTGGCAGGTGCCTTTGCGGTGCGCGTAGAAATGCGCCAAATTGGAGCGAGACAAGAAGCGGCTCGCGTTGGAGGCATCGGTGTGTGTGGAAGAGAATTGTGTTGTGCGAGTTGGTTGACAGACTTTCGAAGTGTAAGTACTTCTGCCGCGCGCTACCAACAGCTTTCTCTGAATCCTCAAAAGCTGGCGGGCCAATGTGGTAAGTTGAAGTGTTGCTTGAATTTTGAGTTGGACCAGTATGTGGAATCTGTGAAAGAATTCCCATCTCCCAACGCCAAAATAAAAATGAAAGAGGGCCGTGCAGTGGTCTTCAAAATGGATATCTTCAAGAAGCTTGTCTATTTGTTGCATTTGGATGCTCCAGCATCATCACCTGTTCCGGTGTCATTGGACGACATGAAGGAACTTATGGCAATGAACGAACGTGGGGAATACCCTCATTCACTGTCGGAATTTGCATTGCAAGAAGAGCCGGATGAGGTGGATACGGTCTACTCCAACGTCGTTGGTCAGGACAGCTTGACTCGATTTGATGAGCAGCGCCAGAAGCGGAGAAAAAAAGGAGGTCGTTCAGGTTCAGGCGGAAACCGGAACCGATCGAACGCGCCGAAAAATCGCGACCGTTCTGAAGGAGGAGCGAAAGCACAAGCACCTGCAGCTCGCCAAAAATCGGGCGGGTCGAAGCCGCCTGCAAAGGGAGGGGACGCTCAGAACAGAGGAAGAGGACGTTCACGTGGGGGTGAAAGAGCTCCTAGCCAGCCTAACAACCAGAACAAGAAGGGATGACAGGACGAATCCACATGCTCGTATGGTGGGTGATTCTTTCTTTTCAATGGGCTGCTTGCGGAAACAATGCTACGTTCTCTGGTCACGAAGCTCTGCCATCGGTTGGGTGGAACGCGTCGGAATCAGCTGTTTTTGAATGGCAAATTCAAGACACAATGACACAGCATGATTTTTTCATTGACCTGCGGCATGACCAAACCTTTCCTTACAGCAATGTTTACCTCTTCGTGGATTTCACATTTCCCAATGGGAGATTACTTCGCGATACAGTGGCCTGCACGTTGGCAGATGACCGCGGTCGTTGGCTCGGATCTGGTTGGGGCAACTTGGTAGACCATCGCATTGGATTCAAGCGCAAGACATCGTTCCCGATTGCGGGAGATTACTCGATTCAAATCACTCACGGAATGCGCCTTGATCCACTTCCAGGGATGCGTGACGTCGGTTTTCGTTTGGAATCTTCGACGTTGAAATAAGGCGAAAAGAGGCCGTTTAGGGGAGCGAGACAGGTTCTCCGAACACAACATCCTTGCCGGCTTCTAGCCAAGCTTCCATCCCGCCAATCAAATCGACGATGTGCGGATGTCCAATGATCCGGAGCTCTTCTGTGATGACGCCACTGCGTCCCCCGGCTTCACAATAGACGAAAACAGGGCGGTCTGTAGGAAGTTCCTTTAAGGGCTCCAAACGATGGTCCCAATCGAATGAGATATACGCAGCTTGGCTCAAGTGCCCCAATGCCCATTCTTCATCCGATCTCACATCGAGTAAGATGGCGTCTGGATGAGCCTGCTGAAGGGAGTCCAAAAACAGGATGGAAAGTTCAGTGACCTGCTGATGTGGGGCACTATGAACAGTCGTCGTTGAGCTTCCGCTGCCACAGCTGCCAAATAGAAATCCGGCGAACACGAAACCACATAGAGCTGAGAATGAGTAATGAAGAATATTCATGCCACGAAAGTAGAGCCTGATACCTTTCGGATTTGATATCGGTGTTTTTATGTGCTTCTCGAGGCCGAGTTTATGGTAAATTGCATCCGCAAGAATGAAACCATGCTGGATATCCAAAGTGCAAATGCACACCAAAGCCGTGCGCTTCGAATTTTTATAGTGGGCTTAAGCGCCTTTTTATGGTCTCCGGCGTGGGGTCAAGCTGATGCGCTGCCGTCGGGAGCAACTTCCGTTGCCGATGTAAAATTTTGCGGTCAATGGGAAATGACCGAGGCGTTTTTCAACGCGCACCCTGAGCAGCGCGAGCGTGCCGAACGGGATGACGCTCAACTGGAATTAGAGACGAGCACGTTTCAGAACTTCAACCGGGATGAACTCATCATCATCCCTGTGGTGTTTCACGTGATCCATTTCAATGGACCGGAGAATATCAGTGATGATCAAGTGCACAGCGCAATCACGGTTATGAACCGGGATTTTAGAAAATTGAATGAGGACATTACGGATGTTGTCGAAGCGTTTGCCGGAATTGCCAATGATGTGGAAATTGAGTTTCGTTTAGCGCAGCGAGACCCCGACGGGAATTGCCACATTGGGATTAACCGGTTGTTGAGTGGTTTGACCTACGACGGTGGAGGGGAAGTGAAGGATTTGATTCAATGGCCAAGAAACAACTACTTGAATATTTGGGTGGTAGAAAATGCAGCAGGCGCTGCGGGATATAGCTTGTATCCGAGTTCTGTCAATGGAAATCAAGGGGCGGGCAATGATGGCATTGTCGTAGCGCACGATTACACAGGGAACATTGGAACCAGTAACAATTACCGATCGCGGACGTTGACGCACGAAGCGGGTCATTGGATGAACTTGCGTCACACGTGGGGCAATAGCAACAATCCGGGGGATGCAGAGAACTGCGAAACCGACGACAACGTGGCAGATACACCGCTTACGAGTGGGTGGACTTCATGCAACTTGACTGGCGAGACGTGTGGCTCTTTGGACAACATTCAGAATTACATGGAATATTCCTATTGCGGACGGATGTTCTCTGAGGGTCAAGGAACCAGAATGCGCGCAGCCATGTACAGCAGTGTGGCCCAGAGAAATCAACTGTGGACGCCAGCTAACTTGGAAAACACCGGTGTTTTGGAAGAATCCATTTTGTGCGAGGCGCGTTTTTCGGCTTCGCGCCAAACCATTTGTGCGGGCGATTCGGTCCAGTTTTTTGACAACAGTTATCACGGTGTAACCACCTGGAGTTGGTCATTTGGAGACGGACAAGTAGGCGAAGGAGAGACCCCTTGGAATCAATACATGGAACCGGGATTATATGATGTCCAGTTGACTGCCGGTAACGGCGCAGATGATGTGAGCCTAACGAAGGAGGCGTTCATACAAGTTCTTCCTTCAGGAGCATTGTCCTTGCCATTTGTCGATGATTTCGAAGCGGCTGAACTTTCGGAAGATTGGTTCGTGATGGATCTTGGACTGGATGGGGAGGGCTGGGAATTGACCTCAACGGCATCCGTGTCAGGATCCCAGTCTATGAAGATTCAAAACTGGTCCAACTTTGTGGAATTCAATGCAGACCAGTTGGTGAGCAGTTCAATGGACATGTCGGACGCGGAAGAAATTCACATTGCCTACAAGTGGGCTTACAGCTTCAAAGGGACCAGTGAGGATGATGAGACCGACGATCGATTGAAGATTTACGCTTCTCCAGATTGTGGTCAAACGTGGAGTTTACGCCGTATGCACAGGGGGTATACGGACCTTCCGTCTGCTCCTCCACACCCTTTTCCATTCACGCCAAATGGGCCAGACGAGTGGAATTCATACACCTTGGTGCTGCCTTACGCGCAATTCTTCACTGAGAACTTCCGGATGATGTTTGAGTTTGAGAGCCGATTGGGGAACAATATTTATCTTGATGATGTGAATATTCAAGTGTTCACGGCGTCTGATTTATTGGAACGTGAACGCCTTCAGGGCATTCCTTTAACGGTGTATCCAAATCCAAGTGCGGATCAAGCTTGGTTGGAGTTTCAGACATGGATGGTACACGAAGAGGTGAGCGTAGAGTTATTGGACATGACCGGAAGATTGGTTGAAACCATGCATTCGGGTCAATTGACACCGGGACTTCAGCGCATGGCCATCAACAGAAGGGGTCATGCCGCTGGAACGTACTTCATTCGCGTGCAGTTGGACGGTATCCCAAGCGCGGAAATGGTGGTTTTCGAGTGATTTGACCCAATGGGTTGAGGCATCTAACGATGTGAAACAAAACGACCGCGAAGGACAGAGTCCAACGCGGTCGTTTCGTTTTCCGTTGCATCAACGGAATCGAAAGGGATTTAGCTCTTCGAGCCCATCAGCACCGTAACACATCCTTCATGCGTAATGGCTGTTGCTGATTTCGGAACTTGAACTTTCACTTGGAGTTGCTGTGTGGTTTCCACTTTGAAATCAACGTGGTTTTCATTCGGCTCACCTTTGCGACTATCGAATAGCGTTTTGCCACGGCCATCGAAAATTTCATAGGTCACATCGCCAAGAACAGGATGACTGCACACCACTAAACGGTAATCTTGCCCAGCAAGAAACGTTAGCATCAATTCGGCTTCATCACCGGGTATGAGGATCGCACTATTGTAATTGTCATTTTGGATGTAACCGTCCAAAGAGGTCATACAGTTTTTCTTGGTAAATGCACGGCATTGCGCTTGTGCAGTTGTTGCCAAGAGGCCAAAGGCCATGAGGAGGATAAGGGTATGCTTCATCTTACTACTGGACATTATTGGATGCATGCGTTCCGCACAGAAGCGACGGAAGCAGCAATGGCTTGAATGGTGGCATCGTCAGCTGAAAAAGTGGGCCCTCCACCGATAACGAAAGATCCGGATTCTTCTCTGTTGGTCGTGCTCTCGCCTTCTTCTGAACTGACCTGGGCATAAGCGGCTTCGATGGGCGCCATAGCATTCAACAAGCCGGTGAGTTCAGCGGTTTGTTCGTAGCTGCGACACAAGCGCATCACATCATCTAACGTGAGTTTCTGCTCAGCGATGCGTTGCTTTAACTCTGCTGGGGCTTCTTCCAAATGGCGTGTTGCCAAATACATGCCTTCAATCCAGCCTGAAGCAACGACCAAACCGGCCAGGTCTTCTTGCCCATTGAATTTGAGTCGTTCGTTGAGATCGTAAAATGTTTCGGAAACAATGCGGATCAGTGCTTGACGATCATTTCGATTGTCTTCAACAGAGCCCATGACTTCATCGTTCAAAACATCATTCACACCCAAAGCGGTGCTCAATGATTGAATGGCTTCGAGATAGTCAATGCTGGTTGAGTTTTCTTCGAAAATCGTAGCGTAACTCAAATCAGCTCCGTAAATCCCCAAGTTGATCGCTTGACGATCGCTGGTGGTGTATTGAGCGGATTGTGCCGCGGGATTCAACGCGTCGGCATGAAAGTGAGCTCCACTTCGCTTGATCAACGAGGCTGTTTCCATAGGAGATGGAGCCGCATGGAAAATCTTGGTCAAAGTGGATTGTCTCGTAGTGACGGACATGCCTTCAGAATCCATAGCGGTTTCTTGGGCTGCAGGATCTTGACTGACTTGGATGTTTTCGGCGGTTTCTCCGCATCCTGCTATGAGGATGACACCCAGTCCGAGGACTGCTATCGATGTTTGAGTTCGTTGAATGAAACGCATGATTTTATTGCTGGATATTGAAGCACAATTTGCCTCGTACCAGAGTCGTATACGGGTGTCTTCCCAAAAAGTTCCACACAGTGAGATGTTCAGGAAGAAATGCTTCAATCAATGTGCCTCCAGCCAGTCTTTCCCTGTTGACATGTCCACAACGAGCGGTACGGAGATTGTGACCGCATCAACCATTGCTGTTTTCACAAGCTTTTCGACGGCTTCGACTTCTTCAAGTAAGACATCAAAGACCAATTCATCATGGACCTGCATGATCATACGTGATTTGAGATCAGCGGCTTTAAGGGCCTTGTCAACACGAACCATCGCAACTTTAATGATGTCGGCAGCGGATCCTTGGATGGGAGCGTTCACGGCATTTCGTTCGGCAAAGGCGCGCACTGTCGCATTGTTCGATTGAATGTCGGGGAGGTAGCGACGACGCCCCATGACCGTTTCGGCGTATCCTTTTTCGCGCACGCTTTCGACACAATTGGCGGTGAATTGTTTGAGGTCTTTGAACTGTTCGAAATACGCTTCAATGATTTCCTTCGCTTCTCTCCGGGGAATGCTCAAGTTTTGGGCCAGACCAAATGCTCCTTGACCATAGAGGATCCCAAAGTTGACAGCCTTGGCTTTGCTTCTCATAGCCCGGTCCACTTCGTCAGGGGATACGGCAAAGACTTTCGCCGCGGTGGCCGTGTGAATGTCCATGCCTTGAATAAACGCTTCCACCAGACCCGCATCTTGAGACAGTGCCGCTGCAATGCGCAGCTCCACTTGACTGTAATCGGCAGCGAGTAAGACATGTTGATCGCTAGCGGGAATGAATGCCTTTCGAATCGCCCGTCCTTCAGGTGTGCGGATGGGAATGTTTTGAAGGTTGGGATCTTTTGAACTCAAACGCCCGGTAGCCGCTACTGTTTGCTGGTAGTTTGTGTGAACACGTCCTGTTTCTGGATGGACCAACTTAGGAAGCGGCTCAACATAGGTGTTCAGTAACTTCTTGAGTTTTCTATAGGAGAGAATATCGGTAACGATGGGGTGGGCATCTTGAAGTTTCGATAAAACCTCCTCACCGGTTGGATACTGTCCTGACTTGGTTTTTTTGACTTGAGCAGGGATGTTCAGCTTTTCAAAGAGGATGTTTCCGAGTTGCTTTGGGCTGTCAATGTTGAACGCCTCCCCTGCGATTTCGTGAATGTTCGTGGTGAGTTGTTCAAGACGATCAGCGAGTTCGACGCTATACGTCTGAAGCTCACCCACATCGATGCGGACACCCTCCAATTCCATGTCAGCCAATATGCGCACAAGTGGCATTTCTACCTCTTCGAACAGCTCTGTGGCCACAACGCCTTGCATTTGCTGTAAGAAGCGCGCTCTGAGTTGCCAAGTGATGTCCACGTCCTCACAAGCGTAATCGGTGATCGAGGCAGCGTCAAGGTCTGCCATGGTCCGTTGGTCTTTCCCCGATTTACCGATGAGATCAGTGATGGGGATGGTCGTGTAGCTTAGTTCGATTTCCGCCAAACGATCCAACTTGTGGGATCCCTCAGGTTGGATGAGATAATGTGCAACCATCGTATCGAACAGTCGATTTTGGATACGCACGCCACGTCGAGCGAGCATTTTATAATCGAATTTGAAGTGGTGAGCGACCACTTCTTTTGACGGATCTGAAAAGACATCTTGCAGCGCATCGAGTAGGCTCTCTTCGGTCCAGTCGACACTCGCAACCGGCACCCAAAAAGCTTCATTGGCCTTCATGCAAAATGACATGCCTACCAACTCCGCATCCATTGTATTCAGCCCAGAGGTTTCTGTATCAAACGCATAGACGTCCGCTTCTTTTAAACGATTTACAAGTGCCGTGAGCGCAGCTCGATCTTGCACCAAGGTATAGTGATGGGCTACTTTTTCGAGAGAGTTTTCGGTAGACAACGCAGTGGTAGGCGTTGCAAAATGTGCTGAAGACGCTGCACTTGATGCTCCTGCGGGTGTGCCGAATAAGTCCAACTGAGCACCCTCTGGATTGTCTGCAGGGGAAGTCAATACTGCGTTTTCGTTGGCAGCAGTCTTGGACTTGACGGGCGTGCTGCCTTCAGTATCCCCTAAGATGCGTTTTGCCAACGCGCGAAACTCCAGGTCCTCCAATGTCGCGCGCAGTTCGGTGGGCTTGGGAGACTCCATGATCATGGCGTCTAGATCGATGTCCATCGGAATATCCAAGCAAATAGTTGCCAGTTCTTTGGAGAGAAAAGCCTGCTCTTTGTTTTCTTCAACGCGCTCCTTGAGCTTCCCTTTCAGTTCATGACTGTGCTCCATGATGCTCTCCATACTGCCATACTGGAGTAGAAGTTTCGAAGCAGTTTTGGCTCCAACCCCCGGTACTCCGGGGATGTTGTCAGCGCTATCGCCCATTAAACCCAAGAGGTCGATGACCTGTTTGGGATGATCCACACCGAATTTTTCGCAAATTTCTGGCGGCCCCCACACTTCAGCAGGACCTCCGCCTTTTGCTGGACGAAACATCCTGACTTTCTCAGTCACAAGCTGACCGAAGTCTTTATCCGGGGTCATCATGTACACATCGAACCCTTCGATTTCTGCTTTTTGGGCGATAAAACCAATGACATCATCTGCCTCATACCCAACCTTGCTGATTTGCGGAACGTTGAGCCCGTCCAGGACTTGAAATATCCATGGAACGGATCGTTTGATATCTTCAGGAGTTTCATCCCGGTTGGCCTTGTACTCGGGATACTGAACATTGCGAAATGACCCTCCTGGCGCATCAAATACGACCGCTAAATGCGTGGGGTGCTCATTGCGAATAATTTCTAAAATCGCATTGGTGAATCCGAATACTGCGCTGGTATTCATCCCTTTGGAATTGATTCTGGGGTTTTTAATGAATGCGTAATACGCCCGAAAAATCAGGGCGTATGCATCAATTAAGAAGAGCTTTTTGTCTGAGCTTGCTGTAATCATGTGGTCAGGGCATCATCAATGGATGTCCCTTCGAAGTTACCTCAGATGTTGCAATTCTGTAGGCCTAGCTTGAAGCTTTTGGTAGCTTGTAAATGGGGACTGTAGAGCACGGTTCACCGTACATAATCGAGCGAGCAACGGGTTGAAGTTTTCTGATGACTTGCCCAAGTGCATGAGGTCCGCCAGCTTCTGAACATCCTTTGATGACAATGCGTGCTCCAACAAAAGGCTTTGGATCCATCGCGTCGATGTTGGCAATCAACAGTTGTGAGCGAACCTCTTCTTGACTTCCGATTAAAACGTGGGCTTTGAGGAGGGTCAAATGGGAGGTAACGAGCATCCATGCCCAGTCTGGAATCACAGCATCGGTCGAACAATACAGGGCGACTATGCGTCCTGAAAAGTCAGATTCGCTGAGCGATTTAAGCATTTCTCGGAAAGGCTTTTCGCGAAGAATAAAGCCTTCCCAAAGGTGGTCTTGTAAGTCAAAAGAGACAATGGGAGACTGTGGCAGAAGATCGCCGAGGTCGAGTGAAACAAGACCACTTTCATCGACTCGGTTGCGAATTTCCTCTTCCATGGTTCGGGTTATCCAGCCGTTTGAATGGCTGTGAGCCGGTTGTTTTTTTGTTCCATCATGGCAACGGCAGTTTCAACGATTCCATGGGTGTCGTATCCGTTTTCTGCATACAATTCCTGTTGCGTGCCATGTTCGACATACTGGTCAGGCAATCCCAATCGCTTGACCTGTGCGCGATATCCATTGTCTACCATGAACTCAATGACCGCACTTCCAAATCCACCTAAAACACAGCCATCTTCTACAAGAATGATTTCATCAAAAGAACCGAAGACTTCGTGCAACAGCATTTCGTCCAATGGTTTGACAAAGCGCATGTCATAATGTGCAGCTGAAATCGTACGGCTTTTCAATAAAGGGATTGCTTTTGTTGCTTGCGTTCCGATGGCGCCGATTGTCAAAATTGCAATGTCTTCTCCGGCCTCTAATTTGCGACCTGTCCCTATCGTGATCGCCTCAAAGGGCTGTCTCCAATCTATGATGGTTCCGGCACCTCGTGGATATCGAATCGAGAAGGGGCCGGAGTGTTTTTGTGATGCGGTAAACATCAAATTTCGCAAATCAATTTCATCCATGGGTGCGGAAACAACCATATTCGGAATGCACCGCATGTACGCCATGTCATATGCGCCATGATGCGTCGGTCCGTCGGCTCCAGCAACCCCTCCGCGGTCAAGGCAGAAGATGACAGGAAGATTTTGGATTGCAACGTCATGAATGACTTGGTCATACGCGCGCTGCATGAAACTAGAATAAATATTACAGAAAGGTACTTTTCCTTGCGTAGCCAAGCCTGCGCTAAATGTAACAGCATGTTGTTCTGCAATGCCGACGTCAAAGGCACGGTCAGGCATCTCTTCGAGCATAAACTTTAAAGACGATCCTGAGGGCATGGCTGGCGTGACGCCAACAATGCGCGAATCCATCTTGGCCAATTCAATAATGGAGTGACCGAATACGTCTTGAAACTTGGAAGGCTGTGGCTCGGTTTTCTTGACTCGAACAATTTCACCCGTCTCTTTATTGAACAAACCTGGTGCGTGCCACGTGGTTGGACTCCCTGCTTCTGCCGGAGCGTACCCCTTCCCTTTTGTTGTAACGCAGTGCAGTAGTTTTGGTCCAGGAATGTGCTTTATGTCTTCAAGAATTTGTGCTAAATGCTCGACATCATGACCGTCTACGGGGCCGAAATAGCGAAAATTGAGGGATTCAAAAAGATTGGATTGATTGAGCAAGGCGGACTTGACAGCGGCTTCCACTTTTTGCGCGATGGCTTGAGCATTGGGACCGAATTTTGAAATACGTCCGAGAAGGTGCCAAACCTCATCCTTGACCTTGTTGTATGTCTTGGACGTCGTGATGTCTGTCAGGTAATCCTTCAACGCGCCGACGTTCGGATCAATGGACATGCAATTGTCGTTTAAAACGACCAATAAATTGGTGTCTTCAGAACCGCCGTGGTTCAACCCTTCGAATGCCAAACCTGCTGTCATGGCGCCGTCGCCAATGACTGCAATGTGTTGTTTCTGATTCTTGCCATCAATCTTGCTGGCCATAGCCATCCCCAATGCAGCAGAAATGGACGTTGAGCTGTGGCCTACGCCAAATGTGTCATACGGACTTTCCGATCGCTTTGGAAAGCCTGAAAGTCCTTTGTATTCGCGATTGGTGTGAAACGTGTCGCGTCGCCCAGTAAGGATTTTGTGGCCGTAAGCTTGGTGTCCTACATCCCAAACCAGTTGGTCTTCGGGCGTATTGAACACATAATGCAAAGCGACAGTCAACTCCACTACTCCCAAGCTCGCCCCAAAGTGCCCGCCTTTCTCTGAAACTACATCCACGATAAACTGACGGAGTTCGTCACAGATAACGGGCAAATCCGATTGATCAAATTGACTGCGTAAATCAGCAGGAGTCTGGATACGAGAGAGATGAGGGCCTGCAGGGAAGGATTTCATGGTTCAGAGCCAATACGGTTTGACGATTCCAACAAATCTAAGGTGTTCTTGTTCGGCGTGCCGCAAGGAGCAAGCCATTTTGCCAACATAATGAACGCTGCGTCAGGCCTCTGCCAATGCAACCAGCCCGCTTAGGATGGCTGCGCCATCGGTGTTGCCGAGATCTTCACTAGCGGCGCGCTCGGGGTGTGGCATCATTCCAAAGACGTTCATTTGTTCATTGGCTACACCGGCGATGTTGTGCATGGACCCGTTGGGGTTGGACCAGGGGTTGACTTTGCCCTTTTCGTCGCAGTATTGGAACAGGATTTGATCCTGATCTTCCAAGGCTTTCAAGCCATCTGCGGAGATGTGATAATTCCCTTCACCGTGCGCAATCGGAATCATCCGTGGTTTCGAAGGGTCCAATTCAGCAGAGATTGAGGCGATCCGAGACACCGGCTTCAAATGGACATTCCGACAAATGAACTTCTGGCTCTCGTTGTGTAACAAAGCTCCTGGAAGAAGCCCCGCTTCGCACAAAATTTGAAAGCCATTGCAAACACCAAAGACGCGTCCTCCTTTTTTAGCGTGTGCCACAACGGGCTCCATGATGGAGGAAAACCGTGCGATGGCACCACTTCGCAAATAGTCACCGTAACTAAATCCGCCTGGAAGTACGATGACATCAGCACCTTGTAAGTCACGGTCTTTGTGCCAAAGCTGCACGACTTCAAAACCTAAATCATGTTCCAAGGCATGGACCATGTCCATATCGCAGTTGGATCCTGGGAATGTTACGACACCAAATTTCATGAGGCGAAGTTCGGGAAAGACTTCCAATCGTGCCTCAAAGAGAGGGCATAAAAAGAATCAACAAACTCCCGAGAATCACCAACAAACGAAAGGTGTCAGCCTTTGCAGATAATCCACGGTGTCGGCGAGTCTGTGGAACGAGTCCGACGACGCCAAAAGCGGCACCTACAGCTAAGAACTTGTCCAATGTTCCGTAGGATTGTCCCCTAAAAGCAATGCGGATGTCGTCTGTAACGAACGGGAGGTAAGTCGGTTGAATAAGACTCGCGAGAAGCAGTGAGACCCAGAATAGAATGAGTAAATGTGTACGGGTGGTGTGAGCGCGAAGGCTCACTTTCGTCTTTTCACGTAATAAGATGCCGCCTCCCCAAACGGAGAGGACGATGAGCCAAAGGCGTGCAAAATGCGGAGAAATCCAGCGGGTTCTATACCCCTGCAGGCTAAGCGTTTCAGATGTCTCGCGAATGGACACCCCCCAGTCAGGGCCAAAAGCGCTCACGGCTTGGGCGATTGCGATGCCCCAAACAAGTCCGATCACCATCATCGACCATTCTCTGAATATGAAGGGACGTGATATGCTCAAAACAATTAGCATGGCCAAAACGAACCCGAAATGAAGCGGTTCGAGCATGGTGGAGAGGGATGCGAGGGCTCCGCTTCGGAATTGCAATCCACTGGTCGAGGTTTGACGATGCACCTGAAGGATTTGATCAACTGCAGCCAAAAGCAAGAGCAATGCCAGCCAAGAACGGGCGGCAGACGCCAACGTTTCTTGTGGCATAAGCAGGAGTAGCAAGACCATGGAAAGCCATGCAAGTGCAGGGTCTCCGCGTTCTACAAATCCATAGCGCACGTAAACTCGGTGCGCCATACTTGCAATTGTGAGGCTTCCGATTGCCTGAATTACGAGGGATAAAAAAGCGGTGTTTGTCCCCCAAATTGTGAGTAAAAACCAGAACAAACCGGTCACCGGAACAATGAGCCAAGCAATCGGTTGGTTTGAACGGAGGATGGATACCACGGGATGCTTATTTTTGTGCCGAATCGATTACCATGAACACGCAAGAAATCATCACCCCAGTAGCAAAATTCATCGAATGGACCTTCGAGACCGTGCTGGTTCCGATAAGTGATCCAATCAACTCGGTGGTCATCCTCTTGGGGTTCATTGGACTAGCTTTTTGGCTGCGTTTGCAAAAGAAGTACACGCAAAAAGCGAAGCAAGAGGGAGGTCTGGTATAATGGAAGCGGGATACCGCATTTCCAATTGCCCCTCAATCCTCCAAGGCATCACGACCGATGTCTGTTCTTGAAAAGCACCCTTCGAAGTTTACGCGTTCTCTGAGCGCGTAACTGTTCTTGACGGCTTCCTTTAAGTCATTTCCACGACCTGTTAGGGCTAGAATGCGCCCACCATTGGTCCAGGTTTTCTTTCGGTTTTCACGTGTGCCGGCATGAAAGATGTGTCCATCGATGGTGTCAATATCATCCGAGAACTTAATCTCTTTCCCTTTTTCATAAGGCCCAGGATACCCGTCGCTGGCCAAAACAACGGTGCTTGCTGCTCGATCGTCAACCACCAGGTCGTATTCTGAAAGAAGGCCTGAGCAGAGGCTGTCAAAAAGGTGAAGTAAATCACTTTTAATGCGCGGAAGAATGACTTCTGTTTCAGGGTCACCCAATCGACAATTGTATTCAACGACAAAGGGGTCGCTGCCCACTTTCATCAATCCAAAAAAGAGGAATCCGACATAAGGAATCCCTTCCTTTTCCAACCCTTTAATGGTTGGAATGATGATTTGATTCAGGGCCTTCTCTTGAAATTCTTCGGTTAAGAATGGCACCGGAGAGATGGCTCCCATCCCCCCCGTATTTGGCCCTGTATCCCCATCGCCAAGACGTTTGTAATCTTTGGCCGACGGGAGTAAGTGGAATCTTCTACCATCTGTAATGGCGAACATGCTCACTTCTTTTCCATCCAAGTACTCTTCAATGACAACCTCACTCCCCGCACCATCAAAGGCCCCATCTAGAAGCATGGACTTCAAGGTGTCCTTGGCTTCTTGTTTGGAGCTCGTAATGACGACACCTTTGCCCGCAGCCAATCCATCTGCCTTCAAAACATATGGGGGAGAAACGGTGTCTAAGAATGACACGGCTTTGTCCAATTGTGTGTTGTTAAAACTGCCATAGCGTGCTGTTGGAATCGAATGGCGGTGCATGAACTCCTTTGCAAAACGCTTGCTGCCTTCCAACAATGCTCCGGCCTTTCGCGGGCCAACCACTTTCACGTTGACCTTTTTACTGTCCTCGAGATAATCAGCAATGCCATTGACGAGGGGGGCTTCGGGCCCGACAACAACCAAGTCGATTTGATTTTTTCGGATGTAGCGCTCTACGCTCTGGAAATCCATCGGGTCCAGATCAGCAGATGTCCCTAAACTCCGGGTACCACCATTGCCTGGTGCCACGTGCAACGTGCGCAACAAAGAGGATTGACTCAGTTTCCAAGCGATGGCGTGCTCCCGGCCGCCATTTCCCAACAGAAGAACATTCATGCTGTAAAATTAAGCGCTCAATTTGTGGCTGCAAGGTCCTCGTTGGAAACTTCATGGATTCAGCGCAGTAACTTGCAACTGTCATTTAGAACATGGACAAGCCCTATTTATCAGCAGTCATCATCGCGTTCAATGAAGAACGCAACATTGCGCGTTGCCTAGACTCCCTGGCAGACGTGGCGGATGAGGTTGTTGTCGTGGATTCCGGGTCGACAGATTCCACACGGACATTGTGTGAAGAGCGGGGTGCCGTCTTCATATCTCATGCCTTTGAAGGACATGTAGAACAAAAGAACTGGGCTTGGAAACAAGCCAAGGGTTCTTGGATGCTCTCCTTGGATGCCGATGAATCATTGAGTGATGAGCTAAAACAAGCCCTGCTCTTGTGGAAGGCGTCTATTGATCCGCCTCATTTGGCTTACGGATTCAATCGACTGACATCGTATTGCGGAAAATGGGTGCGGCATAGCGGTTGGTATCCCGATTGCAAGTTGAGACTATGGAAACGAGATGCCGCCGCTTGGGGAGGAGAGAATCCGCACGACCGATTGGCATTGTTGCAACCCAGTTCTGAAGGGCATCTTGAAGGGGATTTGCTGCATCATTCATACCATTCGTTGGAAGACCATGAGCGGCAAATAGATTACTTCTCAGATATCGCTGCAGCCTCGTACACCGGGGGGTTATGGGCATCTTGGCCCTTGATTCGAGGTGCGAAGGCGTGTTTTCAATGGGTGAAAACAAGCGTATTGAAAGGAGGATGGAAGGACGGTGCGACAGGATGGACGATCGCATACATGAGCGCTCGCGCTACCTTGCACAAGTACCGCAAAGTACATCGTGTTGCTCGTGGCAAACGCTTATTACAGAAGGCGGGAAAAGCGAAAGTAGAGCGTGTTTTGATTGCACGAACAGATGCCATTGGAGATTTGGTTTTGACGCTTCCGTTGGCTGGCTGGTTAAAGCAATCTGCTTCAGAAATCCAAGTGACATTGTTGGTGCGGACCTATGCTGCTCCTGTTGCAGAAATAGCAGATGCTGTAGATGAGGTATTGATTTGGGACCCCGTTTCTCCTCCCGACTTGACGGGGTTTGATGCCGTTGTTTTGGCGTATCCGGACCCAGCGGTAGTGCGAGCCGTGCGGGATGCCAAGACTCCAATCCGAATCGGTACCGGCAGGCGCTTCCTGACAATTCGGATGTTAACACATCGGGTTTGGCAGTCGCGGAAACGCTCAGGTAAGCATGAAACGTGGCATGGATTGCATCTGCTGTATCGGTTGCATTTAACGCCCGGTTGGTTTAAGCCGGGATTGATTGTGCCAGAAGACCCCAAAGAATGGTCGGCCTTGTGCAAATGGAATGTTGTGCCTTGGGAGTTGGCGCAACACGCGATAACAGGGGCGTCAACATGGCTCGACTCGGACCAACGCTGTGTCATCATGCACCCGGGATCCGCTGGTAGTGCCAACAATTGGTCGCTCGCTCGTTACCAAGAAGCTGCAGAGTGGTTTTTGCAACGGGGGTGTCGTGTCTTGATCACGGGGACCTCCGCTGAAGGAAAAACCATCGAGAGTTTGCGGTCCATGAACCACCCCAATCTTGTGGATGTGACGGGGCAATTGAAGTTGGGGGAGTTGATCTCATTGATTCAGTCTGCAGATGGCTTGCTCGCTTCGAGCACCGGCCCTTTGCACCTTGCGGCGACTTTGGACACGCCTTGCGTTGGTTTGTACGGCCATGAGGCCCCTGCTTGGCCTCAGCGATGGCATCCGGTCGGAAAGCAGGCTCGCTGGCTTGTCGCCACAAACGTGGATAAATCGACAGGACTTGACGTTTCTGTTGCCTCAGTTTGGGAAGCTTTTGAACAGCTTTGGACGGAACACGGCAAGCGCTAACCTCTCGAATTTTAGAGGGGTTTTTCTCTCATTTTTCGTCCGAATAAACCGATGAATAAACCGGCAAAGGTCACTCCTGCCTGTGTTTCAAGAGTGTCTTCTGACAGACAGGACAATCCAAGAATGAGCACGAATAAAAGGGTGGCCCTTCGTTCAGGAACCATTGCTTGTGTAAAATGCAATGACACGAGAACAGCGATCCATAAAATCAAAGCTATGGGGCCTCCTGAAATTAAGAACGTGACATATTGATTGTGCGCACGAAGGCGGAAGGGAAGTTGCAAAGGGGAGTCTATCGCGACATAGGCTGAAGCGAATTCACGCTTGAGATCACCGGTTCCGACACCAAGTAAAGGGTGGCTATGGTAGACATAGGAGGCGGCGTGGAGAAATGCAAACCGCTGAACCAATGAATGTCCACTGGGGTCGCCGCCATCAAGCCAGTTTGCAATTTCAAATTGAATGATATCCCAGCGTCTCCGAAGGCCCTGGTGTTCAAATTCTAATACAGTGGGTATGCCCGCCTCGACATGTTCAATGTCCCCTTTACTCAAAGCATGGATCCCGGCGGCATCTTTAGTCAATCCTTTGGAGGTCAGAAAACGAATTAAAGTCGTTTTTAATTCTTGATTGCGACCATCGGGTCCGTCAAAAGAAACCCCGCTGATTGCGTTCCAACTTGCCTCCAATTCACTCCAAGCGACGTTGATCCAGACGGGGTTGCCATTTTCGCGCAAGCAACGCTCCGGAAAGTGCTGATATGAGGCTCCTAAAGCCGTCGTTTGTAGCATTTCGGATGGTGCGGGTGGAGTGGGCTTAAGGTTCCAACCTCCGATGCAAATCAGGAGTCCAGTCGAGAGGCCCAGAATGCGCAATCCGAATCGAACTTGGGCCATGCGCGGTGATTTTCCCCCGAGGCCTTCGAGCCACAGGACCAAGGCGCCGGAGAGCGGGACCATCAAGAGCCCCGTGATGGAAGCGGTCTTCCAAATGACCCACCCACCTAAAAGAGAAAGAAGAAGGCAAATGAGGCCTGCTCGCGTTGCACGCTGTCGGATAAAAATCCAGAACCACCATGACCAAGCGAACGCGATCATAAGACTGAATCTGATGTGCGAAATGAATGGAGACCATTCCCGCGCGTGCAGCGGGGAATCGCTTTGATAGCCAGTCCACAATACCGCTAGACAAGCCGCGGCGATGGAAAGGGCCAAGGTGTAACTCACCACACGCATTCCGCGCTTGAAGTCCCAACGCCCTGTAATTAAGACCAATGGGAAGGCCAATAGGGGAAGCTTGATGCGGAGGGCCGTCCATCCATTTTGCAATTCGGTGGTCCACAATTGGCCGATGAGGAGCCAAGCAAACAATGCGATTACCGCCCAGAAAGTCAGTTGTGTTTGCCAAAACCCCCACCCGCGAGATCGAAAGAGTGGCCCGTTTTTCCATCGGTCCAAGGCCCAAGCGAGAAGCATCAAAAAGGCGCCTTGACTCATCAAGAAATTTGAAAAGGGAAGCGCAATGACGGTGAGGATCATCGCGGCATCATAGGCACGCTGTACAAGAGGATTCGTTGTCCCAGGGGTCCGGTCTCTTCTTGTTTCCGTCATGGCATTACGGATTCACGGGGCCTAAAAGTAGCTGTCGTGCTTCGCCAGATGAAAGCAAATCAATTGATTTCTGGAGCACGGAATCTTGTGGAATGAGCCATTCAATGACACCATCTTGGAGGTAGTAGCGCAGAATGATTTCCTGCTCCAAGGCCGTTTGGATTTCCTTGCGGAATTGATTCAGGTCGCGCTGTGTGTCGGGGGCCAGAACCTTTGAAAAGGCATCGAATGCCTCTCCTTCGGTATCGATATATTGCTCAAAAGCAGCAGCTTCAAGAAGCTCTTCCCAGATCATGGAACTGCTCGATTCATAGACCGCGTCATCCTTTCCTGCTGTAAATGTTACAAATGCGTTCCAGTCGGAATCGGAAAGGGTAAAGTCCGACGCCGGTCCGATGCTGTCGTGTTCTGAAAACCATTGGTTAGCAAAGTCAAAGAGGACACCGTTGAGGTAAAGCCCGTTCAAAACGTAGCTAGAATATGGGGTGTCTATCAGGACATCGGGTTGGATTCCTTTTCCGTCAACAACGGGCCGGCCGTTGGTGGTGTAAAAGACTTGAATAGCAGAATCTGAAACGGCAAGGGCCGCTCCATCTTGTGCGCGATCGCCCCCATAATCCAACCGCTGGATACAACGGCCACTAGCGGTGTAATATTTTGCAACCGTCACTTTGAGCCGGGTACCGTACGCGAGTTGCTTCGTCTGCTGCACCAGGCCTTTTCCAAAACTCTCTTGTCCAACCACCAAGGCCCGATCAAGATCTTGCAAGGTGCCAGCCACAATTTCAGATGCGGATGCAGATTGACCATCAATGAGAATGGCAAGGGGGATGTCCGGTGCAATTGGTTCACCTCGAGTTGTATAGGATTTAAGCCATTCCTCGTTTTTCCCTCGAGTGCTGACAACCTCTTGCCCTTTCTCTACAAAAAGATTTACGATGCTAATGGACTCTTGCAAAAGCCCTCCCCCATTGCCTCTCAAATCTAAAACGAGTTGGTTGATTCCCACGCTGTCTTGGAGATAACGGAGTGCTTGTCGAACTTCAAAGGATGAGCCACGTGTAAATTGCGACAGCACAATGTAGCCTGTACTGTCCTGAACTACGGAACGGAATGGAACGGCGGGCAGTTTGATTTTTTCGCGGGTCAGCGAGATTTCAAGAGCTTCTTCCGATCCGAAATGCTTGAATAAAATCACCACCTCTGACCCACTTGCTCCTTGCAACATTTCAGGAACCAGATCCACATCTACATTGGCAAGAGACTTGCCATCGACTGACAATAAGACATCTCCAATTTTCAAGCCTTCTTTATCGGCAGGGAAGCCAGGCAAGATATCGACCATGGTATGCTGGCCATTGAGAAATTGGATGCTGGCTCCTATACCGCCATATTCTCCCGTCGTCATGAACCTTAAATCCTCAACACGTGACTCAGGATAATAGACCGTATACGGATCGAGACTGTGCACCATGGCATCGATTCCCGATTCCATCAGTTTCCCCGGCTGAAGCTCATCCACATAGTAGATGTTCAGTTCGCGAAAAAGTGCTGTCATGATTTCCAATTGCTTGGACATCTCAAAATAATTCTCGCGCAAAGGAGCAGCGGCTAACATCAGGAAAACGACAGGAAATAGAATCCACTTCCATCGTCGATGAGCGGGCTGTCCTTTTCCGAGACGTTTGGATATTTCAGGAAAGAACTTCTTCATTTTCGGGTGAGTCGGAGGGGAGTGGCATTTTTTTCAGGACGGTTTGCACACACAAGAGAATGGCTTCATACGTGGGCATTTCTTTGCCTGTAAAGATGAAAACGATTGCACGTTGTTTTCCGTGTGCATGCAGTGCTTTTTCTACAGGAATTTTTTCAAGACGCCACGCTTCTCGAAGCAGTCGTTTGATGCGGTTTCGGTCAACTGCACGCTTAAACCGTTTCTTGCTCACACTCACCGCTGCCTGACAAGGCACTGCCTCGGGCAATGCTGTGTCGATAAAGTGGAGTATGACAGGCCAGGATTTGACTTTCCTCCCGTTCTCAAACACGTTGTTGAGAACGTCCCTTGATTTTAGTCGGTAGGGCCGGGCGAATGAGCGGTTTTCCTGATAGGAAGTGGACAAGGGCAGATTTATTTGCCCAAAATGTAATGCTCAATCGCCATTGTCATGGAGGGGGCCTTCGGAGTTGGCGCCGCAATGTCGACGCGAAGGTTGGCTTCCTTGGCTGCTTTGGCCGTGGTGGGGCCAAATGTGGCTATGCGCGTTTCGTCTTGCACAAAATTCGGGAAGTTCTTGAAAAGGCTCTCAATGCCACTCGGGCTGTAAAAAACCAAGACATCGTACTTCACCTCACTCAAATCACTCAAATCCGAACATACCGTGCGGTACATCATAGCCCGGCTGTAGTTGATGCCGACTTCATCCAATAATTTAGGAATGGACGGCTTCATCAAATCGCTGCAAGGCAAAATGAATGACTCGGATTTGTGTTTTTTGATGTGCTCCATCAAGTCTTGGAAGCTTTGCTTTCCAAAGAAAATCTTACGTTTCCGGTAAACGACATACTTCTGTAAATAGAAAGCCGTGGCTTCGCTGATGCAGAAATATTTCATGGTATCGGGAACTTCAAATCGAAGCTCCTCTGCAAGGCGAAAAAAGTGGTCAACGGCGTTTCTGCTCGTTAAAATGACCGCAGTATGCTCCGCGAATGCAACTCTTTGCTGTCGAAACTCCTGCCCATCAACCCCTTCTACATGAATGAAAGGGCGAAAATCGATGGTGAGCTTTTGACGGTCAGCAAGGTCAAAGTAAGGTGACTTCTCTGCTGTAGGGCGAGGTTGAGAAATCAGAATAGTCTTGAGCTTTTGCGCCATATCTGGATCTTGGTTGCTCGAATTAGTCAGCTAAAGATTTCTCGGTAAAGAATCCAAGTAGGGCCGATTTCGAAGGTGCAAATGTACGCAATTCCCCAGCCGAAATGAAGAGATGAGCGAACAACGACTTGCAATTGACGCAGCCATTTGAGTCCAATCCAAGCCCACCAAAGCATCAGCATGGCATGAAAGGGATGATGTTCAAACGTGAATCCGGGATTTCGAATGAGGAATAGAAAAAAAAGAACCATGAAGCCCCAAAGCAACCAATTGCGCATGTGGCGATCAATTTCCAGCCCGCGCTTCACGGCCGTTTGTTCCAAGGTAATCCACCCTCCTAGCCATGCTCCAAGGGTGCGCGCGATCAGAGCGATGAGTCCTGTGAGCGCCCCAAATGCGCAACCAGACCATACCTGGCCGGAGCCTGCAGGAATGTCGGGGTACTGTGCAACCGCCCAGCACCCTCCGCATAGACTCCATGCGATGAGTCCCATGGTGTGACTGGTCATGGTTCCACCGGTACGGGCAGACTCATCGGACAGGCGTTGCCAAACACGTTTGATATGAATGACGGTCCACATGGTGAGATTCCACTCGCGATCAAATCGAACGCGCAACAGCAAGGTTGCAAGCATACCCAAGGCCCAAGCCAAGAGGACTGGGCCATACACCTCATGTGAGGGAACGAGAATCGATTGACCTTCAAACACGCTGCGAAGATTGGAAAGAATCCTTGATTTGTTCTGTCATTTCGCTTCGAATCCTAGTCGCTACTGTGCAGGAGCCATGTAGACCGGGGCAACTGTGGGAATACGCCGCCCCGTTTCAACCTCTTCAAAAATGACTTGTAACAGGTAGTTTCCAGCCGCTGCTAAAATTCCATGTTCATTTCGGCCATCCCAGGCTCCTGTCCAAGCCGATTGATTCGGGGCGATCCATGGACTTTGCGGGACCCGCCAAATAATCCGTCCAGAAGCAGAGAGAACGCAAATGTGCGCTTGCCAAACGGTCTCATCTTCTCCGGGGTGAAGCGCAAAAATGACCGATCGGGGTTGCTGGCTGTGGGACATCGCCAACCAAGTGCTTTGTATGATTTCAAGGCTGGGTAGTCGCGTTTGATGTGCTGTAGCCCCCCAGATACTCCAACTATTTTGAGCCCCTGGGGTTGAGCCGCTCACAGCTGCACTGGACTTCCATTGTGCATTTGCTCTGGACTGCAGGCGTTCTAACGATGTTTTTCTCGGACTTGCCCACGGTGCGTGAAGTTCTGTGTTCAATGGTACCGTTTCGATAACATGCTCGGGGGATTTGAGATGAATCTGGTTGCGACCATATAAACTTGGCAGTGATGTGGTGATGGCCCGTGGTGTAAGAAGTCGATTGGGACACGCCGAAAAGGCCCAGGGCTCATTCGGAGGGATTTGCCAATTTATTCCTGGGGACAGCGCGATCCAATCATCTGGAAAGGGGAGTGTCTCGGTTGAAACCAACCAATCAGCTGTCCCAAGAGCCGTTGCATTTATGTTCTCCAACTCGATAAAGGGCTCTCCAAAGGCATCCGCATCGAGAACTTCATTGAGATGCATCGAAGTGTTTTCTTCGTTTAAATTGACATCGAACGGGCGGGTTTTTAGCCATTCGATGCGTCCGTGGACATCCATGGCGCAGATAGAATCCGGGATGGGCAACAAGGCGGATTGCGCCCAAATGCGATTGGCATCAGCAGAATGAAACCAGTCAATGGGTTCTTGTTGTCCGACGACCCTGAAGAGGGTGGTGTCCAACTGAACGGGTTTGCTGAATAAAAAATAGGTGTCACTCGAGGTTTGTCCATGCAGCAAGAATGCACCATCAAAAACATCTAAATTCTGTCCATCGAGCCAAGACCCCATGCGCTCATCGGGATCTGTTTCTCCCGGACTGGCTCCGAGAGCGTGCCCACTTGAAGCCCAGTTTTTATTGTTTTGTGCCGGTCCATGGATGTCGACACGTACAAGGCTGAATCCTGATTCCGCATTTTTTCGATGGGCATGCCAGCATGCTGAATAGTGCACCTCGTCCAATACGATTCCCTTTCCATTGCGCAATGTCACCGTGCCCTTTTCATTTGGTAATGCACCTGGATAGACAACCCTCCGCTCACCAGATTGAAGGACACTTCTCTCATCGATTGTCAGATCGCCACACTGCAAACCGCCAAGTTCAATAGCATCGCTTCCGTGGCGATTGTAGAGCTCAATAAACTCTCCCCAAACGGCTGAGCTTCCCTCAGGATTCGCCGCGATTTCAGAGATGATGAGGTCGCCTGGCTCAGGAAATCTGGCTGTTTCAAAATCCACTTTGAATGCGAACCTCGATCCTGTGGACCAATCGGACTCACATCGTTTTAGACGGTCAATTTCGAAGCGTACCCGCTGATCAGGACGTGTTAACCGTTGGTTCCAAAACAAACGGTTAGGAAAGTGGTCCTCGGTATGCCAAGTGGCGCTTCCTCGCGGCGAAATCTGCACTTCAGATAACGGGTCAAGTGGACTGTTGAATTCGATAAAGCCGTCCGATATCGAAGTAGGGACAATCCGTTCAATAGCCAGCTGTTCGCTTTCAACCCCAATCGCTGTTTCTTGGTTGCTGGCCGTGCCCGGTGTGCAGCCGTCTATGGCGTTACTTCGAATCCAGTTGACAGGGCTAGCGCATGCCCCTGGCTGTAAAATTTGAAGTGATACACCTCCATTGTCACCCTGCCACCATGTTTGCAGATAATGAACAGCATCCAGCACCATCCCGTCGTTGCGAAGAATACCCAATCCATCTTGGGAGTCATTGAAAGCAGGGGCGCCTTGGATGTGTGCCTCCAAAGCACCTCCATTCAAAATGGAGGTGCTACACCCTGAGATCAGGAAGCGTTCACCGGGGAGTAAGATTCCATCCCACGGTGGGCGTGGTTTGATGGGGATTACCTCGCTGGAACCCTCATCCCACCAATTCCAAAACTGGACATCGAACGTGCGGTTGGATCGATTCAAAACCTCCACCCATTCGCAAGGGGGTAGATCGTCGTGAGGGGTCGGGTCGGCCATTATTTCAGTCAAAACAACGTCGCCCCGGTTGGCGGTGTTGGGTGATGTCCACAGGACCTGGACCGTTGTGTCGGACAGCATGTTGCCATCTTGATCCGTGAAGTGTTGAAGTAAAAAAGTCCGTTCTATACCTGGGATCCAATGGGTATCGAATGGCATGTGGATTGTTTTGCTAGACGTTTGGTTTTGCTGGATTTCCATGGGTTGTCCAATTGCAGAGGAGATAGTTCCGAGACCCGGTCTTACAGATTCACTAAAATGCCAGGAAACGAGTGAGTCGCCTGGCCAAGAGCATCCCTCCAGTTTGGGCGCCACCGTGTCAGGAACAAACATGGAAAATTGATCCAATTCGAATTCGATCGCATCGATGTTCGAAATGGTGAATTGAGTGGAAATGCCGATGCATGTGGGGAATGGGTGAACGGCGGTAAAAATGGCGAGTGGTGGTGCATTGGTTAGGGTGGATTCAACGGTAATGGTCGCCAGTGAATCACCTGGCAATTGTGTCCATTCAAACCAAGCGTCCATCCCTTCTGAATAGCTACCAGGCAGAGTGGATTGAATGAGAGGAAAGGACTCTCCACTGGCCATGGGGTCAGAAACCCGTCTCCAGTCCAATGGGTCTTGAGTTCCTGTTGTGCCCAGGTGAATGAAACTTCCTGTAGCGAGTGAATCGGAATTGGCTGTCCAATTTGAGATTGGAATGGGTAGCAAAGCGGCTGAGTCACTAGCGTGTGGAGTGAAAAAATGCAAGCGGCTGAAGTTGTTATTCGACCCGGCATAAGATTGGGACCAGCGCACGCGCGCTTTTCGACCCAATGAATCATGCGGAATGAAGGCCGTATTCATGCAAGCATAGAGCCATGCATTTCCCGCTTGAGGGGCGTTGAGTTGCCAAAGGGATGCAGTATGCTCCCATTGATCCAACGTGCCTTTCCAGTGCACAGAATCTTCTTCTTGCGCGACCATTTCCCGAAGGCCCAGCAAACACCCCGTCAGGCACACTCCTCGCGCGAAAACACTCCAATTCCTCATCCTCTCACAATCAATGCTACAAATCTCTCAATTTTATCAGAGATTTGGCTTACCTCGCATCAATTACACTGTACCGCTTACAAAATGGATTCTATCGATCAAATAAAACAAGGCCCCATTGATGTTGCAATCATCGGTGCAACAGGGTTGGTTGGCCAAACCATGTTGAAAGTGTTGGAAGAATTGGATTTTCCAGTGCGCACCTTGTTACCCGCTGGTAGCGAACGCAGCGTGGGAAAAGAAGTCATGTTTCAAGGGAAACCTCAACGGGTGATGTCGGTTGCAGATGCGTTGCGCTCCAATCCACATGTCGCCTTATTCAGTGCTGGGGGAAGCGTAAGCTTAGAATGGGCTCCTCAATTTGCGGAACAGGGATGCACCGTAGTCGATAACAGCAGTGCCTTTAGAATGGACGCGAGTTGTCCTTTGGTCGTCCCTGAAGTGAACGGGTCTGATATCAAGTCGCATCACCGCATTATCGCCAATCCGAATTGCACCACCATGCAATTGGTCATGGCGCTCAAACCGTTGCATGACGCCTTTTCAATTGAACGGGGCATCGTGAGCACATACCAAAGTATTACAGGAACGGGACAGGCTGCAATGGCACAGTTGGAAGCGGAACGTGCGGGCCATAAAGGAGAGGCGGTTTACCCGCACCCCATCGACATGAATGTGATTCCGCACTGCGATGTGTTCGAAGAGAATGGATATACGCGTGAAGAAATGAAGGTGTGGAATGAAACCAAGAAAATATTGAGGGATGATGCTGTGCAGATGTCCTGCACCGCTGTGAGAGTTCCTGTCATGGGAGGGCACAGTGAAAGCGTTTATCTCGAGTTTGCGCGTGATTTTGAACTGGATGAGGTATTTCAATTGTTGCGCGATTTTGACGGTGTGGAGGTGGTAGATGAACCGGCCAACAATTCGTATCCAATGCCGCTGCATGCCGCTGGAAAAAACGAAGTATTTGTTGGGCGCATTCGCAAAGATTTGGGGCATCCTCGGGGGCTGCATCTTTGGATTGTAGCGGATAACCTGCGCAAAGGAGCAGCGACAAATACCGTCCAAATTGCGCGCTATTTATGGAATCAAGGGCGTTGGAGCGGCGCTTCTTGAAATCCACTTAACTTGCAAGCACCTTGGATTTCGAGGGAACCGATTGCAACTGTTCACATGACCCATTCGCACGCACCTGTTTTGTGTTCGCTTCTTTTGCTCGCGAGCGCTTTTTTCTGCTTTTCAACAGTGAACGGCCAGACCCAGATAACGGGCCGGGTATTGGACCAAGTCACGGGCGAATCGCTCGTGGGGGCCTCGGTTTATTTGGAAGAATACGCAACGGGCGGTATGACCGACTTTGACGGAAACTTTCGCTTTAGCACCCGCCAAACGGGTGAGGCGCATGTGGTGGTCAGTATGATCGGTTATGAGATGGTACGGACCTATATCCAATTGCCTGCGCGTCAAGGGGGCAACCTCGGAATGGCAGCGATTGATTTGGGGCTCGTCGTGATGAAGAGTTCCACCATTGGTCTGGCAGAGGCCAACATCATTGCATCGGTGGCCATAGATCGAGAGACTCCTATTGCTGTTTCGACTTTGGATGCTCGTACCATCGAAGAGCAGATAGGGGACAAAGAATTGGTCGAGACTTTGAATGTCACACCAGGGGTTTATGCCACCAAAAGCGGCGGCGGATTTGGAGATAGCCGGATCAATATTCGCGGGTTTGACCAGCGCAACGTAGCCGTATTGATCAACGGAATTCCAGTCAATGACATGGAAAGCGGGTGGGTGTATTGGTCCAATTGGGCTGGGCTGGGCGACGCGGTCAATACGATGCAAGTCCAACGCGGGCTGGGAGCGTCCAAGTTGGCCATCAATTCTGTGGGCGGCACGCTCAACATCATCACCAAGGCCACCGACATGCAGCGGGGCGGGAGTTTCATGCAGAGCATGACCGATTATGGACGCTACAAATCGATGCTCTCTCTCAGTTCCGGAATCTTACCGAGTGGGTGGGCTGTGAGTGCTGTGGGGAGTCGCACTGCGGGCAATGCCTATGTGGATGCCACGTTCATCGATGCTTGGAGTTATTTCTTGACGGCAGCCAAAGATTTCGGTGCGCACAGGCTGGTTTTCACCGCCATTGGTGCTCCACAAACCCACGGCCAACGCCGCGGTCAATTGACCGTCGATCGCTTCAATGACCTCAACGCCTTAGGGTATGAGGCCCATCGGTGGAATGAGGATTGGGGGTATTTGAATCGCGGAGATTATGACAATTCCACCTTCAACTCGCGCACCAATGGCTACCACAAGCCACAATTTGCACTCAACCATTATTGGCAGTTGAGTGAACGTGCAAACCTTGCAACGAGCTATTACATCAGCACGGGCCAGGGTTACGGGTCCCGATATGATGGCACAAGTTCACCCCGTTTGAGCGAATCATACGTGGATACGGCGGGCGTTACGCGCACCGTAAAAACCACACTCAATTGGGATTATCTCTACGACTCGAATGTGTCGAATAACCAAGCCACGACTTACGCGGCCAATGAAATTGCCTTCAACGAAAGTGCCCAAGCATGGATTGATACGGTGCATGCTTTTGGTGACCCTGTGGTCATGGAAGGCGATACGGTTGTCGGAGGGCGTAGCCGGAGTTTGATTGAAAACGCGCACAATGAGCACTTTTGGACTGGAGTGTTGTCCACATTGCGCTTCGATCTCAACGATAGACTTCAGTTGATTGCGGGCATAGACGGACGGTATTATGCCGGCAAACATTTTACGAAAGTGGACAACCTACTCGGGGGCGATTACTATCTCCAGTCCTTTGGAAGTTCGGACGGCTACGGAGTCAATCCCGATTACAACTTGCTGGCACAACCTGGTGATGTCGTGGACTACGATGATATCGGGAAAGTGAGCTATGGTGGTGGTTTTGCTCAATTGGAATACAAGGACGACCGGTTCAGTCTCTTCGCGGCCGGTACGATGAGTTACACGCAATACCGCCGAATTGACCCCTACAAGTATTTCCGCTACGAAGAGACGGGCATGCAGAGCGTCACGGAAGTCGATTCTGAAACGGGCGAGCTGGTCACCTCGGAGCAATTTATGTATGGAATCAAATCCGAAAAGGCGAGCAGCTGGGGATACAATGCGAAAGCCGGTGGAAGTGTGCGTTTAGGGGGAACAAGTCATCTCTATGTCAATGGAGGTGTTTATTCGAGAGCGCCTTTCATTCGCTACGTGTTCACCAACTATTCGAATGTCTTGAGCAACGATCGGTTGACCAATGAAAAAGTGGCCGCACTTGAAGCTGGATATCGTTTTCGCTGGCGTGGGATTTCATTCGATGTCAATGCGTACCACACGCAGTGGCGTGACAAGACCATCATGAGCAGTCCGTTGTTGCGTCCTGATGGCACCGAGTACCGAGCGTTTATTACGGGGTTGACCCAGACGCACGAAGGACTCGAGTTTGAGTGGAAGGCACGTCCATTCCGTTTCTTGGAAATTGGAGGTATGGCTTCCTTTGGTAACTGGCGCTGGGAGAATGATGTCAACGCGGAGATCATCAGCGAAGAAGGCGGCGAGGTGTTGGAATCGCTCTTTATCTATTCTGCCGGCCTCAAAGTCAGCGATGCTCCACAGCAGCAAATTGGATTTTTGAGCAGTTTCAATTTTGGAAAAGGATGGCGTTTTGGAGCGAATTACGTGCACAACAGTAAGCTGTACGCGCGTTTCGAAGTCGATGCTGACCGAACAGATCCCGATCGATCGGGTTTGCAACCGGTGATGCTTCCCTCTTTTGGTTATTTGGACGTGAGAGGCAGCTATTCATTTGACCTTGCAGGAATGTCGTGGAGGGCCAGTGTAAACGTTCAGAATGCCTTGAACAACATCTACATCTCCGATGGATTTGAAACGTTCGTGACGAATCCGCAAACCGGAGTGAAGGAGCAAGGGACTGTGGAGAATGGTCGTTTAGAGGGCTATTGGGCTTACGGTCGAACAGTCAGTGCTTCGCTCAAGATGATGTTCTGACGGCTGTTTCCGTCAATTGAAAACAAAAAAACCGCCTGCCCCCGAAGGGACAAGCGGAAAAAATGAGCCGAGATGCGGACTTGAACCGCAGACCTACGCATTACGAATGCGTTGCTCTACCAGCTGAGCTACATCGGCATGGAATAGGATACGGAGGTCCTCCAATGGAGGTTGCACTTCGACCCAAATTCTTTTGCAATGCAGTTAGCTAATGACGTCTCCTGCAGCGGTGCCTTCTTCTGGTGTGACAAACCGCAAGCCCCCGTCCGCGGTTTCAGCCATGAGGACCATGCCTTGACTTTCAATGCCGCGCATGGTACGAGGAGCGAGGTTGACCAATACCGTTACGCGCCTCCCAACGACTTGCTCGGGCTCGAAATGTTCGGCAATCCCGCTCAATACAGTGCGCTCATCCAGTCCTGTTCGAATGGTCAAGTTGAGCAATTTATTCGCTTTAGGGACCCGTTCGCATGCGATTACTTCACCGACCCGTAGATCGAGCTTTTGAAAATCATCAAATGTCATTTCCTCTTTGATTGGTTGAACACTGGTTTCCGTCTCGGCGCGGCTCGCTTGCAATTTCTCCAATTGTGCTTGAACGACCGATTCCTCTACTTTTTCGAATAAAATGGGCAATGGATTCAGCGTTCTTCCCGCTGGAATCATATCTGCAGCAGCGGATGACCAGGTAGCGTTTTCAACGCCAAATGCCCCTTGAATTTTTTTGGCTGTCCGCGGAATAAAGGGTTCGAGTACGACCGAACAGATGCCAGCGACTTGGATGCAGTGGTGCAAGATGACTGCAGTACGCTCTGGATTGGTTTTTTGCACCTTCCAAGGCTCCTGCTCCGTCATGTACTTGTTGCCCAAACGAGCCACACCCATAGCTTCGTGCAAGGCTTCACGGAAGCGGTTTCTTTGAATCAATGCGCCGATGCGTTCGGGGGCCGTTTGCAACGCCTCGATGATGGCGTCGTCAGCAGATTCGCTTGCGGACCCAAGGGCCTCTGGTACCTGGCCTTGATAGTACTTCTGGGTAAGCACCACCACCCGGTTAATGAAGTTGCCTAGGACATCCGCCAATTCGTTGTTGATGCGCTCTCTATAATCGGTCCAGGTGAATTCGCTGTCTTTTTGTTCAGGCATAATACTCGCGAGCACGTAGCGCATCTCATCGCTCTTCCCGGGAAATTGCTCGAGGTACTCACTGACCCAAACGGCCCAGTTGCGGGATGTGGAGATTTTGTCTCCCTCCAAATTCATGAAGGCATTGGCAGGGACGTTGGTCGGTAAATTGTATCCGCCATGTTCCCGCAAAAGAATCGGGAAAATGAGGCAGTGAAAAACGATGTTGTCTTTGCCGATGTAATGCACGAGCTCTGCATCCTTTGATTGCCACCAATCTCGCCAGTCTTTTCCGTTTTTTTCCGCCCATTCCATGGTAGCGGTGATGTACCCAATGGGCGCATCGAGCCAAACATAGAGGACTTTGCCTTCTGCGCCTTCCACCGGCACTGAGACGCCCCAATCCAAGTCACGCGTCATCGCACGGCTTTGCAGTCCACCGTCAATCCAACTGCGGCATTGGCCTGTGACGTGGGCTTTCCATGTTTGCGGATCGTGGTGTGGTTGCCCTTCGAATAGCCCTTTTTCGATGTAGTCTTTTAGCCACTCCTCGTGCCGTCCCATGGGCAGATACCAGAGGGTCGTATCCTTTAAAATGGGGGTCGCACCGCTGAGTGTGGATTTGGGTTGGATTAAGTCGTTTGGAGACAGTGCGCTCCCGCATTTTTCACACTGATCTCCATACGCTCCGTCCGCTGTGCACTTTGGACACGTGCCTATGATGTACCGGTCGGCTAAGAATTGTTGTGCTTCCGGGTCGTAAAACTGGGCTTCAGTCTTGACTTCAAAACTGCCCTTATCGAGGAGTGTTTTGAAAAAGTCTTGCGCGTTTTGGTGGTGTTTTGGACTGCTTGTTCGGCTGTAATGGTCGAACGAGAGGTCAAGACCTTCGAACGCATGTTGCATCTCACCGTGATAACGATCAACAATGTCCCGTGGAGTGAGGCCGTCTTTTTTAGCACGCAGCGTGATGGCCGCTCCGTGTTCATCACTCCCGCAAACCCAAAGCACATCGTTTCCTGCTAAACGTTCATATCGGGCACGGATGTCACCGGGGAGGTAGGCACCGGCAACGTGTCCAATGTGAATAGGGCCATTGGCATAAGGCAATGCCGATGTCATCATCAAACGGTGGGGCGAGGAAGTCAAAAGCGGGTCAGCCATGTGGAGCGAATTCAAAAAGGTGCTGCGAATTTCGCTCAAATTCCGAGATACATGGCCATCTTGCGTGGATGCATCGTGTTCGGACCCGAATAATGCCCGCTCCATTGAAGCGTGGCGATCAGATTATGTTGGCGGCGCCGGCTCGATTTGTGCAGCCTGAGGATGTGGTTTTAGCCAAGGAAACCATAGAAAAAGCAGGTTTTAAAGCTGTGATTCCATCTGGCTTGGAAGCCCGCGATGGCCAGTTTGGCGGGACGGACTCTCATCGAGCGGGGATCATCAATCAGGGGTTTGCTGACCCCCATATTCGCGCGATCTGGGCAATGAGAGGAGGGTACGGTAGCGCACGGATTTTGCCATTTTTAAACGCTGAGATATACCAAGCTGACCCCACGTGGATCATCGGTTTTAGCGACATCACGGCCATGCATGGTTGGGCCGATCATCTGGGAGTAGGTGCGCTGCATGCGCCCGTCGCCAATACGTATGCTTCTACGGATTCCGTTCATGCTCGGGGCATGTGGGATCGACTGCGCGAGCCCTCGAATACGCAGGGAATTCCTGTCGTCGGTGGAAATCTCAGTGTATTGTATAGTCTTTTGGGAACGCCCTATTTTCCAACCCCTGAAGGCTGTTGGTTGCTAATAGAGGATTTGGATGAGTACCTCTATCACATTGACCGCATGTTTTTAGCGTTCAAATTGGCGGGGGTATTTGACCGGATCCATGGTTTACTTGTGGGTACGTTTAGTGACTTGCATGACAATACACGGGCGCACGGCCAGTCACACGACAATCCTTTTGGTAGGAATCTGAAGCAAATGGTAGCAGAGCATGTGCCGGCGTCAAAGGAGGTGCGGTGGGATGTTCCCGTCGGACATGGTACGCTCAACATGCCCGTAGTCTTAGGAGCAGCTTTAGACGGCTGAAGCCGTTGTAAATGCGTTAATTTTGCGTCGCTGAGGCGTTGGACACACTAGAATACTTTCATTTTAAATTGAAATTATGTACGGAAAATTAGAAGGGTACTTACAGGAAGAATTGAAGGAGATTGAGGCGGCCGGACTGTTCAAAAGTGAACGCGTCATCGCTGGCAAGCAGGATACCGAAATTTCACTTGTTGACGGATCAAAGGTGCTCAACTTTTGTGCGAACAATTACCTCGGTTTGAGCAGCCATCCTCGGATTCTCGAGGCTGCCAAACGGGCCGTCGATTCCCATGGGTTTGGGATGTCCAGCGTTCGGTTTATCTGCGGGACTCAAGACATTCACAAAGAGTTGGAAGCGAAGATTGCAGCGTTCCATCATACAGACGATACCATACTGTATGCCGCAGCGTTTGATGCGAACGGCGGAGTTTTCGAGCCTTTATTGGGCCCTGAAGACGCCATTATTTCGGATTCATTGAACCATGCGAGTATCATCGATGGAGTTCGGTTGTGCAAGGCAGCTCGCTTTCGGTATGCCAACAATGACATGGCGGATCTGGAAGCCCAACTGCAAGCTGCCACAGCAGCCAATCACCGATTCAAGATGATCGTTACGGATGGTGTTTTCTCCATGGATGGATATGTCGCTCAAATCGATGAGGTGTGCGATTTGGCAGACAAGTACGATGCGCTTGTGATGGTCGATGAATGCCATGCAACCGGATGCATCGGGGCGACAGGGCGAGGAAGCATTGAGCTGCGCGGTGCATTGGGTCGGGTTGATATTATCACGGGAACCTTGGGAAAAGCAATGGGTGGTGCCATGGGCGGTTTTACGACGGGTAGAAAAGAAATCATTGAATTGCTGCGCCAGCGATCGCGGCCATATTTGTTCTCCAATAGTCTCGCTCCGAGTATTGTCGGGGCATCCTTGGAAGTGTTTAAAATGCTCGAGGAGTCCACTGAGTTGATAGATCAGTTGGAGGAAAACACCAATTACTTCAAAGCGGGGATGCGCCGGGTTGGCCTGCCCATTAAGGATGGTGAATCGGCCATTGTGCCTGTGATGCTTGGTGATGCGAGGTTGTCTCAAACGATGGCGAATCGGCTGCTCGAAGAAGGAATCTATGTCATAGGATTTTTCTTTCCAGTCGTGCCCAAAGGCGCTGCGCGAATTCGCGTTCAGTTGTCTGCGGCGCATACGCGGGAACAGCTGGATCGCGCGATTGCTGCATTTGAAAAAGTGGGACGCGAACTCGGGGTGTTAGAGCAGGTTTAATCGCCAGTTCAGCATGAGTACCAAACGGATGTTGATTGTGGGTGATGGGCTTGCGGGTACGTTGGTAGCATGGGAACTGAAGGAGCAGGGCGTAGATTTTGAAGTGTGGAGCGATGGTTCCCCAGCGGCCTCTGACGTGGCTGCGGGCATGTTCAATCCGGTGTCATTTCGTCGGCTTCTTCCCGTTTGGGATGCCGAAGATCACTTGAAGAGCGCGCGCTCGAGATACCGCATGTGTGAGCAGGCATTGGGAATTTCTCTTTGGCATGATGTTCCGCTCTTGAGAATTTTTCCAGACGCCGCCTATGCCGCTTTATGGGATCAACGTATCGAAGAGGGGCATCCCGTTGCAGGCTTTATTGAGCGCTGTGCTGAAGGCGATTGGCATGCATCAGTTGCGGCACCTCATGGCGCAGGGCGAATTCGGCAAGCGGGTTGGGTCGATGTTCAATTGTTGGTCACCAAAAGCCGTGAATTCTGGCGCGATGGCAAGCGCTGGAAAATGCAGGGGTGGTCTTTAGAAGTCGGTTGTCCTGAGGGGTTTGATGCCGTCATCGATTGTCGTGGAGTTGGAGCTGAATCGGATTTGAGTCAATTCGGCTTACAGGTAAGACCGAATCAAGGCGAGGTGCTCACTGTTCGCGTTGAAAATGCGATGGGCGATGAAACGATAAATAACGTCACGTGGGCCATGCCGGTAGATTCCGATTTGATTCGAATCGGTTCAACCTATCGATGGGACATGATGAAAGCTCAGGTTTTAGAAGCCACACAAAAAGAGCTGTTGGACAAAGCGAATGGTGCACGACACGGTGCGCCTTTTGCCCCGCATCAAGTCGTTGGTCATCGCGCGGGATTGCGGCCAGCGAGTCCGGACCGTAGGCCGATAATCGGCCGGGTTTCGGATGAGCGACCCTGGTACATCGCGTGCAATGGATGGGGTACACGGGGGGTGTTAATCGGTCCAAGAACAGCGGACTGGACCGTTAAAACGTGCATGGATGAGAATTGGGAAGTACCCAAAGAAGTTCGTCCGGACAGATTTCGTACTTTCACAAAAAATTGAAAGTAATACCGTGTCCAATACAGGAGTCAACCAGGTTGTATGGAGTGCAAAACAGCAGGAGTTTGTGCAGAAATGGCGCGAACTGGGCGTAGCATGGGGCATTCCTCCGGCGATGGCTGCAATCCATGGACTGCTCATGACGCAAGAGCATCCGATGGTCACGGATGAGGTCATGTCCTTTCTATCGTTGAGTCGAGGAAGCGCGCATACCCAGCTGCAAGCGTTGGTTGAATGGGGGTTGGTTTATCCGATCAAGACATTGGGCTCTCGTCAGGTGCGGTACGTTGCTGAGAGGGATTCGTGGCAGATGATGTCCTGTATTGCGCGTCAGCGGAAGAAACGCGAATTGGACCCTTTGTTGGAGCTAGACGCTTGGAAACGTTCATGGGCGTCAAAGACCGATGGCCTAGAAGCGTCTGCTGTTTTGGATAAAACCCTTGACGGAGTTCTCGCGCAGGCGTCTGCTGTAGATGGCGTTTTGGGCAGGCTTCTTGCTGAAGATGAACGCTGGTGGGAGCAGTGGTTGTTGCGTGGTTTGCGAAGAAATTGAAAAGGTGTGCAGCGAAATCGTTGAACCCTTAACTTGGTCTCAAAATGTCCTGATATGCTGCACGAACAAATTGCCTTAGCCCTGAACAAACAGATTACGTTGGAAGCGCAAAGCTCCCATACCTACTTGGCCATGGCTGTTTGGGCCGAGACAAGCGGATATGATGGAACTGCAGCTTTCTTGTATGAGCATGCTGAAGAGGAGCGCATGCACATGCTCAAGCTCATGCGCTTTGTCAATGAGCGTGGTGGAGTTGCTACCGTGCCTCCGCTTACAGCGCCCGCAGTGGAATATCCTGGATTGGATGCGATTTTTCAATCCATCTTGGAGCACGAAACAACCGTGACTGCGAGCATCAATTCTGTTGTGGATGAATGCTTAACACTGAAGGATTACACCACACATAATTTCATGCAGTGGTACGTGGCTGAACAAATTGAAGAGGAGGCGATGGCGCGGAAGATTTTGGATAAACTGGCTTTGGTGGGGGGTGATCGAGGTGCCTTGTACCTCTTCGATCGGGATATTTTGAGTTTGGCGGGATCTGCAAACGCCTGAAGATTTACGCTTTTCATGCGCTTCGAAATTCCATCTGCATTGTTGAGTAAACGGACGAAAGTTCGCCTGAGTTGGCTGTGGTTTCCTCTGGTGGCCTTGGCTGCGCTAGCATGGGCTGCAGGTCCTTTAATCCAAGGAGATAAGTTGGACAATACAGATACGCAGGCCATTATGAAGGCCAACTTTTTGTTCCACTTTTCTGCTTCGAATGAATGGCCCGCTGAGACAAAAACGGGTCCGTTTCGAATGGCGGTCGTTGGAAATGAACGGCTATTTCAAGAGTTGATTGACAAGTATGCGCTGAAATCAATCGGTGTTCAGCCGTTGGAGATTGTGTCGTTTGACACGGACAACGACATGCAAGAAGAGGGCTTTTTCCATTTGATTTATTCTGAATCTGCGGGTGCAGAGTTGGAGGAATTGGCGTCGCAATGGAAGGGCCAGCCTGTCTTGTTGGTGACGGATACGGAGTCAGCACTGGAGCGCGGTTCTTTGATCAATTTTGTCGCCGTAGATCGTCGTTTGCGGTATGAAATCAATGCAAAAGAGGCTTCCAAAAAAGGGGTGCTCATTGGTAGTCGAATACTTTCATGGGCAGTAAATTCAGGCAAATGAAACAAGGAATGTTCCAAGTGCAATGTGGTCGATGGGCCCTCGTCTTTGTGCTGTCTTTGGGAATCACGCAAGCATCCTTTGGTCAGGCTGTTGTAGAGCGTGCCATGGCCTTCGGTCAAGCAGGAGATTGGGATGAAGCCTTGCAGACTTTACTTCCGCAAATGACAACGACCGCGCTGCAGTCCGATGCGCATTCGTGGTATGTGTTGGGCTTTATCCAGAAGGAATTGTACAAAACGACGGAGCGGAATGATGCGGACAGTCCATTTCGTTTGGAGGCTGTATCGAGTTTGCAAAGAGCTTGGGAGTTGGGACCGTCTCGCGATGACGCCACTTCCATTAAAGCCGCGTTGGATTTTCTAACCCGGAGCTACTTATTGGATGCCATTGATCGGGTGGATGGGTTTACTATGGATTCAGACGGGGAGGTCTTGGCGTTATTTGGACGGTATGAAGCTTTGGTCAAAACCATGGATCCAACCGCGGATGTGAGCGTCCAAAAAGCCGATGTTTATCGCTACCTGGGCCTGGCAAACGGCCAGTTGATTAACGGATTAGAAGGGGCTCAATTGGAAGAGGAGCAGACGTTGTTTGATCGTTCTGTGAGCCACTACGAGGCGGCTTTGAAGTTGACTCCAGGAAATTATTCTGGCTTGTACAACCTGGCGATTACCCAATACAATCAGGGTGTTCGACAATTGAAGAGAATTGACCATGAAACATCCATGTTTGAACTCATGGAAATTCAAGACACGTGTGTCGCTTTATTTGAACAGGCGCTATCTCCGATGGAGTCCGCGCACAAATTGAAGCCAGAGCGCTTTGAAACCTTGAAGGGTTTGATGACCATCCACTATGCCTTGAATCAACCCGAGGCATCAGAACGGTATCGAAGAATGCTCGATGGACTGAATGGAAAAGGGCGGTGAGTAATGGATGGTCTGATGGCCTTATCGCGTTAAATTGCCTGCATGATTCGCACCGGTCGCTCGGACACTCCTCAAAAGGAGGTCCGTCAAAATTTTAAATGGGGTATAGGCTGGCGTATTTCGCTTGGCTTTGGCTTATTTGGTATAGCGGTGGGTATGCTGGTTTTGCTGACGCGGAACACCTTGCAGGAGAGTCGTCAGTTGAGTCAGCGCATCGATGGAGTCTTGGCTCCGAGCATCCGTTCGTTGGAAGACTTGGACCGTTCCATTGCGGAAACACGGGTGTTCATCAACTACTGGTTGTCGGTGCAGTCGGGAGCCGCGAGTCCTGAAAAAGAATCCTTGAGAAATTTGATGCAAACGGAGGTGCCACGTCAACTGGCAACGCTCAGACATGTGGTTCCTTTTTGGCCCTCTTCGCTTCAATTGGGATTCGATTCTCTTGAGCGTGATGTGGAGCACCTGTTCTTAGCCTACGGAGAAATCATACGCCTGCTTCCAGACTTTCAATCCTATGATGATCCCTTGGTTCGTATGGATGCGGAATACTATGCTTTGGACGGATCGAGCATTCCAAGATTTACGGAATCCATCCGCTCACAGATGGATGCTCTTTCTGAAGCGCAAACCGATGCATTGACAGAATCAACCGGGCGAATGGAAGAGCTTGGTGATCAACTGCAGTTTTATGCGGGGCAAGTTGCGTTGGGTGTTTTAATCTTGGGAATTTTGATAGCCTGGGCAGTAACACGCTCGATTGTTGGGCCTATTCAGGATCTGAAAAAAGCACTGCTTTACTTGGGGCGCGGGGTTCCTCTCGAGCAAGAAGTTCCTGTCTCGTCGGATGAAATAGGTGAAATGGCGAGCGCTGTGAATCGACTGGCGAGTGGTCTGGATCGAACGAGAGCATTTTCATTGGAAGTTGGAGCCGGGCGATTTTCAGCCCCATACATACCGTTGAGTCCAGAGGATGCTTTGGGTCATGCGATTGTGAAAATGCGCGATGACTTGGAGTCGAATGAGTTGGAACTGGAGGGGAAAGTCCGAAGCCGTACCGCTGAAGTTCAAGAGCAAAAGGCTCGGATTGAGGCGTTGTATGGTGACCTTAGAGACAGCATCAACTATGCGGAGCGGATTCAGCAGGCCATTTTACCGTCGAAGCGAGACCGTTCCATGGTTTTTGAAACAGCGGCTGTTTTTTACCGTCCTCGCGATGTGGTCTCTGGGGATTTTTATTGGTTTCATAAGGTCGGCCCCGCGTGCATGTTTGCTGCTGTGGACTGCACAGGACATGGTGTTCCTGGGGCATTCATGAGTTTGATTGGTCACCATGCCCTTGAGCACGTGACCAAGGTGTATACCCAACCCGACAAGGTGCTGGATCAATTGAATCGAGCGTCTTGCGAATTGCTTCACCCGGACGGATTTGGAGAACAAAGCGCGCAAGGAGTGACGATGCAGGACGGCATGGACCTGGCAATGGTTTGTATCGACCGAGAGCGCATGGAATTGCAATACAGTGGGGCGAATTGCCCATTGTACTTGGTGCGCAAGGGCATGTTGCAAGAGCTCAAACCTGACAAGATGGCCATTGCCTCATTTGAGCCTGGTACCAAATCGTACACGATGCAAACCCTTCCGTTGGTCTCGGGCGATGTGGTTTTCGCAGCGACCGATGGATTTGCGGATCAATTTGGTGGAGTGAATGGCAAGAAATTCATGCGGAAACGGTTCCGTGAATTGCTGGTTCAAATTGCCTCTTTGCCTGCCCTTGAAATGGAGCAAGCATTGATGAAGTCATTCGACGAGTGGCGCGGATCAGAAGAGCAGGTAGACGATGTTCTTGTCATCGGTGTCCGCGTCTGAAGGCAAACGAAGTCTAGCGTGAGAAAACAGACCCTCTGATGACGCGTGTCGCGATGGGGTTGATGACCAACACGGGAATCTGCGCTTCGTTTGTGACGATTTGCTGCTCATAGCTGTGCCCAAGGATGCCCATCAGGCTCTTCTCATGCAGATTCATGATGCTGATCAAATCGGCTTCAATTGAAGCTGCAAAACGAATGACGTCTTTCACGAAAGCGCTGGAGCTATGCTGTGAAATTTTCACGGTATAGTCAACTCCCTTCTCGGTGAAATATTCTTTGGCGTATTCGATGTTCCTGAGAAGTTGATTTTTCAAAAACTCGTCAGATTCAGCAGGACTGATAATGTGGACTCGTCCTTCAAAATACTGGGCCATTTCTGCAGCAATGGATAACTTCTGCTTCGTGTCCTGGTGTAAATCCAACGGAACAACGATGTCGTCATACCCATTCTCTTTGATGGTCCGCTCTTGTGTTATGATAAACGGAGTGGAGCTGTTTGTGACAATGCGCAATGCACGCCCTCCAGTTAGAAACTGCATGCCTTTCAAGCCGTGCGTCCCCATGATGACCAGGGTAGCGTCTTGCTCTACCGCCACGTCGTCAATGTCTTCAAAGATGCTGCCAATTCGAATCGCAGTTTGCAACGTGTGCGGGTAGGTTGCGGAATGAAGTTCCAACAGGGCGGACATCCGCTCGCGTGCCTCCGGCATTTCCTTTTTGTTTGCAATGATGTGCAGCAACAAGATTTCGCTATTGAACGCTTTGCCGACAACAAAGGCGTGCTCCAATGCAATGTCGCTAACCGGAGTGAAGTCCATTGGGACGAGAATGCGATGTTGGCCCATGAGATTTGTTAATCAATTTGATTACGAAGGTAAAACCAATGGGGTGAATCCAACGAAATTTGTAACATGCTTCAAAGGATTTTGAAACGTCACTTGGCTCCACAATTTGAACGTTGGAAACAATCCGACCGCTCCATTCTAGGGTGGGCGGTGCTGACTGGATTCTTTGCAGGGTTGTTGGCGGTGCTTTTGAAGCGTACGGTTTTCGGGTTGCATGAAGGAATGTTCGGACTGGGTCGATGGGTTGGGGGAGCTTGGGTTTTGGGTCTCGGACCACTTTTCGGATTGTTGGCAACGCGGTATGTTATTCGCCATTGGCTCAACGGTGAGCATCCAGGACCAGGGGTTCCAAGTATTTTGCATGCGATGTCCCAACGCCGAGGACGCATCAAAAGAATTTGGATGTTTTCACCGTTGATTACCAGCGCCCTTTCCGTTGGTTTGGGGGGATCGGGAGGATTGGAGGCTCCATCGCTGCAAGCGGCGGCGGCTGTCGGGTCTGAAATTGGTCGGCAAACAAAGCGGACGTTCAAGCGTCGCATGCTGCTCATTGGGTGTGCGGCTGCGGCGTCATTGGCGGCCCTCTTTAAGGCGCCTGTAGCGGCCATTATTTTCGCGGTAGAGGTCATTATGATCGATCTGACTGCCGCTAGTTTGGTGCCTCTTTTGCTGGCCTCTCTTACTGCGCTGATTACCGCTGAGCTGTTTTTGGGAGACCAGAATGTACTGTCCACTCCCGTATTGGAGAATTTCGAGTTGAGTCGGCTTCCGCTCTACCTTCTTTTAGGACTTGTCTGCGCCGTGGGTTCGGTGGTGTTTTCTAAAGTGTACTTGGGTGCGAGCCATGCGGTATTGAAAATGCGCACGCCGCGCATACGCATCTGGGTTGCGGGAGCGGTGGTAGGAGCGGCGGTTGTGTTTTTCCCCTCGCTGTATGGTGAAGGATACGATGTTGTGAATGGTTTGTTCGATGGGCACTCAACATTATTGGCGGGTGACATGACCATGAATCAAATGGACCCACAGGGCTGGTGGTTGATTGGTTTTTTGTTGCTGGCATGGATTCTTAAGCCCATCCTAACGGGAATGACTGTTGGTGCTGGTGGGGTGGCAGGCATCTTTGCGCCGGCTATTTTTTGCGGCGCCTTGTTGGGCTATGTTTATTCGTTGGGGTTGGAACAGATTTTTGGAACCGAAGTATTGCCTGTTGGCAATGCCGTTTTGGCCGGAATCGGGGGCATGTTAGCCGGTGTTTTGCACGCTCCCCTCACGGCCATTTTATTGGCGGCAGAAGTGAGCGGGGGTTACGCTCTTTTTGTACCTGTTATGCTGACTTCGGCGATCAGCTTTCAGATTGCAAAATGGTGGGTTCGTCACAGCATTTACACCCAAGAATTGGCCGAACGCGGGGAACTGCTCACGCACGATAAGGACCATTCGGTGCTTACTCTTATGAAGCTCAAAGATGAAATTGAGTACGATCATGAGGTGGTTCAGCCTCATTGGACGTTGGGACAGATGATTCCGATTATAGAGCGCAGTGTCCACAGTCTTTTTCCCGTTTTGGATGAAAAGGGCGTTTTGTTGGGAGTAGTCGATCTGCAAGAGATTCGAGAAATTATGTTCGACCGCGAGCTCTACGATGAAATCAAAGTGCATGAGTTTATGACACTGCCCCAAGGGGTCTTGGATTCACAAACCAAAATGGAAAAAGTGATGTCCGAATTTGAACGAACTGAAGCCTGGTATCTCCCTGTTCAAACCAAGGGTGTATTCGTCGGTTTTGTTTCGAGAACGCGGCTGTTCAACACCTACCGGAAATGGCTCCAAGAGTCCAGTTTGAACTGACCTAGGCGTCGAGAAATGCACAGGTTATCGCAAAGAATTCTTCAGGGTGCGATGCATGCAACCAATGGCCGGCATCCGCAATGCAGTGTGTCTCCAAAAGCATACATGCTTCCTCATACCGCTCGATATCAGCCTGCTTAACATAGTTGGATTGCCCCCCGTAGATCACAAGTGTTGGCCATGTATTCAGTGCCAATGGGACTTCTCCTACCACGTCGCTTAAGGCATCCCTTAAGACTGGGACGTTGGGACGCCATGTGAATCCGTGATCAGGCCTTCGTCTGAGGCTCTTCATCAGAAATCCAACCATGCTGGAATCGTCCAGTTGTGCGTTGAGGTGGTTCTCGATTTCACTTCTCCCACTTGCCGTTTCAATGGGCGCGGATAGGAGCGCGTCAAAGATGGGTTGGTGGTGTGGGTCATAGGCCCGAACTGCCATGTCTGCGACGATCAATTTCCGTAACCGATCCGGGTGGTGATGCGCAAACATCAAGGCGGTTTTCCCTCCCATGCTATGGCCTAGCACATGGGCTTTTTCGATGCCATGTTCATCCATAAAGGCGCACAAATCTTGGGCCAATTCAGGGTATTGATGTGTTTCGAAATGAGGGCTGCGTCCGTGATTGCGCTGGTCAATGAGCCAAACGCAGTAGTGTTCGCTGTATGCCTTCCCAAGCGTTTGCCAATTGTCTGAGGTTCCCAACAAGCCATGAAGGATGATCAGCGGGGGGGCGGACGGGTCGCCCAATGTTCTGTAAAACAGAGGGGATGTCATGGCTTTTGAAGGGGGTCCAATGTCAAGCACGCCAAATAAGCAGCAACGGCTTTCTCCAACCCCAAATACAGTGCATCGCTGATAAGGGCATGGCCGATACTGACTTCTTCGAGGTAGGGCACATGTTCTGAAAAATGTCTCAAGTTGTGCAAATTCAAATCGTGTCCAGCATTCACTCCCAAACCGATGCCATGGGCAAAGGTCGCGGCGCGTGAAAAAGGCAATGCTGCTTCGGGTTCTTTCGCCTGGTATGCCAAGGCATAGGGCTCGGTGTATAATTCAATTCGGTCGGTACCTACACCCGAAGCGGCTTCAATTTGTTTTAAATCCGTGGAAGTAAACAAACTTGTTCGGATGCCGTGCTCTCGAAAAACAGCGAGGACCTCCTTTAAGCGTGATTGGTGGCGGATTACATCCCATCCCGCATTGGAAGTCAAGGCGTCAGGAGGATCAGGAACCAGTGTAACCTGTTCGGGTTGAATGCCACAAACGAGCTGAATGAAGGCGTCCGAAGGATATCCCTCGATGTTGAACTCGGTGGTAACAACCGGGCGGAGATCCGAGACATCAGCCGTTGTGATATGGCGTTGATCTGGTCTTGGGTGAATCGTAATCCCTTGTGCACCAAAAGATTGCAGCCGAGTCGCGGCTTCTACAACACTCGGGGCACTGCCTCCGCGGGCGTTGCGCAAAGTGGCAATTTTATTGACGTTGACGCTGAGTCTAGTCATCCGTACCTTTCGATTCCAACACGTCCGGTAAATTCCATTCGTGGATAGTCGCAAAAATACACCACGCAAGAACCATGTACGCACAGCGATTGATGACTTTGGATTTACCGACCGTTCGGCCGGAAGATTCGGTAGGAAGGGTGCTCCGTTTGATGGATGAGTACAAGGTGTGCCAGTTGCCCCTTGTCAACGGAGAGATATTCTCGGGCTTGGTCTACGAGACTGATCTGATGGAGTCGGACGAAGAAACGCCGATGGCCGCATTGGAGGGCCGGCCGGTTTTCGTTGGGCCACAGGTGCATTTGTATGATGTCGTTTCCCAATTGGTTCAAGCAGAGGTGGATGCATTGCCTGTTGTCCATGAAGGAAAGTTCTTGGGCTGCATTGATCCCAAGGCAGTGCTGCGGTTTTTAGCGCGGCACACCCATTGGGCAGGATCCGGAGCGGTCGTGGTGTTGGAAGTGCCTGAGATGGATTTGTCCATTGCTGAAATTGCGCGACTCGTTGAGTCCGCTGACTCGAAAGTCGTAGCATGTACAACATCGAGAGATGAATCGTCTTCCAATGTTGTTGTTACGTTGAAGCTGCAAGCTCAGGAAGTGGAAAGTGTGATCTCAACGTTCCAGCGCTTTGGGTATACCATCCAAACCTTTCACCATGCTCCCGGCTTGGAAGAGGAAATGAGAGAGCGGTATGAGGCTTTTATGCGTTATTTGGACAACTAAGACCTGTTGAACGCTATGAAAATTGCAATATTCGGCAAAGCATTTGCAACGGAATTTGACGACGCAGTCAAGCACATTCTCCGCCGCATCGAAGAGATAGATTCCAACCCATTGGTGGAGGCTGCCTTCATGCGGATGTTGGATGATCGAATGAACGTTTCAGATCAACTTCGAAGTTTTGAGGAGCATCATGAGCTCAAGGGATGTGACTTTTTAGTGGCCATTGGTGGAGATGGTACGGTCTTGGAGGCCGCTACGTGGGTCCGTGAAAGTGAAATTCCCGTTCTGGCTGTGAATACGGGCCGACTCGGGTTTTTATCCAATGTGGGGATTGAGGAGATTGACTTGGCCATGGACGCATTGGCAGCGGGGCGGGTGTGGTATGAAAAAAGAGCCATGCTGCACGTGGAGGTGGAGGGCATGGAACTGGGGTCATTCCCTTACGCGTTGAACGAAGTTGCCATTATGAAACGGGACACGTCGAGCATGATGGCAGTCGAAGTGCATCGCGATGATGTGTATGTCAACAATTACTGGGCCGATGGACTCATTGTCGCTACTCCGACAGGGTCCACAGCATACTCTCTAAGCGCAGGAGGGCCGATGGTGACGCCAGAGTCGAATGTGTTGTGCATCAACCCAGTAGCCCCCCACAATCTCAACAACCGCCCGTTGATTGTCCCACGAGATGGCGAGCTTCAATTGGTGGCAGAAGGGAGGGAAAATCAATTTCTGTTGAGTCTAGATTCACGCATGTTTATCCTCGATGGGGGTAAAAAAGTGCGGATCAACCCCGCGCCATTTCATTTCGTTTTAATCAATTTGGAGCACCAAGAATTTTTCGGAACGATCCGGGCAAAAATGCACTGGGGCATTGATCCGAGAGACCGCTAACACAAGCGTGGGAAAGTGACTAGCTATTGTTAGCTGTTTTTCACAATTCATTTGCGCAATTCCGCGTATTTTCGTGCGTTATAACGAGGCTTTTCGAGCTTTAACCCATGCGGACGCAGCCCCTTACGAAGCGGTCAAAAATCGACCAGATGTTCCCCTTGCTTTGTTGCGTGGTGTTTTTGTGTGCTGTCATTCCTGAAGTGGCTGGCCAGCGACGGTTTGACCAATCCAAAGAGTTGGGATTGGCATTGGGCACGGGATATTATTTGGGGGACCTCAACCCAGGGAAACACTTAGGTGGACGGTTGAATGCTGGTTTCGGCGGCTATTACCGTCACAACTTTACGGGACGTATTTCGATGCGAGCGAATTTTTTTCGTGGACAGGTCGAAGCATGGGATGCTGACAGCTCGGACCCCTGGCAGCAGAATCGAAACTTGCACTTCAGAAATGAAATCAGTGAGGTGAGCGCGCTCATAGAGATCAATTACTTGGAACATCGGATGGGGAATCCAGGAGACCGTTTTACGGCTTTCTTGTTCACGGGTATAGCGGCTTACAGTCACAGCCCAGAAGCTCTTGTTGACGGTTTGTGGATTCCATTGCAGCCGCTAGGAACAGAGGGGCAAGGAACCACTTGGGGTGAATCTCTAGGTTTAGACCCTTATTCCACAGCGGGTTTTTCAGTGCCTTTTGGTTTTGGCTTCAAAGCGAATATTGGGCCCTTTATGGCGATCTGTTTTGATTGGGCCGTCCGCAAGACATGGACTGACTTTTTGGATGATGTCAGCGGAAGCTATGCGGATGCATTGGTCTTGCAACAAGAAAAGGGAGAGTTGTCAATGGAGTTGGCTGATCAAAGTTTGATTCAATTGGGCGGCGATTCAAATCAGGGAGGAAAGCAACGTGGTGACCCTGGACGTTCAGATAAGTACGGATTTCTCTCCGCTTCAATCAGTTTTCGAATCAGTAAAAAACCGACGACCTGCTGGGTCCAACCGTCATGAGTGCAGCCTCTGATCATCAGGTTTTTTGTGAATCGATTGACTTGGATTCCAAGCGGATTCCAAAACATGTTGCCATCATCATGGATGGCAATGGCCGTTGGGCAAAGGAACGCGGAGAAGAACGGGTCTTTGGTCACATCAATGGAATCAACTCTGTTCGATCCGCAGTGGAGGCTGCTTTGCGCACCGGCGTTCGGTATTTGACACTTTACGCATTCAGTACAGAGAATTGGAGTCGACCGGAAGAAGAAGTCAACGCATTGATGGACTTGTTGGTAAGCACCTTGGTGAAGGAGGTTCAGGACCTGGAGTCCAAAGGGGTGCGTTTACGGGCAATCGGTGATTTATCGACGCTCCCAGAAGCGTGCCAAGACCAGATCAATAAGTCGATTGAGAGCACACAGCACTTGGATACGTTGGATTTGGTGCTCGCGCTTAGTTATAGCTCGAAATGGGAGCTTGTTGAGGCTACAAAGAAATTGATGAAATCAGGGGTGAACCCTGACGACTTGGACGCTTCCCACATCGAGGAGCATCTCGCGACGTCAGGGATTCCTGATCCAGAGTTGATGATCCGGACGAGCGGAGAAAGGCGTATTTCGAATTTCTTATTGTGGCAACTTGCCTACGCCGAATTTCATTTTACTCCTGTTTTGTGGCCTGACTTCGGTCAAGAGAATTTTTATGATGCAGTCCGTGATTATCAAAATCGCAACCGGCGTTTTGGAGGGCTATTGGATACCAATCACACGATGTCGAAACAAGGATGATGAGAATAGATTGGAAGATGATAGGATGTGTTTTACTCCTAGGAGTAGGACTCTTGATGGGCACTTCAGCGTCCAAGCTGCATGCGCAGGACAGTTCTGGTGTTGAATGGGGCAGTAAGTACACCATCGCAGGTCTGACAGTGATCGGTGCGGATTACACCGATGCGCAAGCAGTCAAGTTGTTTAGCGCACTTCAAATTGGTCAAGAAATTACGCTGCCAGGAGAGGAAATCGCGAAAGCGATTCGAAACCTCTGGGTTCAACAGCTTTTTGATGATATCGCGATTGAGCTTGCGGAGGTCAGGGGAAGCGAAGTCTTTTTGGTCATTCAAGTGAAGGAATTGCCTCGACTTACGCGTTACGCATTCACGGGTGTGAGCCGTTCTGAGCAAGAGACACTCAAGGGCAAAGTAGAATTGCTTACGGGTCGCGTGGTCAATGAGAATGTTATTGCAACTGCGCGGAAAAGACTCAGGGAGTACTACCATGACAAGGGGTATTGGGATGCTGCAATTGACATTGTCCAGACCAGTGATTCCACGTTTGAAAATGGAGCGCGATTGGACATTGCAGTGGCGAAAGGATCGAAGATTAAAGTGGGAGAGATCGTATTGGTGGGAACCGAGAAAATCGAATCGAAGCGTCTGTTGCGTTCCATGAAGGATCTTAAACAGCAAGAATGGTATCGGATTTTTAAGTCGAGCAAATTTGTTGAAGTGAACTTGGAGGATGCACGCAGTCAGCTGATTGCCTTGTACAATAAAGAAGGGTATCGGAATGCGCGAATTTTAAATGATACGATTTATCGTTTGGCGGATGGGAATGTGGGGATTCGTTTCAGTGTGAATGAGGGCAATCAGTTCCATTTTGGAAGCATCGCGTTCACAGGAAATGCTAAGTACCGATCCACCCAGTTGGATTCGATTTTAGGCATTAAGTCGGGTGAGGTGTACAATTTGGAACGATTAGAAACCCGGGTTTACATGGACCCAAAGGGGATGGATCTGAGTTCGTTGTACCAGGATGATGGGTATTTGACGTTCCAGGCAGTTCCCATTGAGACTCGAATTGAGAACGATACAATTGATATTGAAGTCCGCATGATGGAGGGCAAGCAATTCCGAATCGGAAAGATTATTGTCAAGGGCAACACCAAGACGAACGACCATGTCATCTATCGTGAGATTCGGACGCGGCCGGGAGATTTGTTTAGCCGAACTGACATCATCCGAACGCAAAGGGAGCTAGCGCAGCTCAATTACTTCAATCAAGAGGCCTTCGGAATCAATCCAATTCAGCATCCTGAAGACGGAACGGTGGACATTGAGTATGCGGTAGAAGAAAAACCCTCAGACCAGATTGAATTGAGCGGGGGTTGGGGAGGCAATCGTGTCGTCGGAACGTTGGGGCTGAGCTTCACCAACTTTAGTGCGCGCAACATGTTCAAGAAAGGAGCGTGGAAACCGATTCCTACGGGAGATGGCCAGCGGGTATCCATTCGTGCTCAATCCAATGGTTTGTATTTCCAGAGCTACAATCTATCCTTTGTTGAACCTTGGTTGGGTGGTAAAAAGCCCAATGCATTGAGTTTCTCAGCCTGGCGTTCGATTCAGACCAATGGCCAGCCAAAAAAGATAGAAGGAGAGCCGAACGCGTTACGGCAATCACTTGAGATCATGGGACTCCAAGTGGGCTTGGGTCAACGACTGAAAAAGCCAGATGATTGGTTTGCAATGAATGTCGCTTTGAGCTACCAGCACTTTGTGCTCAATGATTACGGAGTCTTCTTCAGTTTTGCCAATGGAAAGGCCAATAACCTCGCTCTGAACTACACCATCAGCAGGAACTCGATTTCGGATCCAATTTTCCCTGTGTGGGGTTCAAATGTGACGCTTTCTATGAAAGCCACTCCACCGTATTCTGCATTGCGCGGGAAGGAAGATGCGTATTACGATGACCTCTCGGATGAAGATCGTTTTCGCTGGGTCGAGTACCACAAATGGAAACTCAAGGCTGAATGGTATACGCCGTTGACCCAATCGGCTGGGGAAAACCCACGTTCTTTGGTTCTGCGCACGCACATGGGCATTGGCTTGATTGGTCAATACAACCGTGCCGTGGGGCTTTCGCCGTTTGAACGATTCTACCTCGGTGGAGTTTACTTAAGTGGTTTCGTATTGGACGGACGTGAAATCGTCAACTTGCGTGGCTTTGATGATTTGTCGCTTACCAGCCCGAATCAGGATACAGGCGCTCCAGTCATCGCTAAATACGGTGCTGAACTGCGCTATCCACTCTCGACCAATCCGAGTGCCACGATTTACGTGATGGGCTTCTTGGATGCTGGAAAGACTTGGGCGGATGCTCGAGATTTTAATCCGTTCGAGGTCTACCGTTCAGCGGGAGTTGGGATGCGAATATTTTTACCGATGTTTGGGCTTCTTGGCTTGGATTATGGATGGCGCTTGGACGATGTCTCTGCGCAACCGAATATGGCCCGTGGACAATTTCATTTCAGTATTGGCACGAATTTGGGTGAACTTTGATGCCCACAAGGAATAAGATCATGAAAACGACTCCCTTCTTTATTTTGATGACGTGCATGCTTGGATTGGCTTCGATTGCCGAAGCTCAAAAGTTTGCTTACATCGATTCGGATTATGTCCTTTTGCACATGCCGGAGTATTCAGATGCGCAAAAAGAGTTGAATCAAATGGCCATCGATTGGCAAGTTGAAGTTGAAACCAAATTGCAGTCAGTGGAAAGAATGGAGCTGTCCTATCGGGCAGAACGCATTCTTCTAACAGCTGAGATGAGAGCCAAAAGAGAAGGTGAAATCACGACAAAACGACAAGAAGCAAGAGCGCTTCAACGCGATAAGTTTGGCGTGGAAGGAGAGTTGTTTCAGCGCCGTCAAGAACTGATTCAACCGGTTCAAGACTTGGTGTTTGAGGAGTTGAAGGACATCGCTAGTGGAAGTGGTTACATGGTTATTTTTGATAAAAGCAACCAGAGCAATATGCTTTACTCGAATCCGAAATACGACATTTCTGATCGCTTGATCAAAGCGCTGGGATATGTTCCTGGGGAGACCATGGAGGGAGAAGAAGAAGATGAGAAAGAGGCAGGTAAGAGCATCTTAGATAAGGCCAAAGACGTAATGGATAAGGGGCGCGAGTCTGCTAGCGGAGCAATGCGTGGTGGTGCAAATGGTCTTCGACCAGGAGGAAATACGGTGAATGGCCGCAGCAAGGATTGAGAAAGAAGAGTTAGAACACATAGACATACCTTAGAGTAAATGACAAAGCAAATCTTAACTACAGTAGTCCTCGTTTTGGGACTCTTGAGCTCCGCTTCAGCACAGAAGTTTGGTCACGTTAGCGCCCAGGACATTTTAATGAGCATGCCGGAACGCGACGCGGCTCAGGCGACGATCGAAGCCCAAGCAGCGGAATACGAGTCGGAAATGATGCGCATGCAACAAGACCTCCAATTGAAGTTTGGTGAATACCAAGAAAAGGGAGAAACGTGGCCAGCAGCAATCCGTCAGCAAAAGGAGCGTGAATTGCAGGCATTGGATCAGGGACTTCAAGAATTTGGAGCAACGGTTCAAAATGAACTAGCGACATTGGAGCAGACGCTTTTACTCCCCATGATTGAGCGGGTTCAAGAGGCGATCAACGCAGTCGGATCAGAGAATGGTTTCACGTACATTTTTGATGCGAGCACAGGAGCTACAGTCTATAACGGGGGCGATGATGTGTCGGCATTGGTGAAGGCCAAGCTGGGCATGTGATTGAGACGGTTACATGCGGCCCATTGGCATTTTTGATTCGGGCATCGGTGGTTTGACTGTTGCTCGTGCGATTGCAAATCGCCTGCCCAATGTACCGTTGATTTATTTTGGGGACACAGCCCACTTGCCCTATGGAGACAAGAGTCCTGAGTTAATTCGTCACTATGCTTCTCGCATTTCACTTCATTTGAAGGAAATGGGGTGCCAAGCGATTGTGGTGGCATGCAACTCGGCATCGAGCAATGCGTTGGATGCCATTTACGAAACTGCGGGGGAGGATGTTGCCGTCATTGACGTCGTGCAGCCTGTCGTACAGGACGTTTCTCGACGATTTGGCGGTAGTAGAGTAGGCGTCATCGGGACGCGCGCAACCATCGAATCGGAAGGATACCAGCGCCAGCTTTCAAAAAGCGGTTGCGATGTCATTGCACTGGCAACCCCATTGCTAGCCTCCGCGATCGAAGAGGGTTTTCATGAAGGTCTGGTTTCGGAAGCGCTGTTGCAAGCCTACTTGGGTCAAGGCACGTTTGATGCTGTGAATGCGCTGATTTTGGGGTGCACGCATTACCCGTTGGTTGCGGATCAAATTGCGGCGCTTCTCCCTGCGTCAGTAGAGATCATCAACAGTGCTGAACTGGTTGCCGATGCTGTCGCACAGGTTGTTGATCTCGAGTCAAACCGTACGGACACTCTTGATCCAACGGCAACAACGCCCTTGCGTCAATTCTTGGTATCTGATTTAACGGTGTCTTTTGCTCAAAGTGCGCAACGATTCTTTGGCGAAGAGGTGCAGCTGGAAGAAAGCGGCCTCTGGGAATTCTAAGGGAGGGGATTATTTAAACCACTCGGCATAGGTCACATAGCGGTCTGCGGTAGCTTTCAAAGAATCGGCAAGTTCTGTTTTTACAGCGCCGCGTTGTTTTGCGGGAACTCCGGCCCACATGGTTCCTTCGGGGACGATGGTGTCTTCCAAAACCACAGCGCCGGCAGCGATAACGGCTCCAGCGCCGATGACCGCGCCGTCCATGACGATTGCTCCCATTCCGACCAGTACGTTCTCTCCAATGGTCGCTCCGTGCACAATGGCACGGTGACCAATGGAGGCCCCATCACCAATGGTAGTCTGGCTTTTTTCGAAGGTGCCATGAATGACAGCGCCGTCTTGAATGTTGACCCGGTTTCCGATGGAGATCCGTGCAACATCGCCACGAACAATGGCTTGAAACCAAATAGAGCAGGAGTGCCCCATCACGATGTTGCCCACGAGCGTTGCGTTTGGAGCGATCCAGCAAGAGGAGTCGAACGAGGGAGAATGACCTTGGCAATCGAGAATTAAAGGCTGGGGCATAATCAAGGGGTTTATTCAGTCGTGTGGTACTGGGGCCATTGTGGATTGAATGCCCGGTCGAGCCATTCGGTTTGGTCAAAGATGCGGAATCGGGTGGCGAGCACCATGTGGTTTTCTGATATTTTCAGCGATTCCGTTGCTTTTTGGTGCTGCCACGCCTCGATCAGGCAGGCCGTTTCCGCAACATGTTGAATGGATTCGAATCCGCGTCGAGATACACCACGTTGTTGGGACCATGCATGAAGTTGGTGTTTCACTCCGGGCTCCCAATCCAATCCTAAAGATGAAGGCGCCGTGAGCATTTCCTTTTTGGCTCGAACCCAACTGATGGCTCGAATGGCCTCCTTTCCAGAAAGGGCGGAGATGTCCGAATGTTCAGCAGGACCTCGATCCAATTGTGTTTCGATGTGGATAGAGAAGCGATCCATGAGCGGCCCCGTCATTCGGCTAAGATACTTTCTGACGGTCCCGGGAGTGCAACGGCACCGGTTATTGCGGCTGGTCAAATGGCCACATGGACACGGATTGGCTGTGGCAACCGTGAGCGTTTTGGCTGGAAAACGGTGGCTCCCTTGAGCGCGATTGAGATCGATGTAACCGTTTTCTAGCGGTCCTCTTAGCGCTTCAATAGCGTTGCGAGCAAATTCTGGAAATTCATCCATGCAAAAGACCCCGCGATGGGACAATGCCAACTCTCCGGGCATCGCACCGAGGGCATTCCATGCGCCTGTGATGGATGCTGGTGTGGATTGCGCATGGGGCTCGCGAAACGGAATGCGATCGTCTGCATGGAAGACTTCGTTGCGCATGGCGTGCATGTGCTTGAGGTGCGCACGGTCGGTGATCGTCAGGTTCGGGAGTAGTTCTGCTAAGCTGCGGGCCATGAGCGTTTTTCCAGAACCAGGCGGTCCGAGAATAAACGCATGGTGCCCCCCAGCCGCAGCGAGGACCAGGGCTTCTTTGTTTCCTGTGGAATCCGCTATGGAATCATATTGCGGAGTGGGCCAGTGATCTGTAAAGGTGCATGTGTCTGTGACTTCTGGTACGCGAGGTAAGGGGATGTTGTTCTGAAGAAAATCGACGGCTTCACTGAGGTGGTCAGCATGGAATGTTGGCAATTGACTTGGAAAGAAACGATTGGCCCAAGTTTCAGCCCCCATGGGAACCAGGCACCGGTTGATTTCCAATCCTGCCTCTACCATTGTGGAGCTGCAGGTAAAGTTTGCTCGTGATGGGTTGGACTCATCAGCCAAGAGGCGTCCGTCCAAAGCGAGCTCTCCCATGGAGAATAGCGTTGCTAATTTGTTGGAGTCAATCGCCCCCGCAACGGCAAGTAGGCATAGTGCAATGGGAAGGTCCAACTCATTGGATTCGGGTTTGACATGGGCGGGACCAATGTGCAATGTCAGCGCCCCGCTTGGCCTGGGCAGTCCAGAGACTTCCAAGGCGGCATGAATGCGTGCCAAAATGTGACGTGCATGGTTCCAATGCAACCCTGAAACATGAAAGCGAGCCCCTCGCGTGTGGTGGAGCTGAATGGACACAAGATGTCCAATGGCGCCCCGGAATCCGGCACCACAAGTCGTAATCAACATGGAAACACGTATTACTGAGCTCGCTCGATTTGGTCAATCCAAGCGTGGATCACTTTGATGTGCAATTCTTGCACACGATCGGCGTACCCCTCCCATGGGATGGACACTTGTACATCACACAGAGCGGTCAATTCACCGCCGCCGCGTCCTGTCAATCCGACTACTGACATGCCCATTTCGCGTGCTACACGAGCGGCATTGAGAACATTGGCAGAATTTCCACTGGTTGAAATGGCAACCAGCGCGTCTCCCTTTTTTCCAAGGGCCTGCACATAACGCGCAAACACCTGGTCAAAGCCGTAATCATTTCCAACGCAAGTGAGATGCGATGGGTCGCTACACGCAATGGCTGCTAAACCCGGTCGGTCTTCTCGGTATCTCCCACTGAGTTCTTCTGCGAAATGCATGGCATCGCTCATGGAGCCACCGTTCCCGCATGAGATTATTTTGCCGCCGTTGGCCAGGGTGTCGATCAGCGTTTGCCCTGATTGGTCAATCGCTTGAATAAGGGCCGCATCGTGACGAACACGCTCCAGCAGTTGCGCGGCTTCTTCAAAATGCTGTTGAATGCGTTGGTTGGAATTCATGGTTCGAAGATGCAGCGATTTGTGAGATGTAGCCGAAGCAACTCGTTGTCGGTGGGTGTGGCTTTTTTTTTGTTCGATTCAGTGGCCAAATTCACGCAAGCCATCTTCCAAGAAAGCGATGAAAGCCGTCGGGTCAGGGTCGTATCCAGCAGAACCGCCAATTTGTTCGCCCTGGTGGTCGACCATCACATAAAACGGTTGGGAATTCGTGTTGAATTGAGCCGCCTGCATGTAGGACCACTTGTTGCCAACGGATTTGATTTTGAAGGATTTCCCCCCGTAATCTTCCACGCGTTGCTCAGATTCAGGGAGTTCCTTTCGTTCGTCTACATACAAGGAAACCAAGATGACTTCATCTCGAATGATTCTAGAAACTTCTGCATCCGGCCAGACCTGCTCCTCCATTTTACGGCAATTGACGCAAGCCCATCCTGTGAAATCCAACAAGACGGGTTTTCCTGTGGCTTGAGCCGCGGCAAGTCCTTGCTCGTAATCGGTGAATTGTGCCTCGATGTGCCCAGACGATTCCCCTCCTTCGCCATGACCACCGCCGCCCCATTCACTATAGAACATCGGAGGTGGAAAGCCGCTGATCAACTTGACAGGCGCACCCCACAAACCGGGAATGAGATACAAGCCGAGTGTAAAGAAGAGCATTCCGACGCTGAATCGGAAGACGCCGATGCGTTCTGTCTTCGAATCGTGCGGAAACAGAATCCATCCAAACAGATAAAAGGCAATGGCGAGCGTGATGGCGATCCAAATAGCGATGAACAGTTCGCGCTGCAAGAGGCCCAACTGCAGAACCAAGTCTGCGTTGGAAAGGAACTTGAAGGCAAATCCAATTTCCAACAAACCCAGTACCACCTTGACACTGTTCAACCAACCCCCTGACTGGGGCAAAGAATTGAGCCATCCTGGGAACGCACTGAATAACATGAATGGAATAGCGAGGGCCAAAGAAAACCCGAACATGACGGCAGAAGGAGCAGCATATGAACCTGTGGCTGCACCGGCCAAAGCACTTCCGATAAGCGGACCTGTGCATGAAAACGAAACGATTGCCAGTGTCGCCGCCATGAAAAAGATGCCCAACAAGCCGCCTTTGTCCGCGGCTTGGTCTGTCTTATTGGCCCAGCTCGCGGGCAGTTGAATTTCAAATGCGCCCAAAAAGCTTGCTCCGAAAATCAACAGCAAGACGAAGAGGAAGACATTGAAGAAAGGATCGGTTGAGATCACATTCAAAATATCGACTCCGAAAACAGCTGTCAAGAGCAATCCAAGTCCGGTGTAGATGAAGATGATAAAGAAGCCATAGATCAAAGCGTTCCGAATGCCTTCTGAGCGGGATTTGGACTGCTTGGTGAAAAAGCTCACCGTCATGGGGATCATCGGGAAAACACAAGGAGTGAGGAGTGCTGCAAAGCCGAGTAACATGCCCAACAAAAAGACACCCAACAACCCTTCTTCTTCCTCTTCTTCCGAATTTCCGGTGTTCGCTCCACCGTCACAGACATGCTGAGAAGGAGGGCAGTAGTCCGGTCGAGTTGAGGCAGTGCGTGCGGCGCTAGCCTGGACTTGAAACTCCAAATCAGGAGGGAAAATACACTTGACATCATTGCAGGTCATGAACGTGATCAACCCTGAAATCTCCGCGTCTACATTTCCGTTTGCAATCAGGGTTTGAACCCAATAGACCTCCTCTTCAAAGAACGGGACATCCATGTTGAACTGTGGATCGAATTCCACAAGAGGATCACACTCTACAACGCTTCCTTTGAGACTCCATCCGCTGGGGGGTTCGATGGTGAATGCCGTTGGCATTGGGCCATCCAAACTTTCGATGTTCTGGCTGTAAACATGCCAACAGGGATCGACCGATGCATGAAACACCAATTCAAATTCGTCGGATGTTGGTGTTTCATAGAGCTCAATTTCCCACGTAACGGGCTCAAGCAATCCCGATTCACCTTCTTCAAAATGACCTCCGCAAAGATGCTTCAGCGGGGGGCAATAGTCAGGGCGGGCTGATGCGGGTAAAAACGCACTCAAGGACAGGGTGAAGTCAATGTCCTCTGGAGGCAAACAACGCGATTCATCGCAAACCATAAAACTCAAATACCCCGAAAGGGATGCGTCGGATGCGACTCCATTTGTTCGAATCGTTTGCACCCAGTACACTTCCTCCTCAAAATATTTGAGGTCCATCATGAAGTTGGGATCGTATTCGACCAAAGGATCACATTCTCGCACAGGACCAATGGTGTCAACACCTGTAGGAAGTTTGAAGTCGAAAAAGGTGGGCAAAGGACCGTTTAAATCGTCGAGATCTTGGCTGTAGATATGCCAGCATGGTTCAACTGAAGCATGAAAAACAAGATCGAGTTCACCTTCAGTTTCGGTTTCATACAGGTTAAATTCCCAAGCAACGGGGTCCAGTATTTGTCCAAAACTGGGAGTGATAAACCAGCAGAGGCTTAAGACCAATGCACCACGGAGCATATTGAAAGCGAGTTGTTTCATTTCTTTCATCGTTTTGCGAAGATAACGCATGCCTCCCTCTAGATGGGTCGGAACTGTTAATGTTCGTTTCACGGGATGCTCAAGGTGAGTGTCCTACGCCTTTGAGCACTGCATTAAAACGAGATTTCTTCCCCGAGTTTTAGCCCAAAAGGTCTCCGGATTAGCCAACTTCCTAAATAGACCAGAGGCGTGTCAATCAAAGCCACGAGGATTTTGAAAAAGAACCCATAAAAAAGGAGGTGAGAAAACAGAGCCCATTCGATTTGCCCCAAGAAGCACATGAGGGAAATCACGGTCAACGTATCAATGAATTGGGATGGGATGGTGCTCAAATTGTTGCGCAACCAAAGCTTTTTTCCGTTGGTCTTGGCTTTCCAATAATGGAACAGTTTGACGTCCAGAAATTGGGCAATTAAGTAGGCCGCCATGGAAGAGCCGACTGCGACGACTGTCGAGCCAAAGACGTGGTCGAATTCCATATCAGAAACGGGCGACCAACTTGCCGCCGGCACCGCTTGTCCAACAGTCACAATGATCAAAACGAAGAGGCTCGCAAACAGACCTGACATGACCACAAGGTTCGCTTTCTTTTTACCGAAACACTCGCTGATGAGATCGGTAACTAGAAATGTGATGGGGTAGGGGAGCAGGCCCACACTCTGCTCAAAAGTGAGCCAGGTCGTAGGGGACCAATGGAAGAATTTCCTGAAAATAAGATTGCAGGCGACCAGACTGGCGACGAACAAAGCGGCAAGAATGGCGTAAATCCGGATGGCCAATTCGCGTTTTTCAGCAGGGAGGGAGGAGGTCATGAAGCCGATGTGTTTTGATCGATGGTGGCTTTCCAATGAAGCAAGTCACCCTGTCGGGTCAGGGTGGTATGGGATGATTCGAAGCGCCCGCCCGATTGCACCGTTTCATCGCAGAGGCCTTTGATTTCAGGAACAGCACGGGCACTGATGTGCCAACGTTGCGCCAAGTGGTACAAAATTTCGTCCGCGAGGGGCTCTTCTTTCCAGTCGCTAACACGGAGGATTCCGCAGTCTTTATCTTCAGTTTGATAGCACCGTTGTAACGCCAAATCAATCTCGTTTTTTAGCTGCAACGAGATGGGCTGCCACCGATCTGCCCACCGCGCAATGTGCGCGCCCGAACCGGCCCGGATGTCTTCCAATAAAGGCAAGATTTCGTGGCGCAATCTGTTTCTCAAATAGTCAGGTTTCGCATTGCTGCTATCATCCCGGAAGGGGATGCCCTCTTGTTCCATCCAAGCCGTGATCGCTGAACGGGAGACATGAAGAAAGGGGCGCAGCAATGATGTGGTGTCCTCCCGGGGTTTCATAGCCGCTAGGGCCAAGGGGTCTGAAGAACGAATCAGGTGGAGCAAAACGGTTTCAGCTTGGTCGTCAGCATGATGGGCTGTCGCAATGAAGGCGAGCTCCGTATGTTCTTGTTTCAAAGTCTGAAACCACTGGTATCGGATTTTTCGTGCCGCAGATTGAACCCCTTCAGTGGATTCAACATGGGTGGGTACATGCAGCTTGACTGGAATGTGCATCTGTTGGCACCACTGCTCTACGAACGCTTGGTCGGCAATGGATTCGTCCCCCCGCAAACCATAGTTGACATGCGCCGCAATGACAGGCTGTCCAATGCGACTCAGGCAGGCCGCGAGGGCCATGGAATCCCGACCTCCACTCATCCCAACGATGATGGTGCAGTCTCGAGGAATGCGATGCTCTTTGAGCCATCGATCGACTAGAGCGGGCAATCCGCGGAATGCGTTACGCATGGCCGTTCAGGGTTTCCATCATGGCTTCAGCCTTGAGTAAACACTCTTCGTATTCGCGATCGGGATCACTCAATGCGGTGATGGCACCGCCCACTTGCATGGAGATGCGCTTTGTTCTGCGGTTGCAGGCGATGCTGCGAATGACAACGTTCATGTCGAAATCGCCGTTCGGTTGGATGCAACAGACGCTTCCGGAGTAAATCCCGCGGCGTGTTCCTTCCAGTTCGTCAATGAGTTGCATGGCCCGAATTTTGGGCGCTCCGGTCATCGATCCCATGGGGAACGTGGCCTTGATAATGTCACTGATTTCAACGCCATCGGCGATGTCACATTGCACCGAAGAAATCATTTGGTGGACGGTCTGAAATCGGTGAATTCCAAACAATTCGGGGACACTGACGGTGCCAGGCGCAGCGATTTTACTCAGGTCGTTGCGCACGAGATCGCAAATCATCACATTCTCTGCACGTTCCTTGGTGTCGTGATACAACTGGTGCGCGAGGGCTGCGTCTTCTTCTTCGTTTTGGCCCCTGCGAATTGTGCCTTTGATGGGAGAGGATGTGATCCGCTTCCCACGTTTTTTCAAGAACAACTCCGGAGAGCCGCAGAGCAAGTCAAATTCACCTGCTTTAATTAGTGCACTATAGGGAGCGCGTGTCTTCCGCTGCAGACGCACATACGCATTCCATGGACTGTCGATTTTGCCATCACCGTGGTATTCCTGGCAGAGGTTCAATTCGTAAACATCCCCGCGTTGAATGTGTTTTTTGACGCGTTGAACCCGCTGCAGATAGGTTGAACGATCCCATCGTGGGCGCAAGGAAATACGCTCTGAGGAGGGTGTTTCTGAAGGAGCTTCGTGCAGAACTGATTCCAAGGCGGCATGCGCGTCGGGCTCGTTTTCGCCCAACACCAATTGAGGATGCTCAAGGTCTCCGCCCCATGCCACGACAATGCGTGGTTCGACCCAGTGCATCACAGGAAAGCCAGCGCTGTCCGTTCGACGGGAATTGACCTCTTCTAGGATGTTCTTCAAGTCATACCCCATCCACCCAAACGTCCAGCCTGAGCGATCTGCTCCGGGCTTCACAAATCGAGACCAGGCTTCGATGCAACCGGGTTGTTCCAACCCCCATGTAAACGACCGACGTGCCCCAATGGCAAACAAACAACGGCCCTGTGGCTGCTCATCATACAGCAAGAAGGCATGTTCTTCACGTTCAAACCACGCGGACAAATCCGGCAAATTGCGCTGAGCCATGCTGGACGTCGGGGTTGGATTTTCGGCGATTTGAGATTCCACGGGAGGAAGATACGCAGTCTGTCGGGTTCGACGGATGATTCCGTTACGCCTTGCCAATCTTGCTCAATACGAGCTCTTCCAACCCTTGAATCCAGCGAGGGTGGTCGTTGAGACTTGGAACGAAGTCAAGCTGTTTGCCTCCTTTTTCTTCAAATAGCTCGACGTACTCTTCTCCAATTTCCACAATGGTTTCGAGACAATCGGCCACAAATGCTGGACTGAAAACAAGGAGTTTTTGATCGCCTTTTTCAGCGCGCTCTTCAATGACTTTGTCACTAAAGGGTTCGACCCATCCGCCACCCAAACGGGATTGAAAGCAGACGGTGTAGCGATCAGCTGGTATCTGAAGACGCTCTGCAAGTGCACGCGTTGTTGCATAGCAAGTGGCTTTATAACAGAACTTATTTTCGTCATTGATCTCATCCTCACAGCTGTGGTTGGAACACTGCCGATCGTCGTATACTTTGTCCAGCTGTCGTTCTGGCAGACCATGGTAGCTAAACAAAATGTGATCGTAAGCGTTGAGGTCGAATGCTTTGGCTCGGAGTTCAAAACCATCGAGATAGCCTGGGAAATCCCAGTACTGGCTGATGGAAATCACATCGGGAATCACATACCACTTGCTGATAATTTCAAACGCTCTTTGCAGCGTAGACCCGGTGGATGCTGAAGCATATTGTGCATAGAGTGGCAGGATGACAATGCGGTCATAGTGATCTGCTTGCATCCGCTTCAACACGACATCCATCGATGGAGTTTGGTAGCGCATGGCCAACTCTACTGTGACGTCACCTTCAAAGGCGGTGACCATTTCAGGGCGGTTCATGCGGGTCTGCAGCAGATCCCGGACCTTTTCTCCGTGAATGAGCAAGGGCGACCCCTCATCGGTCCAAACCTTCTTGTATTCTCGGGCGCTTCGAAAGCTTCGGATGGGGGCGATGATGCCATTGACCAACAACTTCCGAGGAAGCCACGGGATATCAATGACCCGTTCGTCACCGAGAAATTCGCGGAGGTAGCGTCCGACAGCTCCCGGTTTTGGGGCGTCCGGCGTCCCCAAGTTGATCAATAAAATGCCTGTTTTCATAGTAGATAAAGCAACAAGTTGGAGGCCTCGTGGTTCAATTCAACCGTCAATTTTCTCCGGTCAGGCCCGAATTGTCGATTCCATGCGTTCAACACCATTCCATCAGATGTGCAGCGCGCGGTTGTCTGTCGCAGCAAGTGCAGCTTCCTTGATCGCTTCGGTGAATGTCGGGTGGGCGTGTGACATGCGGCTGATGTCCTCAGCGGTAGCACGAAACTCCATGGCCACGACGGCTTCAGCAATCATGTCGGCAGCCCGCGGCCCGCAAATGTGAATGCCCAAAATTTCATCCGTGTCGGCGTGAGCCAAGACCTTGACTGAACCATCCGTGTCCATGGATGCCCGCGCCCTTCCGCTGGCCTTGAAAGGGAATGATCCTGATTTGTATGCGACTTCCGACGCTTTCAGTTGTTCCTCTGTCTGCCCTACTCCGGCCACTTCGGGCCATGTGTACACCACATTGGGAATTAAATTGTAGTCGATGTGCGGATGCTGTCCTGCGATGACCTCTGCAGCGACAACACCTTCTTCCTCGGCCTTGTGCGCGAGCATGGCACCGCGAACAACGTCACCGATGGCGAAGATGTGAGGAACGGATGTTCGCATCTGCTCGTCTACAGGGATGCGTCCGCGCTCATCCAAAGAAAGTCCAGCCGCCTCCACATTGAGACCGGCGGTAAAGGGTTTTCGCCCAACCGAAACGAGGCAATATTCTGTTTTCCACTCCACCTCTTGCCCTTTCTTATCGTCGGCTTTTACCACAACGCCTTTCGCGCTTGCTTTGACCTCTTTGACCCCATGCTGAAGATGGAATTTGACGCCCAGCTTTTTCATGGAACGCATGAGCTCTTTGCCCATCGTACGGTCCATGGTTGGAATGATGGTATCCTGGTATTCAACAACGTGAACTTCCGTACCCAAACGAGCATAAACACTGCCTAATTCCAAGCCGATCACACCTCCGCCAATGACCACCATGTGTTTGGGCAAGTCCTTTAAGCTGAGCGCTTCCGTCGATGTGATGACCCGCTTTTTGTCCACATGGATGAAGGGCAGGGAAGCGGGCTTTGATCCCGTGGCAATGATGATGTGCTTTCCACTAATCGAAGTGGCCTTGCCTTTACTCGGTGTCACAGCAATGGTGTGCGTATCGACAAAAGAGCCGGTTCCCGTGTGCACTTCGATTCCGTTTTTTTTCATCAGGAAATCAATGCCGGCCACCGTTTGCTCAACAACGCCCGCCTTGCGGGAGATCATTTGTTTGAAGTCAAGTTTCCAGTCTGAGGCGTGAATGCCGTGTTCTGAAAACTGATGCACTGCTTGGTGGTAATGCTCTGAGCTATCCAAAAGTGCTTTGGACGGGATGCAACCAACATTCAAGCAGGTGCCTCCAAGCGAGCTGTATTTCTCAACCAATGCGGTTTTGTTCCCCAATTGTGCTGAGCGAATGGCAGCGACGTACCCTCCAGGTCCGCTGCCGATGACGATAACATCGTAAGATTCCATGATGCAAAGGTAAAGCGAACACCTCGCAATGATGGCAGTGGACTCGTCTTTAGCGCCTGCCATTGCCAAGGAAAAAATATGTTTCTTTGCAACGCGGTTGCAGCCGGGTATTCCCTGCGTTGAGTCGCCTATGAACATGCCTCAAATCGCCTCAAAATCAATGCTGCGTTGATCTGGAATCGCATTGCATCCGTACTACTTCGGCAGCGTTTATTGCTGCTCATCATCATCGGGTGCTTAACCGTTTTGATGGCTTTGCAGATTCCAAATTTAAGGTTGCAGTACACCTTTGGGGGACTTTTGCCTTCAACGGATACCACGGCGATTGAGTACCAGCATTTCATTGAGAATTTTGGTACAGAGGGAAATGTCTTGCTGATCGGTGCGGACGCACGTGACCTGAGATCTCCTGAAGGTTTGCAGGCATGGTATGAATTGGCGGAGTCCATACGGTTCATGGATACCCGCCGAGATACGGTGGATGACGGGATCGACAAGCTAGTTCCACTTTCGCTCATCGACAGCGTATTTTCCATTACCCACTCCTTCTCCTTAGAAAAGGACACCGCGTTGCGTCGATTTGCGCTGATGCCATTGGTCGACCCGGGTGCCATGGAAGTGGGCGGTGCGGTGGATTCAACCTTTGTTCAGAACCTGTTTGATCAGGTAGAATCACTGCCTTTCTATGAAGGCCTGCTGTTTACAAAACGCGGGGATGCGACGCTTTTGACCGTTTTTTTGGATGCTGATTTATTCAATTCGAAGAAACGAGGGACGGTTGTTGAGGACGTGGTCGCGCTGACTGATCTATGGAGCGTAAAGCACGGCATTGACTTGGCGATCAGTGGACTTCCCTTCATTCGAACTGAAATGACCAACAAGGTCAAAGGAGAAATAGGGTGGTTCATCGGCGCGGCCATGTTGGTGACGGCCTTGCTGCTCTTATTGTTTTTCCGAAATCCAACCATCACCGGAGTGAGTTTGCTGGTGGTGGGTATGGGCGTGATCTGGTCCTTGGGCACGATTTCATTGCTGGATTATCCGGTCAATTTATTGATGAGTTTGATCCCTCCGTTGATGATTGTCATCGGTGTTCCCAACTGCATTTATTTGGTCAATAAATACCATGCAGAATACAAACGTCATGGCAATAAAGCCATGGCATTGCAGCGCATGGTGGTCAAAGTTGGCAATGCTACGTTGCTCACAAACGTTACCACGGCATTGGGTTTTGCGACGTTTATTTTTACGCACAGTGATATGCTCCGGCAGTTTGGTGTGGTGGCCGCCATCAATATTTTAGTCGTTTTTGTTATTTCCATCATCGTGATTCCTGCGTTGATGACCTTTTTACCTGCTCCACGGGTGAAGCACACGCGGCATTTGGATCGCCGGTGGATGTTTGTTTTTGTCAATCACTTGGTAAGAATTGTCCAAGAAAAAAGACCTCATGTGTATGCCGGTGCGTTGGTTATTTTCTTGTTCAGTATCGCTGGGGTTTCTCAAATGGTCACCACAGGAAACATCGTGGATGATTTGCCAGAACATGATCGGGTCATTCGGGACTTGAAATGGATGGAGCAGCGCTTCAACGGGGCCATGCCATTTGAAATGCTAGTGGATACGCGGAGGACCAACGGGGCGACCAATCCGAATGTGTTGAAACGCATTGAATCGCTTCAGGAGATCTTGAAGGAGTACCCTGAGTTCAGCAGATCAATTAGCGCGGTCGATGCCAGTAAATTTGCGACCCAAGCTTTTTACGGTGGTTCGCCTGAGCGCTATCGCTTGCCTTCGCGACAAGAACGCTCGTTCATTGGGCCTTGGATTCGGGGAACGGCAGAGGCAGCAGACGGGGCTTCCAAATCGGGCGACGTCATGGCCAACTTCTTTGATTCCACGCAATCCATGACCCGCATTTCGACGCAGATGGCGGACGTGGGGACACTGGAAATGCGGGATTTGATGCTGGAATTGCGGCCACGTCTAGACAGTCTTTTTCCAGCAGAGAAATTTGATCTCATCTTGACGGGCACGAGCGTGGTGTTTTTGGAAGGGACGAGTTACATGGTTCGGAATCTGGGGATTTCCATCGCTTTGGCGATTTGTGTCATTGCATTGATGATGGCACTGTTGTTTAAATCTGCCCGCATGGTGGGCATAGCGCTCATTCCTAACTTATTCCCTCTGCTTTTCACCGCAGGATTCATGGGGTGGACAGGCATCCCGATCAAGCCATCTACGATTTTGGTCTTTAGCATCGCCTTTGGAATTTCTGTGGATGACACCATACATTTTTTAGCGAAATACCGTCAAGAGCTGAACTTCAAATCGTGGAACATCAAAGAGTCCGTGATTCTGGCTCTGAAAGAAACAGGAGTGAGTATGATGTACACTTCCATTGTGTTGTTTTTTGGGTTCTTGATGTTTGCGATGTCGGGATTTGACGGGACGCGGTCACTGGGAATCTTGGTGTCGATCACCCTCGGGGTGGCCATGTTTACCAACCTGCTTTTGCTCCCTAGTTTGTTGCTTGCTTTTGAGAAATCACTGACCACCAAGTCGTTTTCAGAACCGTTCTTTTCAATTTTGGATGAGGAAGAGGACATCGAATTGGAAGAACTTTCCATTCAGGAGGGGACGTCGCCGGGCAAGGGTGAAGAACAACATGAGGCGCTAATTCAGCAGCGAAAAAACAAGGGGCACTCGTCGTGAGACCTTTGAAAGAACATTCAATATCTGTACCATGAAAGGCATCATTTTAGCAGGAGGATCTGGAACTCGATTGTGGCCATTGACCCGAGCCATCAGCAAACAGTTAATGCCGATATACGACAAGCCGATGATTTATTATCCGCTGTCGACGCTGATGTTGAGTGGCATTCGGGAGATCCTCATCATCTCTACACCCACTGACTTGCCCGGTTTTGAGCGGTTGTTGGGCGATGGAAGCGACATCGGTTGTACGATTGAATATGCGGAACAGGCCGTCCCAAATGGATTGGCACAAGCCTTTGTGATCGGAGAGTCCTTCATTGGCTCGGACAAGGTGGCATTGGTACTCGGCGACAACATCTTCTATGGAAAGGGCTTTGGTCGGCAATTGCGGGCCAATACGGACCCGGTGGGTGCAATAGTTTACGCATACTACGTGACTGATCCTGAGCGATACGGCGTTGTTTCATTCGACGAAGATGATCGGGTCACAAGCATAGAAGAAAAACCAGACAACCCCGAGTCGAATTACGCGGTTCCAGGCCTGTATTTTTATGACAACAGCGTGGTCGAAATCGCGAAAAAGCTGAAGCCAAGTGCTCGTGGAGAGTATGAAATAACCGATGTGAATCGGGCCTACTTGGAGGCTGGAAAACTGTTCGTTTCAAAACTGGATCGTGGCATGGCGTGGTTGGATACCGGCACGCATGCATCGCTGATGCAAGCCTCGCAGTATGTTCAAGTCATTGAAGAACGGCAGGGGTTGAAAATAGGGTGCATTGAAGAAATCGCTTGGAGAATGGGATATATCTCCGATGACCAACTCAAAAAAGTAGCGGAACCGTTGCGTAAGTCAGGTTACGGTGATTACCTCTTGGATCAATTATCGCGCGGGCTTTAAAACGGCAATCAATGAGTCAAGCGAATTTGGAGCGTCTAAAGCTAGAAGCGAACCGGGCTACCGATGTCTTTCTTGCTCAATGGCCGGTTGATACGGATGATGGTCTGTACGCGCCCATTCATTACCTGATGTCTTTGGGGGGAAAGCGTCTGCGTGCAGTGCTGGCATTAGCGGCATCTGAGGCGGAAGGGCAGCCCTTGGAAAAGGCACTTCCTGCGGCGTTGGCTGTGGAGTTGTTTCACAACTTTACCTTGATGCACGATGACATCATGGACGAGGCGCCTTTGCGCCGAGGCCAGGAAACGGTGCATCAACGGTGGGGGTCGAATGCGGCAATCCTCTCAGGGGACGCCATGTTTACATTGGCTTCGATGGCGTTAACAGGGTTGAACGCGTCGGCGTTGCCCAAGGCGCTGCATTTGTTCAATCAAACAGCGTTAGAAGTGTGCATTGGCCAGCAGGCAGACATGGCTTTTGAATTGCGTGAAGACGTCACGTTAGACGAATATTGGAACATGATTCGCCTGAAGACATCGGTTCTTGTCGCGGCATCATTGGCTTTGGGGGCGCGAGCTGCCGGTGCGTCGGAGGATCGGATTCAATTGTGGTATCGATTGGGAGAGCAGTTGGGATTGGCTTTTCAAATGCAAGACGATCTGTTGGACGCCTTCGGCACTGCCGCAACGGGAAAGCAAATGGGTGGAGACATCCTTTCGGACAAAAAAACATATCTGCGTATCCATACGTGGGAGCAGGCGTCAGAAGTGCAACGGGAGGAATTAGAACGCTGGAACGGCAAAGGCCATGACCACAAGAGCAAAGTAACGGCTGTCAAAGCGATCATGGTCGAATTGGGCTCCGATGTCGCAGCGCGTCACCGCATGGAAGCGTGCATTGAAGCGGCGGTCTCGTGCATGGATGCATTGGAGCTTCGGGGGACTCACCGGGATTGGTTTGAATTTGTTGCTGGATTGGTGACGACGCGACAGTCCTAACATGGAATGGGAGGTGATGCTGCCGGATCGAGAAACTCCAGATGAATGGAGTCACTCGAAATTCTTGGAGGCTGTTCAAGAGCAATTGATCAAAGACTTCGAATGGGATGCCGAGCGTGTTACTTCTGCCTCGATTTCACTGCTTCAATTGCTTGACGACCATATCTCTTGGAGTTTAGATCGTAACGCAACATCTGTCTTTACGGCTTTTTACAGACTGGATTTGGGCGAGGGACTTGTCCGAAGCATCCTACATGATTGTGATCGAGAGGAGGCATCGAAGCAATTGGCCGAGAAGTCACTTCAACGCGCAGCCCTCAAAGTTTGGACGCGCTGGAGTTATTCATAGGTCTCACGCTTTTGCATCGCTGTAAATAGGCTTGGTGCTTGCGGTCATGTATCTTTGTCAGTCGAAACACGTACTGTCCTCATGGACCCTCTAGATTTTATCAGTCAGGCAGAGCCAAACGCACTGGACGCGCTATACCAGCAATACTGCTCTGACCCCGAGTCCGTCGACTCGAGTTGGCAGCTTTTTTTCAAAGGTTTTGACTTGGCTTTGGCATCCTATGATAAGGAAGCGCCGAGTCCTCAAACGCTGAAGGAATTTCAAGTCATCAACTTGATTCAAGCTTACCGCTCACGAGGACATCTGTTTACCCACACCAATCCCGTTCGTGCACGTCGGCTATACACGCCCGATTTGAGCTTGTCCAATTTTGGACTTTCGGAATTGGATTTGCCCGTGGTATTTCAAGCAGGACATAAGGTGGGATTGGGGGAAGCGACCTTGCAACAGATTGTTGAACACCTCGAGGAGACTTACTGCCATAGCATCGGAATTGAGTACATGATGATCCAAGATGTGGATCGCAAGGCGTGGGTGCGAAAAAATATTGAGTTGGCGAATCGTCCTCGGATCGAATTGGCCGACCGGATTCAGATTTTAAAGAAGCTATCGCAAGCAACGTTGTTTGAAGAGTTCTTGCAGAAAAAATTTGTGGGCCAAAAGCGGTTCTCATTGGAGGGAGGAGAAACCTTGATCGCTGCGTTGGACGCGGTGATTGAAGAAGGTACGCTGCAGGGCGTGCAGGAGGTGTTCATTGGGATGGCACACAGAGGCCGATTGTCGACGTTGGCTCATGTCTTGGGCAAGCCATACGAAGAGATTTTCTGTGAATTTGAAGGCAAGGCTTACGATGATGAAATGGAATTTGACGGAGATGTCAAGTACCATTTAGGCTATTCGAAAACAGTAACAGCGGACTCGGGTGAGTCAGTCTCTATTTCATTGGCTCCGAACCCTTCGCATTTAGAGGCCGTTGGACCCGTGGTCCAAGGAATGGCTCGAGCTCGCATTGATGATTTGGGAGGGGATGAGACCAAAGTGTTGCCCATCTTGATCCATGGAGATGCTGCATTCGCTGGTCAAGGGGTCGTCTACGAATTGGCGCAAATGGCCCAGCTGGACGGATACCGTACAGGGGGTACAGTGCATATCGTGGTCAACAATCAAGTTGGCTTCACAACGAATTATTTGGACGCACGGTCTTCAATATATTGCACAGATGTGAGCAAGGTGACCCAAGCATTGAGCTTCCATGTCAATGCGGATGATGCAGAAGCGGTTGTGCAAGTCATGCGCATTGCATTGAAGTATCGACAAGAATGGAAGCGGGATGTTTTCATCGACCTATTGGGCTACCGAAAATATGGCCACAATGAAGGGGATGAACCGATGTTCACACAGCCGCAGCTTTACAAAGCGATCAGCCAGCATTCAAATCCGCTCAAGATTTACATGGAACGCCTCATCGCTGATGGGAGCATGGAGTTGACTCAGGCGGAGACCATCCGAGATGAGCAGCTGAAGCAGATGGAAAAGGCGCATGGAAAAGCGCAGAAAAGGAAAAAAGCAGAGGTGCTTGATTTTCTGAGTGATTTGTGGAGTGGCCATGAAACTCCGACAGAAGAATTATTGCACAGCACGCCGGACACAAACGTTTCGGGGAAGAAGCTGAAAGCACTGGCCATTGCCATGTCGACGTTGCCGGACGGAAAGAAATTTTATCGGAAATCCGTGAAATTGATGCGGGACCGGTTGAAGATGATTGAAGAAGATCGTCTGGATTGGGCACTGGGAGAAATGCTGGCTTATGCCTCATTGTTGGCTGAGGGCCACCCGGTTCGTATCAGTGGACAAGACGTAGAGCGGGGTACATTTTCACACCGGCATGCTGTTGTGAAAACCGAAGACACGGAAGAAGAAATTATTCCGCTGAATCACGTGAGTGAGGATCAAGCGAAATTGAGTATTTACAATTCCTTGTTGAGCGAATATGCGGTAGCTGGATTTGATTATGGCTATGCCTTTGCGACGCCAAATGGATTGACCGTTTGGGAGGCGCAATTTGGGGACTTCAACAACGGGGCGCAAATCCTATTCGACCAGTTCTTGAGTGCTGCTGAAGACAAGTGGCGCACCATGAACGGACTCACTTTGATGCTCCCTCATGGCTATGAAGGCATGGGTTCCGAGCACAGTTCTGGCCGCATGGAGCGATTTCTGCAATTGGGAAGTGGTGAGAATATGCTCATCTGCAATATCACCGAGCCTGCGAATTACTTTCATTTGCTGCGTCGCCAGGTCAAATGGTCCTTCAGGAAACCACTGATTATTTTCACTCCGAAAAAACTACTGCGCTATCCGTTAGCCGTTTCTTCTTTCCAGCAGATGGGCAAGGGAGGTTTTCAAAAGGTCATCGATGATCCGCGTCATGTTGACGCAACATCGGCCGGCCGAGTGGATACTGTTATGCTGTGTACGGGGAAGGTCTACTATGATATCGTCGAGCAGCTTCAAGAAGTGCAGGCGGACAATCTTGCGTTCGTACGATTGGAACAAATTCATCCTTTGCCAGTCGGTGAGTTGGATCAGATTATCCAGAAGTATGGAAGAGATGCCAATTACGTTTGGGTCCAAGAAGAGCCTCAGAATATGGGTGCTTGGAGTTTCATGCTGCAGCATTTCACGCGCGTTCCACTCAGCGTGATTTCACGTCCTATGAGCGCTAGCCCGGCATCGGGTTCCTCGGAGGTGCACAAAAGCCGACAACAGGAGATCCTCGATGAGGTGTTCGCCCATGCCAATCGATAATATTCGTTGAATAAATAGCCTTACTTAGCAATCAATTCTATCCTGTTATGCCGACACTTGAAATGAAAGTTCCCAGTCCGGGAGAGTCCATCAGCGAAGTTGAAATCGCTACATGGTTGGTGTCCGATGGAGATTATGTCGAAAAGGACCAGGCGATCGCAGAGGTCGATTCAGACAAGGCCACCTTGGAGTTGCCGGCTGAAGAAGCAGGAATCATCACCTTGAAAGCGGAAGAAGGCGACGCCATTGCTGTCGGTGCGGTGTGTTGTTTGATTGACACCAGCGCTAAGCGTCCCGCGGAATCAAAGCCTGCAAAGACCGTTGCTCCAGCCCCTGCCGCAGCGGCTCCAGCTCCTGCTCCTGTCGTCGCCGCTCCTGCTCCGAAGTCTGTTCCTGTTGCAAGTGTCAAGCCGGTATCTCCGGCGGCAGGTCATCCCTCTCCAGCAGCCCGAAAAATGATGGCGGACAATGCCATCAAACCAGGTCAAGTCGCGGGGACGGGCCGGGATGGTCGGGTAATGAAACAGGACGTTTTATCGGCAATGGCGGCTGGGTTTGATGACAGTTCCACAGCAAGTTGGGGAGGAAGCAGAGAAGTTGGTCGCGTTAAGATGTCCATGCTTCGTCGCAAAGTCGCCGAACGATTGGTTGCTGTGAAGAATGAAACGGCCATGTTGACCACGTTCAATGAAGTGGACATGAAGCCGGTAATGGATTTGCGGAAGCAATACAAGGAAGCCTTCAAAGAGGCCCATGGTGTGGGGTTGGGGTTCATGAGCTTTTTCACCAAAGCCGTAACGCATGCCATTGCTCAATATCCTTCTGTAAACGGCATGATCGATGGCAAGGAGATGATTGTCCCGGAATATGCTGACATCGGCATTGCGGTGAGCTCTCCAAAGGGTTTGATGGTTCCTGTTATGCGCAATGCAGAGTCGATGACGTTGGCGGGCATCGAAGCCGAAATTAAGCGCCTGGCTTTCCGTGCGCGTGACGGTGAATTGACCATTGAAGAGATGCAAGGAGGGACGTTTACCATTACCAATGGGGGTGTCTTTGGATCCATGTTGTCCACGCCAATTATCAATCCTCCGCAAAGCGCCATTTTGGGAATGCATAATATCGTTGAGCGCCCTGTTGCGATCAATGGTAAGGTTGAAATTCGACCAGTGATGTATGTAGCGTTGAGCTATGATCACCGGATCATCGATGGCAAGGAAAGTGTTGGCTTCTTACTCGCCATCAAAGAGATGATTGAGAATCCTGAACGCTTGCTGTTTGGAGGCAAAAAGCCTCAAGAGGTCCTCCTCGGTTTGTAACCGTCGAGCAAACAAAAGCCCCGCCAATAAATGGCAGGGCTTAGGTTGTGGTTTTGCTGACCAAGAAACACCGCATGAAAAAACCCACTGCTTTCGGCTGTTGAACCGAGGCAATGGGGATTAAATGAAGCACATCAAAGCATGTGCAAATATACGACGAATCTCGTGTAATAAATAATGAATTGGTTAAAATCGTCGATAAATGTTTTTATAAACATCTGGAATCGCGATGGCTTGATGTGATGATGGCTTATCTCAAAACGGAAACCCGTTCGGCGTCCAATCGCAACAGTATGAAAACCAGTAAGGTGAAGCCCATCAATGAGGATCCTCCAGCCGAAAAGAAAGGAAGAGGAATCCCAATGACGGGAGCCAAGCCAAGGACCATTCCGATGTTAATGAGATAATGCATGAACAGGATGCTCACGACACCGTAAGCATAGACCCGTGTGAAATCAGATCTTTGGCGTTCTGCGATGGCGAGTATTCGAAACAGTAGAACGGTAAAAAGAATGATGACACATGTGGATCCAAGGAAGCCCCACTCTTCTCCTACAGTGCAGAAGATGAAGTCAGTTTCTTGCTCAGGAACGAAACCATAAGCGGTCATGGGGCCGTTGAGAAAACCTTTTCCTGAAAGACCGCCAGAGCCAATGGCCGCTTTGGCATGCCGGATGTTGTAATCAGCATCGGGATTGCTCACATCGATACCGAAAAGAACTTGAACACGTTCTCGCTGATGCCGCGGTAACTGCTCCAATCCTGTATGCATTCCAGTACTCAACAGCATGGCAGCAACAAGTGAAATCCATGTGGTATTTCGAACGCGCCTTCGATTTCTTGGAACAACAATGTTGGGGATTAATTGCCAAAAAACCAGGCAAAAAACGATCAGAATGAGCCAGAGTAAGCCGATAGCGGACTGCTCTCCAATCCAAGGGTAATCTACGGTTGCGGCCCCCGTGAGTATGGATGCAACGGTGATGAGTAACGCGCAAAATCCGGCGATCAACACATTGCCAGAAAGCCCTTCTCGGTAGAGCGTAAAGATGAGTCCGCCAAAAACCAACGTCGTTCCAGCATCGGGCTGGAGCAGCGTTAAGGCAGCAGGGATACCGACGATGGCAATGGACTGCACCAAGGTTTTCAAATCTCTCAACTTTCCGTCACCACGACTCAGTAGCCAGGCCAATAAAAGTGCGGCGGCAGGTTTTGCAAATTCCGATGGCTGTATACTGATACTCCCAAAGCCAAACCAGGATCGGGCGCCTCCCACTTTTTTGCCAATGATGAGCACCGTGAGCAACAGCACGACATTGATCACATAATGCAGAATAGAGGTGCGGATGAAAAACTCTCCCTCTATGTTCAGTATAACAACAGCGAGGACACCGCATACCAGAATCCAGATCAGTTGCTTGCCCTGTTTTGACCCCCAGTCAAGCCAGTCAACAGGAGATGCTCCTGCTGTAGCACTGGAAACATTGAGCCACCCCAGGATCATCATGGTTGCGACGATCCCTACTGTTAACCAGTCGATGCGTTGTCCTACGGATTGTGAGCGCCTCATCAATGTTCGGGAAAGGGGTAAGTGGATTCGAGGATGTGTTCTTCTTTTTCCACTTGTGAAATGGATCCGGTTAGAAATTGCTCCATCATCAAACTGGCAATGGGTGCTGCCCAATCGCCACCAGAACCGGCATTTTCAACATACACACTCAAAGCAATGCGCGGATTTTCTTTCGGGGCGAAAGCCATAAAAACAGAGTGTGTTGCTCGCTCCCCATTTTGAACAGTTCCTGTTTTTCCGCACACCGTAATCCCGGGCACGCGTGCTTTTGTGCCCGTTCCTTCGGAGGATGCGACAACGGCTTCCATGGCCTGGATGATGGGCCGAAAGGCAGCGGGGTCAACTCCTGTCTCTACCAATGAGTCGAGTGATTGAGGTTTGCCTTTCCCGCCTATGTCCAGCACAGTATGCGGTGTAATGAACCATCCGCGATTGGCCATAATGACGGCGAGGTTGGCCATGTGAACGGGGGTCGTGAGAAGCTCACCTTCTCCAATGGAAATGCTGTAAATAGTGGAGTAGGCCCAACGCTTTTTCCCATACATGCGATTGTACAGGGTGGTGTCAGGAACAGATCCAGAACGCAAGCCCGATAAGTGTCCTCCCAGATCCGTTCCGATTCCGAATTTCTTAATGCGTGGACTCCATAAAGCAAGACCTTCTGAGGCGTCTTGAAAGATGTTGTCTGATCTCCCGCCCTGCACCATCCGCTTCATGACTTCATGAAAATACGGATTGCACGAATGCACGATGGCTTGTTCCAGATTGTCCATTGAATGGGCGCCATGGCAGCCTATAATATCACGGTTGCAGACAATCCGTGAATTTGTGGTGATGACCCCTTCATCGAGCGCAATGAGACCTTGGATCATTTTGAAAATACTTCCAGGTCGATACGTGGCACGCATCGCACGATTGAACAGGGGCTTGGAGGGGTCTTGTAACAGTTCGGTGTAATGTGCTCCCCGATTCTTTCCCGTCAGGAAATCAGTCGAGTAGGAAGGAGCACTTACCAGAGCAAGCACTTCCCCAGTTTGTGGGTCGATTGCAACAATCGCCCCCCGCTTATTTCCCATCAAGCGCTCGCCGTATGCTTGCAGGTCCATATCCAATGTAGTGGTGACGTTTTCACCGGAGGTGGGCAAGCTGTCGAATTGACCATTTTCCAGAGGTTCACGGAAGTCATTCCGGACATCAACGAGGTGGTATTTAATCCCTCGTTTTCCGCGCAATCGTGTCTCCCACTCCAATTCCAAACCGGATTTCCCTTTGTAGTCACCAAGGCGATACCCTTGGCCTGAATTCAAGTCTTCCCGATCCGTTTCCCGGTATTCACCAAGAAGATGGCTGGCAAGGCCTCCTGCATTGGTTCGGATTGATCGGCGTTTGGATTGCAATCCGGGAAACCGCCAGAGCTCACCCGAAATCTGAGCGTAATCGTAATTCGGAATCTGCTTCAAGATGGGCGACGGACGATAGCTGGCATACGCATCGGCTTTGGCCAAGGCAGCTCTGAGTTCGGAGGTGTCCAGACGGATGGTTTGGCTCAAAGCCATGGTGTCCAATCCGCCAGCTAACCGAGCTTGACGCGGCGTAAAAAGCAAATCATAACTGGGAACGTTGGTCAAGAATACCTCCCCATTTCGATCGAGGATCATGCCCCGAGCAGGGTCGATGATTTCCCGTTCTTCTGTGATGCGCGCTGCATAGTCTTTCCAAGCACTCGGCCCCAATTGCAATTGAAAGAGCCGACCGATGAAAATGACCGACATGAGGAGAATGATGCCCCCTATGACCCATTGTCGTTCTTTCAGGTTCATCGTTTGCGCCGTTTGGATTGCGAGATGTAGGAAGCCATCAAAAAGAGCCCCCATGTGAAGAAGGCAGAAGTCAAGGCCTTGCCCCACCCTTCGACCATCAATCCCCATCGACCTGCTTCCAAGCTAAACATCCATAAATTGTGCGCGAGCAATAAAAGCAATGCTCTGGATGAGAACCATTGAAAACCATGTGATTGGAGGGTTCCTTGTTCCATTGTTTCATACCCTTCGCGTGGAATGAGTATCCGGTTTACGGCGGGAATACATGCCCCCATTAGCAAAGCAGACGAGGTGAAAACACCCCCTCCCATGGTTGTTAAATCAAGCAATGCTCCGGTCAATCCGCAGATCAAAAGAAGGGCCAACGGAGACAAAGTCAGCGGAAGCAAAATCAATCCATACAGGTGGAATGTGGGCAAGAGCCAGCCGTTTCCCATGACCAGATATTGGAAGCAAAATACTTGGAGCAACCAAGCCACAAGCAGTGTCAAATACGGTGTAATGGAACCGATCATGGAGTGGGATTCATCCAGTCTTGAATTTCCTGGGAGGAGCGATCGTCAACAATGTGGAGATAGCGTAGTTCTTGAAAAGGAGCGCCTAAATCGATTTGGATGCGCTGGAATTCTCCGTCTTGTTCTGGAGCGGTGGATGCAACAAAACCAAAGGTCAATTCTGGCGGAAAAACGCCTTGAAAACCAGAGGTGTAAACGGTGTCTCCGGGCGAAACAACGAGGTTTCGCGGGATGTCTTCGAGCTGTGCAATCTGGATGTCTTTTCCATTCCAGAATAAGCGACCGACCGGACCGTTTTTGCCCAAACGGGCACTCCACTCCATTCCGGTATGAATCAAAGGGAGCAATAAGGCATGGTTGGCAGTCGTCTCTACGACCTTGCCAACGGCAAAGCCTCCATGCAAGGCACCTTGCCCCGGTTTTATGCCATCCTCTAAACCGGAGTTGATGATGAGGAAATTTGCGCTAAGATGCGTCTTAGATCGGATAACTTCAGTAGGCACAACGGTGTTGGCAAACTTCGATTTCGCGGCAAGGGGAATACCGCGCTGCTTGGTTTTCATAAGTTCCGACCGCAATTGCGCATTTTCCAACAAGAGCTGTTCATTCTGATGGGCCAACTCTGTCAACTGGCTCATGTCAGACACGTATTCATCCCATGACCCCTGGACTTCAAGACTGGTTCGAACCCACTGCCCTCGAGGATAGCCGTGGCTGGAAAAAAACCATGCCAAAGCGAATCCTTGACATAGGATAAACGTCAGGATCAGTTGATGTCGAACGATGAGTCTCCAAAGATTGTACATGACTTCTCGTCTGCAATCAATTGCGCATCAAGAAGGGGAAGCGATCAATGTTTTTCAATGCAATAGCGGTCCCTTTAGCAACTGCGTGCAGCGGATCGTCAGCAACGTGAACAGGAAGTCGAGTCCGCGCAGCAATGCGCTTATCCAATCCACGCAATAAGGCTCCACCTCCAGCGAGATAGATGCCGGTCTTGTAGATGTCTGCAGACAATTCAGGAGGCGTTTGTTCCAAGGCGCTGTGAATGGCTTCTTCGATCTTAGAAATGCTCTTATCCAGAGCTTGTGCGATTTCCCGGTAAGAGACCAAGATCTCCTTGGGAATTCCGGTCATCAAGTCCCGACCTCGGACAGGGTAGTCTTCAGGAGGATTGTCCAATTCAGGCATGGCGGATCCCACTTCAATCTTAATCTGTTCAGCCGTCCTTTCGCCGATCAAGATGTTGTGTTGCCGTCGCATATACTCTTCGATGTCCGATGTAAAGTCATCTCCAGCCACGCGAATGTTTTTATCGGTGACAATGCCACCAAGCGCAATGACGGCAATTTCAGAAGTGCCTCCCCCGATGTCAATGATCATGTTGCCCATGGGTTCTTCAACATCAATACCGATTCCAATGGCTGCGGCCATGGGTTCGTGTATGAGATAGACATCCTTTCCTCCGGCATGCTCTGCGCTATCGCCAACGGCACGCTTTTCTACCTCGGTTATTCCGGAAGGGATGCAGATGACCATGCGAAGCGAAGGCGTGAACCAGCTCTTCCGCACATTCATCATTTTGATCATGCCCTTGATCATTTCTTCAGCAGCCTGAAAATCAGCAATAACGCCGTCCTTGAGCGGTCGAATTGTTTCGATGTTCTTGTGCGTTTTTCCGTGCATTTGCTGTGCTAAACGGCCAATGGCAACAATGCGGTTGGTCGAACGGTCTTTCGCTACAATGCTCGGCTCATCGACAACAACTTTATCCTGGTAGTAGATAATCGTGTTGGCTGTGCCGAGATCAATGGCGATCTCCTGCATGAAAAAATTGAACAGGCCCATAAGTGAAAGGTCAAAGAGGTGAAGCGCGAACGCGTGTGAATCACCCAAATATAAGCAAGCGGGATGCGGATTGCACGGGGAGTGCCGTCAGAATTTATGCACTCGAAATACCGGCGAAATCAATGGCGAAAATGCCGGACTCCGGTCATGTACATGGAGAGTCCATTTTCGTCACAATACGCAACACTCAGATCATCTTTAATCGACCCTCCAGGTTGAATGACAGCTTTAATTCCAGCTTGGTCAGCGAGCTCCACGCAATCAGGAAATGGGAAGAAGGCGTCTGAAGCCATGACCGCGCCGTTTAAATCGAATCCGAAATTATTGGCTTTCACGACAGCTTGTTTCAGCGCATCTACCCGGCTTGTTTGTCCGGTTCCACTGCCTAAAAGCTGTCGCCCTTTAGCGAAAACGATGGTGTTGGACCGCGTGTGCTTGGTCACTTTCATCGCGAAGATCAAATCGTCAAGCTGCTCTTGATTGGCCTTTTTGTTCGTGGCGAGTTTGAGGTCGTCTATCCCCTCAGTTTGAGCGTCTTTGCTTTGAACGAGGTATCCGTTGAGTGCAGATCGGACCCCGATTTCAGGCATGTCGACCGGCTTTTGAATCAATAGGATGCGGTTCTTCTTTTGTTTCAATACAACGAGCGCTTCCTCGTCGAAACCGGGAGCAATCACCACTTCGAAAAACAAGTCATGCATGGATTCTGCTGTTGCCTTGTCCACGATACGATTGCCAATCAATACGCCGCCAAATGCGGAAACAGGATCGCCAGCCAACGCATCATTCCACGCTTCGAGAAGTGTGCTTCGCGTCGCCAAACCACACGCGTTGTTGTGCTTGAGGACGGCAAATGTGGGGTCGTCATTTTGAAACTCTGACATCAATTGTACGGCGGCGTCAATGTCCAAAAGGTTGTTGTAAGAGAGTGCCTTGCCGTGCAGCTGGTCGAATAATTTATCGAGCGGTCCGAAAAACTTGCCCGGTTGGTGGGGGTTTTCACCATAGCGCAGCGCGGTGGATTGCATTTCAGAAAGATTCAAATGCGCAATATCGCTACCTCCAATCATCCATTCATGGATGCGCGTGTCATAGTGGGAGCTGACTCGAAATGCACGAGCAGCTAGTTCTTTTCGTTCCTCTCGAGTGGTCACGCCTTCACCATTTTGAAGCAGACTCACGAGGGAGCCATAGTCTGATTGGTTGGACACAATGACAACATCTTCGAAGTTTTTGGCGGCAGCTCGAATGAGAGAGATTCCTCCAATATCAATTTTTTCGATGATCTCGGCGTGGGATCCTCCGCTTGCTACGGTTTCTTCGAATGGATACAAGTCCACAATCACCAAATCAATAGCAGGGATGGCGTATTCTTCCATGTGCGCGACATCCGGCGCAAACGCTCTTCGATTCAAAATGCCTCCAAACACTTTGGGGTGCAACGTCTTGACTCGTCCTCCCAAAATGGATGGATAGTCTGTGATGGATTCAACCGGCACAACTTCAGCTCCCATTGCTTCCAGGGCAACTTGAGTCCCTCCTGTAGAGTAGATGGTAATTCCGAGTCGGATTAACTCGCGAACGATGGGTTCCAATCCTTCTTTGTGGTAAACAGAAATGAGAGCGGACTGGATCTGGTGCGGTGCGTTCATGGGGAGAATAAGTGGAGTGGCGAATGGGACAAGAACTCCTGTCAAAACTACAATTTCTTTTTGTCTTCTGTGCGTTTGGAGTGGCTCAACCTTTAGCTTTGTTGAATGCTGTGGTTGCGCCTTTTACGCGAGAGTTTCTTGTTTGCATGGTCGGCCATTTTAATGAACCGATTGCGCACCTTTTTGTCTTTGTTGGGCGTGATGGTCGGCATCTTTATGATCACCGCTGTTTTTGCGGTTGTGGATTCATTGGAAGATGGGCTGAAGAGCACCTTTAACATTCTGGATGACGATGTGCTGTTCGTCCAAAAATGGCCGTGGTCCTTTGGAGAAGATTACCCCTGGTGGAAGTATGTTCAACGCCGGGAGGTGAGCATTCGCGACATGGAATTGCTCGGTGAGCGCATGCAAAAAGCCGAGACCGTGGCATTTCAGGCAAAAGAGGGCGGTTCCATAGAAGCCGGCAATAGCCGCATGGATGGAATCGGTGTTCTTGCGGTTACAACGGGTTACCCGGATGTCATTTCATTGGACATTGAGCACGGACGATTTTTTTCAGCATCCGAAAGTGCTGCGGGCCAGTCAATCGCCATCATCGGCTATGACATTGCCATGGAGCTGTTTGGGAGGGCAGATGCCCGGGACCGGGAAGTAGAAATCAAGGGGCAGGTGCTTCAGGTGATTGGTGTGTTTGCTCAACAAGGATCTTCCATCGTCAACGATGGGTTCGATCGTGCCGTTCTGGTTCCGGCCAAATTTGGATCTCGGATCATGAATTATTCCGAGGGGACGAGTATCATGGTGAAGCCAAAGGAGGGTGTTTCTTCGGTTGAATTGTCCGACGAGCTCATCCAACAATTCAGATCGATTCGACGATTGCGACCGCTCGAAGAGGATGACTTTTCGATCAACCAAATAGGAATGCTGACCTCGATATTGGATGCCATTTTTGTTCAAGTGGAATACGGGGGTTGGTTCATTGGGATCTTTGCTATTCTCGTGGGTTGCTTTAGCATCGCCAACATCATGTTTGTAAGTGTCCGGGAGCGCACCCGCATCATTGGGGTTCAAAAAGCAATTGGTGCGAAATCCACCTTTATCCTGACTCAGTTTCTGTTTGAAGCGGTTGCATTGTGCTTGTTTGGTGCATTGTTTGCGTTACTGGCGATTGAAGGCATCGTGGTGCTGGTCAATGTGCTGGATGTGGGCATCGAACTGAAGGTGCGCCCTTCACGGATTGTGATCGCGCTCAGCGTTGCGGTGGCTTCGGGATTGCTAGCGGGTTTGGCTCCGGCGCGTAAAGCAGCGCGAATGGAGCCGGTGGAAGCGATGCGTACGAACGCGTGAGCGTCATTCATTTTGTATCTTTAGAGTATGAGACGCATCATCATCACAGGTGCTCAAGGTCAATTGGGAAAGCGGTTGGTTGAGCAGTTGTGGCAGCACAATGAAATGGAGGCAATTGCCCTAGATCGCAATGCCTTGAATATTTCGGATTACGATGCTGTACTCATGGCGCTTGAACGCTGGTCTCCTGACGGAGTCATCAATGCTGCGGCATACACGGCTGTGGATCAGGCTGAAGACGAACAAGAGTTGGCGCATGCTGTCAATGCCAAAGGCCCGGAAAACCTCGCCAGGGCATGTGCCCTAAAAGGCATTGACTTCATTCACGTCAGCACAGACTATGTGTTCAATGGATTGTCCACGACCCCATACCGAACAACAGATACCCCTGATCCGATTGGAATCTATGGGGTGACGAAACTGGCTGGTGAAACAGCTGTCCAAAAGGCCTTTTTGGAAGGGGGGTCCAATGCGAAACACTGGGTTTTTAGAGTGGCTTGGTTATACGATGCTGTTGGAAAGAATTTTTTAACGACGATGTTGCGCTTAGCAGAGAAAAGTCAACCGCTTCGAGTGGTCAGTGATCAATGGGGTTCCCCAACAGCAGCGGGTCCTTTGGCCAGCATGCTCATCGATTGCATGGCAGCGCCAAATCGATTGCCAGCGGGTGTTTGGCATTATGGAACGGAAGGCCCGACTCACTGGTGCGATTTCGCAAAGGCTATTTTTGAATTGAGTGATCTGCAGGTGGATGTAATTCCCTGCAGCTCCGGCGAATACCCCACCAAGGCCCGTCGACCTTCGTATTCTTATTTGGACCCTCATCCGCTGATGACAGCATTGGGACGACAAGCTGTGCCTTGGAAAGACGAGCTCGAGCATTGCTTGAGCGAGCTAAATAGAACGAAGAGATGATGAATGCGATTGAGCTAAAGGAACATGCGCGTAAACGTGCGGTGGCTTGGACGAAGGAACCTTTCGATGCGGCAACACGCCAAGAAGTCGGAAGGTTACTCGAGGAAAATGGCGATGCCCTTGTAGAGCATTTTTACACGGATTTGGAATTTGGAACGGGTGGTTTACGCGGACTCATGGGACCGGGAACAAACCGCATGAATCGGTACACGGTTGCGCAGACCACGCAAGGTCTTGCGCAGTATGTTTTGGATTCGGGTTCTTCCAATCCTTTCGTTGCGATTGCACACGATTCACGAAATGGAAGTCCAGAGTTTGCCCGTGTAGCAGCTGAAGTTTTGGCGGGAAATGGCATTCGCGTGTTTCTTTATCCGGCATTGCGTCCAACGCCTCAATTGTCATTTACAGTGCGAAGCAAAGGATGCACGGCCGGCATCGTCATTACAGCGAGTCACAACCCGAAAGAGTACAACGGGTATAAGGTGTATTGGAGTGATGGAGGACAAATCGTTCCGCCGCATGATCGTGGGATTATCCAAGAAGTGCGCAATGTGCACTCCATGGATTCGGTCCGATGGGCCGCCGATTCGGACCTTCCGAACATTCACATGCTTGGTGCTGGGGATGATGAAGCCTATCTCAAAACAGTTCAAGATCTATCTCTGGATGCGGGCTTGCGCAAAGAGGGGTCTGACATGCCTTTGGTTTATACTCCGTTGCACGGGACAGGTTCAGCATCGGTTATTCCTGCCCTGAAGAATGCTGGTTTTCGGAACGTACACATTGTTGAGAGCCAAAGAGAGCCGGACGGGAACTTCCCTACGGTTCACAGTCCGAACCCCGAGGAGGGAGCGGCGTTGGCTGAGGCGATTGCGTTGGCAAAAGAGGTAAACGCTCAGTTGGTGATGGGAACCGATCCCGATTCGGATCGGGTAGGCATTGCGGTGCCTGACACGCTTTCGGAGAGTGGATTTCGACTGCTCAACGGCAATGAGACAGGCGCCTTATTGGTCCATTACGTCTTACAAGGCCGTAAAAATGCGGGTCAATTGAACCCTCAGACGGATTTTGTGGCCACGACCATTGTGACCTCCAACCTCATGAGTGAACTGGGGAAGCAGTTCGGTTTGAAGGTCCATGAGACGCTGACGGGCTTTAAGTGGATTGCGGATGTCATCCGAAGAGAAGAAGGCCGTGGGCGTTTTGTCGTGGGAGGAGAGGAAAGCTATGGTTACATGATTGGCGATGCCGTTCGGGATAAAGATGCCGTTGCAGCTTCGTGCTTGCTCGCAGAGATGGCCCATGTTGCGCACGCAGCAGGAACTGATTTGTTAGGGGAATTGGAAGCCATTCACCGAGAGCATGGTCTCTATCAAGAGGCGCTGGTCTCTCAAACGCGCCAAGGACGCACCGGAAAAGCAGACATTGCTGCACAGATGGAATCATTTCGTGCCGCCCCTCCACGCGAATTGGCTGGGGAAGAAGTTCTTGAATTGCGGGATTATCAAGAACGAAAACGCACGGTTTTTCCTTCGGGGAAAACGGAGGACATTGCCCTGCCATCATCGAATGTCATCCAATTTGTGACGTCAGCAGGGTCCATCGTAACGGCACGCCCCAGCGGCACAGAACCCAAGATCAAGTTCTATTTTTCAGTTTGTATGTCACCTGAGGAATTGGCAAAGAAGAACGATTATGGTCAAGCGAAGAAGGAATTGGAGAGCCGAATTGTGCGCCTGAAGGCGGCTTTGGGCATCAACGGCTAAAGCAACATCACTTCTCTTGAAGCTGTTCGACACTACTCTGTACGGTGTCTTCAAGCCGATCCACCCCGTTTTGAAGGTTGTCTCGGAGCTCCTCCCAGGGCGTGTCCCGACGCATTTCTGGAATGAGCATTTCAATCGCCGTTTCTACATGCGGAAATAGAATGGCTTCTTTCGCTGCGTTTTCGGGAACCCAAGCGCGTGCTCCAAAAATGGAATCCAAAGCGAATGTGACAATGCTGAGTAGGCACAGCATTTGGATGAATCCAAGCGCCATTCCTGCCAACTTATTGACAACGCCGAGGGCTGTCAGATCAACAATCTTTTCGATCATTTTACCGATCATGTGGACTCCGATGACCACCAAGATAAAGGCGAGAACAAAGGCTGTCAGGGCCAGGACACTTTCGGGCCAATCCAATTCATCATGGAGCCAAGTGGCAAGCCCATCCGAACCATGGAACCCGGCAAAAACGCCGGCAACCAGCGCAATCAATGAAACGATCTTCACGATGAATCCTTTCTGGAACCCACGCCATAGAGCCCACAAAAGAGGCACTGCAAGTACAAAGTCAATCGGAGCTGCATCTGGCCATTCCATGCGAGCAAGGTAAGGTCCTGACGCGGAGTGTTGGTACCTTTCAGACATGGAAAATGATCGAGAAGAGTGGACTGTTCGTCCTGGGGTGGTCGCAGATGTCCCCGCTATTCATCAGTTAATAGTGGATTTAGCGATCTATGAACGCGCGGAGTCAGAGGTGGTGGTTTCGGTGGAAACGTTGATGGCAGACGGTTTTGGACCGGAGGCGATTTACGAATTGGAGGTGGCCGAATCAGACGGGCGGGTCGTTGGGATGGCTTTGTGGTATGTGAAGTACAGCACGTGGAAAGGCAAATGCGGTTACTTGGAAGATTTAATGGTAGCAGAATCGCACCGCGGGTTGGGAATTGGGAAGGCCCTGTTTGAAGAAGTTGCACGAACCAGTGCCAAACGCGGCTACCTGCGCATGGAATGGCAGGTTCTTGACTGGAATGAAGCGGCGATTGGTTTCTACAAACGCCTAGGGGCAGAAATGGATGAAGAGTGGATCAATGGCAAACTGACCGGAGACGCCCTGTCCAGCTATAAAGAAGTATAAACAGCGAGTGAATTCTACGTTCTTTTCGTTTTAGAAAGAATGAAAACGCGTAACATTGAGTTGCCAGTGGATTGGTCTCCCTGGTGGGTAGAAAATCATGATTTCACGAGTCCTGACGGCTGGTGAAGGATTGATTTAAGTTCAATGCTAAGTGGAGCAGGACATCGGTCTTGCTCCATTTTTATTTCACGTTGTCTTGTGACGAGTGCACTACGATTGGGCACAAAAAAACCGCCTGTGAGCGGTTGTTCTGTAAGATTTCAACGAATAAAGTCGCTAGTATTCATCTTCGTTGAAAAAGAAATCCTCTTTACTCGGATAATCTGGCCAGATGTCTTCAATGGTTTCGAAGGAATCTCCCTCGTCTTCCAATTGTTGCAAGTTTTCGACCACCTCCAAAGGTGCACCGGCTCGCATCGCGAAATCGATTAATTCATCTTTTGTAGCCGGCCAAGGGGCGTCTTCAAGATAGGAGGCAAGTTCAAGTGTCCAGTACATGTGGGTCAAGCTTCAGCGCGCAAAAATAGAAGAATCGCGTTCACATCCAAGCAATTTCGTATAAACCTCACCAAAGCAGGTCAAATTTTACCTGTATCCCCTTAAGATTCCGGTTTCCAGGGTATTTCTGCAACGTGGAGTGTCTCGCTCAAAGCGCGGCTCCAAATGAAAAACACATCGCTCAGGCGATTGAGATAGGCGATCAAAAGAGGTGGAATAGACTCCACTTTACTCAGGCCAATGACGCGACGTTCAGCACGGCGACAAACGACGCGGCATAGATGGGCTGCAGAAACGGCATGATGCCCTCCGGGAATTACAAATTGCTTCAATTCGGGTAGCGGTTCTGACTGGCGGTCCATCCACTTTTCCATTTCATCCAAGCGTGTCGAAGGAATGGTTGGTAGCCGTTGCAGCATCTCGGGATCGGTGGTTGCGAGATGACTGCCCCATGTAAACAAATCGGATTGCAGTGTTCGAAGAAAGTCAATGTGCGCTGCATTCTGCGCGACACTCTCATGATCTCCCAATGCACCTAACAGCGCATTCAATTCATCGAGTGTTCCGTACGCCTCGATCCGTAAGTCATCTTTCGAAAGGCGTTGCCCTCCAAATAAGGAAGTCATCCCTTCATCACCCGTCCGCGTGTAAATCCGCATTTTTAATTCTTTGAGAGGACCAAACTACGAAGCATGCGTTACACCCCTAACTTTACACGCTCTAGAAGTCCTTATAATTCGCAATTGATGAACAGCGCTTCCACTTCGACGGATTCCAATTCCAAGCAACGTAGATACGATGAAGCGTATATGCGCATGGCTGTTGAATGGGCTCAATTGTCACATTGCAATCGAAAGCAGGTAGGCGCTTTGATTGTAAAGGACAGAATGATCATTGCTGATGGATTCAATGGAACCCCAACGGGATTCCCGAATGCATGTGAATCGGATGCAGGGGTGACCCATTGGTATGTGTTGCATGCGGAGGCCAATGCCATTACCAAATTGGCAAGATCCAACAACAGCGCTCAAGGTGCAACCCTTTACATCACGCTTTCTCCGTGTCGGGATTGTGCCAAGTTGATTTACCAAGCGGGCATTAGCCGGGTGGTTTACAAACGGGCTTACAAGGATGCTGATGGACTTAAATTCTTGGAAACTGCTGGCGTTGAAATTGCCTCGTTGGAATTGGAAGAGAATAAAGACTAGAATATGGTGAACGAATCTGCTCCACCTCGCTCTCCAGCGCCTCCATGGCAACCCTTGGCATTTGCCTTGGTGCTCATCCTTGGTGTCTTCATCGGGATGTCTCAAAACACAAGCAATGAAGGGCCCTATGGCGGCTCATCTGAACGTGGACGTGTCGTTCACATTCTAGACCGCATTGAACGGCTGTATGTGGATGAGATTGAACGCGACGCGCTAGAAGCCATTGCGGTGGAAGCAATATTGGATGAACTGGATCCTCATAGCATGTTTTTTAGCGCAGAGGAATTGGCTGCTATGGCGGAGCCCATGGAAGGGAATTTTGAGGGGATCGGCGTGGAATTCATCATACAAGATGACACGTTGATGGTTGTAGCTGTGATTCCCGGTGGACCTTCTGAAAAGGCCGGTATTCGTGCGGGAGACCGGATTTTGAGGGTCGACTCAACCGCAATATCGGGCTCAGACTTAACCAACAAGAAGGTGATGGAATGGCTCAAAGGGCCTCGGAATACAGAGGTTCTTGTGGGGCTGGATCGCCCGGGGGATTCCAAAGAAATCCTGTTGCGTAGAGATCGAATTCCCATCCACAGTGTGGTCGCTGCTATCCCATTGAATGATGCCGTGGGGTACATTAAAGTGGTGCGATTCGCACAAAACACGGCGCAAGAATTTGAGGCGGCGATGCAGAAATTGGACCAAGCAGGCGTCGAAAGTGTCGTGGTTGATTTAAGGGGCAACGGCGGTGGCTACCTGAATGCGGTTGTTCCGATGGTGGAATCGTTTTTAGAGGAAGACCAGCTGGTTGTCTACACAGAAGGAGAGCACGCTTCAAGACGCACTTACGAGGCAAGACGAGACGGCCCTTGGAAGGATTGGCCCTTAGCGGTTCTGATCGATGAGTCATCCGCATCGGCGAGTGAGATTTTCGCGGGAGCGATTCAGGACAATGATCGGGGATGTGTTGTGGGACGAAGAAGCTTTGGAAAAGGGCTCGTTCAGGAAGAATTTGATGTGGCAGGAACGGGAGCATTGCGCTTGACGGTAGCGCGATTTTACACGCCGTCAGGACGTGCCATACAAAAGCCATATGGAGCAGGAGTGGATTATGAGGACGATTACATGGCCCGATTTGAACGTGGTGAATTGTTCAACGAGGACAGCATTGCGGTGGTGGATAGCCTAAAATATTGGACCCCCGATGGTCGTGTGGTGCACGGAGGTGGTGGCATTGCTCCCGATTTTTTCGTGCCCTTGGACACCGCGAAATGGACTGCGTTTTTAACCGATTTGAGCTGGACAGGCATTCTGAGAGATGCCGCGTTTGGGTTTGTCGATGCGAATCGGCAGGAGTTGGAAGATTTAGCAGGCCCCGGAGATCTCACGGTCTCCATGCAAGATCGTGCGGTGACCTTTCTACTGGAAGAGGCAGCGAGTGCTGGCTGGGAGGCACGTGATATAGACCAGACTGAACGGGGCCAAATAGCACACCGATTCATGGCGCAAGTCATCCGAAATGTGTTTGGTGAAGAGGCATACCGCGCGCATTTAGCAGAGGATGACGCGGTCGTTCAAACGGCTCTTGAACTGTTGGAACGCATTTCGCAACTAGTCGTCATCGATGGACGCTTAACTTTGCCTGTACATTCGCCTTTAACAAACGAAAATATCTAGACCATGGCTTTTGAATTACCAGCTCTTCCTTACGCTTACGATGCGCTTGAACCTCATTTGGATGCACGTACCATGGAGATCCACCATAGCAAGCACCATGCAGGCTATACCAAGAATCTAAATGCAGCTGTCGCAGGAACTGCGATGGAGGGAAAATCGATTGAAGCGTTGTTAGCGGAGCATTCAGATGTGCCGGCTGTGCGCAACAATGGTGGTGGCTACTTTAACCATGATTTATTCTGGAGTGTCATGTCACCAAACGGAGGCGGACAACCTTCAGGTGATTTGGGAACTGCCATTGAAACTGACTTGGGCGGGTGGGCTTCTTTTCAAGAAGCGTTTGCGAAAGCAGCAGCGACACGATTCGGTTCAGGTTGGGCTTGGTTGTGTGTAAAGGATGGCAAGCTCAGTGTTTGCTCTTCTGCCAACCAAGACAATTCATTGATGCCCGGCGTAGGGTGTGGAGGAACTCCGATTCTTGGATTGGACGTTTGGGAGCACGCGTACTATCTCAATTACCAAAACCGACGACCCGATTACATTGCTGCATTTTTCAATGTCATCAATTGGGATGCTGTGGCCGAACGTTACGCAGCTGCTCGCGGGTGAAACAGCATGTGATCATTGTTGCTGGAGGAACGGGCACGCGCATGCGGCAGTCCGTTGCGAAGCAATTCATCGAATTGAAGGGTTTGCCACTGATGTGGTGGACCCTTCGTCGATTTCGAGAAGCGTTAGGCGATGACCTCGATGTGACGCTGGTTCTATTCCCAGGACTGTTTGAAGCGTTTGAATCGTTGGAGAAAAAGCATGGACCAGCAGGTGTTAGTCGAGTTGTTGCGGGAGGGGAAGAACGCTGGCATTCGGTTGCCAACGGACTGCGTGCACTTCCTGACGATGGCCTTGTAGCCGTTCATGATGCCGTGCGTCCTTTTGCATCTGTTGAGACCATTTGTCGCTGCTTTGAAGGGGCGAAAATCCAGGGGTCTGCGGTTCCAACCGTCCCATTGAAAGACAGTGTCCGTCAGGTGGACGGAGCCGTGTCTCAGGCCTTAGATCGTTCTTCCTTACGTGCCGTTCAAACGCCTCAGTGCTTTGACTTGAAGGGCCTAAAGGCAGCGTATGCCGCAGGATTCAAGCCGGAATTTACAGATGATGCAAGTGTCTATGAACACGCTGGTCACCCTATTCATTTGGTTGAGGGCGACCTGGAGAACATCAAAATTACCACTCCTGAAGACCTTTTGGTGGCACGGGCTTTTTTAGAACGTGACTGATACGAACACCACGGATTCAGTGGCGATTTAGGAAGAAATCGTCGGATGATGCTTGGAGGGAGCGACGCGTTTTTGCATCCAACGGACTCCAATCCAGACAAGGGGGATGGTAAAAGCAGCCGACAGGTAATCGCTCCATTCCCAGGCGCCCATTTCCACCATCTCTTCCTGTACCCACTCTGCCCCAAACCAAGCCGCTAAGCACACCGCCATGGCATTGTTTAGGAAGTGAGCTAAAATGGCTGGCCATAAACTGCCGCTGTAATGCACGAGATAGCCCAGCCCAGCCCCTAAGATCATGCGGGGTAGGAAGCCATGAAACTGCAAGTGAATGGCACTGAACAGGAGCGCACTGATCCAAATTCCGGCATGTATTGAACGGGTCCAACGAGCAAATAGTGGCTGCAGTACTCCGCGAAAAGCCATCTCTTCGCAGATAGCAGGTAAAACGGCAACAGCCACCAAGGTGGCAGGAAAGTGCCATGCATCATCGAAAGAAAGGAGCGAAACGGTGACTTTCTGAGCCATTTTTTCGAGCAGGTCGGCCTGCGTCACCCACGCCGTTGGCAGCAGTTCCATACAGAGAGCATTGAGTCGATACGTCACGTCAATGAGGGGTTGTGCGCACCAAGCGAACACGATGCCCCATGCGATCCATCCGAACGATTGAGGCATACGCCCGGTGACTAAGGTTTGTCCTTTGAATAGATAGCGTGCTAAGAACGCTGCGGCACCAAAGGAAAGAAGCTGGTTGATGCTGTTGAGAATCAAGTTGTATGTGCGGCCATTGGGGGAGTCGGAAGCGCTCATAGAAGCCATCGCTTCAAGCATTGATTCGCCCGTCCATTGGGTCACTAGAAATAGTCCAAGCCCGGATGCCAACCCCATTCCGGTTAGAATGAGGCAACAAAAGAAAATGAATTGGCCAAAGGGATGCATGGTCTGAAAAGCAGTTCGAATCATGACGTATTTTTGTTCTGAGGTTGCAAGTTCGTTGATTGCGGCATTTTGTGGCAGACCCGAAGAAAAATGATACGAATAGGAGACGTTGATATCGCTGAATTTCCATTGTTGTTGGCGCCCATGGAGGACGTCAGCGACCCTCCATTTCGTGCAATTTGCAAGGAATACGGGGCGGATTTGATGTACACGGAGTTTATTAGCTCTGAGGGATTGATTCGTGACGCAGCCAAAAGCAAGGCCAAGTTGGATATTTTCGAATATGAACGTCCGGTTGGCATTCAAATATTCGGAAGTGAGATCGGTTCCATGCGCCAAGCGGCAGCCATAACCGAGGCGGCACAACCGGATATCATTGACATCAATTATGGCTGTCCTGTGAAGAAGGTGGCCTGCCGTGGAGCTGGCGCGGGCATTCTACAAGACATTCCAAAAATGGTCTCCATGACCAGGGAAATTGTGAATACTTGCACGTTGCCAGTGACGGTGAAGACGCGTTTGGGATGGGATGACCAATCGAAGCACATCGTAGAAGTAGCGGAGCGATTGCAGGATGTCGGCATCAAAGCCATTAGCATCCACGGCCGCACGCGGGCACAGATGTACAAAGGTGAAGCCGATTGGTCATTGATCGCAGCTGTCAAGAATAACCCCCGGATCCACATCCCCGTCTTCGGCAACGGTGACATCGATTCTCCAGAAAAAGCGGTCGAATATCGCAACCGCTACGGAGTTGATGGCATCATGATTGGGCGAGCAAGCATTGGAGCGCCGTGGATTTTCCGGGAGATCAAGCATTACATGAAAACGGGAGAGCTGCTTCCTCCGCCGACTATGGATGAACGGGTTTCAGCCGCTCGACAACATTTCGAGAAAGGCATAGAATGGAAAGGAGAGCGCTTGGGAGTAGTGGAGATGCGCAGGCATTATGCGAACTACTTTAAGGGTCTCCGAGATTTCAAGTCGCACCGCTTGGACTTGGTCACGTTGGATACTCCAGATGACATTCGGTCGAAACTAGATGAAATCGCAAGAAAGGACTGGGAATTCGCCTGAATCGAATCAGTTCAATAGACGGCGAACGAGGCGTCGCACCATCCATCCGGAACCGACTCCCCCAATGACAATGACGATGGCGAGCGTGCTGATCACATCTGTCCACTCCAATTGGACAGGGTATGCGGGAATAACGGAGCCTTGAAGTTGGACCCAACCAAAAGTTTGCTGGCCCCATACCAGGATGATTCCTACCAACGCACCGATCGTGCCGCCAACGGTATTGATCAGGAGGCCTTGCAATGAAAATACTTGCTCAAGTCGCCAGCCACTAAGGCCCATAGCATGCAAGACAGCCATGTCTTCGCGTTTGTCCAGAAGGAGCATGGTCAAAGAGGCCATAACATTGAAGGCGGCAACAATCAATATGAAGCTGAGGATCACAAACGTGGCCCATTTTTCCGCACGATTGGTCTGTGTGATCAATTGGTTTTTCTCAGAGCGCGTCCGAACCCGAATGGGCTGTGGAGCCGCAGCGATGGACTCGCGCATTTGCAGAGCAATCTCGTCCTCAGACAAGCCTGGCGCTATGGCCAATTCAAATCGACTGACTGAACCATCCAATCCAAAGAGATCTTGAGCAAAGGCAAGGGGGGCAAGAACATACCGGCTGTCTAAATCAGCGTTGATGGAAAAAGCATCGCACCCCAAGGCCTCTCGTGATTGAAAAGCGCGTTCTCGATGTTTGGATAGTTTTTTACCTCGGATGGGAGCTTTGAAACGAATCAAAGCGTGTTCCGGCCCTTCATTGATCTGGCCGATCCCCAACATGTTGCGCACGCCAATTCCCAATGTGACGCACGGGATATCGTGCAATTCAGGAAGCCATTTCTTCGATTTTAAAGCCCGTTCTATGGGCGCGCCTTGAAGGAATAGAGAGTCAAATGCGAGCAGGGTAATCACAAGGGGCGCGCCGGTACCAAATGCTGCCACGGACTCCTCTTCGATGACCGGAGCGGCTGCCAGGATGATCGGGGACTCACTTTCAGGCCCCCACTGTGCCATGGCCCAATCTCCAACTTCATCGGAGAGTAGCGTTCCGGTAACAGGGACCAAAGCAATGGGTGCATCGAGCGTCCCAAACAATTCGGTCACGACCGATTCTATGCCATTGAATGCGCTCAAAACCGCAATCATCGCCGCGGTAACTGCCGCAATGACAAACATGGAAATCGCAGAAATAAGGTGGGTGAGGCTCCTAGATTTGGAACTAAGGGCATAACGCCAGGCAAGTCGAACTGGCAGTCTCACGATTACTGTTTCAAGGCTTCGTTGATCGCCTCATAATAATCGAGACTATCATCCAAGTAAAAATTCAATTCTGGAATAATCCGCACTTGCTTACCAATTTTATCGCTGAGTGCTTTGCGGATGCGCCATCCTTCATTCTTCACAGCCTGCAAAGCAACGTGCTTGTCCGGAACGGCCATAAAACTCACGTAGACTTTGGACAAACCCAAGTCGGGAGCCATCCGCACCTTCGTGACTGAAATGAAGATTCCTCCAAACCATTCCCCGCTACGTTGCTGAAAAATGGTGCTCAAATCCCTGCGGATGAGTTCGGCTACTTTTTCTTGACGGATTCCTCCCATGTGCCAAAGGTCGCAAACATGCGCCAATGCGTGACCTCTGAATCAATAAAGAAACTGCTGGTATGGATATCGTTTGACATGAATCGCTCGAACCTTCTCATAAATGAGCTCTTTCAATTCATCCACACCTGTTTTTTCGATGGCGGATAAGAAGAGAACTTCGTGTCCAGCCGATTCATAGCGGTCTTTGATTCCATTGATCTGATCCACGCGTGTGGGGCCGAAAGGCTCTTCTTCCAAGCGGTCCATCTTGTTGAATATGATCACTACAGGCTTGTCATCGCTGCCAATTTCCGCCAAGGTGCCGGTGACGACGTCAATGTGGTCTTCGAACTGCGGGTGGCTGACGTCCACGACATGGAGCAAGAGGTCGCTCTCACGCGTTTCATCCAAGGTGGATTTGAAGCTCTCAATCAATTGATGAGGCAACTTTCGGATGAATCCAACCGTGTCACTGAGAAGGAAAGGAAGGTTTTGTAAAACCACCTTCCGCACAGTCGTATCCAGTGTAGCGAATAGCTTGTCTTCAGCAAAGACGTCACTTTTAGAAAGCAGCGTCATCATGGTGCTTTTGCCGGCATTGGTGTATCCAACGAGCGCAACTCGGACCATGGAACCCCGATTTCCTCGCTGGGTTGCCATTTGTTTGTCGATCGCGAGCAGCTCTTTTTTGAGTAAAGCGATTCGATCACGAATAATCCGCCGATCTGTCTCAATTTCTTTCTCTCCAGGACCCTTCATCCCGATTCCCCCTTTTTGCTTCTGCAGGTGCGACCACATATTGGTTAACCGAGGAAGCAAGTATTGGTATTGGGCCAGTTCAACTTGGGTTTTGGCGTGCGCGGTACGCGCCCGTTGAGCAAAAATGTCCAAGATGAGGTTGGGCCGGTCCAAGATCTTTCGTTCGGGAATTACCTTTTCCAAATTCCGCATTTGCGTTGCCGTCAACTCGTCGTCGAAAATGAGGATGTCAATGTCATGCTCTTCAACGTACTCCTTGATTTCAAGGGCTTTTCCGGATCCGACGAACGTTCGGATGTCGGGTTTGTCCAATCCTTGAATGAAGACGCGCTTGGAAATGGCTTGGGCGGTAGAGGCGAGGAAAGCCAACTCATCCAGATATTCCTCAACGAGCGCTCGAGTAACCCGGCCGGTGATCAATCCGATTAAAACGCAGGTTTCAGGTTCGCGTTCCGTGCTGATGAGCTTTTTCTCTAACATGGTCTAGTCGCGAAATTGCTCAATGTACTTGGCGATTCCACGGATCGTGGCATCATCCAAAATGCCTTTTTGAGGAGGCATGGTACCCTTTCCGTAAGTGATCAGTGCCACGCGTTCTTCTAAGGACATCTTGGACAACGAGAGATCGGGTGCTTTGGAGGCCATAAGACGACCATCTGTTCCATGGCACAACGAACATTTCATGGTGTAGGCACGCTGAATTTGACCGTCAGATGGAGGTGCTTTCTTGACGCTATTCTGGGCAGTGTTGTCCGTTGAACCACATCCCATTCCCATGAGAACACAGCCCAAGAGCATGGTGCAGCTCCAAGCCAAACGACTTCCCATCAAAACCATCCGTAGGCTTCAAAACCTGGCCGGATAGGCCAAGGAATGCTGGCCATGATAAGGACCAAAGCGAGACCAAAAAAGAGGAATTGACGTTTGTATTTAACCGTGTCGTCGGAAGCGCGCTTGACCAAGCTGTGTCCAAGTGTCCCCAGTACTACGGCGATGAGCATGCCGATGAGATGTTCGACGACAAAGAACCGCATGACCGCAATGCCCATGATGGTCGAATCACCCAACATTGAAGACCACCCTTTTCCGATGTACAATGTCAATCCGAGTAAGAGTTGAACGTGCAAGCTGATCATCGTAAACAAGCCGAGTTTGGCCTGCTTTGCCGAGAAGGCGTCGCCTTTGCTTTTTCCGATGCGGGATTGAATCAAAGTCCAAACTAGCAAGAACAGTACAACCCAACGAAGGGCACTGTGGAGGTGTTGAAATCCTGTGAGCATGGTTCAAAGATAACGCCCCAAGTCTGCTGTTAGCGAGACTTGGGGCGTCAATTCTTTTAAAACGAGACAGGTGTCAGACGACGCCTTGATCAATCATCGAGTCAGCAACTTTTACGAAGCCCGCAATGTTGGCGCCTCGCACATAATTCACATGACCGTCGGCGTTCTTCCCGTAAGTCACACATTGGCTATGAATGTCTTTCATGATGGTGAGCAATCGCTCATCAACTTCTTCTCGAGACCAGCTAATCCGTAGGCTGTTTTGAGACATTTCTAAACCGCTTGTCGCCACTCCACCGGCATTGGACGCCTTGCCGGGAGCGAACAATACTTTGGCCTCATCGAATACTTCAATCGCTTCTGGAGTACTCGGCATGTTGGCACCTTCTGCAATGACAATGCATCCATTGTTTACGAGTGCGTGCGCTTCCTCTTCATTGAGTTCGTTTTGCGTTGCACATGGAAAGGCGGCATGACAAGCAATGCCCCAAGGCCTTTGGCCTTCGTGGAAAGTGGCTCCAGGGAATTGGTCAACGTATTCTTGGATACGGCCCCTGCGGTTATTCTTGAGGTCCATGATCCAGTCCAACTTCGTGCGGTCGATTCCAGCAGGGTCATGAATGAATCCTTTGGAGTCGGACATGGTGAGCACCTTGGCTCCCATTTGAATGCATTTTTCAGCGGAATATTGCGCGACGTTACCAGATCCAGAGATAACAGCAGACTTGCCATCGAAATTCTGTCCCTTCGTAGCGAGCATTTCAGCAGCGAAGTAGACAGTGCCGTAGCCGGTCGCCTCAGGACGGATCAAGGACCCTCCCCAGTTGCGCCCTTTGCCCGTCAGAACTCCGGTGAATTCATTGCGCAATCGCTTGTATTGACCGAATAGGTAGCCGATTTCACGACCTCCCACGCCGATGTCCCCAGCGGGTACATCCGTATTGGGGCCAATGTGTCGAGATAATTCCGTCATGAAGCTCTGGCAAAAACGCATCACCTCAGCATCCGATTTTCCTTTGGGATTGAAATCGGAACCGCCTTTTCCGCCGCCCATGGGCAACGTGGTTAAGCTGTTCTTGAACACTTGTTCAAATCCGAGGAATTTCAAAACACTCAACGTGACCGTCGGGTGAAACCGCAACCCGCCTTTGTAAGGCCCGATTGCCGAATTGAATTCTACCCGGTAACCGCGGTTGATTTGAACTTCGCCCGCATCAGTTGTCCAAGGAACTCGGAAAATGATCGTTCGTTCTGGCTCAACCATGCGTTCCAAAATGCGATGCTTCGCATATTGGGGGTGGTCAGAAATGAAAGGAATGACGGTCTCGGCGACCTCTTGTACCGCTTGAATGAACTCAGGTTCATGCGCGTTTTGGGCAGCCACTTGTGCCATGAAGGCATCAATCTGCGCCTGGTGAGATTGGGACATCAACGTATATATTAACGTTCAGAGCGACAAATCTAAGTCACAAGGACAAAGTTCGACCACCATCAACCGGTAAATTGATTCCCGAAATGTAACTCGCTGAAGGCGAGGCCAAAAAAGCGATGGCACGGGCAATCTCTTCCGGTTTTCCGGTGCGGTTCATGGGGACAGCTGCAGCCATCTGCTTGCGAATAGCTTCCTTGGATAAACCCGATTTGAGCGCTTTTGAAGAAATGATTTCATCAAGACGGCCCGTGTCAGTTGCTCCAGGTAGGACATTGTTGACTGTGATGCCGTGCATGCCCACCTCATTGGCCCATGTTTTGGCCCAGTTGGCGACGGCACCTCGTACGGTATTGCTCACGCCTAAACCGGAAAGAGGTTGTTTGACGCTCGTACTGATCACATTGATAATCCGGCCAAATCCGGCCTCTTTCATTCCAGGGGAAACGGCCTGTGCGAGCAGTTGATTGCAGATCAGGTGTTGCTCAAATGTCTTCATGAAGGCCTCAGGGGCTGCCTCAACGATGGGACCGCCAGCAGGACCACCGGTGTTGTTGACGAGAATATGAACGGTTTCGGAAGCGACAATGGCGCCGATTTGTTCTTGAACATCTGCAGGGTGACTGAAGTCAGCCACGGCGAAAGCATGCCGACTAGGCTCTTCAAGTGACTGCAACGCAGCTTCAAGTTTCTGCGCATTGCGCGCCACGATAATAACCCGTGCTCCCAATCCAGCCAAGTGCTGGGCTGTAGCTAAACCAATTCCTTGAGAAGCGCCGCACACTACGGCAGTTCTGTTCTCCAAGTTCATTGGCATCCAGTTTGATCCTTGATGACTCATGCTGCGAAGGTAGCAAGGAGCGGTAGGATTTGGTGTGCTTCGACGGGGTCACGCATGTGTGCGTCCTCTAAAATCGCTTTACATTTGAGAAACCGCAGGTTAGCAAGCATGAAGCGCATCGATCACATAGGAATTGCCGTTCGGGATTTACACGAAGCTGAAAAGGTTTTCACCGACGTGCTGGGCGTAGGACCTTTCAAGAAGGAATCTGTTGATGATGAGTCGGTCCAAGTGAGCTTTTTTCAAGCGGGAGAAAGCAAAGTTGAGCTCCTGGAGTCCACGACTGAAGATGGTCCCATTGCGCGCCACATTGAAAAGAGAGGCGAAGGATTGCACCATGTTGCCTTTCATGTGGATGATTTGGATGCGGAGTTGAAGCGGTTGAAAGAATTGGGCTACAGGATCATTTCAGGACCGAAATCAGGGGCCGACAATAAGACCATTGCTTTTTTACATCCTGCTGATGCCAATAAGGTATTGATTGAATTGTGTGCGGATTCCGCTTGAGTCAATTCCCTCGAGACCAGCGCATTTTCTTGCGCATTTTGGGGCCAAACAAATCTCTTCCAGGTTGGCCATCCGGAGCACCGACACATGAAGCTGCCGGACGCTTTTTGAGCAAATCCCATGAAATGCTGAATTGCCAAGGTCTGTAACTGCCTTCCATCCAATCCCAAGCACCTCCTCCTTGGAGGGCAGTCGGTTCCAATTGAACTAAATCGGTATTGACGAGTAGTCGAAGAAATCGTCCCGATTGTGTCCGAACGCCCAACCCCAATCCCCCTTCAAATGCCAAGCGCCAGTCTGAAGGATCGGGCAGGGGCAAAAATAAAGAATCCGCTCCGACACGGGAAGTTTCCAATCCGAACTCGCGGTTCCAGCCGATTCCGATGTGCGCATCCAAAAAGAAGTCGGGCATGATCTCAATGGCGCGATGGACTTGAAGTGCCGTTTGCAACGTAAACACCGATTCTCCTCGATCCATGAGTGTGTCTGCGACCATCGGAGCCCCCGGGGAGTTTCCTGCAACACGTCCTATAAATTCTGAATTCGCAGCATGTCGGACCCCCCCCAACTCGATGCTCCATCGATCCCAAAGAATCGGTTCTTTGACAGTCCACCAGTGGCCAATTCCGACCAAAACAGATCCAGCGCCGGCATGGGACCATGTGCCAACATGCAAGGTGTCTAAGTTGCCGTTTGGATTGGACGTCAGCCATTGACTTGGCGATGAAGAAGGAGCCGCGTCGAGCAAATGCCCACCCAATTTCCAGGACCATCCATGACCGAGGTGGCTTCTTTCGTTGCGGTCGAATAGATCCGTTGATTGCGCACAAAGTACCCCTGAGACCAGCACCCCTATAAACAGGATTAGCCAGCGCATCAGGCGGATTTCTGTAAGTGTTCTAAAGCGTTTATTGCGGATTCAGCCACGGCGTCGCTGTCCCACGTTTCTTCGATGTCTGGCTTGGCCAAGATCTCCGCCATGACACGATCTTGTATGACCCCGGCGGCAAGAGCCTCCTGATAAGGGGTATGGCTGAAGGTGACTTGAGAATACAATGGCAACCAACGACCAGGGAACGTTTTGGCCAGTTTGGCTTCTATGCGTTTTTGCAAGAGAAACTGAGGGTCTCCTGTTTTGTCGCGCATTTCGATGTAATTCCTCAGGGCCAACTCCAAGATGGCATCTCCTGCTGGCTTGCGCGCCGCGGTATACGCTGAGAGCGTTTGATCCCAATCTTGAGGAGAGTCCATCGCATCGAGCAATTCACTCAAAATGCTGCAATCTTCCATGCCGCTGTTCATCCCTTGTCCATAAAAAGGGACAATGGCGTGGGCAGCGTCTCCCATCAGACAGACGTTGTCACCGTGGTGCCACGGGTAGCATCGGGTCATGACCAATGAGCTCACGGGATTGGTGGCCCATTGTGCTGTCAGGTCCGGAATCAAGGGCACTACGTCGGGGAAGTTTTTCTCGAAATAAACCAAGGCGTCTGCGGGGTCTACGAGTTGGTCCAACCCATTGGCTCCTGCGTAAGGCGCAAACAAGGTGCACGTAAAGGTCCCATCAGGATTGGGCAAAGCCATGAGCATGAACTCTCCACGGGGCCAAATGTGCAACGCGTCCTTTTGCATTTTAAACGCTCCAAGCGCATCTGGCTGCATCGCTACCTCCTTGTAGCCGTGCTCCAAATAGCGTTGCTCGAAATCAAAGCGGTCCGTACGTGTGAGACGATTGCGCACGGCGCTGAACGCACCGTCGGTTCCAAATAGACGGTCGTATTGGACCAACACCGAGCTGCCCTCAGGCGACTCGAGTTCCAGCACATTCTTCGACAAGTCTACATCCGCACATTTGTGTCCAAAATGAAATGCAACACCGGCATGCGCTTCGGCGGCCTCCACGAGAAGGCGGTTTAAGTTCGCGCGCGAAACGGAGTAAATGCATTGAGGATCTCCATGCAACCCCGTGGCTTCGGGCAAGCCATATCGCTGAAAGGTCAACGCGCCGTCCTGCGCGTGCATGAGTCGGCCTTCAATGGGAAGAGCGATTTGACGGACTTTTTGCGCAATCCCAGCTTTTTCCAGTGCACGCCATCCGCGGTCACTGAGCGCCAAGTTGATACTTCGACCGCCTTTTACAGAACCTGTTCGAGGATCCGGTCTGCGCTCATACACATCAACACGATGACCGCGTTGGGCCAACATCAGCGCCCATAAACTGCCGACTAACCCAGCACCCACCACCACCATGTGCTCCGACTTTTTGGCGTTCATTGAAACATCGGTCATGGTTCAGATGCCTGCTTTTTCGAACGCTTGCTCGAGGTCAGCAATCAAGTCTTGGGGGTCTTCTACACCCACACTGATGCGGATAAAGCCGTCAGAAATACCCAGTTTATCTCGGTCTTCAGCCGGGATACTCGCATGGGTCATTGCCGCTGGATGTTCAATCAAGGACTCTACACCACCGAGGGACTCGGCCAAGGCAAAGAGTTTCGTAGAAGCGGCTAGGTTTTTGGCTTGATCCAAATCGTTGCTTGCAATTTCAAACGCAATCATGCCTCCAAAATCATCCATTTGTTTTGCGGCTATGGCATGTCCTGGATGGTCTTCAAATCCAGGCCAGTATACCTTACCTACACCGTCATGTGCTTTGAGCCAATGTGCAATTTTGCGCCCATTGGCACAATGCCGTTCAATGCGGAGGTGCAATGTTTTGAGTCCGCGCAAAACCAAGAACGAGTCAAATGGCTGCGCAATGGCGCCACAGTTGTTTTGGATGGTCCGCAAAGCGTGGTCGATTTCAGCATCTTGGGTGACCAATGCTCCCATGACCACATCACTGTGACCTCCGAGATACTTGGTGACTGAGTGCATGACGATGTCTGCTCCATGTTCAAGAGGTCTCTGCAACATGGGGGAGGCGAAGGTGTTGTCGACGGCAAGCCAGATTCCGCGGGGTTTTGTCAATGCAGCAATGGCGGCGATGTCCGTGATTTGCATCAACGGATTTGTAGGGCTTTCCAACCAGACCAATCGGGTCTTTTCGTTCATTTTAGCCTCAACGAGATGAGGTTGTTGCGTGTCCACAAAATGCACGGTAATGCCCATCGGAGCGTAATTCGTCCGAAAGAGACGGGCTGTTCCGCCATACAGATCTTGTCCAGTGATGACTTCGTCACCAGGCTTAAGGGTTTTGAGAATCGCGTCGATGGCGGCCAATCCCGAGGCAAATGCCAAGCCAAACGAGCCGTGCTCCAATTCTGCTAAGGCCTGTTCAAGAGCGGCACGTGTTGGGTTGCTGCTTCTTGAGTACTCCCAACCCTTGTGCACTCCAACTGCTTCTTGGACGTAGGTTGAGGTTTGAAAGATCGGAGTCATAATCGCTCCGGTTGAGGGGTCCGGCTGCACACCAGCATGAACTGCCAAGGTGCCTTTACCAATAGGGGAATCTTTTTTCATACGATTCAAAGGTAAGGGGAGGAAGGTGGGGAGCAGAATGCAGAGCGAGAAACTACGTTTGGATGGTACTTGAGGTCTTTGAAAGCCACCGAGGGAGAACCCAAGCACCGATGAAGAGGTACAGGAAATAGGTCGCAAATCTCCAAATAATGGCAACAACTGCGAGGTATCCAAAGCCAATAAGGTCCCCTAAAAATGCGGGAAGCGCCACTTCAGCGAATCCCGAAGAGCCCGGTGTTGGGCTGATCGTCATGACGAGCCACAGGATCAGTTGTCTTGCGAGCACAGCGGCATGAGGGATTGTTTCGAAAAAGAACAGCAGGATCATGTTCAAGGTCAGGAATCGTGCGGACCAGCTGAGGATCGTTGCTCCGAATGCCTTGCTCCAAAATACACGAGGTCGACTGCGCATGCTGTGAGAGGCCTGCAACAAATCAGCACTCCAACGTCTCAATCCTGCACCCCAACGCGACAGGAGATTCCAGTTTGAAACACGATTTAACCAGTGATGAGTCCGCTCGGGGTAGCGCAGTATGCCTGTGAAAATGATGGCCGTGAGGACAGCGATAAAGGCATAGGCTAGGGCAAATAGCCACGGAATTGAATCGCCAAATGTGCTATCCTGGATTTGCGGAAATACAAAGTAGCCTGTGCTCAAACTGAGGAGCAAGATGACGGGCACTGCAATGAGGTAAAACAACTCATCCAACATGGCCGTTACAAAAACGGTTGCAACACTTTGACCGCCGCTCATGCCTCCACGCTTCAACACTAAGATGGCAATGGCAGATCCACCAACAACCGATGGCGTGAGGGCTGAGGCCAACTCCCAAAGCATGATGTGATCAAAGGACTGCTTCCAACTAAATTGTCTGAATGACAGGATGCGTAGTCTGAGAATGTAGGCGAAGTCACGCAAGGCAATGCACCCCAATACAGCGAGCAAGGCCCAGGAGGCGCGTCCTGTCCATTCGAATGACGTAAGCAACGCCCGTGAGGTGGTCGTTTGTTGCGTGGCCGGATCGACGACTGACTGGTCAAGGCTCCACCACAGCATGCCCAATGCAGCTCCGGTTCCGAGAAGAACAGGGATGGCCCATTTGTACCAAGAGAAGTGGGAACGAATCGGGGATTTCTCCGTCATGACTCCAAGGTAGTGGATGTGCGTAAAAAACGTCTTTTACCCCGCGTAAACAGCCGTTCCCTCGGTGCAGTTTCGACACATTTCAATCGACGAACGGTCTGTGAAAATTTGCTGACGGAAAGCTTGGTAGCCTTCAGAGAACCAGATTTCTTCAAAGCTTTGGGGTCCAACTTGTCCCATGGCATGCTCTGCATCCTTATCAAAACAACACGGAACCACTTTCCCATCCCACGTCATGACACAGCCCTGCCACATGCGCCAACATTCATCATTGAGCGCGTTGCGAAGCTTCCAAATCCCATTGGATTGACGATCATAACGTCTCAATTTCGGGTCTGAAGTGAGCAGTGGGTGGGCATCGTGCGGTTCGTCGAGTTGTGCCGTTTTGATGACCAACTCATCCACGCCGCTTGCCCGCGCCATTTTTCGAATTTCTGGAACTTCGTGTTCATTCGGACCGACGACGAGAAATTGCCATACAATGTGCGGAGTCTTCGCGCCTTTTGATTTGCGCCGTGCATCCAACACGTTTTGTGTTCCTTCGAGGACCTTATCCAATTCTCCTCCAATTCGATAGGAACTGTAGGTTTCCTGCGTCATTCCGTCAATGCTAATGATCAAGCGGTCCAATCCCGAAGCAACAATGGCTTCAGCGCGCTCAGGGCGCAAGAAATGAGCGTTGGTAGAGGTGGATGTGTAAATGCCGTGTTGCTTGCAGAGCGCCACGAGATGATCCATTGCAGGATGCAAGTACGGCTCGCCTTGGAAGTAAAGATTCGCATAAACCAGGTATCCCCCGATTTCTTGAAGCAAGCGATCGAGCTGCTCGGGTTCGAGCATGCCCGTTGGACGAGAGAATGAACGCAAGCCAGATGGACACTCTGGACAGCGCAAGTTGCACGAGGTTGTTGGCTCAATACTCAGGCTCATGGGCATGGCATTTTGAGCGAATTGGTCTCCGTTCTGTGCTTTTCGGTAGCCCGCATGTAAGGCAACAAGATTCTTCAAACGCTTCGCGTTCAAAGGACGGATCCGCGCGTAGCGATCTCTTAACGTCCTTGTCTTATGCTGCCATCCCAGTGCCATGTTTACAAATTTAACCCTTAGCGAGCGGGGAAACGAGGTCTTCCGGTCTGTCCTGCCTAATTTCGTGCGCATGATTGCCATCGGAGAAGCTCTGGTTTCGGAAGACGTGTTTGATGAACTGTTCGCTTGCGATTTATCGAAGTGCAAAGGGGCTTGTTGTGTGAAAGGAGAAAGTGGAGCCCCCTTGACGGAAGATGAATTGCAACGCATAGAAGATGTCTTTGATGTGATTCGCCCGCATTTGAGGGAGGAAGCATTGGAAGTCATTGATCAAACGGGATTGTTCGTCGTAGACACGGATGGCGATCTGGTGACACCGATTATCAATGGGCAAGAATGCGTGTATGCTACCTTTGATAAAAATGGCACGGCGAAGTGTGCGTTTGAGCAGGCATACCAACGAGGAGAATCAGACTGGCAAAAGCCCATCTCATGCCACCTTTATCCAGTAAGATTGAAGGAGTTGCATGACTATACGGCCGTCAATGTCCACCGCTGGGACATCTGTGAAGGAGCCAGGACATGTGGGGCCTCATCCAATGTGACGGTTTTGGAGTTTTGTAAAACGTCCTTGGTGCGGCGTTTTGGATCCGCTTGGTATGATGAAGCAGTTGCTGTTTGGCAAGTATGGAAACAGTCGGGCCGTTCTAAACGCTCTTCACAGTAATGGGGAAGCGCTGCGTCCTAAGCCTCTTGGCAGTCTTGCTCTGGCATGTGGGAATGGCATCTGAATTGGCGGATACCACGTGGCGTGTAGAATCGTTGGAGCAACTCAATACCCGTTCGGATGAGGTGTTGATCGGTTGGGATGGCCGGGAACTTTACTTTGGGCGTTTGGCGCCAACAGCACGATTGGAAAGTGGAAAGCGCTGGTTTTTAGAGAACCGAGAAGATTTCACATCGAATCGCTTGATGGGGTGGAGTGAGTTTGCTCCACCAAATCCGACCAAGTTGATGGCGAATCGTTTTCCATCTTGGGATGCTTTGGGTGAAATTCAGCACGCTGCGATTGATGCAGAGCGTGGCGTTGTGGTTTTGAGCGTGTGGATGAAGGATGGCCAATTTGATCTTTTCATGGCGCAACGAGAAGGAGGAGATTGGTCGATTCCTCGAGCCTTGGATGCCTTGAACTCTCCTCATGATGAGGTCTTTCCCAATTTTTATGACGGGGACTTGTTGTTTGGGTCGGACCGTCCCGGAGGTCAAGGGGGATTCGATGTATACCGATCCAATCGGACGGATTTATTTTTAAAAGCGAATCCCTTGCCTGCTTCGATCAATTCTGTGGGGGATGAATTGACCGCCGTGCCAGGAGGGGGCGCTTCGGGTTCAGGATTTTATGTTTCTGCGGTGCGCATGGCTGGTCGTGGTGGCGTCGACTTGTGGTGGATGGGTCCAGCACAGCAGCCTAGTGCGTCGGATGCTGTCATACTCGGAATGGAAATCCGGCACCGACGAGAACCCCTGCTCAACTTGGATGTCAGCATCCGCGAGCGCGGTGGAAAGCACGTTTTTTCAGGAGCATTGGATGAGGTGGGGCGCATTGCAATCGGTGCTTTAACCCTCGATGCCGCTGTCGAGGTACGGTTCGAAGCCAATGCGCGTAAAAGCAGCCCGCTTCCGGATGGCGCTGTTTGTCATGTGTATGAGCAATGTGAAATAGGGAGCTGCCTGGACTCCCCATGGCCAGGATGGAATCATATCCGGAGTTACCGGTTGGAGGGTGGTGAGGCCTTTGTGTTCGACCTGCTTCCATTGGATGCCTTGGGCGCTTTGAACCGTCCCTCTGACATTGACCAGAGTTTGTTGCGGGGTGATTCCGAAATGTGGGTTGGACGGTTTGAGTCAAGCCGCGCCAACCTTGCCGGAAATGATCTGCAGGAATTCATCGAGTGGCTCAAGTCATATCAGAACCTCGATGGGCATTGGCCGAACAATCTAAAGCTTCTGATTGAGGGCCATACAGACGGAAATGGCGTCAGCAGTGACAATCAAGACTTGTCCATGCAACGGGCTCATCATGTCGCGCGGGTTGCGGCACAGTTAGGGGTTCCTGAAGATCGCGTGCAAGCCTCAGGCTTCGGCTCAGCGTTTGCTTCGGGCCGTGATCATCAGGACCGGAGGGTCACTGTACGCTGGGTACTGGATTGAGAATTCGATTCGTGACACATCCATCTCGGGAGAAGCCAGATGATGCAAACGAAATTCTTACTTTTGCGCCATGATGATCACCATGCTACGAGCCAAGCTACACCGTCTGACGGTGACACAGGCCGACCTGAATTACATCGGTTCCATCACTTTGGATCCGGAATTGATTGAAGCAGGAGGATTGTTCGATGGTGAAAAAGTGCAAATCGTCAATGTAAACAACGGAGAGCGCTTCGAAACCTATATTATAACGGGAGAACGAAACTCAGGTCAAGTATGTCTGAATGGTCCAGCCGCTCGACGCGTGCAAGAAGGGGATGTGATCATCATTATTGCATACGCACTCATGACTCCGGAAGAGGCAAAGACACACCAGCCAGTTTTGGTTTTTCCTGACACAACGACCAATCGACTCAAGGCATGAATTGGAAAAACCTTTTGAAATACACCGTGTTCTTAGGCGTTGGTGTGTTACTTTTTTCATTGGCTTTTTCACTTGTTGATGACAAGGAAGCGTTGTGGGAAGCCATGCGCTCTGCCTCTTGGAGTGGCATTGGCATTTCGTTCGTGATGGGTTATTTGGCCATTGTGAGTCGCGGACTTCGCTGGGGAATGTTGCTGGAACCTCTTGGGCATCGTGCCAATGTCTACCATAGCATTCACTCTGTAACATTTGCTTATTTTGCCAACACATTCGTTCCGCGAAGCGGTGAACTGGCACGGTGCGCCGCTCTCAATCAGACCGATGATATTCCTGTCGACCAACTTTTCGGAACCGTCATCAGTGAACGGGTTATTGACCTAATCTTTTTAATTCTGCTGACGGGAATCGCTGTAATTGGCAATCTCCATGCCTTTGCTGGGTTGTTGGAAAGTGCAGAATTGCCGGCCCTTTCCGGGGCTTGGCCATTCGGTGTTGCGGCAGTGGTTGCCGTGGGTGTTTTATATAAATGGCGGGAAGTAATCGAAAAGTGGTCTCTCATTCAAAAGGCAAAGTTGTTTTTTAAAGGTGTCGTCGAAGGGTTGTTGAGTATCAAAAATATGCAAAGAAAAGGGGCGTTTTTAGCGCATTCATTTTTCATTTGGTTCATGTATTTCGGCATGGCTTGGGTCATTTTCAAGAGCATCGATGCCGTTGCCGAAATCACGGTGTTGCAAGCTATATTTATAATGGTAGCGGGAGGGTTTGGTATGATCATGCCAGCACCCGGTGGTATTGGAGCGTACCACGGAGCAGTCATGCTTGGGTTTGTCGCGCTTGGCTACAATGAGGAGTTGGGATTGGCCGTAGCGAATGTGATTTGGCTGACGCAAACCCTCATGATTGTCTTTACCGGAGGGGTAGCTTACTTGGCCTTGATGTGGTACCGCATTAAGAAGGACCGATTGACGGATTCAATTACGAAGACGCCCACATCATGAGTGAATCATTTCCTCACAAGACGTTGCAAGCGGATCTTCAGATAATCCATGCGTGGCGTGAAGCGGGAGACACCATTGTGTTTACCAACGGTGTTTTTGACATTCTTCATGTGGGTCACGTGACGTATTTAGAGGCAGCGAAGAATTTGGGCCGTCGGTTGGTGCTGGGGTTGAACGGGGATGAGAGTGTTCGTCGTCTGAACAAAGCCCCCAACCGTCCGATTCATGCAGAAGCGGATCGCAAGCGCGTTCTTCAAGGACTGCGTGCTGTGGACATGGTCCTTGTTTTTGATGAGGATACGCCGTTGGAGTTGATTGCAGCCATCACACCCGATGTGTTGGTCAAGGGGGGGGATTACGATCCGCAGTGCAAAGACGCGAGCGATAAAGCGTATATCGTCGGCTCCCACGAAGTCGTGGCTGCAGGAGGCCGCGTCGCTGTATTGCCGTTTGTCCAAGGGCACTCCACAACAAGCATCATAGAAAAAAGCCGGACTACATCGTAGTACCGGCTTTTTCTTTTGTTTGATCGCTTCCTTTAAAGAACGTTAGACCGTTTCTTCCTCCATAAACTTGGTGGTAAAGTCTCCGCTCTTAAATCGCGGGTGACGCATCAATCTCTGGTGGAATGGAATGGTCGTTTTCACACCCTCAATGATGTACTCATCCAATGCGCGCTGCATTTTCTTGATGGCTTCATCGCGTGTTTGAGCGACCACAATCAATTTAGAGATCATGCTGTCGTAATATGGAGGAATCTGATACCCCGCATAAACATGTGTATCGAGACGGACACCATGCCCTCCAGGAGCATGATACACGTTGATTGTGCCGGGGCAAGGAGCGAAGTTTTTATCCGGATCCTCTGCGTTGATCCGACACTGGATGGCGTGCATTTTGGGGTAGTGATTCTTTCCGCTGATGTTTTCACCAGCAGCCAACTTGATCTGTTCTTTGATCAAGTCGTAGCTCACGACTTCTTCTGTAATCGTGTGCTCTACTTGAATCCGGGTGTTCATTTCCATAAAATAGAAATCCCGATGGGCATCCACTAAGAACTCCACCGTTCCAACACCCTCATACTTCACAGCCTCGGCCGCTTTGATTGCAGCGGTTCCCATTTTCTCACGCAGTTCGTCAGTCATGAAAGGCGACGGAGTTTCCTCCACGAGTTTCTGGTGACGGCGTTGTATAGAGCAATCGCGCTCTGAGAGATGACACGCCTTCCCTCGTTGGTCCGAGGCAATCTGTATCTCAATGTGGCGTGGTTCCTCCACGAACTTCTCCATGTACATGCCATCGTTGCCAAAAGCAGCTCCCGCTTCTCGTCGAGTGGATTCCCACCCTTCCTCTAAGCCGGGCTCATCATGACAAACCTGCATCCCTTTTCCACCGCCACCGGCCGTGGCTTTGAGCATCACAGGATAGCCGATTTCGATAGCACATGACTTGGCGTCATCTAAGCTTTCCAGAATCCCGATGTTCCCAGGAATTGTCGGTACTCCGGCTTTTTTCATGGTCTCTTTGGCCGAAGCCTTATCACCCATGGCCTCAATCATTTCAGGGCTTGCACCGATGAATTTGATGTTGTTTTCGGCGCAAATCCGTGAGAAATTGGCATTCTCAGAAAGGAATCCATAACCCGGATGGATCGCATCCGCATTGGTTATTTCCGCAGCGGCGATGATTCTAGGGATGTCCAAATAGGACTCGGAGCTCTTGGGAGGTCCGATGCAAACAGCTTCATCAGCAAACCGAACGTGCAGGCTGTCGGCATCAGCAGTCGAGTAAACAGCGACTGTTTTAATGCCCATTTCCTTACAAGTCCGAATCACGCGGAGTGCAATTTCCCCGCGATTGGCAATCAGTATTTTCTTGAACATGGCGCTCGAGATCAAGCAGGATCGACCAAAAACAATGGTTGATCGTATTCTACAGGTGAGTTGTCATCGACCAGAATCTTGACAATTTTACCGGTCATTTCGGATTCGATTTCGTTGAAGAGCTTCATCGCTTCAATGACGCAAAGGACATCACCCACTTTGATCGATTGTCCAACCTCGACAAAGGCATCCTTATCAGGTGCAGATCGACGGTAGAACGTACCAATCATTGGAGATTTGACGGTGATGTAGTTTTCCAGTTGCTTTTCTTCAGCACTCTGTTCTGCAACAGGTGCGGCCGCAGTAGCAACAGGTTGAGGCGCTTGCATTACAGGCGCCATGGAAAGGGGAACTTGCATCAGAGCCTCTGCTTGCGCAGCCTCTCCTTTGCGCTTTGGCAATGGAGATTTGATCGTGATTTTGAAGTCCTGCTTCTCGATTTCGACTTCAGTTACACCCGCCTTAGCGATGAACTTGATGAGATCTTGAATTTCGTTAATGGTCATTTTCAGACGATTTAAGAGACGAATTTAGGTAGGAAAAGTTGGGAAAGTGCAACAGTTGATTGCGTCAATCCTTGTTGGGCGTGTCATACGCCCATCTTAAATACACGGCACCCCAGGTAAATCCGCCGCCGAAGGCAGCAAGAATGATGTTGTCACCTTTCTTGAATTTACTTTCCCAGTCTCGAATACAGAGCGGGATGGTAGCGGCCGTTGTGTTGCCGTATTTCTGTATGTTGATGGTCACCTTTTCGGGGGGCAGTCCCATGCGGCGTTGTGTGGCATCGATTATGCGCAAATTGGCTTGGTGCGGAACAAGCCATGCGACGTCGTCAGCGGCGAGGTTGTTGCGTTGCATGATGTCGTAGCTGACGTCAGCCATTCCTTTCACGGCAGCCTTGAAGACGGGCTGACCATCTTGATAAATCACATGGTCCTTCGCGTCCACTGTAGCGTGTGTAGGGGGGTGAAGAGAACCGCCCGCTCGTTGGCGTAACATCTGAGCTCCGGCTCCGTCTACATGCAGCTTGTGGTCGATGACCCCATGCGTCTCTGAGGGCTCTAGGAGCACTGCTCCGGCACCGTCACCGAAAAGAATGCACGTAGTACGGTCAGTATAGTCGACGATTGCACTCATTTTATCAGCGCCAACGACGACTACTTTTTTGTACCGTCCGGCTTCCACAAATTGCGCTCCCGTGGTTAGCGCAAAGATGAATCCCGAACACGCAGCGCTTAAATCGTACCCCCAAGAGTTGACCGCTCCAACCTTATCTGCTATGAGGTTTGCCGTAGCCGGAAAATGCATGTCAGCAGTGACGGTCGCAACGATAATCAAGTCGATTTCAGTTGCGTCGATTCCGCGTTTTTTGAGAAGTTCCTTTACGGCTTCTGCCCCCATATCCGAAGTGGCTAGTTTGGGGTCCTTAAGAATTCGTCGCTCTTCAATGCCCGTGCGGGAACGAATCCATTCGTCGTTGGTATCGACCATGGTTTCCAAATCCGCATTGGTCAGTTTGTCCTCAGGCAAATACCCAGCAACGGCAGTTATGGCAGCAAGCATGTTGATCAGTTTCGTAATGGAAATAGCGCGTAAAGATAGAATGTGACTTGATGTCAGAAACAACAAGTTTTCCCATATCGCGGCGGATTACTGTGGAAGGAATGTCTTTTTAAGAAAAAAGGGAAGCCTGGGCTTCCCTTTTCAGACGCACAATGCGCCGTCAAATTCAATATGTAGTGAAATCAGGCCTCGGCCTTCTCCATTACAATTTTTCCTTTGTAATACAATTTGCCTTCATGCCAGTGGGCACGATGAAACAAGTGAGGCTGTCCAGTAGTAGGACATGTAGCCACAGTGGGTGCGGTCAATGAATCGTGCGTACGTCGCTTTCGAGTCCGTGACTTACTTTGACGTCTTTTAGGATGTGCCATGAGAAATGGTTATTTCAAGTCTTTCAATGCGTTCCAACGAGGATCAATTGCATCGTTTCCATCATCAGTTCCTTTTTCGTCCTTCCTACTAGATTGAGCTAAATGATCAACCATTGTGGGATCGCATGCTTCCAAATCGGGGTGAACCCGTCTGAATGGCAAGCACAAATGAATCCATTCGAAAACCGGTTGCGCAAGGTTTAACTCATGCAATTCCGGTCCTAAGGTCCAAATGTCATTCTCCAAGTCGGTTTGTCCTCCGAGTTGTACGATTAAGCGCTCTTGAAAGGTCAAGGGCAGCTCAAGGTCCGAAAGACAGCGGTCGCATGGGAGCTGGCAAAGTCCCTGGAAATTCACGTGGCAATCCAATCCATTGCCCAATTTGTCCAGTATAACATTCACCATCCCCTGTGCTTTGGAGATTTCTGAAAAAGGAAAAGAATCAAAGAACGAGGCATCCACCTCCATCTGAAATTCGTGTTTTCCAGGCTTCAATCCCACGAAGGGTATTCGAAAAGGTGCCAAGTGGTCCACGGGACTCCAGATTTTGGGGAGTGCAAAGGTACGTTGAACAAGTCGATTCAGCAAATTCTTGAGGGCAATCCCTTCGGACGTGAGTTGAATCGAGGGGCTTACCGGCGATCACGGTCTTCATCCCGCCGGTTTTTAGGCTGAATGAGAAGCGGGTCGGCTCCATATGTGCGGAAGTCTTGACGGTTGCTCCGGATATCGCGCGCTAGAAAAATAGCGGCTCGCATCGAATCGCCCGAGGCCGTTCCTTTTCCCGCAATGTCAAAGCCGGTGCCGTGATCAGGGCTCGTTCTCACTACGGGCAGCCCTGCAGTGTAATTGACGCCTTGTCCAAAACTCATGGCTTTGAAAGGGGCGAGTCCTTGGTCGTGATACATGGCGAGGACACCGTCGAATTTACGGTGTGCACCGGAGCCGAAAAACCCATCTGCGGCATATGGACCCATCACAATCTTCCCGGAATCACTCAATTCACGAACGGCGGGTGCGATAATCTGATTCTCCTCGTCTCCCATCAAACCATTGTCACTGGCGTGTGGATTTAGGCCAAGGATCGCAATACGTGGATTCGGAATGCCAAAATCCTTCAGCAATGCGTCGTGCATCAGATTCGCTTTTTTGACGATCAAATCACTTTTCAATGCTGAGGAGACATCCTTCAGTGCGATGTGTCCTGTGCATATACCTACACGTAAATCGCCAGCGACTAGGAGCATGAGGACTTCGTCTACGTTAGCGATGTTGGCTAAATATTCCGTGTGACCAGGAAACTGAAATGCGCTCTTGCGCATCGCTTCTTTGTGGATGGGTGCTGTGACCAAGACTTCCACCTTCGTTGCGGCCAAATCCTGGACGACATGATCCAATGACGCCATGGCGAATCCACCGGCCTCCGCAGTCACATTCCCCCAATCCAAAGTCCAGGGATCAGGTTGGATTGAGACCACATTGAGCTGGTCTTTTTTCGCGGCTTCAGCGTTTTCGACCATCGCCCATGGTAGGGTTCTTTCGAGTCCGGTTATTTCAAGAGCGGCTTCAACCAAATTCTTGGTTGCATATAAAACAGGAGTCGCCTCTTGGAACATCCGTTCGTCTTGAAACGTACGAACGATGGCTTCAATTCCGATGCCATTGGGATCGCCGGCGCTAAATCCGACGAGCGTTGGGTTTTTTTTAGATACCATTTGCAGGAGCAAAGGTAACGGATGCTTTGCATGTCCTAACTTGCAGGAGCGGATGCATTTTGCAAGAATTCACTTCGGATGGTCTTCGTTGAGCTGGTCACAGCTCCGATGGACCTTATTGCTCTTCGCAATGGGGGTGTCATGGTCTGCTCAAGCAACCCACAATCGAGCGGGTGAAATCACGTATTCCCATGTGGAAGGGTTGACGTATGAAATCCTGATTACAACCTACACAAAGACCAACGCCATTGCAGATAGGCCCTGGTTGTATCTGTATTGGGGAGATGAAAATGGAGCTCCCGTAGACAGTTTGGAGCGTGAGTCGGAGCAGTTTTTGGACAACGATGTTCAAATCAATCAGTATCGGGAGCAGCATACCTATGGAGGTCCTGGGATCTATGAGATTTTAGTGGAAGACCCCAACCGAAATGACGGCGTTCTGAATATTCCAGGGTCTGTTGATGTGCCTTTCTCCATTCGAACGCTATTGATCATTGATCCGCAAGCGGGACACAACAACTCGGTGCAGTTGTTAAACCCCGCCCAACAAAACGCCTGTCTCTTCCAACCGTGGATTCACAATCCGGGAGCCCACGATCCCGATGGAGATATCCTGAGTTATGACCTTATAGCGTGCAGAGGTTTCGAGAGCGAACCCATTCCCGATTACGTCTTGCCCGATGCCGTGAGCCCTGCAGCAGACGTGTTTAGCATCGATCCCGTTTACGGAGATTTGGTTTGGGAAACGCCTCAAATCGCGGGGGAATACAACGTCGCGATTCGGATTCGAGAATGGCGAGACGTGAATGGACAATTGATCATGGTTGGCGAGGTGGTTCGTGATATGCAGATTTCTGTTCAGGTGTGTCAGAATCGTCCACCTGAACTGGAGTCGGTGGCGGATACGTGCATTGTCGCTGGGTCTTTCTTGACCATGGTATTCAATGCGGAGGATCCAGATGGAGATGTATTGGATTTAGATGCGATTGGAGGTCCGCTTTCGGAGGTGGAGAACCCAGCTGTTTTTAGTGATTTAGGAGCAGGGATTGGACAGTTTGTTTGGTCGCCAGAATGTGCGGAGGTGCGTGCACAACCCTATCAGCTGGTTGTACGGGCTGAGGACAACAACAACCAAGTGACCTTGATGGATTTGGAAACGGTTCAAATTCGCGTCATCGCTCCGGCTGTTGAGGTGCAAGAGGCCACTCCGGCGGGCAACAGTGTCATCGTAGAATGGAGTACGCATACGTGTTTGGACGATCTGCCGGATTGGAAAGTGGAACAAGGCACATACCTTATTTACCGAAGGATTGATTCATTGGAATGGTCGCCAGGAAGCTGTGAAACAGGAATTCCGGAGTCCATTGGCTTTGATTTGATCGCGCAAGTGGACGGCCTGAGCAATACGGTGTGGGTTGATTCCTCAACGCTTTCCTATGGAGCGACCTATTGTTACCGCATCGTGACAGAATGGCCCGGTAGCGGTGAATCGTTGGCCAGTGACCCCATTTGCGCAACCATTGCAAAGGATGTTCCTGTGATGACCAAAGTTTCGGTGGAATCAACCGATGCACTTTTGGGAGCGGTGCAATTGGGTTGGTCGCCTCCGACCGATGCTGATACCGTGGTTTTCCCGGGGCCGTATTTCTATGAGGTGTTGGGCCGACCAGTAGGCGAGTCAAACACGAGCGAAGTGCTTTTGCACCAAACCAACTCTGGACCGTATCTGAATTCTCCAGACACTCTGTGGTTGCATGACTCCATGGACTCAGAATCGACAGCGTGGACATACCGTGTCCGCGGAATCAGCGGAACCGGTGAGATTGGTGTTTCATCGCCGGCTTCTTCTCCCTGGCTCACGTTGGAACCCGATGACAACCGCCTCACCTTGAGAGTTGAAACGGACGTTCCTTGGAGCAACACAACTTACCGGATTTATCGAGCGGACGAGTTCGGGACATTCCAATGGATTGCGGATAGCGAGTTTAATGTCTATGTGGACTCCGGTTTGGTAAACAATACGACCTACTGTTATCGTGTAGAAACATCGGGAGGTTTTGAAGGGGACGGCATTCCCCAGACGCTTTTAAATTGGAGTCAAGAAGCATGTGGTCAGCCCTTTGATCTCACTCCCCCATGCCCTCCAGTGTTTTCATTGGACTCCGATTGCGCTGATGAAGTGAATATTATGGAATGGGCAGATGTTGTGGGGTGTGCGGACGATGTTCAAGGATATCGATTGTATTGGGCTCCAACGTTGGGAGAGCCCTTAGAGCCATTTGAAACGTGGGACGACCCCCTGTTGAGCAGCTTTGTGTGGAATGAAGATGGAGCGTTGGGGACGTTGGCCGGTTGCTTTGCTTTGACGGCACGGGACAGCTTGTTGCCGGGACCTGACGGAACGTTGCGTCAAAATGAAAGTGCCATGAGCGATACCATTTGTGTGGACAATTGCCCCTTTTATTTCTTGCCCAATGTGTTCAGTCCAAATGGCGATGGATTGAATGACACGTTCCAGGCATTTCCGTGGAAATTCATCGACCATGTAGACGCTCGGATTTTCAATCGGTTGGGAGAACTCGTGTTTCAGACAGACAACCCTGCGATTGCATGGACAGGGGAACACCAGGCAGGAAACACGTCTTCGACACTGCTCGCGGCTGACGGTGTGTACTATTACACTGTTCGAGTTTTTACAATTCGATTGACAGGCATCGTTGAAGAAAAGTTTTCGGGTGAACTTCATTTGATGCAAGGTGTTTCACCTGGTGTAGATTAATACCTTGAGATGTTTACAGGAATTATAGAAGGAATGGGGCGATTGGAACACATCGCACAAGAAGACACCAATGTTCACTTCACATTGAGTGCCCCGTTTGCCGATGAATTGCATATCGACCAGAGCGTTGCACACGACGGTGTCTGTTTGACAGTTGTAGAAGTAGAAGGGGGGCGGTATACCGTTACTGCCATCGCTGAAACGCTTGAACGAACCAATTTGAAATCGTGGATTGTCGGAGGCAAGGTGAATTTAGAACGGTGCACGCGTGTTGGCGATCGACTCGATGGACACATTGTGCAGGGCCACGTTGACACCACGGCTATTTTGGAATCGGTGATTGACTTGAATGGTAGCTGGAAACTTTCGTTTCGCCATGAGACGTCTCCAGAGTTCATGACGGTTCCCAAGGGATCCATCACCATCAACGGCATTAGCTTGACCGTGGTAGACTCTTCAGCGGGTGGGTTTAGCGTCGCAATCATTCCCTACACGTGGGAGCACACCAACTTGGGCCAACTGAAACCGGGCGTGCCGGTCAACATTGAGTTTGATATTGTCGGGAAATACGTTGCCCGCATGTGGAGCCAAGCTCAGGCGGGAGAGTCTGAGGCTTAAGACCGCTGGCGAAGCTCGAAGTTCTGACCGAGATACACCCGTCTCACCTGCTCATCGGAAGCCAATTCATCCGCAGTACCGTGTTTTAGGATGCGCCCTTCAAAGAGCAAATAAGCCCGGTCGGTGATGTGCAGCGTCTCTTGAACATTGTGGTCCGTGATGAGAATTCCGATGTTTTTCGACCGCAGTTGATTGACAATCCGTTGGATGTCTTCCACTGCAATTGGATCCACGCCGGCAAATGGTTCGTCGAGTAAAATAAATTTAGGATCGGTCGCAAGAGCTCGTGCTATCTCGGTGCGTCTTCTTTCTCCCCCACTGAGAACATCGCCGCGGGACTTCCGGACTTTTTCCAATCCAAATTCAGCGAGCAACGACTCCAATTTATCCGTCTGCTCTTTGATGGACAACGGCTGCAATTCGAGAATGGCCGCGATGTTGTCTTCGACACTCAGTTTTCGAAAAATGGAGGCCTCTTGAGGCAAATACCCTAAGCCCAATCGACTTCTCTGGTACATGGGCATGGATGTAATTTCACGGTCATCGAGAAAAACATGGCCAGCATCCGCCTGCACCAATCCCACCACCGCATAAAAGCTGGTCGTCTTTCCAGCTCCATTGGGACCGAGCAATCCCACCACTTCACCTTGCATCACTTCCAACGAAACGCCATCCACTACCCGACGCTGACCATAATGCTTGACCAGACCGCGAGCGTGTAATTTCATGGGTTTCTCAGACTGTGGATCCATGGTGTAAAGGTAATCGGGCGTTTCGGAATGCGAATGGTTCAAATTTCAGCAGCGAATCCGATTCGAATTCCCCAGCTATCGGCAGTCCCAAACTCCCGGTCTGTGCGCCAAACAGCATCTATTCGAAGAAAGCGAAAGATGTTTTCAATGCCCAATGAGCACTCGGTATAAGGCGCTGATATTCCATTTGTTCCGTCGCGAAGTGCCACCAAACCTTCGTGCTTTGCATCCCAACTCCCCACGATTGATTTCACTCCCGCGACCTCTCTGAGGCCGATTCGGCGAAGCAATGGAATGTGGTTGAGGAAAAACCCTTCGAGGTGCCATTCTACGGAGGCTTTGACCCACTCGTCGGTGACCAATTCAAGGGGGTTTAACAGGTTGAACGACTCGGGAGTCATGAAGTACGTTCCACTTGCAGCGACCACTTCCATCAAAGGGTATGGAGCCGACCCCCAGTACTTTCCTGCTTGCGCCAACCACTCAACGCGTCCAACCAGTCCGATGCGCGCAACGTCTTCAGCGTCGAGCGTTGATCGGAGGTAGTTGTATTGCGAGCCAAGAACTCCAGGCAGTCCCCACGTTGCCGTTCCGGTAACAATGGGCCACTCCGTACCCAAGCTGATGCGCTCAAATTCTCCACTGACGAATCGCTCTTGGAAAGCGTATCGGAGTATACCGGTGAATTCCGTTGTGATCAATTGATCAAGGGGAGAACCGTCTTCAGGATCTTTAAAGTCCCAGTCACCAATGGCGGCAACTCGGCGATGACGGCCTTCCACAAATCCACTAAACCCCTTTCCGAATTCATGCAAGAGGCTGGCCTCAGCGCGAATAACTTCTGACAGTGGGGCGATCGAACCTGTTCTGAGCAGAGAAGTGAAGACTTCCCCTTGGTCGAGCAATCCGTTCATCCCAAATTGCTCTACATCTCTTTTGATTTCGAAATTAGCTTCGGTGCGCGGCGATTTCCGGAGGATAAACCGAAGATTAATTCCGGACTTCCAACGGTGGTCCAACGTGCCGTATGCGACGAAAATGCCCGGCATGAAACGTTTGCTGAATGCATTCGAAGTCCGCAGATCCAGTCGGTACCGATCGCCTTCAGTGGGGTTTGTCGTGTAGGCGGACCACCATGCCCCCCATTCCAAAGGGCCGGTCATCACATATCCTGTAGCCCCCAGATAGCCTAGTTTTTTGACCCAACGATAGGCCTGCATGTTTTGAACGGAATCCACCATTTCATAGATGCGGCTTTCTCTTTCCAAAAGCGGCTTGGGCCGCAATTCCGACCAGTCAGATTCGGAAACGGCTGTGGAATTGACAGCGAATATCATATCGCGACCACCCGTCCAAACTGAATCGGGCCAGGCATCTGCCCAAGCGCTTTCGCTAAAGTCAATTGTACGCCGGAGATACGCTCCGAGTGTCCGATCAGTGAGGCTCATGTCAATGAGCATGGATTCGTGGGACAACATCCAAGCTACTGCGGTGTCGGCGTCTTTCTGTACGGATTGGAATTCTTGTTCCCAGCTAAATGAACGGACATAGTTGACGTTGGCCGATTCACTAAGATTCGCCTCAACACGGGCAAGAGAAAGACTCAACGTGTCAATCCACAATTCGCCTTCGAATGTCAGTTCTCCCTTACGCTTCGGGACAAAGGCGAGGTGGATTGCCGCACGTTCATTGATGTCGAGCGTGTCGAGTATGTAATACCGGTAGTGCGCATTTCCTCGATCATGCAGCGGTGAAGTGAAGGCCCGGTTCAGCATCAACAAGCGATTCTGATAGAGATTGATCTCTGGAAAACGGGCATTCAATTCAGATGGATTATCTCCTCCGGTGATCCGTCCGCTCATTTGAGCCGCTTCAATAATGGCTTGTTTACGCGTTGGATTACGTGCAGTATGAACAGTCCCAATGGACTCCCCGATCATGAGTGGGAGCGCCGTTCTCACTTCAGAACTGTCCATGTAATCGAACACCCAAGAAAACGGTCCCCAATACCACCGTGTTCTTTGCTCTTCGCTGATATCATTAACGTCTAACTCAATGCGGGTAAACGTTTTTTGTTTCGCAGCAGGGAGCCGTGAAGGATCGTTTTGTGCTTTGGCCTCCAAAACCCTCTGCATAAAAGGTTTGGCGGGATTTACGGCGTCTGGATCAGGACGGACTTCAGCTGCAATCAATGCGATTTGACGGGGTTCCAACGCAATGTTTTGCTTCTGCTTGATGCCTCGGGTAACATTCAACGACTGGCTGCCATATCCCAAAAAACTAACGTAAAGCATGCCAGGGCGTCGGGGTGTGGTCAGAAAATACTCTCCGTTTTCATTGGTTGCGACGCCTTCTCCTGACGCGCTGAATGATACATTGACATACGGAAGCGCTCTCCCATTGCTCACATCAAATACGCGCCCTGAAACAGTCGTGTTTTGAGACCACCCGGTGATGGAGCCCAGGCAGATGAGAATCAATAAGAGAATCGGGGGCTTCATCAAGATTAGGCGCGTTCAGCATTTCGTTTGATCACGCGTCGAGAAATGACGATGCTCACTTCGTAGAGCACCAATACAGGCAAAGCGACGAGCACTTGGCTGGTTAAATCCGGAGGAGTGATCACTGCGGCGATAACCAATATAGCGACCAAGGCGTGTCGTCGGTACGACTTGAGGATTTCAGGAGTGACCAGCCCTGCTCGGCTGAGGAAGTAGACCACTACAGGGAGTTGAAAGATCAATCCAGCGGCCAAAGTAATGGAGGCGATGGTCTTCATATAGGACATCACGGAAATCCGAGCTTCCACATCTCCGAGTTCATAGTTGCCGAGAAATTGCAATGACAGGGGGGCGATGACCCAGTAGCCAAAAGCGACTCCAGTGAAAAACAAGGCGGAAGAGCTCAGGCCGATGCCGTTGGCTGCTTTGACTTCTGCCATTTTCAGCGCGGGCCGAATGAACAGCCAGCCTTGCCAAAAGACAAGAGGAAATGCGATGATGAAGCCTCCGATTGCAGAGACAAGGATGTGCGTGGTGAAATTCCCCAGCATGGTGGTATTGATCAGCTCATAGCGAATCTCTTGAACACACAGTGTTTGTCCAGCACCGATGGTTTCCGACAACCAGCACCACGCTCTAAAACTCGCAAAATCTATCCGTCGTGGACCGAAAAGCACCGTTTCAAAAAGCCAAGACTTGCAGATAAACAGGGTGATTCCTGCCGAAAGAATGAAGACAGCCGACCAAAAGAGTCGTTTGCGCAATTCTTCCAAATGGTCCAAAAAGCCCATCTCGGCTTCCTCGGTTTTTTTCTCTGTGGGTTGATCCAATGCCATGGTGGATGCTGACGGATTAATAAATCCCTTCTTTTAGGATGTCATGCAAATGGACCATGCCCTGGTAGTGTCCCTGCTCAAGCACTACGATTTGTGTGATGGATGTGGATTCCATGCATTGGAATGCTTCAACGGCCAATTGGTTGGATTCCATCGTCTTTGGTGAGGTCGACATGATGTCTCGTGCAGGAGTGCGCGGGGAAAGTCCTTTTTCAATGGAGCGACGGATGTCTCCATCGGTGATGATGCCAACGAGCGTGTTCCCGTCCATTACGGCGGTAGCTCCACAACGTCCAGCGCTCATTTCAAGGACGGACTCCTGAAGTGATGTGGTGACATCGACTTGTGGCTTTCTGTCTGTTGAAACCAAGTCTGCCAACCGAACATAAAGTCGTTTGCCAAGTGCTCCTCCTGGGTGAACTTGAGCAAAGTCCTCTCCGCGAAAACCTCGAGCCTCCATGAGACAGGTTGCTAGGGCATCGCCCAAGGCCATTTGAGCGGTTGTGCTTGACGTTGGGGCCAAGTCCAATGGACAGGCTTCCTTTTCTACTGTAGCGTCCAATACCCAACGGCTTTGAAGTGCTAGATGTGAATCGGTGTTGCCGACCATTCCAATCAACGGCGCACCCAGGCTATGAATCAGGGGGGTGAGCGCCTTGATCTCAGGGGAATTGCCGCTTTTTGAAATGCACAAAACCACGTCTTCTTTTTGCACAAGGCCCAAGTCTCCGTGGATTGCATCGGCTGCGTGCATGAAGACGGCCGGTGTCCCGGTTGAATTGAATGTGGCAACGAGCTTTTGAGCGATGATACCACTCTTGCCAATTCCGGTGATAATCACCCTGCCCTTGAATTGCAAAAGATGCGATACGACCGACTCGAAGTCATCATTGAGCTGCGTCATTAGTTGACGGACGGCATTACTCTCCAATTGAAGAGTCAGGCGTGCCCGTTCTAAAATGGAGAGCTTTGGTGAAGGCGTATTCAAGTGCGTAGAGTTGAAGCGTTAGATTGCGTGTCGAATTCGGGGATAAGTTGTGTATCTTTCAGTAGCGCAAAGCTAAAACTTTCGTCCGGTGAAAACCGGCACCAAATGTCTGATTGATGAATACAGCGGAAATGTCGCCCTCAGTGGCGCTCAGCCGATTCTTTGGGTTTAATGAATTCAAGGGCGAGCAAGAAGAAGTCGTGGAATGCGTTTTACGCGGCCAGGACTCCTTTGTCATCATGCCTACTGGTGGGGGTAAGTCACTATGCTATCAATTGCCCGCGCTGATGTTGGAAGGAACGGCCATTGTGGTTTCTCCTTTGATCGCCTTGATGAAAAATCAGGTGGATGCCATTCGTGGCCACCACGAAAAAGATTCCATTGCGCACTTTCTAAATTCAAGTTTGTCCAAGGCTGACGCCTTGCAGGTGCGGGAAGACGTGTCTACGGGTTTGACAAAGCTGCTCTATGTTGCTCCTGAGAGCTTGACCAAGGAGGACAACATCAATTTCCTAAAGAGCATTCGAATCAGTTTTGTTGCGGTCGATGAGGCACATTGTATTTCGGAGTGGGGACATGACTTCCGCCCGGAGTACAGACGAATCCGAGCCATCGTGAAGCAAATCGCTGATGTCCCGATCATTGCTTTAACAGCCACGGCCACTCCTAAAGTGCAAACTGACATCCAGAAAAACCTGGAGATGAAGGATGCGATGCTTTTCAAAGCTTCATTCAATCGAGAGAACCTCTTTTATGAGATACGCGCCAAAAAGGACGCGATGAAGCAGATTGTGCGCCATGCAAAGAAGCACGCGGGGAAAAGTGGCATTATCTACTGCTTAAGTCGAAAGAAAGTTGAAGAGATTGCGGAGCTGTTGCAAGTAAACGGCATCAAGGCGTTGGGGTATCATGCCGGAATGGATGCGCATCAACGAAGCAGAATTCAAGACCAGTTCTTGATGCAGGATGTTGACATCATCGTTGCGACCATTGCTTTTGGGATGGGAATTGACAAGCCGGACGTGCGGTTTGTGATTCACTATGATATGCCCAAGTCTTTGGAGAGTTACTATCAGGAGACTGGAAGAGCAGGGAGAGACGGTGGAGAAGGGCATTGCATCGCATTCTATTCGCACCGAGACATTGAAAAGCTTGAGAAATTCTTACAAGGAAAGCCGCTAGCTGAACAAGAAATTGGTCATCAACTGTTACAAGAGGTCATGGCGTATGCCGAGACTTCTATGTCGCGTAGGAAATTCCTGCTCCATTATTTTGGAGAAGAATTTGATGAGGTCAACGGACCGGGGGCTATGAATTGCGACAACATGGCGAATCCGCCTAAGATGCGCGATGGTCAAGAAGAAGTCCATTTGATACTGAGTTTGATTCTTGAGCACAAGCAGAAATTCCGGTCGCCTTTTATTACGGGCGTTCTGTGCGGAGAAGAAAACCGGGAGATTCAAGACTACAAGGGCACTGAGAGTTCCTTTTGGAAACGAGGGGAGGATCAAAAACCGCGTCATTGGAACGGAATTATTCGTCAGATGCTCGTGCTCGGATTGATCCGAAAGGAAATTGAGACCTATGGCACGTTGAAAATCACGGATCGAGGGATGGCTTTTTTGACCAATCCCAAGCCTGTGATCGTTGCAAAAGAACGTGACTTTTCTGATGTTGATTTTATGGATTCAATGAGCCAAACGCGCTCAGGGGAAGGAGGAGCATTGGATACGAAATTGAGAACGCTTCTGACCACTTTGCGAAAGGAGTTGGCGGATAAAGAGTCTCTTCCACCGTATGTGATTTTCCAAGACATCTCATTGGATGAAATGGCCATTCACTATCCCATTACGGAAGATGAGTTGCTGCGAATTTCTGGGGTTGGAACAGGGAAAGCCAAGAAGTATGGAGGCCCATTTTTGAAGCTGGTTAAGGGCTACGTTGAAGATGAGGGGATCGAACGCGATTCTGACTTGTTGGTGCGCTCATCATCGAGCCGTTCATCCAATAAAGTGCACATCATTCAGCGCATAGACCGTAAGATTGAGCTGGCTGATATCGCACGGGATCTCAATATGAGCCGTGCTGACTTGTTGGATGAAATAGAAGGGATTGTTTCTGCAGGAACCCGCGTGAATTTGGACTACATCTTGGATCAAACCCTTGATGATGACAGCCTGGACGAATTGTTTGACTTCCTCAAGGACTCCGAAGATGAAGGTGTCGAGGCACTCATTCAAGAATACGGAGATGCTTACAGTGAGGAGGAGATGCGTTTGGCACGCATCAAGTTTCTCAGCGTATTTGCTAATTAATCGCGAGTCAACCCATTGGGTCACTCAGCTCTGTGATTGATTTTATAGCCATGCGAATGGCCGCTAACACCATGAAAACAGCGAAAATTAAGCGTACGATTGACGCGTTAATTTTTAAAGACCAACGGCTACCCAGCCAAGCGCCAAGGATAAATGTGAGCGCCAACAAGAGCGCATAGTTGATGTTGATTTCGCCTGCTTTCGCGTAATTCATGACGCCCAATATCCCAATGGGAGGAAGCATCATAGCGAGCGAGGTTCCCTGAGCCATGTGTTGGGTCATACCCAGACCAAAAACCAAAGCGGGAACAATGATCATGCCGCCACCTATGCCGACAAAGCCCGCGGCGATTCCGGCGATGAGGCCGATGGCCAACAAAAGAAGTGCAGTGCTGATGTCCATGCTTATAAATTTAGAAGTCCAAGTTGAGTGAGAGTACAAACAAGCGGTCTTGCCAACGACTGTCGTCAACCCCCCAGCACCAATCAGCTCGAACCCAATAGCCGAACAGGTAGGACCGCAGTCCAAAACCAGTTCCCCAAATGATGGGTTCGCGGTTGTTGTCGATGGTGACCGTGATGGGGTTTTGGGTTACCGTAATCTGGTTAAATGTATTGGCGGTGTCATAGGGGTGCTTGCCGTTCCAAGCTGAGCCGACGTCCGCAAACCCAACCCACTGAAGATGCTCCAATAAATCAGATTCGACCGATTGACTGGAAAGGGTAGACCAAATAGGAATCCGCACTTCAGCATTGACCAATGCCATGTTCGATCCATTGCGCACGTTTTGCTGGAAACCGCGAATTGGAGTTGATTGGGTCTGAAAAGCATAGGCTGTATTGGGGTCAATCGGAGATGACGCGGGCCCTTTTAAGGACAGAACGTTATCAACTCCGCCCATAAAATGAAGGAGTTTTTGACTGCCCAAAGACCAGTTTCCAGCTGCCCGTACAGCAAAAATAATGTCGCGAAAAAGAGGTTTGTAATGCCTGAAATCAAAACCGAAAGTCCCAAAGGTGTTGTCACTATTGAATTCAGTGAGTAAATATTCGGCCCAAATACGGTAGCGTGTTCCTTCGCGGATGTTCAAACTTCGTTTGCGTGAACTGTCGAAAACATAGGCGATTTCAGCACCCCATTGTGTGGTGAATGACGTCCCTGCTCTGAGGTTGTAAGCGTCGATCGAAAGCGGAACATTCCGGTCCAACCGCATAACGCCTTGAAGGCGGAGGCTCCTGACTTCATCAAATGGATACGTGAGGCGGTGACGCAATAGATGGATGTGCGTCTTGATGAGACTTTGATTGCCATTGGACGCCTGCGTAATGCCCTGTCTCTCTAAGCTCCATGTTTTGTCCCACCGCTTTGCAAGATCGGAATATGCCATGGCGTAGGTGCTATTTTCCAAGCTACCTGCAAGACGAAACCCAACCGTAAATCGCCTATCCTCAAACAAGTCAGAGATTGAGGTCATGGTCAATCCGCCAAGCCCCGGTTGCAATGCAATCGCGCCACTATAAGGTTGGTAGAAGCTGTTGCCAAAGGAATTGTCCAGTTGAGCTTTAACGGATTCGATGGCGTAATTCAACCGATAATTACGCGGCTTGGGAAGGACAAAAGGCGAAGCATATGGATCGGTACTTCCTCCAGCGTTCTCCGCAACTCTATTTTCGGGGGATGCCTCGTTGGAACCGGTCTTTTTTCCTGCAGGCTTCCAAGGTCCAAAAGCGTAGGCCCGAAAATCGGCTTCTGTAACGTTCGGGGACCAATCCCAATCCAACTCGAGGGTTTGCATGGGTTCGAAAGACTTGGATTGACGTGTTTGCCCTTCAAAGTCTTCCGCTTCATGTTCTTGCAATCTCCAGTAGAGGTGGCCGTGTAAAAGCGTCGTGGTGAGCACCGATTCAATTGAAGGGACTTCCTGAAAACGCACGATCGGCTCTTCCAACGTTTCGGCAATTCGGGTCTGGGTGAACCACCGGTAATGGATGGTCGTATCAATCGAGGCAATGCTACTATCCCGCCAGCAGATGGAACGATCTTGACTCCCATCGGGGTGATGCGTCAAGAATGAGATGGTTTTTTCGCTTTGAATTTGGGGCTGGCGTTCGTCAGCTTCGGGTGTTTGAACCCAATGGGTTAATGAGGGGGTTTCAGCGTCCCAATCCAGGGCAAAGAGATCGTGTGTTTTGGCGATGGGCTGTCCCAATTGATGGGAGAGAGTCAAGTCGGTGTTCGGTCGGTTTGATGCGAACCAAATGGTACTTCCATCGGCTGAGATGACAGGGTCGAGATCATCAAAGGGGTCTGTCCAAAGAGGCCGCTGATTGTTGCTCAGGACCTGATAACGGTACAAGTCTGACTGGCCGTTTCTCATCGCACTCCAGATCATGGTCATTCCATCCGGAGCATAAGCCATGCTCAAAACCTTATCAATTTGGAAGAGCTCCTTGCGTTCCGATTCCAACGAAGTCAAGTCCACATTCACTAAGAAGTTGCTGCCTTTTTCTTCGAGCGTATAGGTCAATATTCGGCCTTTTGGGTGCCAAGCAATGACGGGATAGGTATCATTTTGCACACGGTCAATCTTATGCCCATGTCGGCCAATACGTTTCTTGGTTCCTGCAATTAAATCAACGTACCACAGGGTGATTTGCCCCCGCTCTTCGGTGACAAGAACAGCGCGTTGACCGTCAGGATGCATCGAAAATGTCCTGTATTGCAGGTGTTTCTTCAGGTTGAAAGGAATGTCTCCACCCATCGTTTGTGAACGTCTCAGGTCTTTTTTAGAGATCAAAGGGGGAAGGAACTCCGGGGTTGTCGTCCCGGAAAGGTGGTATTGGCTCGCTTCTGCAAACAACATGTCCAAACTCATTCCAGTGGCATATTGAATGCCCTGTTCGATGCTCCGGGTGACCCGTGTCATGTATAAAACATTGGCGATAACGGGTTCGCCGAACACATCAGCGATGTACTTCCAAATGGCATGCCCAACCCAAGGAGCATTGATTTCTGTTGCACGTGAGGCATCATGGATCAATCCGCAACGTGCGGCATCCTTGACATGCATGGAAACCTCAGTTGACCAGGGGCCGCTGACATAGGAGTAAAGCCCTTCGGTATACCATCCCGGAAAACTCATGGCCGAGTTGTTGCGCAAGGCATCTTGCCATGAACCTCCGTTCATCGTTTGATTGAAGAGTAACTCTGCGAGTCCTTTTTTAACGTCCTTTTCCAGCAATGCGCTCTCACCTTTTCCGAAAAGAAAAATCTTGGAACCTACCAATAGGGCCGTTCCTCCGATGTTCTCGTCTTCGGTACTGGAACCACCAATATTGGATTGTCTAAAATCTTCTTGCTTGTTGAATACTAAGAATTGAAGGGGTTTCTCAATGGTTCGGTCTAGAAGTTCTTCGACATCTTTGATCCAACGAGGAGCGTCAATGACCACATGAGAGGCGAGTGCCTTTCCTCCTTGATAGTAGTACACTTCTGCTCCATCAATGGGGAAGTACTGCCAATCGAATGATTGGTATTGAACGCGGTTCTTTCCGAATTCTACATTGGATCCATCATGGAATTGCCCTCGCATACCGGTGACGCCATGAAAAAACATCAGGGCAAGGAGAATCAACCGATTGAGATAGCTTTGCGATCGCATGCAACCCGAAATTACTGCCTGATGAGCCAACTCCACACATTTACGTTCAACGCTTTTGGTGAACAGACATATTTACTTGATCACGGCAACGGTGACGCGACCGTTTTTGACCCAGGGATGAGCAATGCTGCAGAGCGGAATGAATTTAAAACGCAGTGTGAATTGCTTGGCGTTGAGGTTGTACAATGTGTTCTTACCCACGCTCATTTGGATCATGTTCTGGGTTTGGCTTGGGTCTTTGACCAATGGGGTGTCTCACCCCGCTTGCATCCTGCGGATAATCTGACGTGGGACCAAGCTCCGAGGGCTGCCGAACTATATGGGGTGCAAATGGATCCGTTGCCTGATCGTGGGCCTGATTTAGGGAGCCATGGGAGTCAGATTTCGTGTGGAATGCACCGTTTAGAAGTGCGTTGTGCTCCGGGTCACTCAGCAGGACATGTGGTCTTTGTGAATCACGAGCAAGAGTGGGTTATTGGGGGGGATGTGCTGTTCCAGGGGAGTGTGGGGCGCACGGATCTTCCCGGTGGAGACGGAGCGGTCCTTGCGAAGAGTATCGAAAATCAACTTTTTGCACTGCCCGATTCCTTCGAAGTGTGGCCGGGACATGGTCCATCGACGACGATCGGTGCCGAAAAGGCCTCCAACCCCTATGTCAATGCAGCGGGTTCAGGCATGCTCCAACGCTGAGGTTAGGCGATTGCAACGGCTGGAATGCGCTGAAGATGAAAGGAGAAACGCGTCCCTTCTCCGATTTTCGACGCGACCTCAATGTCTTGACCATGCGCTTCCAAGATGTGCTTGACAATCGCCAAGCCCAGTCCAGATCCTCCCGAATTGCGCGAGCGGCTTCGGTCCACACGATAAAATCGTTCGTAGATGCGGACTTGATCTTCTTCAGAGATTCCAATGCCATCGTCCTCAATCACGATTTCAACGAACTGGTCTTTGACTGAAAGCGCCACGTGTGTGGACCCCTCGGGTTTACCATAGTGGATGGAGTTCCCCATTAAATTGACTAGAACCTGACGCATTTGACTCCCGCCACAGAGCACCATGGGCTCATCTTCGATGGCGGATTCAATGGAATGAGACAACGAAATGCCGTGTTTTTGCGCTTTGGCTTCTACACTTTCGAAGGAATCGCGAATCATTGAAGTGATGCTATGCGGTTCCAGCCGCATCTCGAAACTAGAAGACTCCAAACGTGCAATGGTGTCCAAATCTTCGAGCAGTTCGGCCATCCTAGAAATGTTTTTTGCAGCCTTGGACAGGAACTTTCGGTTCAGCTCTTTGTTTTCCAAATCACTCTCCAAGAGCGTTAGCACAAAGCCTTGAATATTGAAGAGAGGCGTTTTGAGTTCATGTGCCAAATTGCCGATAAATTCTTTCCGGAAATTATCTTTCGCATGCATCTTCTGGATGGATTCGACTTGCTGATTGGCCCATTCAACCAGATCGACATTGTCATCCTGATTCTCCGCCGATGCGATTATTTGCACTTGGGCACCACTGCTTTCTTGCACCTTGGTTATGGCTTCAGAGAGCATTTGAACGCGATTGTAGACGAATTTATTTACGGACCATTCAATGAGCATAGAGCTCACGTACTCCATAACGAGACCAACTAAAATGGCCATTGCCCACAGGTGAATTGAGTCCAATGCGTGCAGCAGACCAAAGCAGGCAATCGCACTCAGAGCAGCGATGATTGGAGAAGTTTTTTGGGCAACTTCTTTTGGAGTTAGTTCAGAATTCACGAGTCGAATTTATAGCCAACGCCCTTCACTGTTTCTATGCAGTTGGCCCCAAATTTGGATCGAAGTTTACGGACGTGGACATCGATGGTGCGGTCACCAACAATCACGTCATTCCCCCAAACTGAAGTTAAAATCTTATCGCGATTGAAGACCTTCCCAGGCTGAGACCACAGTAAGCTCAGCAATTCAAATTCCTTTTTGGGGAGGTTGATTTTCTTGCCGTTTTGAATGACCAAATAGCGTTCTCGATCAATGGAAATACCATTGTGTTCTCTGAGCTGTAATTCAGATGGAATGTTTTTTGCACGACGGAGCAGAGCTTTGATTCGGCTGGTCAAAACGCGCGGCTTGATGGACTTAAGAATGTAGTCGTCTGCACCGGAATCAAAACCTGCGACTTGGCTGTAGTCCTCACCTCTAGCTGTTAAGAAGGCCACCAGACAATGAGACAATGAAGGTTCTTTTCGAATTTGGATACAGGCTTCAATGCCATCCATTTTGGGCATCATGACATCCAATAGGATTAAGTCAGGCTGGATCTTTAAGGCCAATTCCAATCCTTCTTGACCATTGTTCGCGCTCCGCACATCGTATCCAGCTTGCATCAGGTTGAACCCAATGAATTCTAGAATATCCGGTTCGTCATCGACCAATAATATCGTCTGCTTGAGCATGTGGGAGTCTTCGCTTAAAGATTCAATTTCTATCGTGTCGTCCATGTGAAGAGATTGTGAAGGAATTGTAATCAATGCGTCAATCGCGAATCCGACTGAACTTCAACGCGTGCAGCATCCAGCGAGGAAGCGACTCATCAGCACCGCGTTTTTGAACATCCAGAAACAAACCCCATTTCTCGATAATTGGAATTTTGTAGACTTCAATCATTTCCAACCAACATTCGTCGGGATCGTCGATGTAGGTGCAGTGGACTTTAGTTTCACCCATTCCAATGGCGTCTGAAGTGTCGCAGCGGAATCCAAACCCTTCTGTAGACAAGGTTTTACCGAGTGTTTCCATACCGCGAACATCGAAGCCGAGGTGAGCAAACCCCGTATCGCACCAAATGCGGTCTTCGAAAATAAATCGGCCTGAGCGGTCTTTCGCTTGCACCAGCTCGATAAAGGTCCGACCGGTCAGTGGCCCAAACCCGCCGGATCCAGGGTTGGGTTGCGTCAAGCGCACACGGCGGTAGTTTTCAGAACCATAAGGGCGGTGTGACCAATCACATTGTACGGCAGTCTCATCGTACAGAACTTCACTATAGCCGAGGGTGGTCGCGTACAATTTCAGTGAGGCTTCCATGTCAGAAACACCGATTGTACACCCCAATACGCCTCCCGATGCATGGCCTGTTTTAGCAAAGGAATCTGAAGCCTCTAAAATTTGAAAAACATTGCCGTCTAGATCGTTCAAGAAGAAGGTGGGGGCACCCCAAGGGGTGCGGGTGAGTTCGTCGTCACAGGTCACATCATCGAATTGAAGCGCGTGCTTGTGCATTCGGACAATGTCCTTCGTTTTCATCTGAACCACTGCAATCCCAAGATCTCCGAGGCCGACCTCCCATGAAGCCGGTTTAGGCTCAAAAGAGGTTGGCTGCAATACTTCGAATGCACAGCCTCCTTGGAGATTCAGCACCATACTTGCCCGCTTGAGGATGGTCTCACCCCGCGTGTGACTGTCCATCAACGGAGCTTCCTGTACCGAGTCAAAAAAGGGAATGTCCATTCCGAAGAGTTGACGGTACAACTTCAGGGACCGATCCATGTTGGTCACGGCGACGCCTATGTGCTGCATTCCTTGAATGCGATACGAATTGTTAGGTCGGTTGGAAGCTTGGCTCATCGAGAATTATTCAGAAATCACGCTTCGAATGGCGTGGACGTAGTTGGACCAAATCTGCTTGGACGTAGGGTCATTCCAAATCTTTCGTGCCTGTACCATCCCTTTCCAGTCGAGATACAAACCATACCAAAACCCCGCGATTCGGCTTCCTACTAGATTAAAGGTATACCAGCCAAACATGGCTGTCCAGCTCCATCCGTCGCTAAAAGCACCGACAATCAGCGCGACAGCAAAGGATTGAACCCACCAATAAAAGGGGAACAAAAACATGCTTGTCGACATTTTGAAAGTGCTCATGAAGGCCACTTCTTTGACTCGTTTTTGGCTTTGCTGTTGGATAATATAGGCGAGCGGAAAGGACGGGAGGCCGCCTATAAAAGCAAGTGGAGCGAGTAACCAGGTAAACCACTTGGATGACCTGCTGGAATGCTCGTCCAGACTCAGGTCTTCTGGCCGCGCTGCGTCAAGAATTCCGGAGGCAATCAGTTGTTGATGTGCTTCTTCGATGCCCATCCAGTCGGATGCTTCCAGCGAACGGAATCGTCTTGTAAGTCGTTGAACATCTTTCCATTCGCTGTGTGCAAGCTCAGTGGTTCGCATGGCACGAACAAAGTCAATGAGAATGGGGTAGCGTTCTTCCGGTTGAAGGTTGACCATGAGGTTGTCCAAGGCCGAATAAATGCGATCCAACAAGGATTTTTGATCGAATTCTTCGCTTTCTGAATCAAAGAGATCCTTGAAAGGGATGGGTTTTCCAACGCGGTATCGAAGCCTACGCTGCATGGCGTCAGCTTGCTCGTAGTCAATGCCTATCGGCAATAGAACAAGATTGTCCATCTCGGGATTACGCCGCAAAGACAATGCGACCATATCGGCGACACCTCGTTTCAATGGACGAAGCGTTTTCATTGCTTGGTGGTTCCCTTCGGGGAAAAGCCCAATGGTGGATCCTATACTCAGCCGGTCAATGCAGATTTCAAAAATTCTTTTGTTTCGTTCTTTGGCATCACTCAGTCGATCACGCTGCCGAAAAATGGGCATCTGATTGAAGCTGAAGAGCAATTTTCGAATGAGCGGCTTTTTGAAAATATCTGCTCGTGTGAGCCAATGAATTTGATGGTTCGCAGCGAGCGTGCAGCTAATGAGCGGGTCCATCAATCCGTTTTGATGGTTCGAGACCATGATCATCGGAACACTTGTGCCGGGGATTAGGTCGCTGCCCTCAGCATCCTCCATTCGATGGAAACGCGAAACAGCAGACCGGACGAGGTGAATGGCAAGGCCATAGCCCACAGAGGTTTTCTGAACCGGAGGTTCGTCGTGAAATGTCTTCTTCACCTGAGTTTGGCTCCTGTAAGGTTCATAATCGACTCAAGAATACGTTGAACGCACTGATCGATGCGTTTGTCTGTGAGTGTTTTTCTCTCGTCCTGCAAAGTCAGGGATATCGCATAAGAAACGTGGTTGGCATCCAGGTTATCGCCTTCATAGACGTCGAATAATCCAACCCGCTTTAACAGGTGCTTTTCGGCTTGCCAAGCCGCATCGCGAATGGCTCCGAACGACGTTCCTTTCTCCAACAGCAGGGATAAATCACGGCGGACGCTCGGGAACTTAGGGAGATCCTTTGCTTGGATTGTGCTGCGACTGGAAACCATGAGCAAAGGCTCCAGAAGAAAATCGGCCCAAAAGACAGGCTGTTGCACATCGCACAATGCTGTGACTTGGGGATTGACAACGCCCATACGGCCTAACCGTATATCTCCTTTGTACAGGTCGATACCATCGGATAAAACACCTGTGTTGGCTACGGTTTCACTGCGGCCTTGAATTCCGAGAGCATCTAAAATCGTGACGGCTTCTTCCTTTAATTGATAAAAATCCACTGAACCCGTGTCCTGGTTCCAGTTTTCTGGATTGGTTCGTCCTGTCATCCACAAGGAAAGCCTCTCGGTTTCTTCAAAATGTGTGGTCAAATCGGAAGCGTCGGAATCCTGTCCCGAATGCCTCCGGTACGTTCTGCCGAGTTCGAACAACCGCAAATCGGGATGCTGGAAGTTTCTGTTACGTGCAATCACTTCCAATCCTTGAAAAAGGAGAGATTGGCGCATAGCGCCCAAATCGGCACTCAACGGATTGAGCAAAGCAATGTGATCCTTTGCGTTAATCTCTTCATCTGATAAATCGTTGATCAAGGCCTCCGCATAGGACAACTTGGTCATGGAATTGCTCATGATCTCTTGAAACCCTCTTCCTACCAAGGTGTTAGCAATTTGATTCCGAAACCGTTCCGCGTTCACCTCTCCACGAACCTGCATGGCGGATGAAATGCGCTTCGGCATGGGGATCTTGTCGAAGCCATGGATGCGCAAAATTTCTTCAACGAGGTCGGCTGGCCGCGTTACATCTCGGCGGTAGGCGGGAACGCTCACGGTGATGCCTTTTTCGTTCTGTGCGGTGGTCTCGATATCCAGGTCTTTTAAGATGTCCAGAACGCGCTTTTTGTCCAATTCAATTCCAACCATTGTGGTGAGGTAGGCCCAGTCAAGCGCAATGTTTGAGGCAATCGGCAGTGCCAGTCCTTCAGCCTCGATCACTTTAGCTGGATCTGCTCCAGACCACGATTCGAGAAGGAATGCGGCACGCTCTATGGCGTTGCGAACTGAAAGGGGGTCTACGCCACGCTCGAATCGAAAAGAGGCATCGGTTGAGAGTCCGTGACGCCTCGCCATTTTGCGGACAACAACGGGGTCAAAACAGGCTGACTCCAATAAAACGCGGTGTGTAGAATCACTTACGCCGCTGTCTTGGCCTCCGTATACACCGGCTAAGCAAAGCGCCTTGTCTGTGTCTGCGATGACCATGTCATCTCCATGTAGTGCGCGCTCAACACCATCCAAGGTCGTGAGCTTTTCACCCTTCGCGGCTCTCCGCACATGGACTTCCCCGCCAGCAATTGAGTCAGCATCAAAGGCGTGCAAGGGCTGTCCCATTTCATGAAGGACATAATTCGTTGCGTCTACTACATTGTTCTGAGGAGCAATGCCGATGGCTCGGAGTCTCCGTTGAACTTTCACAGGGGAAGGACCAACCGAAATGCCTTCTAAAAGCAATCCGTAATAGGCAGCACATCCTTCAGGATAATCTACGAATAGTTTGATTTCCCCAGAGTTGGATGCGGCAGCCAAGGGCCGGAATTCCGGTAACACGATGTCTCCAGTATCTTCTTGGCATCCTTCGACGGTTCCATGGGTTAGCCCCGCTCTTAAATCACGCGCAACTCCCCAGTGGCTCATGCCATCAGTCCGGTTAGGAGTGAGTCCGATTTCTAAGACGTGATCGACCTGAATGGCGTAAACGTCAGCTGCGGTTGTTCCAGGGTTCCACGTTGGCTCCAATTCGATGATGCCGTCGTGGCCTTCACCAACTCCAATTTCGTCTTCCGCACAGAGCATTCCCAATGACGCTTGGCCTCGAATTTTTCCTTTTTTGATTGGGAAGGGCTCTCCCTTTGTAGGGTGCAAAGTTGCTCCCACTTGTGCCACGATGACATGCAAACCGGCCCGTGCATTTGCTGCGCCACAAACGATTTGGAGGGGTTCATCACTCCCGATATTCACTTGGCACACCTGAAGGCGGTCCGCATCGGGATGCTTTTCACAGGAATCTATTCGACCCACAATGAGTCCTCTGAGCCCACCGGGGACATCGTCCACGGATTCAATGCCCTCAACTTCTAACCCGGTTGCCGTCAAGACAGCCGCTGCGTCTTCGGCAGACTTGTTGGTTGGAAGCAATTCTTGCAGCCAGCGGTATGAAATTTTCATTGCAATTCAGGTTCAACGCAGTAAAGTTAGTAGGTCTCAAGGGCTAGACCACAATGAACTGCACTTTTGGTTTAGAGAATTTCAATTCACGCTGTTGCAAAAAAGAAAGTTGAGTAACTTCGCCCTCCGTTTATCACATCGTGTGATGAACGAACAATCATCGGGATGTAGCTCAGTTGGTAGAGTACGCGTCTGGGGGACGTGTGGTCGCTGGTTCAAGTCCAGTCATCCCGACCAATGAATCCCGGAGTGAGAGCTCCGGGATCTTTACCACATTCGGAATCAACCATGGATTACGCATTCGAAAACCAGTGGGTCCGACTTGAAAAATTGATGGAGGCTCGATTTGGAGAGCCACCCGATTTGACCACGATGGTATTTACTGTTGGGCTGCAGGAATGCGCCCAGGGGTATCAACCGTTCAAAAAAGATGAGAAGTTGGAGGTGATGCATGTGGGCATTTGCACGCTCCTAGCTCCAATGGGGTATTACGAAGAGGTGCGTCAGGACGACGATGGATGGCCTCATTTTAAGCAATTGCAGCCCATACCTGCGGTCACAGAACAAGAACAAGAGTTGCTCATGCGCCGCGCTCTTGTTGAATATTTCTCCGCTTGGATTGAAGGAGACGAAAAGGCTGAAAAGCAGAAGTGATCTGCTTCATATTGATCATTCAATGAAGATCGTGGCCTCGTTGGTGAGTTCTTCTTCAATCTTAATCAGACCGGTTCCGTACAAGGATGCTTTCGTGGCTTCAATGTCCAAGACAGCAAATCCAGCTTGCCCCTCTACATAGAAGGATGAGAAGTTAAAACTCACCAAACCTGCCGCATTTGAAACCGCTGTTGTGTCGAAGCGAGGTTCCCCAACGAAATCTTCGTCAACAGAACCGAAGGCATACAGTCGCACGGTTGCACCTTGCACTGGGGACCCGAGGTCATTGAGAACGACCACGTTGGCGATCGTTTCTTCCACTTCATGGCAGCTTGAGAAGCCAAAAAACACAAGCAATAAGCTTATCGGAAGGAGGATGTGGGTCTTTCGCATTGGACAATCTAACTTTGCAGGCAAGGATGAGTCTCCAAATATCTTCAAAAAGTCATGAAAATCAAGCACATCATTGGTCTTATCGGTTGGTTCTTTCTCGCATTCGGATTGATTTCCGCTTCGGGATGCAATGAAAAGGGGCCCGAAGGGCCGCGCCAAGTCATCATTCACACTTCTTTCGGCGACATGGTTGTGGCGCTTTCTGATTCGACTCCTGGACACCGAGATAATTTTATTCAGTTGGTGGAAACGGGTTTTTATGACAGTTTGCAGTTCCACCGCGTCATCAAAGACTTCATGATTCAAGGGGGTGACCCCGAAAGTAAACTGGCCACGCGATCAAGTCGTTTGGGTTCAGGAGGGCCGGGTTATACCGTTCCTCAGGAAATCCGAACGGACAACTTGCACTTCAAAGGCGCTCTTGCAGCAGCCCGCCAAGGTGATGGAGCGAACCCGAAGAGGGCCTCTTCAGGCAGCCAGTTTTATTTGGTTCAGGGGCGCTCTTTTTCTGAAAAGGAGTTGATGCAGGTACAAGCACGAGTGAATCAGGATATCCAAAGTGGAAAAAAAGAATTTGGCTACGAGCAAGGAGGAGCTTTTGAATACTCTGCGGAATCAATTGCACGGTATTCTACTGAAGGAGGCACTCCTTTTTTAGATAACCAATACACAGTTTTCGGATATGTCATTTCTGGACTTGACATTGTTGACTCCATTGCAGCCGTCCAAACAGCTGCTGGGGATCGACCTGTGAAGGAAGAAAGAATGTCCATGGAGTTAATCAATTGAAGAATCGATGCGGGATCAATTGATAGCATTGTTGGCGGAAACTTCCGCTGCGGATTTGCCGGACACTGAGGCAGCAGAGGCATTTCGCATTGCCTGGTTGGGTAGAAAGGGACGCATGAAGGATTTGATGGCGGCTTTTAAGGAAGCGCCAAACGAAGAGAAGCGAGAGCTGGGCAAATTGCTGAATGAATTGAAAGGATCCATTGAAGAGCGGATCGAATCTGTAGCATCCCAAGGTGCTGGACAGTCGGGGTCTGGCAGCTCTGGAGAGGATTTAACGCGTCCAGCGGGAGGGCGAGGCATAGGGACACATCATCCTCTGAGCGTCGTTCGGCGCGAGATCATCGGGATTTTTGAACGGATGGGATTCATTGTGTCAGAAGGTCCTGAAATTGAGGATGATTGGCACGTGTTCAGTGGGTTAAACTTTCCAGAAGAACATCCGGCTCGTGACATGCAGGACACCTTTTTTGTCGATCGCAATCCGGATTTGCTCTTGCGCACCCATACATCGTCTGTTCAAGTGCGTGAAATGGAACAACACGAGCCTCCGATGCGGTTGATCATGCCGGGTCGGGTTTTTCGAAACGAGGCCATCAGTGCAAGAGCACATTGCATGTTCCATCAAATTGAAGGACTCTACATCGATGAAGGCGTGTCTTTTGCTGACTTGAAGCAAACGTTGCTGCTTTTCGCTCAAGAATTTTTCGGTCCTGAAACGCGCATTCGATTGCGTCCATCCTATTTCCCTTTCACTGAGCCGAGCGCAGAAGTGGATGTCTATTGGGGGTTGGAAACAGAGGTCGATAAACGCATTACCAAGGGCACCGGCTGGTTGGAAATCTTGGGCTGTGGAATGGTGGATCCCAATGTGTTGGAAGCCGCTGGAATTGATTCACGGAAGTACTCAGGCTATGCCTTTGGAATGGGAGTTGAGCGCATTACGATGCTGCGCTATCAGATTGGTGATTTGCGTGCATTTTTCGAAAATGATGCACGCTTTTTGGACCAATTCAAAGGGCAATACTGAACGGATCTTGCTTAGGTCGTTGGTAGAATGACACTGAGCTTTTCTCTTACCGGAGAAACCCGTTCTATTTGAATTTTACCGGTCAATCTGCGCAACTGCGCGTGGAGTTCATTCCAGCGAGATGATGCCAAGGCGTCTTTGCCATAAAACAATCCGCGAAGTGCCTTAGAAGCCTCTGTGTGGTCGCTGCTCAGACTGAATTTCCAATGGGAATCCATTTGTTCAATTTGAACATTCACGGGCTGTTCATCATGAGACAATTCGAGAAAACCTCGAAGGAGGTTGCGCAAGGCAACCCGAACGTCAGGTCCAATTGTAAACTGCAAATCGTTCCCTAGATCCCAGGCAATGGCCGATTGAATGTCTTCGTCCAGTTCACTCATAAAGGCTTGAATGGATTGTGGAGCGGGATTGTCATCGCGCGTGAAGACAAAGGCGCCATTGGGCATGAGGCTACTATTGCTCAAGGGCTCTTCAATGGCTGCCGGCAATGCGTCACTGGCAGCGTGAGGCAAGCGATCGGTAGGGACTAAGCTTCGAAGACGAATCAGCCGGCGCCTTTCTTTTTTGAGTGCGTTTTGTGCCGTTCGGTAGCTGCGATTGAGAGCGATGAGTCCGATGGCTAAGAATGCGGCAATCCATGGCCATGCACCGAGGTCTGGACGTCGAGCCTGTTTTTGTTCCAAATCCAAAACGGCTCGTTCAAACGGATCTGGTTCAGGGAGGAGCTGTTCGGTAAAACCTCTTACTTGCCGGTTCCCTGTGGATTGCAATCCCGCGAGTAAGGTTGTCTTGATACTATCGACTTCGAGCATAGCGACGAGTGCGTCGCTGTAATTGGCACGGTCCATTTCGAATTCTGCACGATGCCGCAGCGCTTCGGCCAAAAGCGTCATGTCATTGGATGACCGGGCTGCTTTGACGGCTTCATGAAACCCAATGACAGCTTCCAACGGCCGGTGAGCGCGATGTGCTGACCTGGCAAGGCGAAGTTGGGCCAAGGCCACTTGATCCTTGGCTTTCTTCGGCGTGAATTTCAAGATGGTTTTTGCCCACTCAAATGCTTTTAGGTGATTGCCCTGAAGGGCAACCAAACCATAGATCTGCTCGCGTTGTGCCTGTGCTTTTTCCAATGGAATTTTAGCAATAAGTGTTTCGAATGAAGTAACAAGGCTATCGTTTGAGGCGTTGTTTTCGATGATATCCAATTGGATCGTGTAGCTCAGCCACTTCGCGTGTTGCTCATTTGTTCGAGACGGGTCTGTGCTGGCTAAGCAAAATGCCAAAGCGTTTCGTGACCGTGTCCAATCCCCGGCGATAAAAGCGATTTCAGCCATCCGAGAATGCAGCAAAAGGTGGTCAGGCTGCATTTTCAATTCCCGCCTGAGAACGGCACTGGCGCGTTCTTCCTTTTGCAGCGCTAGCCAAAGATCGGCAGCCAATAATGTCAGAGCTAGACGGTCTGAAGCACTGCACGCTAGGAGACCTGAACTGGCAAGATTCAATGCGGAGCTGGCTTGTGCTGGATTTTGACTTTCTACATGAACTTCAGCGATTCCGATGCGAGCGCGTGCGATGAGACACGGATCAAAAGAGCGTTCTTCAGCACCTCGGAACATGGAAAGTGCTGCAACGGGCTTGCCGAGGTTCAGCAGCGAGTCCCCGCGATGGAGCATTTGTGCGGCTTCAATGGAAGCGGCATCTTGAGCGGCGCAAGGGTGCACGATGAGCTGCAGAAATAGCAGAACAAAGGCGACGGAGGTGGTATTGAAAAAGCGCAGCATAAGCAAGTACAACTTACCCCGCGAGGGCATCATTCAAATCCGAGTCCTCGAAAAATTGTTCACATGAAAGAGCGCAAAAGAAGCCAGTGGATTCAATCGTTCCAAAGAACGTCAAGAATCGTATTCCCTACTGCATTCAACGGATTGCGGTCAATAACATCCATGTTGTCCGCATGTGTGTGATGAAATGGACCGTAGCCCATTGGAATTACTTGAACTTGATAATGGACAATGTTGGCGGAAGGAATGCCTCCGAGCTCAGAAACGAAGAGATTGTCATCAACGGTTTGTGGGGTCACTTCATTTTGAAAGTATTCTCCATATCCCAACGCTTGAGCTGCGTTCCAAACCTTTTTGACGGTTGCTGGAGCATAGGCCATTGAAGTGCCTTCTTTGTTAAAGACGGCTCCCTTCGCACCAACCATATCCAATAGGATGCCATACTTTGCTTGGTATCCTACACGGTGGGGTTGATTGACCCAAAACTGACTTCCCAAGCACCAAGTCAGCATGTTGTTTTGGCCTTTTTCAGCCCATTCTGGCGTGCCGTAGTCCTCGGCATCGAATAGAATGATATCCACGCCATAGTCCAAGCTATCCAGACCCAATACACGCGCTATTTCAAGCAATACGCCGACCCCCGATCCCCCGTCATTTGCCCCGTCAATGGGCTCTCTCATTCTGACCGTGTCCTTATCTGCGTATGGCCGCGTGTCCCAATGGGCATAGAGCATGACGCGTTCTTTTGCGTCTGGCAAGAATGACCCGATGATATTTCGAATGTTCAAGATGGATCCGTCATACGCACGAACACGTCCTATTTGCTCTGTGACCTCAGCTCCGTGACGGGTCAATTCAGCAGACAACCAATCTCCACATGCCACATGTTCAGGTGAGTTGGGTACACGGGGACCAAAAGCAACTTGTTCCGCGATATATGCATAAGCGGAATCCGCATTGAATGCAGGAGCAGAAACCCGAGGATTCAAGTCTAAAACGGGTTTCTTAGGTTCATCGGTACCACACGAAAACAGCGTGAGTGCCATGAAAAGAATGCCGCTCAGCTTTCCGAATGAATGGGATGCTTCGGTTAGTCTTTTTTCCATGTACTCCCGTCTTTTCCATCCATAATTGTGATGCCTAGTTGACTCAGCGTGTCCCGAATGGTATCCGCAGTAGCCCAGTCTTTATTTGTTTTTGCGTTGCCTCGGAGTTCAACCAAAAGCCCCATGAGGGCATCGGTATCTCCACCGTCTTGACGTGTTTTTTCTTCCACCTTCAAGCCGAGCACATCAAAGACATACCCTTCCATTCCCTCTTTCAACTCCTGTCGTTGCGCAGAGGAGATTGCCATTTTTCCAGAAGTGACATTGTTGATCAACTTGACCGCATCGAATAGCACGCTAATCAAAATGGGCGTGTTGAAATCATCTCCCATGGCCTGTGCGCAACGATCGAAGAGACTTGTGATGTCCGCGTCGCTTCCTTCTGGTGAAGCTGTGACAGGTAAATCGGCAAGCTTGGACATGGCCGTTACCAATCGTTCTAAGCCTTTTTCAGCGGCTTGTAACGCATCATTGGAGAAGTCCAACGTACTGGCGTAATGTCCTTGGAGCATGAAAAAGCGCACGGTCATAGCGGAATAGCCGCGTTCAAGCAAAGGGTGATTGCCAGTAATCAATTCCTCAGGAGTGAAGCCATTGCCTTCAGACTTCGCCATTTTTCGTCCATTGACGGTAAGCATGTTGCCGTGCATCCAATAATTGACTGGGCTGCTCCCACCATGTGCTCCCACGTTTTGGGCGATTTCACATTCGTGGTGAGGGAACTTGAGGTCCATGCCTCCACCATGAATGTCAAAGGTTGTTCCGAGATACTTTGTGCTCATAACAGAGCATTCTAAATGCCATCCTGGAAATCCTTCACTCCACGGAGACGGCCATTTCATGAGGTGCGAGGCATCCGCTTTTTTCCAAAGGGCAAAGTCAAGCGGATCGTTCTTTTCATCTTGACCATCGAGTGAGCGTGTATTGCTCAATTGGTCATCAATGCGTCGCCCTGATAATTCGCCATAAGGGAAGTCTTCGCTGAACTTCCGAACATTGAAATAGACACTACCGTTGGATTCATATCCGTAGCCGCGTTCAAGGATTTTTTGAATCATTTCGATTTGCTCCACGATGTGCCCTGTCGCACTTGGCTCGATCGATGGCGAGATCATGTTGAAAACGCGTGTGACGTCGTGGAAGTCATTGGTGTACTTCTGTACGATTTCCATCGGTTCCAAATTCTCTAAGCGCGCCTTCTTGCCAATTTTATCTTCCCCGTCTTCTGAATCACCCGTCAGGTGACCAACATCTGTAATGTTCCGGACATAGCGGACTTGGTAGCCCAAGAATGTCAGGTATCGATAGACGATATCGAACGTCAGGAACGTTCGGACATTGCCCAAATGCACGTTGCTATAAACGGTTGGACCGCACACATACATGCCAACGTACGGAGGATTCAAAGGGACGAAAAGCTCCTTTTTACGAGAGAGGCTATTTTGAATGTACAAGGGTTGCATGCGTCAAATCAAGTTGTGCGATGAAGAAAGCAAAGAAAAACCATCCGACGTTAGCGCAGCGGGTAAGTTGAAGACTTTACTTCAGGGTGCAATGTGAATGACACGGCTTTGGTAGGCTTCCAACATCACCTTGGTCATGGCGTCCAGATTCAACTCCGGTTTCCAGCCCCAATCGGCACTGGCGGCATGGTCGTCGATGGATTCAGGCCACGTCGTCGCAATGGCCTGACGGTGATCCGGGTCATAATTCAGGTCGAACTCAGGGATCAATTGCCGAATACTCTCTCCAACTTCTGCAGGAGTGAAACTCATAGCATGCAGATTGTACGAGGTTCGAATTCGAATATTTTCCTTGGGTGCGGCCATCAATTCCATGGTTGCGCGAACGGCGTCGTCCATGTACATCATAGGCAACGCTTGGTCTGCTTTCAAAAAGCAGGTGTAGGGCTTTTTCGAGGCGGCATATTCATAAATCTCGACGGCGTAATCGGTGGTGCCTCCTCCCGGGACGGAACGGTGGCCGATCAGTCCAGGATAGCGCAAGCTGCGAACATCAATGCCGTATTTCTCATGGTAGTATCGACACCAGTATTCACCAGCTTGCTTTGAAATACCATAGACCGTTGTCGGATCTAGAACAGCATCTTGAGGGACATTCGTCTTGGGCGTAGATGGTCCGAATACGGCGATGGAGCTGGGCCAGAAAACCCGCTCAATCCAACCTTCTTTCGCAGCTTCAAGGACATTGAGCAGTGATTGCATGTTCAAATCCCAAGCGGCTAAGGGTCTTTTCTCTCCCGTTGCGCTCAACATGGCGGCAAGGTGATACACCTCCTCATACTGGCCCTCTTCGAGGACTTTGTGCATGGCGCCTTCGTCAGTAGCGTCGAGATGAAGAAAGGTGCTTTTTAAAAGTTGTTCGTTTTCAGGAACGCGGATGTCCGCGATATGAATGGAATCAACTCCGTGCTTTGATTGCAGGGCAAGGACCAATTCGATACCCAATTGCCCGGCGGCTCCGATGACCAGTTTCTTTGACATTGACACGAAAGTAATGAACTGAGGATGCGATTCTAGCTTTTGAGGTGCTGTTACCTGCTATTTTTGTTATGTGAAAGAGATTCAACCCCTGTTGCAGCTGGATTCAGATGCCTTTGATTATGATTTGCCCGAAGCGGCGATAGCGTTGCACCCGTTGGAGCCTCGATCGCGTGCACGGCTGTTGCATGTTTCTGAATCCAAGATTGCTTCCGCCGGAACATTTGAGGACCTTCCTGGCCTTCTTCCGAAAGGATTTCAATTGTGGGTCAACGACACGCGGGTCATCAGAGCGAGATTGATGTTGCAAAAACCCACTGGAGGCCGACTAGAGCTATTTCTATTGGAACCCGTCGGAATGACAATGGAACAGGCGTTGTGCTGTACAGAGCCCTTAATTTGGCGTTGTTTGGTCCGTGGGGCCAGACGGTGGCGCGATGGGAAAGCATCCTTGCAAGGTGAGGGAGAACGAGCCAAATGGAATGTTCAAGCGCAATTGCATGAAATCGAGGAAGGAACGCGGCAAGTGCGCTTTGAATGGGGAGAGGAAGGGGGTAACACAACTTGGGGAGAGCTCTTGGAAATGTTAGGCAATACCCCATTGCCGCCTTACATGCGTCGAAAAGATGAGGTTCAAGACGCTCAGGATTATCAAACCGTTTATGCAGAAGTGCCTGGATCGGTAGCCGCTCCAACTGCAGGATTGCATTATGACGAGCCGTTATTGGCCAAACTGCGCGAAGCGGGGACGCTGCATTCCGTCACCTTGCATGTCGGCGCAGGAACGTTTAAACCTCTGACGACCGGTGTGGTTGTCGACCATGTGATGCATGGAGAACACTGTGTGGTTTCGTTTGAATCCCTGGCGAATTTGGCCAAAGAGGGTGTGCATCGTGTTGTGACAGGAACGACGACTCTTCGCACCTTGGAGAGCTTGTATTGGCTTGCTTTAAAATGGAAAAAGAATGGCGAACAACCCGAAGGTTTGGGTCAATGGGAGTGGGCAAATGAGTTGCATTCGCTTGACGAAACGCTGAATTGGGACATGGCCAAAGCAATGAGTTGGGCAATGGATCAATTGCAAGGTCAAGATTGGACGTTCCATACATCCATCATGATGGTCCCGACCTACCGTATTCGATCATGTCAAGCCTTGGTGACGAATTTTCACTTACCCAAGAGCACCTTGCTCTGCTTGGTGGCAGCTGCTATTGGCGAGCGTTGGAAGCGAGTCTACGAAGAGGCGTTGAAGGACGGATTTCGATTCCTGAGTTATGGAGACGGAAGCTACCTGGAGATAGAAAACAAAAAGGCCCGCTAAAGCGGGCCTTTTCATTCGGAAAAAACGTTGGCTTAGTTCGCTCCGCGATTGTCCTCAAGATCGGCAGCCTCGAGCATTGCATTTGAAATGCGCAATGTTGCCGCACCTCGTGCACGGGCCAAAGCACTTGATTGTTCTGAGAGGAAGTCTGTTTTTTCAGCCGCTTCTCGAATCGAAGAAGGAGCAACCACCCACACGCCATTGGCTCCGATGAGCGGTTGTGACATATTGCCAACTTCAATTGCGAAGGCTGTACCAACGACCTCAGGCTCAGGAAGAGCTCCAGCACCCTTCAGTGTTGGAAACTTCAAAGCCACATCTGATGCTGTGAGAACCTGTCCTCCAATGGCTGCTGCCACTTCCTCCATGGTTCCGGTTGCCATGAGGTCCGCGTAGAGATTCGCTTTTGCTTCTCGGATCGCTCCGGTGCGCATACGATCTTCAACATGGTCAAATGCTGGGACACCATTTTTAGACACTTGATCAAGAAAAGCAACGACGTATGTGTCATCAATCAAAATAGGGTTGGAGACCTCTCCTTCCACTGCGTTGAATGACCAAGACACGAGTTCGCGAGCACTACGCAATCCAGAAACGGAATTGGCCTGACGGCGAATATCTTTAGCAATGTTCGTAGGGTATCCAGCTTCTCCAGCGGACTGCATGAAGGATTCCTTGTCGCTGGTGCTAATGGCAAACTCACTTGCAGCACTGTAGGCTGAACGCGAAGTTTCAGACGACGGTTCCAATGGGCGTTCAATCATAGCAATGGAAACACGGCTCTTAGATGCCGTATGCTCCATGACCTCGATGAGGTGAACTCCATACTGTGTTTTTACCGCTCCGATTTTGCCCGGCTTATTTTCGAAACAAAAATCCTCAAATGCCTTCGTCATTCGGCCACGTGTGAAGAAATCATAGAAACCACCTGTCGCCATCGATCCCGGGTCACTGCTAAATTCGGTTACCAAATTTTCAAACTTGGCACCCCGGCGAAGGGCCCGTTTCAAGCTATCAGCACGTGCCATGAGCGCATCCATTTCAGAAGCGTCAGAAGGGTTGGTAGCCTGCAACAAAATGTGACGACAAGAAACGCTGTCTGGTTCGCTGCTGAATGACATCACGCGCGCCAAACGGTAGGATTGATTTTTGAGGTATGGACCAACCAAATCACCTTCCTTCGAATCAAAGAAGGTCGCTTCATTCACATCCGTCTCAACATCGCTGAATTTTAGCGACATCGGTTGAAAAGGAGCTTCGTTTACCGTAGCAACAAATTGGCTGTCACTTTCTGCAGTTGACTCCCAAACGGTTTTCAAGGAATTCAAGTCAGCTTCGATTGCAAGGGCATCGTCAGCGGAAGCCTTCACGGCGATTCGTGCATAGGTTACACTGCGACCATCGGTCTCCTTGTATTCAACATCAGATTTGTGCGCGTTGTAAAATGACTTCACATCGGAGTCGCTTACAGAGACTGTGCTATCTGGTATGCTTGCATACGACTTGAGGACGTATTGAAAGGTGACCTTGCGGTTGGCTTGCAAATAATCCGCTTCTCCTTCGAGGCTATTGGCGTAAATGCCGGCATTCACCATATTGTCGTACTTCTCGCGAACTCTCTTATCCGAAATGAGGGCTTTATACGCCATGAAATCGGACTTCCCTTTTGGCGTATTCAACATGGCCCCGAAATTCTGCTGCCAGAATTGCTTGTTTTCGGAGTTGGAATAGAACGCTCGATTCATATACGGTGAGAACCCAGAGCCGAATAGCATTTCTTGATATTCGTTGTCTGAAACGGTCAGTCCGAGTGCATCGAAATCATCATTGAGAATGATACCTGTAGTCAGGTCATTCCAGACTTCTTCACTCAGTTGATCTCCGTTAAAGCCAAGCCGACGGCGTTCTTGCAGTTCGGATTGGTATTCTAAGGCGGAGATTTCGCGTCCGTTGACTTCTCCAACATCGCGGTTTCCACCTTGGCCAATTAAGGCCATAACGGCGTCATAAGGAACGAGGAAACCTAGCATTCCAAATCCGATCATAACGATGAGCAAGCCTTGACGGTTGCGGATTTTTTCAATCATTGACATGGTAAATCGACTTCTAATAAAGGTTCGCGAAGATAAGGGAAATCACGCAATGCGTTGAACTGCAAGCGAGGTTGTCGTTGTAAGATGACAACGAACGGGGTTGTTTTTATGTTTTTCATGCGGATCCGTGTTCTTGGGTCCGTATCAAAATGGTCTGGATTTTACTACTACTGACATCTTCAACCGTCATAGTACACGTATCCAATTCGAGGGTAAATCCAGGCTCTGGGATGTCTTCAACGTGATGTATCATGAGCCCTCCAAGGGTTTCATAGGCATCCATAGCGGGAAGATTTAAGTCGAATTTCTCGTTTAAATCTTCGACGTCTAACCGGGCGGAAAAGCGCCAATAGCCTGGTTCGATTTGCTCTTCAATCAGATCTTCGATATCATGCTCATCCTCGATGTCGCCAATCAACTGTTCCATGATGTCTTCCATCGTGAGGATGCCCGAAGTGCCTCCAAATTCATCGACAACGATGGCCAAATGACGCTTTCTTTGAATGAAACGGCGTAAAACATCACTCGCTGGCATTGGCTCTGGAACGACAAAAGTCGGATGCAGAATGCTTTTTACGGAGGTCGGATTTTTAAACAAATCTTTGGAATGGACATAACCAATCGTTTGGTCGATGTCCCCTTTGTAGACTACGATTTTTGACAAGCCTGATGAAACAAAGAGCTCTCGGACTTCGTCCAAGGACGTCTCCATATCTACGGCAACGACTTCGTTTCGGGGAATCAGGCAGTCGCGAGCAATGACTTTGTTGAACTCAAGCGCGTTTTGCATGATCTGTAGCTCATGCTCGAGCTCTTGTTCGGGTTCCATTCGCCCGCTGACCTCTCGGATGAAATGATCCAGGTCAGTGGCGCCCATTTGTTGGCCATTGATGGGGTCTGTCGCATGTTTCTTTCCAACCAGTCGAATCGCCAGGCGACTGAGCCACACGACAAATGCCCCTGGTATGGCCATGATGTAGTGCAGTATGGTCAAAGGCACGGCAAACAAGCGCAGCCAGAAGTTCGGATTTGCATGGAAAAGTGCCTTGGGTATGAACTCCGCCAAGACAAGGATGACAACCGTTGTGATGCCCGTTTGTACAGCCAAGGCTAAGATGGGATACTGGGCTTGTGGCCAGTCTGAAACGTGAAATAGCCACTCGCTAATGAGTCCACCAGACTCGAGTCCGCAGAAAACCAAGGCAAGGTTGTTTCCAACCAACATGGTGGCGATAAATTGTTGGGGTTTGCTGGCCAGGTGCGCCAACAAACGGCCTCTCCAGCTCTGCTTCGAATCCAATTCGATTTGCAAGCGATTTGCTGAAACAAAGGCAATCTCCATGCCTGAAAAAAAGGCAGAGGCCAAAAGGGAAATGCCAATGATGATGAACGAACTCGCGGGGTCAGGATCCATGGAGTGGGATTACATCAAACCTACGCAAAACTTTTAAGCGGGGTTTCGTTTTCACGTGTTCGCGTTTTGACTTTCAAGATCTCGTTCCAGTTTTTTGCGAAAAAAGCGTCGAAAACCATACCATGCAATGGCAATAGCAGGAAGCACGAGGGTTTGCTTTTGTTGCTCCCAACCATATTGAACGATGTACCAGATGGTAACACCTATGGTGGCGGCTACGATCAAGATCCAAAATTTTTCTGCGGCTTTGCTGACTTGAATTGCCCGATTGATATCCATTGGGAGAAAGTTAAAATATTTTTCGAAACGGGATCACGGCGCAGTGAGTTCCATGCCTTCTAAAATGATTTCTCCTGAAGGATGAAGGATGCGGTAGTTTTCAAAACGAGCGTCTGACTCAAGCCCCTCTCCATAGAGAATGCCGTCTTTGCTCGTGATCATTACAGGACGATTGGTCCACACGCGATCAGAATCTTCCGCCCAGACCAGGTATTCAGTTTCGAGAATATCGCCTGAGATGTTGCGGAGAACGACCTTGTCTTCCGCCACGAGTCGAAGGTTTTTCTCATCGAGCCAACCTGTCTGCGCTTGCATGTGCGCCTCGAAGTCATTCTCATCGCCACCCATGAACAATTCAAAACCATCCCGGACCTCAACGACGTCCTCCGAAGTTTCAGCCGTGCCCTTTTCGACGCGACGAAGGATATTCGCTGTTAAGACATGGATGATTTCACCTTTTTCAGAGTACTGAAAACGCCCATTTTCAATCTGCTGAACCGGCGCTTCATCCGACGCTGCAAATGCCGTTAATTCCGCATCAGAATTAGAGCAACTCAGTAAGAAGAAAAGCACTGAAACGTGCCCCATTCTGAATCGATTAGATCGATTATCGTACACGGATGACGGTGCTTTCACCAGAACAAGGGCATCCCGAAATCGTTGGGATTTGGATGTTGTCTCCTTTGCTTTTCCCGACTGCGAAAATCTCTTCCATGCTAGGGAATTGCTTGCTGTTGGCGCTTAATTTCTTACGGGCTTTCGCAGCAGTTTCTTCGTTCCCTTTGTTCACAGCTCGCTGATAGTAGTCGCAAGCGCGCAAGTATGCCAAACGGCTTCCTAAGGCACCGTCGTTACATTTTGATGCAGCGCCGGCAATCGCGTCTCCGATCAACATCAGGGCATCTGCGCTTTCGCTATTAATGCTGAGTACTTCTTGAGCATAACTCCTTGCAGCAGCTGTCTTACCTAAGAAGGAGGCAATCTTTCCTGTTTTGAGCAAGTATGTTTCCATTTCAGTGCAACCGGCGCAAAGCTCAACGGCCTGCTCCATGTAGCGCAAGGCTTCAGTGAAGTTTTCTACTTTGGATTGCTCAGTCCCAATCGCGAAAGCAGAAGGATGACTTGGCTCTTGATTGTGAACTGCCTCAGCGACAGGTAGATAGAGATCGTTGTCTGAGCAGTCCTTTTGATTCAACAAACGAAGCACTTTTTGCTTCAAATCCATGTTGCTCGAATCGCTGGCGATTTTTGCGCTCAGGACTGGAACCATGTCCTCACATTGTGCAATGGCGATGAACACTTCATCAATATTCTTCTTGGCCTTTTGAAAGCCAGTGGCAGTTTTGGTGTCTTCAGCATCGACCGCATTCGCGATGTTCGACTCGATGTAATCGGTCAAAACCAAATACTCAGTCAACATTTCACCGAGTTTTTCTTTTGCAGAGTCACCTTCCAACGCCTTCATAGCATAAAAAGAAGTGACATAGTATTGACTCAAAACAGCGGCTGACGTTTGTTCTTTCAAGCAATCGATGCTCTCCTTAAACCATGCGTTAGCCGTTGTGGGGTCATCCCTGTTGAACTTGTAAAAATCAGAGGCTTTGTAGCCAAGGATGAAGCACCTGTTGTTGGGACGCTTCTTGGTCGCTGGATACAATTCCATGCGTTGGTCATAAAGCAGGAATATGCTATCCGTTAGAGAGGCTACACGTGCTGAGTCTTCGAGGCTCGTCGCTTTTTTAACCTCATTTTTCAAGAAGCGAATCCCATCAGAATACAGTCCTTCCCGAGCAGTCGCCGGGCATACATCACAGGCCTTTAACCATTGGATGTAAGCCTCGTCATAATTCTTTTGCTTCTTGTAGCTCACATAGACACTGAGTGCCTCCTTACAAAGCAGCTGCTGTTCCTCGGTATCTCCATAGCGTGATTGGCCCAAAGTCAATTGGGGAATCGCAATGAGCAATGCGATCATAAAAATCAGTTCCTTCTTCATGCTTCTCATCTTTCTCTGTTCAATCGTACAAACGTTCTCTCAACCAGTTGTTCTTGAAGAACGGCATCAACGAAAATCCAATGTGTATTCGAGTGAAGTTTTCGTTGAGACCAGCGTCTTCTGTATACCGCTCTCCAAGTTCCATGCCGAAGTGCAGACGACTCATAGAACGGCTCCCAATCAAAGGCAAGCTAAACCCACCTGAAACAGTTCGTGACACGAGTTGAGAGCCCTCAATTTGGTAAGGCTGTTGGATGAACGAGATTCCGATCCGGTAGTTGGCTTTCCCCCATGTTGGATGTCTTTGTTCGGTGTTGCCTAAAGTCCATTCAGCGCCTGCGCGAAATATGCGTGACCGCACCCAGTTCATCCCATCGGGACTAAGCGTCGGGTGGAACCCTGGCTCAACTCGCTCCGACTCCAGCTCCTTGACAGTATATTCAACTCGGTCCCACTGCGTTTCGGTGTATTCTACGCCGGCCCCTAAATGTCTCCCGTTGGCATGAGCAAAAATCAAGGAGGCGCCTAGATTCCACGAAGTTGGCATTTGGCCTGAAACGCTTTCGGTTGGGATGTAAAGGGCTGTATCCAGAGGGATGTCGATGCCTCCTAGGTTTTGCGTTGTTTCATCAAGATGTGAAATCTCGCTAAACAAGGTGGTCTGGGGGGTAAATCTTCCACCTATGCGCAATGAAGCACTCTTCTCAAATGAAAGGTCATCGTTGTAGCGCGCAAACAAAAGATGATTGTAGATCAAGCCGAGGTCAGGAGCAATGGAGCGGTGCTTCATGTCAATGACAGAGCGGTGGTCTAAAAATGTGGGATCGATCACATTCAATGTTGATGTGCGGCTTACTGCACCGAACAAGTATTGAGTCTGAATACCCAAATGCAATGTATTGGTCTGAATCAAAACACTGTCTGCTACTCCTGCTGAAACGTAACCGCGACTGCGGATGGTTCTAGCCCATCCAATGTGCGCTTTACTCAAGCCTCCCTCGCCGTTGTACCGTTCTTGGACGCTGCCGACACCGTCTGTCTCAGAATTACGAGAGAGAGCAAATCCGGAATTGCTAAAAGGCGATACCCCTAAGATGAGTGTGTTTTTCCCTCCTTGCTTCTTGATGGCCAATCCCAATGGGCCCGATGAGCCGAAAAGAGCCGTGGCTTTCGCTTCATCTCCCTGGCGCATTTGTAAATGCGTGGTCACTGCTGAGCCTTGGAATGTCGTTTGGCTCAAAGCGGAAGCGGAAGCGGGATTGTTGGGATTGAATTGAAAGCTCGTCGTCAGGACGGATTCCATTCCACCCATGCCGGCATGGACAGGAGATTGCAGCGAACCAATCAGGCCAAACCCAAAGCGTGAATAGGGAGAGAGCTCCGCATTTTGTCCAATCACAGGGACACACATGAGGAGCATAACCAGCGCCGAAAAGGCATTTTTGATCGTGCCAAATCGCAACTCAAATTGAGCAAAAGTTACAGAGCGAACGAGTAAATGGTCAACGTTATTCAACGCTTTGAAGAATTTGGTGATACCCCTTCCAAGTGAGGTTTGGGTCGGCAAAAATGGGGCTTGGATCTTCGACTTCCAAGAAAGAAGCGTCTCCGCCTGTTACCGCAACGCGGATCTCGGGCCAATGTTTCTTAAACGCAGCGATTCGTCCATGAATTTCAGCGTTGATTCCACCAATGGATCCAGCAAGAAGACTGGAGAGGGTGTCGTTTCCAATGTGCATGGCGATTCCGTCATTTCCGAGCTCGCGCCAATTTTCTGGATAGGGGAGGGAATGCGTGCCGGCATACATCGAGCGCAGACGCAGGTCAATCCCCGGAGAGATGGCACCTCCGATGAAGGATTGGTCCTCGACAGCGTCCACTGTGAGGCATGTTCCCAAGTCAACCACCATCCAATGGGCGGTGGCGTCGATGTGAATGACAGCAGCAGCATTGGCCAGTCGATCGAGCCCTACGGTCTCCATGCTTTCGTAATGCACATCGAATCCCAATTTCATAGCGGAAGTCAGGTATATCAGTGCTTCTGGATGTGGATGAGTCTGGTTCCATCGGGCATTCCAATCTGACCAAAAGTCAGGAGTCATTCCGGATGCAGCGATGAGCATACGGGAGGGCAATGCCAAGGCTTCAATGGCTGCATTGGCGATGTGTTCCGCTGCTTCATTCACCCAGATTTCGGTGAGTTCACCGTCTTGAAACGCAGCCAATTTTGTACGTGTGTTCCCGATGTCAAGAATCCAATGAAGTCCTCGTTTCATTTCCATTGTAGGGTTTCAATCATGTGAACAATGTCTTGCCGCACATAATCCAATGCGGGACCGATGCTGTCAGGATTTGGAACGTGTTGGAAATACAGGGACCCTCGTAAAAAATGGGTTGTACTGTCTGAAGCAAAAAATTGCAAGGGCGATGCCACCGGTCCTTCCAAATCAAAAACCAGTCCGCTCACCTTGTTCTCGGGAAGATCGAATGCATGGGTCTGAATGCCTGAAGTTTTAGATTCGTGGCTGAAGACCATCTGATGTGCTTCGTCCACCAAAGACATGAAGTCGGCGGGGTCACGCAGTCGAATTAAAGTGCAATGCAACTTTGCCGAAAAGGAGGGGAATACGAGGTTGTACCAACACGCTTGGTCAGGGGAGTCCAAAGCAATCAACTCGATTTTTGCGTGGGATGGAACTTCGAATTGTGGCCCGCAGGGAAGGATGTATGGCGTGTAAGTCGCTGGCGGTGTTTCGATTCTAAAATAACCCCTAGGCTTTGGGAGGGGGTCTTCACCGCAGCCAATGAACAAAGCTGCTAACAAACAAAAAGCAAGTTGATGAAGGCCTGCGATGCTATTCATCACGCTTGAAATCTTCAGGCAGAGAAATTTTAATCCGCATCAATTTGCGCGGTGTTGCCGCATCAACTTTTAATTCCACCTTTTCAAAAACAATGAATTCACCGGTCCTTAAAATCCGTCCTGCTTGCTCAGTAATGAATCCCCCCAACGTATCGCTTTCACCTTTAACCGCTTCCCAAGGTTGGTCTTCCATATCAAGAATTCGGTAGACATCGATCAGTGCTGTTTTCGCTTCAATGATGAAGGTCTGCTCGTCCAATCGAGAATACGCAATCTCTTCGGCATCGAACTCGTCCGAAATTTCACCCACAATTTCTTCGATGATATCCTCGAGGGTGATCACCCCGCTCGTGCCGCCATATTCGTCTACAACAATAGCGATGTGGGTCCGTCTCTCTTGAAACTCCCGCATCAAATCGTCAATCTTCTTGTTCTCAGGAACGAAGTAGGCCGGGCGTACATGCGTTTGCCAATCCAACTCCTGTTCATTCAAATGGGGGAGCAAGTCCTTGACATGCAAGATCCCTTGAATCTCGTCTTGCGATCCTTCGTGAACAGGTATTCGGGAATAGCCAGATTCAATGATTTGTGCGCGCAATTGATTCCAGGTGTCATCCGTTGAAATGGACTCCATGTCCGTTCGTGCGGTCATGACCTGTTTGGCGTCTTTGCTACCTAATGCGACAATCCCTTCGAGAATTCGCTGCTCTTCATCTGAGCGGTCGTCATCATCGGTGAGTTGAAGAGCTTGTTCGAGATCCTCCATGGAAAGGTCTTTGGAGGGAACTTCAACACGACGGCTGACCCAACCTCCAAGTCTCACGAGTGGCCTCCAAACAGGGGTGAGTATGTTCCTGGCGATGATCAGCGGCCCGGCCATGAATTGCGCAAATTGAACGCGATTGGTTGAGGAATAGACTTTAGGAATGACTTCTCCGAAGAGTAAAATCAAGAAAGTAACCGCGCCAATATGAAGTGTCCACTTCATCCATTCTTCCATTTCGGATGAAGGAAAAAAGCGTTCCATGACCAGTGTTGAGATCAAAATAATGACAATGTTGATCACGTTATTTAATACCAAAATGGTCGCCAATAAATGCCTCGGGGCCCGAACAGAATCAGGTTTTTCAAGCAGCTCGAGGACCCTTTGGGCTTTGACGGACTGCTCTTGGTCTCTTGCGCTTTCAAGATCCTGCAAGTCGGCGGGAGAGAGACTAAAAAAGGCCACCTCAGAGCCAGAGATCAAGGCACTTAAAAGAAGGAGGACGGCAATCGCTCCAATGGGTACAAAGTCCATAAGTGCCCACGAGTTAGCAGAAAAGAAAAGCGAGAGTAGGACGCTCACAGTTGGGTTTTCAAATCAATCAATTCCCTCAAAATGGCAGGTCTGATGCATCGCCTTCAGGAGCGCTCGCCACGTGAGCTGGTGTTGCAGAGGCCGTTACGGCACTTGCGTCATGATCGGGAGCCGGGTCTGAAGAATTGCTTTCTGCCGCTTGGACTTGAGCAGCGGGCTTCATGGATGCCTGGCTCTCTGAAGCGCCAGCGCCACCAGTTCCGGGACGATCGAGCAATTGCATGACGTCAGCGATGATCTCTGTCGTGTATCGTTTTTGCCCTGACTGGTCTTCCCATGAACGGGTTTTGATTTTACCCTCAATGAAGACTTGAGAACCTTTATGAAGATACTTTTCAGCTGTTTCGGCCATGCCTCTCCAAATCACAATGTTGTGCCATTCGGTTTGCGTAATACGCTCTCCAGAATTGCGGTCTTTGTATGATTCGGACGTTGCCATTGGGAATGAGCAAACGGGAACTCCGTTTGGGGTATAGCGCATCTCAGGGTCCTTGCCCAAGTTGCCTACCAAGATTACTTTGTTGACTCCAGCCATGAATCAAATTTACGTCAAGCAGTGGTTGTAGACGCGTTCTGCGAAGCTGATTTCTTCACATCTTCCCAAGAGCGCTCGAGGACCCTTGGAAGGGCAAGTGCCTCGGCGTCCTCCCATGTTTTCCAATCGCCCAGATTGGACGTGTTTTTGAGAGGGCTTTCCCAAAGCCAAAACTGTACATGCAGCCTCCGGTGGCTCAGAAGGTGCTTGACGGGTGATCCGCAGGGTCCCTTCGCTACCAGTTGGTTTCCCAATGCTTCAGGGACATCGAAGGGCTCCGCTTGATTCTGAAAGGGGTGCTCTGCTGACGGAAAGGCCCAGAGGCCTCCCCAAACACCGTTGTCAGGCCGTTTACACATCAGAACACGCTTGTCATGAACAATCACGTGGAAGTTCAACGCGACATCGAGCACCTTGGTTTTGCCTTGTTTGAACGGTGGTATATTTCCTTTTTCATGGGGCATCTGCTGGCTCGCACACGCATTTTGCAAAGGGCAATTTGCACAGTCCGGTGCATGAGGAGTGCAGGTCAGCGCGCCCAATTCCATAATCGCTTGATTGTGCCTTCCGGGATTTTCAGGGTCTACCCAAGCGTTCGCAAATTCTTCCAGCGGTTTTCTGCCCGATGGCCGATCGATTGGTTCGTGAATCCCCAAAAACCGACTCAGTACGCGCAACACATTTCCGTCGATTGCCGCCACAGGGGTGTCAAAACAGATTGAACAGATGGCTGCGGCAGTATATGGGCCTATGCCGGGCATGGATAACCAGTCGTTAAGCGCTGTTGGGTGGCTATTTGGGAAGTCTGTATGGATAATTTGAGCTGTTTTGTGCAAATTTCGAGCTCGACTGTAATAACCAAGTCCTTGCCATTCTTTTAAAACGTCGTCAACACTTGCGTTGGCCAATGAACGAAAGTCAGGCCATCGATTTACGAACTTCTGCCAGTAAGCAGTCCCTTGATCGATGCGGGTTTGCTGCATAATAACCTCGCAGAGCCAGGTTTCATATGGGCGGGGATTTTCCCTCCACGGGAGGGGGCGTTCATGCTTCAAATACCACTCGTGAAGTTCTCTTCGAGGCATCATTTGGACCGCGTCATCGGAAAAAGCTGTTTTGGGATGCATGAAGGTTTCGTATTCAGGTCATTCGACGTATTTTTGCACCCCTAAACGAGAATAGGGTTTCTTTTTTTGAGACAGACAAACGTAGTAAAGCAAGATGACGAAAGCAGATATTGTTGGCAAAATTGCCGAGCAAACAGGGATGGAAAAGCACGATGTTCAATCGACGGTTGAAGCATTTATGCGCTCTATACGCGACGGTTTAGAGTCGGGTGAGAATGTTTATCTACGTGGTTTTGGCAGTTTTGTAGTCAAAACGCGGGCGGCCAAAACAGGACGTAATATTTTAGCGAAGCAATCGATTCAGATTCCCGCTCACAATATTCCATCGTTTAAGCCAGCGAAAGAGTTTGTGGAAAACGTTAAGACACAAGTCAAAGTCAAATAATTGATGCGCAATAAGACAGGGCAAATAGCTACCGTTATTATTGGTGCAGCGCTGATTGCGTTTGTGCTCTGGATGCCAAGGCAGCCTGAATCTGCTGCGCCTGCAATGACAGAGATGGCTTCAGCGGATGCTGCTTTGTCGGATGACCCTGTTGCGATTGCAGTGGAAAAAGTTTCTGGAGCCAACCCGATGGAGGGTATTTTGGAGTTGCGTGCTCTAGCCGAGCAAGAGGAACCCGAAGTCGATGCTGTGGTTTGGTTAGGGGTTTTTGGTATTCAGTCAGGTCAGCTGGATAAAGCGCGTGAGCGTTTTAGCGAAGCGTTGATGATTGAGCCAGGTCACGTTGAAGCTACATGGCAATTGGCCATGTTGGATATGGAGGAGGGAGCATATGACCGAGCTGTTGTTGGTTTTGAAGCGTGCATGGATGCGGATGACACCTATACCAATGGTCTTTTCTTTACAGCACGTTGCTATGAAGCAATGGGCAAAACGGAAGCGGCTGTGATTCGTTACCAGCAATACTTACCTTATGCCCCGGATACGATTATCTCTGCCCGAGTTTTGGACTTTATCACACGATTAGAATCCGGAGAGTCCTCTGGATCAAACGAATAAATTTAACGATCATGCCAAGCGGTAAAAAACGGAAGCGTCATAAGATGTCGACGCACAAGCGGAAGAAAAGATTGCGCAAAAATCGGCACAAGAAGAAGTGATTCATTCGGGTGAGTGCATAGTGCTCACCCGAATGGGGCGCTTCCTTGCGTTTCATCCAGTTCCTGCGTGAGCAAAGAATTGGTAATCAATTCCATCTCGGGTGAGGTGGAGATTGCCTTGATGGAAGATGGACAACTCGTTGAGTTACATCGGGATCAAGGCAGCAATGGGTTTGCGGTTGGAGATATTTTTCTCGGCCGTGTAAGGAAAGTATTGCCTAGTTTGAACGCGGCTTTTGTAGACGTGGGTCATGAGCGGGATGCTTTTTTACATTACTTGGATTTGGGGCCATACTATCGGACCCAGCAGCAGTATGTAAAGCGCGTAATGCAAGGGAAACAGCCCGTTGCAGATTTGGGAAACTTTAAGCGAGAAGCGGAGATTGACAAACGCGGGAAGATCAAAGACGAAGTGTCTTCTTCCCAATTGGTGTTGGTACAAGTTTCGAAAGAACCGATAAGCTCCAAAGGGCCCCGATTAACGGCGGAGGTGACTTTGCCCGGGCGTTATTTGGTTTTGGTTCCGTTTAGTGAAAAGGTTTCTCTATCAGGAAGAATTAAGGGCGAGAAGGAGCGTACCCGTTTGAAGCGACTGATGCAGAGTATTCGGCCTCCGGGCTTCGGAATCATTGTGCGTACGGTCGCTGAAGAAAAAGGAGCTGCTGACTTGCATACAGATTTGGAGGATTTGGTAAATCGTTGGGCTGAATTGCACAAGCGATTGAAGAATGCCAAGCCTGGAAAGCGTGTTTTGGGCGAATTGAACAAAACGAGTGCTGTTTTGCGGGATGTATTGACAGCGGATTGTACCAACATCCGTGTCAACGATGCAATCCTTGCGGATGAAGTGAAGACCTATTTGCATGCGATTGCTCCTGATAAAGAAGGAATCGTGAGTGTGAGTAAGGACAAGGATTTGTTCAATACGCTTTCCATTCATCGTCAGATTAAGGCGGCGTTTAGTACTCAGGTGAACCTCAAGAGTGGAGCCTATTTGATCGTTGAGCAAACAGAAGCCATGCACGTTATTGACGTGAACAGTGGTGGACGGAAAGCGGGAGCGAAGGATCAAGAAGAGAATGCACTTCAGACCAATCTTGAGTGTGTGAGTGAAATTGCGCGCATTTTGAGGTTGCGTGACATGGGAGGCATCATCTGTATCGATTTCATCGATATGGCGAAGCGAGAGCACAACAAGCAACTGACAGATGCGCTCAAGGAGGCGATGCAAGCTGACAAGGCCAAGCATAACATCTTAGCTCCTAGCCGATTTGGTGTGGTTGAGATGACACGACAAAGGGTTCGGCCAGTGGCGACGATTAAGACTTCTGAAAAGTGTCCAACGTGCTCAGGTACGGGAGCTGTTCAGTCTTCAATTCTCGTGACCGACACCATCGAAAACAGCATTAGCTACCTCGTTGAGGGTGAAGGGCATCGTCGTCTGACGATTATGCTTCATCCGATGGTAGAATCGTACATCAAACAAGGATGGATCAAGTCGATTCTACGGGCTTGGCAGAGAAAGTATGATGTAAAAATTCACGTGGAATCAAATTCTTCACTTGAATTGCTCGAATACCACCTCTACAATAAGCTCGGAGAAGAGTTGGCCGTTTGATAGCGTGTGCTATTGATTGCTTAGGCCTTTAAATTTTTTGGATAACAGAGGAAAGACTTGACCACTAACGTGGTCAAGTTTTCTCTGTTCCAGTGATCTGAGGCATCTCCAAAATCTTGGATGCTTCCGTCCTTAAACCGGATATTGATGCCGCCAGACTCATAGATGCGATTGTCGATACGCTCGCTGATTACAAAGTAACTGGCATCCTCCATGGAGAGGCTGAGTGCTTTAGCCACGCGTTCAAGTTGAGTGTCCAACTCGTCCTTTGAGAACGCTTGGGAACGCAGTTCGATTTGAAACAAGTCCCTGTTGATGATGCGACGACTCAAGTCACTCAAGATGGGGTCGGAATGATGCTGCCATGCTTTCAAGGCGCAAAGGATGTCGCTATCATCCAATTGACAAAAGCGGTCTAGAATACTCGGGTCTGCCATGAACCGCGCTTTATCGAGTGACTCGTGCAAGAAAATATGCAAGGCCGGGGTAGAGAACAATGTGGCGTCCGTTTGTGCGACATGCTTGGCTCTTTTGAGTGCGGACATCAGCATGAATTCTGCACAAAGAACCGTTCGATGCAGGTAAACCTGCCAGTACATCAGCCGCCGTGCCATGACGAATTTCTCTATCGAATAAATGCCCTTTTCTTCAACGACCAATTGTCCATTCTCGACCGCCAGCATTTTGATGATGCGCTCACTTCCCACACGGCCCTCGGCAACGCCCGAATAAAAACTATCACGGGACAAGTAGTCCAACCGGTCCATGTCCAATTGGGACGAAATCAGTTGGTGTAGAAACCGCTTGGGGTGATGGTCATTGAAAATAGCGATGGCTGTATCTAACGCTCCATGCATTTCTTCGTTGAGGCGGTTCATGATCAGAACAGAAATGTCCTCGTGGTTGACTCCTGTGACAATGCTGTGCTCCAAAGCATGACTAAAGGGTCCATGACCGATGTCATGCAACAAGATGGCTGCGCAGGCACCTTCTGATTCGACTTCGTTAATTTCTACACCTTTCGATCGCAACACAGAAATCGCCTCTTGCATCAAGTGCATGGCACCGATGGCATGATGAAACCTGTTGTGCACGGCCCCTGGATAAACAAGGTGTGAAAGCCCGAGTTGTGAGATGCGACGGAGTCGTTGCATGTGCGGATGATCCAATAGATCAAACGTGAGTGCGTGCTGGATTGTAATGAATCCGTAAACCGGATCGTTGAGAATTTTGTGTTTGTTGTGATTCAGCATCTTCGGGCCAGATAAGAAATGGGGAGCAACTGCGTTGAGAATTGCCGCAAGATAACTTGTTGCGACCACCTCGGACTTACCTTTGAACAGACACTTTGAAACGATGCAGCGAACTCCACGAATTTTATGGGCGGATGATGAAATTGAACTCTTACGTCCACACGTACTCTTTTTAGAAGGTAAGGGGTTTCATGTGACTGCCGTTAACAGTGGGGTCGAGGCCCTTGAGTTGCTTGCAGAACAGGTTTTTGACCTGGTTTTCCTAGATGAACAGATGCCTGGCTTGAACGGATTGGAAACGTTGCAGCGTATCAAAGAAAAACGGCCTCACCTGCCGGTGATTATGATTACAAAAAGTGAGGAAGAACACATCATGGAAGAGGCCATTGGTTCCAAAATCAGTGATTACTTGATCAAGCCGGTGAATCCCAATCAGATTTTACTTGCCGTAAAGAAGAACTTGGATGAAAAGCGATTGGTCAGTGAAAAGGCGATGACCGACTACCAGCGCGAATTTCGTGAGTTGTCCATGCAGATGATGGGGCGATTGGATGCGGCTGATTGGACCGCAATTTACGAGCGGTTGGTGCATTGGAAATTGGAACTTGAACGGTCCGATGATGCAGGAATGCGGGATGTATTGGAGATGCAATTCAAAGATGCCGATCGGCAGTTTTCGAAGTTTTATCAAACCTCGTATGAGGAGTGGATGGCGGCACCGGGTGATGACCATCCGACCTTGTCTCATCAATTGTTGACCGAGAGGTTGCCACAAGTACTGGCTGATGCGGGTTCTGATCGACCGGTTTATCTCGTCGTCATTGACAACCTTCGGATGGATCAGTGGCGGATGATCGAACCCATGTTGCTCGATCGTTTCCGGGTTGTTCGCACAGAACCCTATTTCTCGATGTTACCGACGGCAACCCAATACGCCCGAAATGCCTTGTTTGCGGGATTAACTCCTGCAGAGATCGCACGGGTTTATCCTGAATATTGGGTAGATGAAGACCAGGAGGGAAGCAAAAACAAATATGAGGCAGAGCTATTTGATCAGCTGCTCAAGCGACTTGATTTTAAGGGGAAGTCAGGCTATCACAAAGTGACCAACCTTGCCGCTGGGAGAAAATTGGTGGACCAGTTTCATCGAACAAAGGAGAACGATATCACCGCCGTCGTTTACAATTTCGTCGATATGTTGTCTCATGCGCGTACAGAAATGGACGTCCTCAAAGAGTTGGCAGAAGACGACGCGGCGTACCGTTCGCTCACGCTTTCATGGTTTGAGCATAGCGCCCTTCGAGAGCTGTTTGATCAAATGGCGGAATTCAATGCGCGTGTAGTCATCACCACCGATCACGGTACCGTAAGGGTGTCCAATCCCATCCAAGTGAAGGGTGACCGGAAAACCAATTCCAACTTGCGGTATAAAGTCGGTAGGAATTTAGGCTACAAAGCTTCGGATGTGTTTGAAGTTCGCGATCCGCAAGCCTTTGGATTGCCCCGGCCACAGGTGAGCTCATCGTATATTTTTGCGCGAGAAGATGACTTTTTGGTATATCCCAACAACTACCATCACTTCGCCCAGAATTTCAAAGACTCGTTTCAACACGGGGGCATTTCGTTGGAGGAAGTGATCATCCCATGGGTTGAGTTGGATCCCATTGAATCCGTATGACCACACCCACAAAACAACAAAGAGTTTTTGACTCAGACTGGTATTCACTTGAGGGATTGGATGCCGTAGCGGTGCGTTTACATGAGGCGTTCAAGCAGGTGCTAACACCGCTTGGTCATGGAGGCTATTCCGGTGTGGTGGCGTTGCATGGACCGATGGGGGCAGGCAAGACCACGTTGGTCAACGCGTTGTGCCAAATCTGGGGGGTGAATGGAGAAACGGCTAGCGCGACATTTGGATTGGTCAATGCGTACAAAGCAGGAGAATGGCCCATCTTTCATCATGACTTGTACCGCTTAAGCGGTGAAGAAGAAGCGTGGGATTTGGGGCTGTCCGAGTATTTTGAAGCGGATGGTTTGAATTTAGTGGAATGGCCTGAACGGGCTCCCGGACTGATGCCTCCTGATGCCTTGCTCCTTGAATTATTGGTGGAAGACACGTTGGATTCTCCTGGTCGTCGAGCGATTCTTTGGCAAGTGCAAGCATCCTAGCGTTGGATTTAGTACTTTGACATCCGGACATGAACGAAAAAAGTAAAGGCATCCAATCTCTAGCGCGTGAGGCAGCTCTCCTTCCTCAGGAAGAAGTGTTGCAAATCACGTCGAAATCAAGCGAGCTGGTCATTGGGATTCCCAAGGAAGAGAGTTTGCAGGAAAAACGTGTGGCATTGGTGCCTGAGGCGGTTGCGCTGTTGGTAGCGAGAGGCCATCAGGTCTTGATTGAAGCGGGCGCGGGAGAGCAAGCGCATTACTCTGATTCGGATTACAGTGAGTCAGGAGCACGCATTGTTTACGATCGGCGTCAGGCTTTTCAGACAGCGATGGTCATCAAAGTTGAGCCCCCTACAATGGAGGAGGTTGAATTGATGGGGATGCGTCAGACATTGATCAGTGCATTGCAGTGGACTGTTCAGCCAACAGGCTTGTTGGCGGCATTGGCTGCAAAGAAGATTACGGCCATTGCATGGGACTTCATCCAAAATGAAAATGGCATCTTTCCCTTGGTTCGCGCGATGGGCGAAATCGCAGGGAATTCGGCGGTATTAATGGCTGGCGAGTTGCTCGCAGGACCGGATGGAAGAGGTGCTTTGTTTGGCGGGGTTTCCGGAGTTCCTCCGACCGAGGTGGTGATTATCGGGGCTGGAACCGTTGGTGAATTTGCGGCACGATCTGCGTTGGGTTTGGGCGCGACTGTTAAACTATTTGACGACAGCCCCAACCGATTAATTCGGCTGCAAAATGCGCTCGGACAACGGTTGTGGACGTCAACACTTCAGCCTTCAGTTCTGAGTGAAGCACTGCGCACAGCAGATGTTGCGATCGGGGCGATTCGAGGAACAGGCCAGCGCAGTCCGATGGTCGTTTCTGAGCCCATGGTGGCTGGAATGCAAAAAGGATCAGTCGTGGTCGATGTGACCATTGACCGGGGAGGTTGTTTTGAGTCAAGCCGTATTACGTCACATGAACGTCCGACCTACATTGAAATGGACGTGATTCATTACTGTGTTCCCAATATCCCTTCTCGGGTGAGTAGAACCGCTTCGAAGGCGTTGAGTAACATCATGGCTCCTTTGTTGCTTGAGTTTGCCGCAGATGGCGGTGTTGAGGCTTCAGTCAAGCAAAATCGGCTCGCGCGATCAGGGGTGTACATGTTCAATGGCAATTTGACCCACCCTGGATTGGCCTTAGAATCGAAGCTGCCTTACAAAGACTTGGACTTGTTGCTGGCGACACTTTAACGGAATGTCCGCCTGCGGTCACGTTGTCACGTGATGTTTCCTAGGGCCTTTAGCAAGCGAGGAACGATTTCACTTTCGTCAGTTGTTTCGACAATTTGAATCTAGTTTCCCTGGTGTTTCCTGACCAATTTTCGATAGTCTTCGAGTCCCCAACCGTGTGTTTGCGGGCGGCTGCCTGGAATGGGGGCGATGATCTCACGCGATAGTTGATCTCTTGAATTCATGGCTGTGAGTCAAATAACCCTTCGTTGGACGGGCTTGCTCCACTGACTGCTTTCTTGATCTCATGTAGCTTGAGCAAAGCATCCAATGGAGTCAGCGTGTCAATATTTAAATCCAAAATCTGCTCCCTGACTTGTTCTAAAACGGGGTCGTCAAGTTGAAAAAAGCTCAATTGCACATCGGAAGCCGTTGGCAATGAGACGCGCTGAACCTGTGGTCCTGTCCCATTCTGTGTCGATTGATCCCAGTCGGTTCGGCGGGTTTCGAGTTCTCGAAGGACTTCTTCAGACCTGCGCACTATGGACTTGGGCATACCGGCCAATTTGGCGACATGAATTCCAAATGAATGGTTGCTCCCGCCAGCGACCAATTTTCGTAAGAAAACGATTTGTTGATTGACCTCTCGCACGCTCACATTGAAATTTCGAATGCGAGGAAATCGATCCTGCATGGCATTCAATTCATGGTAGTGGGTTGCAAACAAGGTGAGAGGGCGCGTATTGGGGTTTTGATGAAGAAATTCTGCGATGGCCCAAGCGATACTCACTCCATCATAGGTGCTTGTGCCTCTCCCAATTTCATCAAGAAGAATCAAACTTCGAGAAGTCAGATTGTTGAGGATGGAGGCCGTTTCATTCATCTCCACCATGAAGGTGGATTCGCCTGAAGAAATGTTGTCTGAGGCTCCCACGCGGGTGAAAATTCGGTCCAGAACGCCCAAATCGGCAGAAGCAGCTGGCACGAATGACCCCATCTGTGCCATCAAACTAATGATGGCCGTTTGGCGTAACAAGGCGGATTTTCCAGCCATGTTGGGTCCTGTAATCATGAGGATTTGTGCATGCTCGCTATCGAGCGTGACATCATTGGCGATGTACGTTTCTCCAGGGGGAAGGGCCCGTTCGATGACCGGATGTCTTCCTTGCGCAATGCGAATACCGTGTTCCAAATGCATTCTTGGCCTCACGTAGCTGCCGGAGTCGGCCAATTCCGCCAGACTCGAAAGGACATCCAATTGCCCCATGATCAGGGCGTTTTCTTGTAACGCTGCAATGTCTTCTCCGACGGCAAGGACAAGCTTGTCATAACACGCTTGCTCCAGCCGTCCCGAGCGTTCCTGCGCGTCTAAAATGCGGGTTTCAAGTTCTTTAAGCTCTTCCGTGATGTACCGTTCAGCTTGGGTCAATGTCTGTTTCCGAATCCACTCCTCAGGAACTTTGTCTTTGTGGGTGTTCCGAACTTCGAGGTAGTATCCGAATACTTGGTTGTAGTCAATTTTAAGCGATGAGATTCCTGTTCGCTTCGTCTCCCGCTCGCAGATAGCATCCAATGCGCTTTTCGCGTCGTGTTTCAATCTGCGGAGATCGTCAAGCTCTTCATTCACTCCGGGCTTGATCACAGCCCCTTTGCTCACAGACAAGGGAGCTTCGTCTTCCAATTCAGTATCCAATCGTCGAAGCAGGGCATCACATGGTGTCAGACGCTCCAAGTAGGAGATGAGTGCATCCTGTCCCGCGGTTATGTCGGCGATGGCATGTGTGCTTCGAAGACCATGCCTCAGTTGCACCATTTCACGCGGATTGATACGGCCAGAACTGGCCTTAGAAGCCAAACGCTCCAAGTCGCCCATGGAAGACAAGCGGCCTTTGATCGCACGACGCATTTCCTCTTCTTGCAAAAAAACATCAACCGCCTCGTGGCGCTGTTCAATAGCGGAAACGTCGGTGAGTGGCATCACGAGCCACCGCCGGAGACAACGGGCTCCCATTGGAGATCCCGTACGGTCCATTGTTTTCACCAAGGACATGCCGTCCTCGTGGGAGGGTTGGAGAATTTCTAAGTTCCGGATGGTAAACCGATCGAGCCACAGGGTTCCATCTTCCGTGAGTTTACGGATGTGACGCACATGTTTTGGACGGTCATGTTGTGCGTGTTCGAGGTAGTGCAGAATGGCGCCAGAGGCGATGGTGGCATGCGTTGAGTTCGCCAAACCAAACCCCTTTAAGGAGCCGCTTTCAAATTGATTGTGGATGCGTTCAACCGCATAATCCTGTTTAAAAACCCAATCATCCAATCGACTGAGTTGCCAATCTGCACCGAATCGATTTCGTATTTCTGATTCAAGGGGTTTGGAGCAGAGTAATTCTGAGGGCTGGTGCACGCGAAGAAGTCTTTCGATCAAATCAACGGACCCTTCTGCTGCGCTGAAATCTCCGGTCGAAATATCAAGCATCGCAAGTCCGCACCCCTTTTTTGACCAATGAATCGCGGCCAAATAGTTGTTGCTCGATGATTGAAGAACTTGGTCGTGGTAGGAGACTCCGGGTGTTACCAGTTCGGTGACACCGCGTTTGACAATTCCAACCGCCTGCTTTGGGTCCTCCAGTTGATCACACACAGCAACCCGGTGCCCAGCGCGAACCAATCGCGGAAGGTAATTATCCAAGGAGTGGTGCGGAAATCCAGCAAGTTCAATTTCTGAAGCACTGCCGTTCCCCCTTTTCGTTAAAACGATGTTGAGCACGCCTGAGGCTGTGATCGCATCTTCTCCAAACGTTTCATAGAAATCACCCACCCGAAAGAGCAGCAAGGTATCCGGGTATTTGGTCTTTACCCGATTGTATTGCTGCATCAGGGGTGTTTCCTTCCTGGCCATTTGACTGGTCAGGCCACCTTGAGGCCAGTTTGGGAATCTTCGTCGAACCGGCTTTCCGCATAGGCGCGGTTGACCGTCAACGTTTTGTTTTCAGTTCCAGGCATTTCAAACATCGCGTCATTCAAAATGGCTTCCATGATGCTTCGCAATCCTCGTGCACCCAATTTGAATTCCACGGCTTTTTCAACCATGTAATCAAGTCCTGAACCTTCGAATTTCAGTTCAATATCATCCATTTCGAAGAGCCGAATGTACTGCTTGCACAAGGCGTTTTTGGGTTCAACCAAAATACGTCGCAAGGCAGCAGGGCTTAACTCTTGCAGGTAGGTGATGACTGGAAAACGACCAATCAACTCTGGAATTAAACCGAAACTTCGCAAGTCTACAGGGGCGACATATTGAAGGATTTCATCGGATTCAATTGAAATCCCATCTTGTTGATATCCCATCGACGAGCGCTTGATCCGGCGTTCGATGATTTGTTCTATTCCAGAAAATGCACCGCCACAAATGAACAGGATGTTCTTCGTGTTGATACTGATGAGTTTCTGTTCAGGATGCTTTCGTCCCCCTTGCGGTGGAACGCTCACATCTGCGCCTTCGAGGAGCTTCAAAAGAGCTTGTTGAACCCCTTCGCCGCTCACGTCACGTGTGATGGAAGGGTTGTCGCTTTTGCGTGCGATTTTGTCAATTTCGTCAATGAAGACAATGCCACGTTCTGCACGTTCTACATCAAAGTCAGCACTTTGAAGCAAGCGGGAAAGAACACTTTCGACGTCTTCACCAACGTAGCCGGCTTCTGTCAAAACAGTCGCGTCAGCAATGCAGAAAGGCACGTCAAGCATGCGCGCTATGGACCGTGCAATCAGTGTTTTTCCGGTGCCAGTTTGACCGATCATGATCACGTTGGCCTTGTCAATCTCCACATCATCCCCTGTGGGAGTGTAGGACAATCTTTTGTAGTGGTTATAAACGGCTACGCTAATGGTACGCTTCGCACTTTCTTGTCCGATGATGTACTCATCGAGATGCTGCTTGATTTCAGAAGGAATCTTCAGGTCGAGATCGGGTGCAGTTGATTTCTGCACGCGTTCCTCGCGAATGATGCTTTCGGCCTGTTCAATGCAATGGTCACAGATGTGGCCCGTAACTCCTGCAATGAGAACCGTAACATCGTCTTTACTTCTGCCGCAAAAAGAGCAGTTAATGGGCTGTTCACTCATGATGATTCGAAAAGAATGTGGGCTGCATTATTTGCGCTCAAGAACTTCATCGATCATACCGTACGCCTTTGCTTCGGCGGCAATCATCCAGTAGTCGCGGTCTGAGTCGTTCCAAACCTTCTTGGATGTTTGTCCCGAATGACTTGCAATGATGTCGTAAAGTTCCTTTTTAAGCTTTTGAATTTCTCGAGCTGTAATCTCAATGTCGGAAGCTTGTCCACTGGCCCCTCCGAGTGGCTGGTGAATCATTACACGGCTGTGCTTCAATCCGGTTCGTTTGCCTGCTGCTCCTGCACACAACAAAACAGCTCCCATCGAAGCTGCCATGCCTGTGCAAATAGTCGCAACATCCGGACGGATATACTGCATGGTGTCATAAATGCCCAACCCAGCATAAACAGACCCTCCTGGAGAGTTGATGTAAATCTGGATGTCCTTTGTTGGGTCAGTCGATTCCAAAAAGAGGAGCTGAGCTTGGACGATGTTAGCGATGTAATCATCGATTGCCGTTCCTAAAAAGATGATGCGATCGGCCATCAAACGTGAAAAGACATCAACCTCACGAAAAGGCATTTGACGCTCTTCAATTACGGTACGGGTCATGTTGTCGGCACCATAGGCGAAAGAAATGTAATCCCTCACGGTTTGGCTGCTGAGTCCGCGGTCTTGTGCTGCGTACTTCAGGAATTCATTGCGGTCTGTCATGTCCCAAAATTACACTGCAAAAGCCTCCCATAACGGGGACTTTATCCAAAGACTTTTGAATTTTGTACACGGTTCAATTCACAGCGCACCTTCAGGAACCACGAAAAGATGTTTTCACCTCAACGCACAGCCGCCGCAAGCTTGGCGAAATCTTCGTAGCTCACCTGCTTTTCTTTGATGTTGACGCGGGTTTTGAGGTTGTCGACGACCTTCCGTTCAATGATGAGGTCCGCGATGCGGCGACGCTCTTCTTCGTTGGCCAGTGCATTCTTCGCGAAGTTGTCCAGCATTTCACCTTCCAATGGCATGCCGTATTGCGCATACTGAGCTCCAATGACCCGTTTCGCTTCCTCCTCCAATTCTTCAGTGGATACGCGCATATCGGTATCTTTCATAACGGCTTGTTGCAATAACTGCCAGCGCATGGATTCGGCGTAGTTGGGGTATTCCTTTTCCAATTGCTCGTCCGAAAGCGGCTTTTCATTGGACATCTGAATCCAACGCTTCAAAAAAGCATCGGGCATCTGAATTTTCATGTGATCAATGAGATCCACAGCAAAACGACGACGGAAAACAAATTCAGCATCACGGTCAAATTGCATGCGCAGCTCCTCAGAAACTTTTTCGCGAAAATCCTTTTCAGAGCTCACGACATCCTTGCCCAAGACCTTGTCCCAAAGCGCCTGATCGTTTTCATGCGGAGCGAGACGTTTGACTTCCTTGACCTCAAATGAGAACATGCTTTTTATGTCATGCGCTTGATCGTGGGTGATTCCGAGCAACTTGCCCAAGTCGTCATGGTTGTGCGAAACTTTGTGCGGGTCCACTACGAACGTGTCGCCCACTTTTGCGCCTACGAGATTCTTCTTGGTTCTCCTGTCATCCAAGTGTTCCAATGCAATGTTGGAGTCATGGGTGATTCCATTTTCCAACGTAGCGTTGTCCAATCCGAGTTCGGTGAAAGTCCCCATGAGCAAATCGGTGTCATTGGCCATTTCCGGCTCGCTGATGGCACCGTGTCGCCGTTTGTGGTCGGTCACACTCGCTTCGATGGCCTTCTTGTCCACTTTAATGATGTGCCGTGGAAACTTTGCGCTTCGACCGAAGGTCAAGTCAATGGTTGGGGCTAGACCAATCTCATAAGCAAAGGTGAACGAACTTGGTTTTTCCCAGTCCCCGGAGGATTCCGTATTCGTCTGTGGAATAGGGTTGCCGAGGATTTCTAGTTTTTCCTGTTGGATATACTGTCCCAAGTGCTCTGAAATGATTTTATTCATCTCCTCGGCGAGAATGGGAGTGGCATATTGCTTTCGAATCATCGCCATCGGCGCCTTCCCTTTTCTAAAGCCAGGGATTTGCGACTGCTTGCGGTAATCCTTTAAAATCTTGTCAACGCGATTTTCGTAGTCACTGGGTTCAACAGTAACGGTCAAAGTAGCGGTCAAATCATCGATGTTGTTCCGGTTGATTTGCATGGTTCAGTGGGGATTGGTCAGGTACGAATCTGCACTGAAATTCGTTCTTGATTCCGTGGTTGTATGTTGCTTCTTCCCAGGCTGTGCGGGTGGAGGGACTCGAACCCACACACCTTGCGGCACTAGATCCTAAATCTAGCGTGTCTACCAATTTCACCACACCCGCAGTCCTGAGAAGGAGTGCAAAGGTAGGAATCCAAATATTTCGATGGAACTTGCAGGCAGATGAAATTCAATATTTTTATCAATCAGGGTATGAAAGTGCCGCTCCTACTCCTTATCGCTGCACTTGTGCTGCCTTTTTTAGTTTCCGGTCAAGCGTCTCAAGATTCGGTGCGACCGGCGCCTCGCGTTAAGATTTTAAAAGCGGATGTGATACTTCGGGACATGGTTCAGCCTGACGTACAGCGACTTGTGGGGGATGTCACCTTGCAATTCAAGGAGATGTATCTCTACTGTGATAGTGCCTGGCGTTATGATGATGGGCGGTTCAAAACGATGGGAAACGTGCGCTTGGAAGATTCCGAGAGCACGATGACGGCTGCCGTGATGCAAATGAATCCGACGCTTCAAATTGTTGAGGCGTGGTCAGGGAGTGATGGTGAAGTGGTTATGAAGGCCGATTTGGGGGAGGTGTTTGCTCCAAAGCTGCGTTACAACATGGAACGGCGAACCGTTGATTTTGACGCAGGCGGTGTCATACGTCAAGAAGCTACTCGCATTGATTTTCAACAGGGAAAATGGGTGGAAAAGCCTGCGGTTTTCATGCTGGGAGGTGAGGTTTCCATCATCGATGCCCAGGACCGAATTTTATCGGATTCCTTGCACCTGTTTCAAGCAGAAGAAAGCATTCAGTTTTTAGGGAGATCCATCATCCTTTCCAATGATTCATCGTTGGAAATGCATTGCTATCGGGGTCTTTATAACGGGAGCACCCGTTCAGGATGGTTTGGTGGGACTGTGATTGACGGCAATGCATGGGTGCGCCAAGATGACGTGATGCTGCAAGGGGACAGCTTGGTTTTGCCGGCCGACTCCTTGGCACCAAGAGAGGCTTGGGGACATGTCGTTCTTCGGGATACAACAGGGAAGTGGATGTTGGAAGGTGAGCAGGCGATACAATTCAAGAAGTCTTCGGCGTATTCGCGAGGAACGTCTTTTTTATATGGGAATGAAAATGTACCTGCACGACTGATGGATGCGAGTGGTTCCGACACGCTGTTTCTCCAAGCGGATACCTTGCAGTTGGAAGCTCAATTCATCCTTGCTTGGCCTCGGGTAAAAATGGAGCAAGGCGCTGCCATCGCGCTGTGCGATACGCTAATCTGGAATGAGGTAGATAGTGTCATTGATTTAAGGAACGCGCCTCATTTGTGGTTGGAGGGGCAATTCCTGAGGGCTGATTCTGTGACATTGAGCATGCGGGAAAATGCTCCGGATCGACTCCACGCATGGGGCCATGTGGGGTTGATGAACCCGGCGGGAGACTCCTGTTATCAGCAAATTGCAGGGAGGGATTTGCTCGGGCAATTTCAGCGTGGAAAACTGCGAGACATTGATATTTCAGGAAATGCCGAGTTGGTGTATTTCGATGCGGAATCGGAATCGGAATCTGCGGCTTGCGGGGAATTCAATCGTGCTGCCTGCAGTCGCTTGCAAATTGTTTTGGAAGGAGGAGAGGCCAAGACCATCGTGTTGCTCGATGACCCCTCCGGTGTATGGCTTTCTTGGGATTCCCCTGGAGCCAATCCAATCATTGAAAATCTGCAGTGGATTGACCCGCCAAGCTCCATTGCCGGTCAAATGAGCGATTCGGACTCACACCTCCCGGAATAAATTTGTATTCGTCTGTAAATCAACCCTCCCCATGCGCAAATCGTCGTGCTAGGTAGCGAGACATATGTGTTTGTTTGCACAGGGTCAACAACAGGCAAGACCTCAATAGATGGCAATTCAGCGGTCGAACGCGACCGCTGAATTGTTCCATTGATTGAATGGGATCGCGGATGAAGAATACAGCGTTTTTTAGAACATGCATGTCAGTTTGTTTCATTTTAAATGAAGTCATCTCATGCGGTCAGCTTCCGGGGTTTAGTCCCTTGGAGCATTTGAATTGGAAGGAGTCTTCTTGGGCATTCGAGCACTGGACTGCTGTAGATGCCTTTGCGACAAGCTTTGCCTTGCCATTGGGAAGGCAAACGCATATTCGTGTCGATGGTGTTTGGGCCAATCCGTATCGGAATGTTCGCGGTCTTTGGGGGCATTCAATTCCATGGGGAGAGCAGCATGGGTTGGTGTTGTTTGGAGGAGCTAGTCGCATTGAATACCCCGGAAATGATCGAGCAGCTTGGCATGTGATCTGGAGAATGGAAGGGCGAGTTATCGCTGAGTCAAACGCATGGCATCCTTTCCTTGAATGGTCAAGTCCGCTACGTTCATCTGACAATCAATCCGGGTCAAATTTGCGTTTTGGAGGATTGTTTGTCCGCGAATTTGAACGTGGAGAGATGCAGTTTTTTTGGCAGTGGATGGAGCCTGCGTGGACGTTTGAGGTGAAGGTGTTTCTACAATGTCATGAAGCGATTCATGTCGGATTTAGCGGTCAATGGCAGCCTCGAATATGGGGGTTAAACTGCCGGGTATTCATCGACGGTTTTGCTGCGCATGTCGGGCTTGCTCCGGTCCCCTTGGGAGGATGGCGCGCCAGATGGGCTTATTCTAAAGAAGGGGTCAATTGAATTGGGTTCGTTGTGCTGTTTGTTTTTTGTGTCTTTCTCCGTCCGGTCTTTTTGGACAAACAGATGCGTTGGAACGGTTTCTGCAAGAACAGGTTGTCTTTGGTGTGTGGACTCCGGATGAAGCAGCTTGTGTGGTACATCACATCGAACTGTATGGCCGGCCGGTCGTGCCTCAAGAGGCTGGCGCAATTCGAGGATTGCGTCCGTCATCCATTGCCTCTCTGCAGGAAGAGGCCTCCTGGCTTCTGCTGTGCTCAGGGGTTTTAGGGCAAGTGGATCGCAAGTCGGTCAATCGGACAAGTAGTTTGTACGCGCGCGTTGTTTTTCCGAAGCCAGATGCCTTGATGGAGAGCCGCTGGAGTCAATCGGTACGGTTAAAGAAGTCGGGCCATTGGGCGCTTCGGTTAGATCGGGGGTTAGAATCGAAGGGGCTCGAGCAAATTGCAGGATTTGCGACCTTTAAGAGGGCTAGGAAAAAAATGCAGTTCGTGGTGGGCGACCATGTTTTGCGCTGGGGAATGGGGTTGAATGTGTGGGACCAAAGTCCCTATGACGCGTTGAATCAATCCCTCGGAGCATTGCCCACGGCACATTGGTTGACCCCGACTTGGGGAGCCGTATCGAGCAATCATCGGAGTGGGTTGGCGATGACAGGTGAAGCGAATAAATGGCGCATTGCATCAAGTGTTTCTGTTGCAGGGCATGTGCATGACGAGGGCGCTTTAGGTCCCGTTCAATGGCGGAATGTTGGATGGCTTGACGCCAATTCGGCGGATGGCTTGACACGCATTCGAGAGTTGCGTTGCTCACAATTGGTGCGCCGTCAATCCAATTGGGGGGCTGTTGGGATTGTTGGAGAGGGGGGCACGTTTCTTCAAAAGGACTCCTTGAAACATTGGTTCGGCTGGCTAGGGCTTCATGCGGAGGGACATTGGAACAACACGCGTTGGGCCGTGGAGACCATGCACCATGCAATGGGCCATGCAGTCCATTTGACCTGGTTGCAAAGTCTAGGGCGTGATTGGGATGTCTATGGTTCTTTAAAACATCAGGAACATCCTCATCCCGCGTTACGATGGAATGATTCCAAGTCCAACCCAGGCATTCGGTTGATTTTGGGGGGGCAAAAAATGGAGGGCGTTCAATCCAATTGGAGTGGGTCTTGGCGAGCTGAAACGGTAACATCGGCATTGGATCGTACGACGAAATCGATGCGCCTCGAGTGTAAAATTCAGTTGCGTGTAGACACGGATGCTCAGGTTCAGTACAAACTCCAAAGCCATGCTGAATCTGACGTTCAAGGCTGGTTTCCCTCCCGCTTTCGTCATGCCTTGAGATGGCAATGGACCCAGGAAGGACACAAAATGCGCGTCCAAGTGAATTGGGTAGCTGCACAAAACCCTCCGATGAGATCGGGGTTCGCGTTGACATATTGGCTTGAAGACAAGGGGGTGAAGTGGCGCTGGAAAGTCGCTGCGTCGGGTTGGAGAGTCGCAGAAGGACTGCAGCTTTATGGCTCTGAACCGACACTATATGGAGTGGGTTCGCGCATCATGACAGGTACCGGTAGTCGACTCAGTTGGTGGCTTTCTTATCAATTGAATGATTGGTTTACGGTTCAATGGGCTGGACACAGTGCTTTGAGGTCAGATCGCTTGACAAATACCTATTTGGGTTTTTCAACGGAAGGCCCGGTGCAAACAGCAATGGATTTTCGCCTGACTGTATCGCTGTGATGGTATCTTAGCGAAAATGAGAACGCCATGGCTACGACTGCCGATATAAAAAACGGGTTGGTGATGAATCACAATCATGGATTGTGGCAGGTCATTGAATTTCTTCACGTGAAACCTGGAAAAGGAGCCGCTTTTGTGCGGACAAAACTGAAGAATCTCTCAACAGGGAAAGTGGTAGACCACACCTTCAATTCAGGAGTGAAAATTGAGCCCATCCGCATAGAGGTACATGAGTACCAATACATCTACAACGATGATGACAACTTTTACTTCATGAATCTGGAGACCTTTGAGCAGATTCCGGTTCAGAGTATTGTGATCAATGCCCCCGAGTTCCTGAAAGATGGCCTGGTGTGCAAATTGCAATTTCACGCTGCTGAAGAACGGGTGTTGAGTTGTGATTTGCCGACGCACGTGGAGACGGAGATTACCTACACCGAACCGGGAATCAAAGGAGATACCGCTACCAACACGATGAAGCCCGCGACAACGGATACGGGTGTTGAAATCCGGGTGCCTTTGTTCATCAATACAGGGGACAAGGTCAAAGTCGATACGCGAACAAAGGAGTACGTCGAGCGTGTTAAGAAGTAACCATGGCTCATAGCGTTCAGCGACTCGAACAGCGTCTTGAAGTTCAGGACTACAAGCTCAGTGCTTTGTTAGAGGTTACGCGTGGAATCAATTCACGGGCGACGGATCAACAGCTGCTCGAGATGTACCGAGAGAGTTTGTCGGAATTTCTAGGAATCAACCGACTGGTTCTTTACGCGTTTGATGAAGAGTGGAGGTGCTTGCTGAAAACAGGCGTGGATGGCGACATTCCAGAGATTACAGATTCTTCTTTCTTTGAGCAGGAAGGGCGAATTTCTCTCAATTCTTCAAAAGGAGTTCAGCAGTTTGATGTGGTCATTCCTGTGACACACGACGGAATGCCTCTAGCCTATTTACTCGCAGGTGAAACCTCTGAAGGGCGCGGCGTTAGTCCGGTTGTGAAGCATTTAAACTTCATCCAAACGCTGACCAATGTTCTTGTCGTTGCGTTGCAAAACAAACGATTGGAGGAAGAACGGGTTATCCAAGAAGCGACACGCAGAGAGTTGGAGTTGGCCGCGGACATGCAGACTTTGCTTGTTCCGACCGAATGGCCCGCGGATTCGGATGTCGATGTTACGGCCTACTACCAGCCTCACCATGAAGTTGGGGGTGATTATTACGACGTGTTTTCTGTCGACGAAGAACGCTTGGTATTTTGCATGGCAGATGTCAGTGGAAAAGGAATTGCAGCAGCATTCTTGATGTCCAACTTCCAGGCCAATGTTCGAGCGATTTTCCAATATGAACCGGACGATTTAGAGGGGACCGTCATGAGGTTGAATAAGCGGGTGATGGAGAATGCGCGTGGAGAGAAGTACATCACCATGTTCGCAGGGGTTTATTATCGGACCACCCGTGAGTTTCGCTATGTGAACTGCGGTCACAACCCCCCTGTTCTCACAGCAGCAGATGGCACTTCAAATCAGCTAATGCTAGGGTCTGTTGGGTTGGGCATGTTCCACGACATTCCTTCGATTGAATCGGGTGTCGAAAAGGTGCAGCGGGGAAGTACGCTCGTTTGTTACACCGATGGCTTGGTGGAACAGGAGAATGAAGAGGGGATTCCATTTGGCATGCAGCGTATGGAAGATATCATCTGTGAGCGCCGTGGAATGCCGGTTACAACGATTCAGGCAGCGTTGTTAGATGAGGTTGAGACATTCAGAGGTGACGAGCCTCGTTTTGACGACACAGCCTTGCTTGTCGCCCGTTTCAAGTAGAAGCGAGGACGTCTTCTTTTGATTCTCGAGGTCTTGACGCTTTCAAATCCAAAGCGAGCATGACCGCAAAAAATCCCCAGAATAGGGCGCTCGCTTTGTCGGTGTCTAAATAGTTGTTCAGGACTCCGTGAACGAAGTATGTCATGAGTCCCAAAAACACGCCCATGGCGAGCAGGCGGTCTTCTCGTTCGGACAAGACGCGTTGCAACCGGAATCCCCAATGGAGGCAAAACCCCAGCAAACCCAGTACCCAAAGCAACCCGGGGAACCCCTGTTCGGCCAATGGTCCGAGGTATTCACTGTGTGCATTTCCTCCATCTGCATTGTTTGTGCTGATAATGGTCCGATCCTTCGAACGCTGAAATGGGGCGTAAACGAATTGGTAAGTTCCAGCTCCCCACCCGACGATTGGACGTTCCGAAAACAAAGCCAACGCCGCGTTCCAACGATTGAGACGCTCTAGATTCGAAGCATCGCTGGAGACGTTTGAAATGGACTCGACGTGTTCAGACAAATCATCCGAAGAGTCTTGGCTGTTTCGTTCAAGCTGAATGACCAAGGTGTCTCGAGCAATCCATCCGAACGCGAGCACAATGGCCCCAATGGAGAGGAGCGTTTTCAATTGAAACCCCGCACGCATGAGGCCCCAAAGTGCTGCAACCGCCGCAAGTGAAACCCATGCTGCTCGTGTATAGGACAGGATAAGACCGACAACAATGATGGCCAAAGCTCCAGCTAGCAATGCCTTGATAAAGGGGGAGAACCGTTTGAAAAAGAGCAAAGCGAAAAGGGGCGGAGTGACCATGGCCAATACGGCTCCATATGATGTGTGGTCTTTAAAAAACGGTTTCATGACCCAGTGACCGGCATCTTTTTCAAATCCAAATCCAGCATGTCGGATCACGGTATACACGACGACGATGCACAGCGGAAACACATAGGCCATGATGAACTTGTGTCGGTGTGCTGGTTGGTGGACAAAAAAGTGCGCCAAAAGCCACAAAAAGCCAACAACGAACCAAAGGCGAGCCACGAAGAACTTGAAAGAAATGAGGGGGAAAGAGCTCGTAATGGACGTGATTAAAATCCAGGCCAATGAAATGCTCACCAGCCGTGAAAATGGATGGTGTAAAACGCGCTGATCTACTGGCCATCCCCTGAATATTCTCAGGATAAACAGACCTAACAATCCGGCTAAAAGTGGTTCTGTGGGCAGGTACAACCCAATGCCGCCAAGTTCTAAATCTTCAAGACTTAAGCTCAGCGGAACGCAAGCCACCAATACCAAGATGAGGATGTCAAGACGCGCGAACGCCATCCAGGCCATCCACAAGACGGCGGGAAGAAAGGCCAGCCAAGGCCATTCAAAATAAATGGCTGCAGCCAATGCCACAGTGAAGGTTCCAATGGCCCAGTAAGCCAGTCGTTGCATCGGATTCGATGCCATCACGCTGTCTTGGTCGACTTTATATTTTCGGCTGCCAACAAGGCGAGCATTGCAAAGACCAATACGCTGGCCACACTCATAACGACAATCAACCAACGAATTGGTTTGGCTTTTTTGTCAGCCGGAGCGGCATAGTCTACAATGAAAGCAGAGGGCATTTCTGTTTCTGCATCCAACTTCATCAATTCGTATCGTTTCTTGAGAATGGCTTCTTGTGCATACGCCGCCCTGATGAGGTTAGAGAACTTATTGAAGGTGTTGGCATATTGAGAGATTTCCGCCATTTGCAGTCGGATTTTTTCAGCATTGCCCGTTGAGCCTTTGGCAATTGCCGTGGCATACTGCTCATTCAATCCTTCAATCTGTGTATAGAAATTATACACCCCAAGCTCATACAGTTTGCCAAGTTGCGTTTCCATGTCCAGAATCTCATTTTGCACTTGAAGCAAGGAAGAGGTCGCGTAGATCAACGCAACGCTTGCCCGGTCCCTCCTCAATCGATTGGAAACCGAGTCGGCCAAGAACGCAATGTCATTGGCGATATCGGCAGCACGTTGAGGGTCGTGGTCTAATACACTGACCTCAATGGACCCATAGCGGGTCAGCCGTGCATCGACTTTGGAGTTGTATTCTTTTCCGAGTAATGCTTGCGCGCCAGGTGTGCTGCGCTCAATGTCGTAATGGAGCCACAGGTTATATTTTTCAATGATGCGCGATCGAATGCGGTCAGAATTCAAAATTTGCAAGAGGCGTTCGGCATCCTCTGTTTCGCCATATTCGAGTAAGTCATTCCGCTTGACTTCTTCATAGAATTGTTCGCCAATCGAGTGCTGTGGTGTTGCGAACATCACGACGGAGCTTTGGAATTGTTCCGTCATCATCAAAGAGACGACCGAAGCAAAAGCGGTTGTAACGACGCCAATTAGGAAGAACTTCTTTCGGTTATTGAAAATGAAGTGCAGTAAGTGACTGGAGTCGAGGCGTTGGTTTTCGTTCATGAATCAGATTTCAACTTGGAGGAAGCAAAGGTATTCATCTTAGTGGACAGCAGCGAACGTAAGGTGGAATCATCCATGATTCCAGGAATGAATCCGGCCAAAAGGCAGGCGAGCAGTATGACAGGGACCATCCACCAAACATCGGAATCCCAACGCAGTCCGATGCCACATATTGCGCCGCAAAGAAGAGAATGCAATGCCAAGCTTTTCACCAGTTTCCACCAGGCGGACCCCGGGTGCTTTAGCACGGATGCGATACATTGTAAAATGACCACCAAAGCTTGGGTCAAAGCACTGGCCATTGCGCATCCCAATGCTCCATATTCAGGGATCCAAAGAAAGTTGAGTGCAATGTTTCCGAATGCGCCGATCGCAGCTACGCTGTTCAGTAATCGTAAATTGCCTCGCGCTGTCAACAATGTGCTGAAGACGTACCCTTGAGCGAAGATGGCGAATGACACCATGAGCCAAGGTAAAATGGGAGCAGCCTCTGCGATCTCATGGTCGTAAAACAAGCGAAGAAAGGAATCGGGCCAAAAACAAGCTGTCCAAGCGACAGCGCCACCGCCAACGAGCAGTAATTGACTGGCTCCAATGGCCAGAGGGCGGACATCCGTTTTGTTCGCCAGCATGCGAGAAAAGTAAGGCAGTAATAGGGTGGCGAAGAGGTAGCCAATCATGTTGGCGGCTTCGAATAATCGATAGCTCATCGCATACCAACCGGCTTCTTTGGCTCCGTTGGTGGCCGATCGTTCCAACATGATAGCATCCACACGGTGGTAGGTCATCATCAGCAGAAAGAGTAACGCATACGGCCAGCCTTTCGCGAGTTGGGTCCAGATGTTTGTGGGTTCGGAAGCGGTGTTTTCTGCAACCAAACGATTGATGCGGAGACGCCAAAGGGCCAGACACCCGGCTATCAGAAGAGCGATGGATGTGCCACCAAGTAACCAGACAATCTGAAAGCCGGGTTGAATCGCAAGCAAAATCCCGAGTCCGACGAGCAGCAAAGAGCGATCAAGGATGGAGACCCAGGCGTCGGTGCGGTGCGCACCAAGCCCTTGCAGCCCAGCGCGAATAAAGAGTACTCCGCTCAAGAGTACTTGATTCAAACCGACCCAAGCGAGCCACTCCAACGATTCTCCGCGGTAGCCTAACGCCCATCCCGTAGCCATCAATACGATGAAATAAAGAGGGATCAGGACTCCTTTGGCCTTCCACCCTGCTGAATAAGCGGCTTGCCAGCCCGCATGGCGACTGGAAATCAATCGGGTCATGTGGTTGGACAACCCAGCATCCAAAACAATATTGAGTAGAATACTCAAGCTCAACAGAGGAAAGTACCTTCCAAATTCCTCTGGTCCGAGCACATCTTGAATGCGCGTGTCCACCACAAGCAAATAGACTGGCTTGATGAGCAGATTGAGCAACATCAACAAAGACAAATGGGAAAGGAATTGCTTCATGGAGGGAAGGGACAAGAATACCTTGCATGCAAAGAACGGTATATGGCACAGAGAATTGTCAACCTATCTTAGCAGGCATGGCGCGCATTGCTTTAAACGCTCGTTTGCTGGTGGCAAATAAATTGGAAGGCATCGGGTGGTTTACCCATGAATGCTTCTCTAGAATAGCGGCGACCCATCCGGAGCATCAGTTTTTACTTCTTTTTGACCGGCGTCCAGATAGCATGTTTGATTACGGAGATCATGTAGAGGTCAAGCATCTTTGGCCTCCTGCTCGTCGACCCATGTTATATGATTGGTGGTTTGATTACAGTGTGACACGGGCTATCCGTCACTGGAATGCCGATGTGTTTGTTTCGACGGATGGCTTTCTGAGTCGCCGGACGAGCATTCCTCAATTGGCCGTTATGCACGATTTGAACTTCATGCACCACCCCGAGTGGATGCCGCCGCGTGAGGCGCTCTATTACCGAACTCGATTTCCTCAGTTTGCATCGATTGCGACAAGATTGGCCACGGTATCTGCGTACTCACAAAACGACTTGGTCGAGCAATTTGGCTTGGAACAGCATCGGATCGATGTCATTCCCAATGCGCCGGCCTCAGTCTATGCTATTTTGGATGAAGAACTGAAAGCGTCACAACGCAAGCGATGGGCTGAGGGGAGTCCTTATTTTATTTTCGTGGGAAGTCTACATCCTCGAAAAAACATTGAAGGACTGTTGGCTGCATTTGCCGCTTATAAAGCAGGGGGTGGTCAGGCATACTTGGTTGTTGTCGGATCAAGCATGTGGACAGAAGAGATGCGCGCCTCGGCCGACGTTCATTGGGTGGGAAGATTGGATCGAGTCGATTTGGCTTTGGCCATGGGAGGAGCGCTTGGGTTGGTGTATTTGCCGTGGTTCGAAGGGTTTGGAGTCCCCATTGTCGAGGCGTTCGCCTGTGGGATTCCCGTCATCGCGAGCAACGTGACGTCCATTCCCGAAGTGTGCGGTGGAGCTGAAGCGGCGTTGGTTGCGCCAGACGATGCGCAGGATGCTGCCGAATGGATGGCACGAATTGACAGAGATGAGTCATTTCGTCAGGATTGTGTGAGGAGAGGTTTGGATCGCGCTCAGGATTTCACATGGGATCTCTCGGCCGATTTGCTATGGCAAAGTATCCTGAAAATCTTGCCGGCATGAAGCTGAAACCATGGATCGAGCAAGGTCGATTGGAAGCTGGCTGTGACGAAGCGGGAAGAGGATGCTTGGCCGGACCGGTGACAGCGAGTGCGGTCGTATTGGGCCCTGACTTGGCGAATGCATTGTGCGAGGAAGGGGTGTTAAATGATAGCAAGCAGTTGTCTGAGAAAAACCGCGATGCACTCCGCATACGAATTGAATCGGAGGCAAAATCCTGGGCTGTATGCTTTGTGGATTCCGTGGAAATTGATGAGATCAACATCTTGCAGGCTTCCTTTGCTGCGATGCGGCGAGCGGTAAAAAAGCTCAATGGCCTTCCGGATTTCATACTCATCGACGGCAACCGCTTTCGCACAGAAGAGGGATTGCCTCCTTTTGAATGTTACGTAAAAGGAGACGCGCGCTTTGCGTCGATTGCGGCAGCGAGCGTTTTGGCTAAAACACATCGTGACGAAAGGATGCGTGCTCTGTCGTTGGAATGCCCGGGCTATGGTTGGGAGACGAATGCCGGGTATCCCACGCGCGCTCACCGCGATGCCATTCGGAAAATGGGGGTGACCTCTTACCATCGTCGAAGCTTTCGTCAATTGCCCGAAGCCGAACATTTATTTGGAGGGCGCTGACACGATCATAAATGTTAAGCGTGTTTTTATGTCGTTCAACGAATTTTTCAATTTGTTGGGCGATTAAATAAGTTTTCAATAAGTCTAATTTTTGATGGATAATTTGCTAGATTGCAGCACCATTTTGTCGAACTAAAACCCACGACATGCGCTCATTATCCTTCTTATTTGCAACGCTATTCGTTCTTACAGCGACCGTTGCTTCTGCCCAATGTGGGCTGTTTTTCTCTGAATATGCAGAGGGCTCTTCAAATAATAAATACTTGGAAATCTACAATCCGACTTCGGAGGCCATTGCGCTTTCTGATTACGCGATAGCGTCGGTAGGGAATGCTCCAACGACACTCGGTGTCCATGAATATTGGAACACATTTTCCGACGGAGCTACCATTGCAGCAGGCGATGTTTACGTTTGGGCGAACGGAGGCTCAGGGGCAGAAATCATAGCTGAAACCGACCAAACGGGGAATGCTTACTTCAATGGTGATGACGGTTATGCCTTGGTCTTCGGAACTGAAGAGGACTATACGTTCATCGACATTGTAGGAAACTTTGAAGGCGATCCAGGAACTGGATGGGAGGTGGCAGGAACATCGAATGCGACGGCAAACCACACGTTGGTGCGTAAAGGCGGTGTGAATGCCGGAGTCGGATACGACTGGGCTTCTGCAGCAGGAACGGATGCTGATGACTCGCAGTGGATTGTTTACGACCAAAACGAGTGGTCTTACTTGGGAAGCCATGTGTGGACAGGAACTTGTGGCGCTGCCGTTTTGGGTTGCACCAATGAGAATGCAACCAATTATAATGGTGCAGCGACTGAGGATGATGGCTCTTGCACATTTGACAATGCATGCAACGTAGAAGGAGTGGTCGTCACGACGGGTTCTCTCTATTTCAGCCCAGCGGATCTCAGCATCGAACCCGGAACGACGGTCGTGTGGGAAAATGTTGGAGGAACGCACAATGCCAATGGAACGACAGATACACAGACGGGTGAATCATTTATGAACCCAGAAGATTTTTACTTTAGTTCAGTTGTAGGTAGTGCAGAGGGAGTTTGCATTGGTAGCCACACGTTCAACGTGCCGGGCTTTTATACCTACGATTGCAGTGTTGGAAGCCACGCCGCAAACGGCATGGTCGCAACAATTACTGTAGGCCAAGGAGGCTGCACAGAACCAGCGGCTCCGAACTACAACGAAGCAGCAGATTACAACGACGGAACATGCTTGGAAGTGACGGCAACGCCGATCGCAACGATTCAAGAAGGTCAGCTCACGGATGTTTACACAGGCGTGACGGTTGTAACCAACGGTGTCATCACGGCTGTCTTCGGAAGCTTGGTGAGCATGCAGGACGGTCAAGGCCAGTATTCAGGTATTTGGATGTATGGTCCAAATGTGCCTGTAGCTGTTGGAGATCAAGTTGAGGTCACTGGAACGGTATCTGAATACAACGGATTGACACAGTTGACGGGAGTTTCCATTCTCATTGAAGCACAGAATGCAGCATTGCCAACAGCGGAAGTGCTGACGAGCGGAACGGTTTCTGATGAGGTTTGGGAAGGCGTTTTGGTCCAAGTCACAGGAGATGTGAGCAACGAAGATCTGGGTTATGGCGAATGGGGGATGGATGATACTTCAGGCCAATGCGTGGTTGACGATCGTGGGTACGATGCCATCGCTACAGGGTTTGTTTTGATGGGCAACACATGGCAGGTAACAGGTCCTTTGGACTATGCCTACGGGGCGTTTAAGATTCAGCCTCGTTCAGAAGCGGATGCTTTGCTTTATGGCTGTACCAACTCCGGCGCGGCCAATTACAATGCTGTCGCCGGCATTGACAATGGAACATGTGAATATACTGGCGAGGCTTGCTCCATCTTCTTTTCTGAGTTTTCAGAAGGATCAGGAAATAACAAGTACTTGGAAATTTACAACCCTACAGCATCTGCAGTCTTCTTGAGCCAATACACGTTGGGCAATTGCTCCAACGGTTGCGATACGCCGGATGATCCCTTCGTGTCAAACCAATTTGATTACTTCACGTTCAACTTCCCTTTTGATGCGACGATTGCACCGGGAGGAACGTACATCGTTGCCCATGGTTCTGCTGACTCTACTATTTTGAGTGTTGCGGATATGACCTATACCTATTTGTCAAATGGAGATGATACGTTTGGATTGTTCGAATTAACAGCAACAGACACCTTGATGGTTGACCTGATTGGAGAAATCGGTGCAGACCCCGGGTCAGGCTGGGAAATTGCAGGAACGACCAATGCCACACAGAACCACACGGTGGTGCGTAAGGAATGGGTGTATGCCGGTAACGGTGGTGACTGGGCGATGTCTGCAGGTACCAATGCAATCGATTCCGAATGGATAGTTTTGGACCAGAATGACTTTACAGACTTGGCAATGCACACCTTCTCTGGAGGATGTTCTGCATCGACTGCAGGTTGCACAGATCCTTTTGCTGTGAACTATGATGAAAACGCAACGGAAGATGATGAGTCTTGTGTTTACATCTCGAATTACACCATTCAAGAAATCCAATCTGGAGCCCTCTCAGGACAGATGCAGACATCAGGAATTGTCACTGCGGTCTATGGTGATGAAGGTTCTTTAGGTGGTCAGCCTTCCTTTGTTATTCAGGACGGAACCGGTGCTCAGTCGGCCATTTGGGTGATTGGGAACGGCGTCGCCATTGGGGATGAAATCTCCGTATTGGGCAACGTGTCTGAAGTGTATGGCTTGCGTCAGATCCAAGGAGGTAGTTTTGAGATTCTGTCTTCAGGCAACACGTTGCCTGCAGCTGAAATGTTGTCGCCGAATGCAATCAATGACGAGCAATGGGAATGTGTTCTCATCGCAATGACAGGAGAATGTGTTAACGCGGACGCAGGCTACGGCGAATGGCACCTCGATGACGGAACAGGTGTTGGAGTGATTGATGACATTGGGTACGATGCCATTGACGACTCGTTGACGAATGACGGTACGAGCTATGTTCCTTTGTTGGAGCAAGGCCGTGATTACCGTGTCACTGGACCGAATTTCTATGCCTATGGTGCTTGGAAATTGTTGCCTCGTGACAACTTAGACGTCGTTCGTTTGGGTTGCACCGATGTGACCTTCAGCAACTACGATGCGTATGCGCAGGAAGACGATGGTTCGTGTATCGATTCACCGGGTTGTATGAATCCTGATGCGGACAACTACGACGCCATGGCGACGATAGACGACGGCTCGTGTGTCATCAGCGGTTGTAATGACCCTGCTGCATTGAATTACGAGGAGGGGGTTACAAATGCGACCAACGAAACCTGCTACTTCACATTGCCAAACATGGTGATCAACGAAATTCATTACAACCCTTGCAGTGCGCAAGGCGATGATTTTGACTTTGAGTTCGTTGAAATCTATGTGTCCAATGACATGGCCATTGATATGGGTGGTTTTGAATTCTACAATTCAGCGAGTGGCGCTCCACAATTGGGCTATGTCTTCCCAGAAGGAACGACAGTGCAGCCAGGTGAATATTTCTTGATGACCGTTTCGGAAGCAGGTACAGCAAACTATAGTGGTTTGGGTGTGCAGGTGTTCCAGATGGATTTGGGGAACTTCTCCAACAGTGGTGAAGCGGTGAGCATCGAAGACGGATTTGGCAACATGATCGATGCCGTGACGTACGATGACGGTGGCGCTTGGCCTTCGCAAACGGTCGCTGTTTTGGGCAATGTTTTGATCCAAAGCCCTGACGGTGGTTGCTCGACATTGGAATTGGTTCAAACAGATTTGAACAATGACGATCCAGACAACTGGCAAGCGAGTTGGGTTGACAACGGAACTCCTGGAGCTCCTAACTCGTCAGCCTTCGGTTGTACAGACGGAACGGCTTGCAACTACGCAGCAGGTGCCTTCTTTGACGACGGTTCATGCGACTTTAGTTGCTACGGCTGCACGTATGTAGACGCAGAGAACTATGACGACATGGCGACAATGGACAGCGGCTTGTGCGAGTTTGACTTTACGGACTACTGCCCTGCTGACTTGAATGAAGACGGCGTTGTAACAACGTCTGATTTGCTTCAGTTCTTGGCTTCGTTCGGTGCAGGTTGCCCAGAATAAGGACAGCGATTTGAATTGAAAGGGGCACCCAATGGGTGCCCCTTTTTATTTGCCTGAATTATGGCTTGAGTAAAGCGGGAGTAAAGGCCTCGTTTGACGCATTTAATGAGCGATCAAAGAGGGTGATCCGAAAGCGAACGGAGTCATACGGACTGTTCAAATACCACGTTGACATCGTAACCGCAATGGTACCATTCAACGCGGGGTTTTGGCCGCTAGGCTCTGCCACGGGCACGCGGTAATAGAATGGAATCTGTCCTGCGTTGGGGTCGAGTGCAATCTCGAACCAATCGCCGTCTCGCCATTCTTGATAATCACAGTGCAAGTTCTGGTGGTAAGCACAGGAAGAACAAAATGGAGGCATCGTGTCCGCTTGACTCAATCCCAGATCGCCATCACCATCTGAAAAATGGATGACCAATTCACGACTTCCGTTGCTCTGCGATTCGATGGATACAAAACGAATTTCGGGCTCGTCGGGATATGCGGAATCTGGCAAGCAGCCTGTGAAGGCCATTGCAACACCTGAAAGAAGCAATCCGAACGAAGGAGATATCTGGAATCGCATGTGAAAAATTGTCCAAAGGTTGGATTCAAAGCTACGGAATCCCCACCTTCGTGGCTATGGATAGGCAAGGTTCCAATCAATCTAAGGCTGAAAGCAAGGTGAAAGCCTTGCGGGGTGAACTGAGAGAACTGATTCATGCCGGTGAGACGTATGGGGGGGCAAAATGGGAAGCATTCGCGCTCAGGCTGTTTCGATTCCAGGCGATACACAACGTGGTGTACGGACAGTATGTTCAGTTACGTGGTGTGGATCCGGAAGCGGTGCGATCGGTTGCGGAGATCCCTTTTATACCTGTGGAGACGTTTCAGTCCCACGCGGTACATGTGTATGCTCCAGAATGGAGGTCGCCGCTGCAATTTAGGAGCTCTGGCACATCGGGGAGCCGTCCTTCTGTTCACCATGTGGATGATGTGGATTGGTATCACGAGATGGCCTTAAAAGGCTTTGAATTGTTTTTTGGAAAGGCGCATTCGAGTGTGTTTTTAGGGTTGCTTCCGGGTTATCTCGAGAGAAATGACTCGTCTTTGGTCGATATGGTGCGTCATTTCATGTTGACCTCTGGAGAGTCAAGTCCGGAGACGTCATTTTTTATGCGCGATTGGCCTGGTTTGGAAAGTCGACTCAACCGACTGGTGGAATCAAACTCGCAAAACGATGTCTATCTCATCGGTGTCACCCACGCGCTGCTTCAGTGGGTGGAGGCTTTGGACGTTGCCGCCGCGCGTCATTGGTCAACGTTGAATCTACACGTGGTTGAAACGGGAGGAATGAAGGGGCAAGGACCTGAGCTGGTGCGCTCTGAGGTACATGATCGCCTGGGTAAACTCGTGTCCAATCAGGGCATTTGCAGCGAATACGGGATGACCGAATTGTTGTCGCAGGCATGGTCCAAAGGAAATGGGCTGTTTAAAGCGCCATCTTGGATGCACGTACTTGTCGGTTCATTGGATGACCCTAGAGAATGGAAAGTAAGTAGACAACAAGGGCGGCTGCACATCATTGATTTGGCCAACATTGCGTCATGTGCATTTTTGGCGTCAGGCGACATCGGCAGGGTCTATGAAGACGGGACTTTCGAAGTGTTGGGTCGCTACGACCACGCAGAGGTTCGCGGGTGCAATCTCATGGCGTTCGACCTCTAGTTCAAGATGTTTTAGGAAATCCGTGCGAGGAAGTAGTTTTTCTTTCCCCGTTGCACGAGCACGTGTTTGCCTCCAATGAGGTCATCTTGAGTAATCACATACGAATCGTTCACTTTGCACTTGTTGATGCCAATTGAATTCTCTTTGAGCGCGCGACGTGCATCTCCTTTTGAAGAGAGGAAGCCGGTTGCTTCAGAAATAAAATCGATCACTGAAATGCCGTCCTGAATCAATTGTGCGCTGACTTCTGCTTGTGGCACGCCTTCGAAGACGCTCAGAAATTCGGTTTCAGGTAAGGCTTCGATTTCGGATTTCGTGCTTTGTCCAAACAGAAGCTTGGAAGCCGCAATGGCTGTCTGCAAATCCTCTTCGCTATGCACGGTCCGTGTAATGTCTTCGGCCAACTCTCGTTGCAACAGTCGCTTTCCAGGATCTTCAGCATGCTGCGCCTCCAATCGCTCGATTTCCGCTTGCGTCTTGAGTGTGAAGATGCGGATATACCGGCTGACGTCTTCATCGGCGGCATTGATCCAGTATTGATAAAAGCGATAGGCTGAGGTCCGTTTTTTATCGATCCAGACATTGCCTCCTTCAGACTTACCAAACTTCGAACCGTCCGCTTTTGTAATCAACGGAGCAGTAACGGCAAAGGCTTGACCACTTCCCATCCTTCGAATCAATTCCGTCCCAGTCGTGATGTTTCCCCATTGGTCAGACCCTCCAAATTGGACCCGTACGTCTTTGTTTTTCCAAAGGTGAAAAAAATCGTATCCCTGGACGAGCTGATAAGAGAATTCGGTAAAACTCATTCCCGAGTCCAAGCGTTTTTTCACACTATCCTTCGAGGTCATGTAGTTGATCGTAATGTGCTTTCCCACATCTCGAATGAAGTCCAAAAACCGAAATTCTTTAAACCAATCCGCATTGTTGACCACCTCGGCAGCATTTGAGCCCTTGAATTCAAGGAATCGTTCGAGTTGAGCCTGCTGGCATTTCAAATTGTGTTGAATGGCATCTACATCTAGAAGTTGACGTTCAGCGGATTTCCCGCTAGGATCGCCAACCATGCCCGTAGCGCCACCCACAAGTGCTATAGGATGGTGCCCGGCCCGTTGCCAGTGAACCAGCATCATGACAGGAACGAGATTCCCAATATGAAGTGAGTCTGCCGTGGGGTCAAACCCTACGTAGCCCTTGGTAGGACCTTGGGCCAGTTGTTCTTCCAACCCGGGGGTCATGTCGTGGAGCATGCCACGCCAGCGCAATTCCGAAATAAAATCCATGGATGTCAAAGGTACGGTGATGAAAGGACGCTTGATAGAGGAGACGATGATTAGAGTTCGTTCACGAGCCTTTCCAACCCAATGGAGCGAGAACCTTTCAATAAAACATGCCGTTCGTTCCACGTTTCTTGGCTTATGGCAATGCGGGCGCTTTCGATGTCTTGAAAGGCGCGAACGTTTTGATTGTTTTCGCCGGCCGCCGTCGCGAAGAGGGGGCCTACAGTCCACACCACCAAATTCAAATCAACAGCCGCATGCAGGAGTCGCTCGTGTGCCTCCGTCGCAAAAACTCCCAATTCTCCCATGTCACCCAAAATGCAAATGCCAGGAGTCTCAGCGGTCTCAAGTGTGCTGGCAAAATGTCTTAATGCAGTTGACATGCTACTTGGGTTCGCATTGTATGCGTCCAAAAGAAGCAAATTTCGCTCCGTTTGATGCCATTGAGATCGGTTGTTATTGGGATTGTAGCTTTCGATGGCAAGAGAACATGCGGATGGGCTAACGCCGAAATAACGGCCAATGGCGACCGCTGTCATCATGTTTTCATGGTTGTGTTGACCCGTTATTTTTGGCTTTAAAGGTCCCCAGATTTGATTTTCATGCCCTTGCCAGGTCAACTCATGATCTTGTGATTTAGACTCCTGAATGAACGGAGGGTGCTCTGTTGTTCCATAGAGTGTTCTTTTCAGCGAATTGGATATTTCAATGAGGTCCGGTTGACCTGCATGAACAAAAACTTCAACTCCGCGTGAATGTGGCTGTTCGAAATACCGAAACAGCTCGCGCTTGCCCTTTAAGACACCTTGGATTCCGCCAAACCCCTCTAAATGAGCTTCTCCAATGTTGAGAATCACTCCATGTGTGGGCTCTGCGATTTTGGCTAGCTCCGCAATTTCTCCTTGGGCATTTGCTCCCATCTCCACGATGGCCATATCGGCATCTTCCGGAATTTCCAGCAACGTCAAAGGGACTCCAATGTGATTGTTGAGGTTTCCACGCGTTGCGAAAGTTTTGGAAAATGTGGTTTTCAGGACTGCATGGAGCAGCTCCTTGGTCGTCGTCTTTCCATTGCTGCCGGTCAGGCCAATGACGGGGAATTTCCAACGGGACCGATGCAGATGCGCAAGTGATTGCAGAGCAATTAGCACATCGGGCACTTCGAGGCACAAGTCGGATTGTTCAGCAATGATTGGATCATCGACGATGGCGAGAATACATCCAGCGCTCAACGCTTGCAATGCAAACTCATTTCCGTCGAACCGCTCTCCTTTTAAAGCAAAAAACAGTTTGCCTTGTTCTGCCATGCGGGTGTCGGTAGTGACCCCACTGGATTTTTGGAAGGCTGAATCTATTTGGGTTAAAATAGAATTGGTGGCATCCATGAGCATGCGGCTAATTTACGTTTTAGGTTGTCATGGAGCCTATTTAAGAAAAGAAAAAGGCCCCTTAAGTAGGAGCCTTTTCTAATTCGGTCACTAGCGAGTGATCAACGAGGACCGGCAAGCACTTGAGATCCCATTCGGTCCATAGCGCAACGGAAGCCAATGGCAGCGGAGGCCTTGTCTTCGTCCAAGAACCTTCTCGTTCCAGGGCTCAACCAATAGCTCCGATCATTCCACGCTCCGCCTTTGTATACACGTGAGCGATTGTTGATCATGGTGGTTGTGCCATACCCATACATGCGGCTTCCTTCAGCTTCAAATCCTTCATCACCGTAGTAAATGCTGGATTCAAAGTCTCCATCGCGGTAATCGATGTTATCGGCTTCCCGGTAATTGTCACGTTCTAAGCTTTCTTCAACTGTAACATCTCGGTAACGCAATTCACCGGGATTAGAAGAAATATTCGACGTGAAAATCTTGAGCAAGTCAGGAGCAACAAGCAGGTCGCTGTCGAGAATGATTTCTTGCCCTTCAGCCATTTGCTCCTGTGACTCTTCGTTTCGCTTCAGCTTCCGGTCGGCCTTGGCTGATTCAATGTATGTGAACACATTGTCAACGAGATTCTGCTCTTCGTCTATGAAGTTTTTAGCAGCAGCCTTTTGGTAGGCTTTTAAGTCTGCGTCGACTGCATCGATATCATAGACGACGTAATCGAACTTATCTGCAATTTGCCCCTCAGAATTGAGTTGCTTTGTCCTGTATACGTTTCCTCGATAAGGACGAAATTCTTCGGCATCCATGGCGCTCAAAGGACGGTATACGTCGAGACACCATTCGTTGACGTTGCCGGACATGTTGTACAGGCCATAGTCGTTGGGGGCGTATTGATACACAGCCGCAGTCGCTGCAGCGCCGTCATTCAAACTTCCAGCAACACCCATGTAGTCACCACGTCCACGTGCGAAATTGGCATTCATATTGCCGTAAGAGCGATCGCGACCGTTGTCATTACGCGTGTAGTGTCCATCCCAAGGATAGGTCCGACGGTCTGTAATCAGTTCCGCATAACTGTTGCCAATGAGGCCCAATGCTGCAAATTCCCATTCTGCTTCAGTCGGCAAGCGATAGGCTGGTTGGAGCAGTCCGTCTTCATAGGAGACATTTCGGTACCCTGAACTGCCAGGTCTGAGATCACGAAGTCCCTCTGCTACACCCTCTCCTTGGTATTGTCCATTGAGATAGGCTTCTGTAGTAAAGTGATCTTCGTCAATTTGGCCATCGGGGTTGTGGGCGATAAGGCCTTCCCGAATAAGCAATTGTTCATTGACTCGGTCCGTGCGCCACTTGCAAAAGTCGTTCGCTTGATTCCATGAGATACCTACAACAGGGTAGTCTCTGTAAGCTGGATGACGCAAGTAGTAATCTACGTGAGGCTCGTTAAATGCCAATTTTTCTCTCCAGACCAATGTGTCTGGAAGGGCACGACGAACGACTTCAGGATAGCTGCTACCATAAACGCGTTGCAACCAAGAGAGGTACTCCAACCAATAATAGTTGGTGACTTCGGTTTCATCCATGTAAAAGGATGGGACTGTGACGCGCCGAGGAATGTTGTCCCAATTGTAGGTCAAGTCATCTTCGACTTGGCCCATCGTGAAGGTTCCTCCTTCAATAAAGACCAATCCAGGGGCCGTTTCTTGCTCAAAGAAAGGTTGCCGTTCAAATCCTCCGTTAGTAGGATCGTTGTAGGCCCATCCTGTGGCGCCGGAACGGTCTCCGATGCATCCTGTGAGGAGGAGTGCACCAAAGAACATCATGGGGGCTGTGAACTTCCAATTCATTTTTTATGAGGTTCCAATGGGTTTCTTGCAGTAATGTAGGGCAAATGCTTGGATCCAATGTGAGAATAGATCCGTGACATGTGTTTTTAAAACTAGAATGACGGGCAGTTTATTGTTCTAAACTTAGAACGCTTACCACGGCAGTCAAACTGTATCGTCATGCTGATTTCGTGCGCTCCCCCGGTTGAAGGGGTCAATTCAGAAATCGTTAAATCATAGCTGTAGCCAAATTGGACAACATCAGTTTTGATCCCGAGTGTCACAATAAAGGCATCCCGATAATCCGTGAACATGATGCCTCGGTACCAAATGCCACCCACGAGTGGGCCTTTGTTGACGTAGAGACCAACATTGAGCTGTTCAAACTCTCCTTGTTTCCGGTAAAAAATGTTCGGAGAAATGGTAGACTCTACTCCGGTAACCGAGCGTTGTAACGGAAGCACGGCACCTGCATGGAAGGTGTACTTCATGGGCAAACGACTTGTTCCGACTACCAAAGATTCATTGGGCTCATTCAGATGGTGCACGGCACCTCCGAAGTAAAAACGATCCGTAAATCCAATGATGCCAGAGCTAAAATCCACTGTTCGGACCATTCCTCCGCGGGGGATGTCTTGGGTCTCGTAGATGAATCCACGTCGTGGGTCAATCATGTCCCCAAAAGTCAAGCGGTCCCAGTCCAAAGATTTCTGCATGTAGGTGACCTGCATGGCTGCTTTGATGGAGAGTTTCCGCGTAACAGCTTGCTGGTAACTATAAATACCACTAGCGGTAGTCGTGCTGAGCGTGCCACGTCCCGCTTGGTCGTTCATCACAATAAAGCCCAAACCACCGGAAAGTGTTTCGACATGCTGGTCATAAGCAGCAGCTGTAGTGACAAAGGATCCACTCATAGCGGGCCACTGGTTGCGGTACGACATCGTCAGACGCGGGCAACGAGCAGATCCCGCAAAAGCAGGATTGAGATAGAGCGGATTGGCAAAGTACTGCGTAAACTCAGGGTCTTGAGCTTGCGCAGTATTCGATTGCAGTGTCAAAAATGACGCCATTAGCAGGATGCCAATGGTGGGGATAGTCAGTAGTTGCTTCATGTAGAGGGACCCAATGAATTCACAAGAATAAGAAAAAAACCAATGCCTACCCGAAAATCATCTCACTGAGATTGCATTTCGAGCATACGTTTTCTCTTTAACGCACGTTTTGTCCTTTACGTTGCATCTTTTTTTTAACCAACTTTGCTGCACTGAATGAAATCAATAAAAATGGCAGTTTTTTTTAGAATGCCCGTTCGTGGAATAGACGTGCTTTTAAAGTCTGTTTTAGCTGGGTTTGGGTGCTTTCTGGTCGCTTTGAGTATTGGAATGGGCACCGTTTGTGCGCAGAATTTGGGTCAAAGCAATGTGGTTGAAGGCGTTTGGGAGGTGGATTGGTTGCCGATGGGATCGGCCGATGCTCCTGTGGGCAAGTGGGCTCCTCGTGATGGGTTTTGGCTTGACGAGATTCCTTGGGTTGTGTGGGAGGCGGAACTGCCTGGATTTGAGGAAGGGATGGAGCGGCTAGTCGATTCAGAAACGTGGATTGAAGTGCCGGCGGACGAATTGACTGCCCGTCAACAAGCGGTTTTGAAAAAGGAGACCGCAGCACCGCACTGGCGTTTTTTGAATGAAACGATAAAAATCACTCAGTTTGAATCTCCGCTTTTCAGGTTTGTCGAGGCGCGTGATGTATTTGAACGGTTGGTTAAGGTTGATTGGGCCATGGGCTCTTCGATCGAATCCACGCCACGAGCGCAGCGGGAGAGACAATGGCCGTTGGAGGGTCCCTTAGGGAAAGACAATATGTATCGCTTGTCCATAGCTGAAGACGGTGTCTTTCGAATTGATCGCAATTGGATGATCGCAGCGGGCTTTGATCCCGATACCTTGGATCCAAGAGCGATTCGGTTGTGGGGCAACGGCGGGGAGATGCTTCCGATGAACAACGACGTTGATCGTCCATTGGGAGTGGAGGCTGCGGCCATTTGGTTTGAGGGAGAAGACGACGGTGTTTGGAATGTAGACGACGCACTGTTTTTTTATGGGAAGGGTCCAAACACTTGGATACAAGGTACAAATGCACGCACATGGAAACATGACCGGCACACGTACAGTGACTCCGCTTGGTATTTTTTAGAAGTGAACAGCGACTCCGTGGATTCCTTAGCGCGTATCCAGGATCGTGGAGAAATCTCTGCGACTCCGGATACGGTGATTGAGACCTTTTGGATGCGCTCATTTCATGAATTGGAAGTGGCAAGCCCCAATCGTTCAGGGCGCGAGTGGTTTGGAGAGTCCTTTCAGAACACCAGCTCTCGGGTGGTGAATTTTGATGTCCCATTTGCCACGATGACGCCCGGTCGATTGGATTTTAAGGTGGCGGCCCAATCCATGGGCTCTTCGAGCATATTTAATTTCAACGTGAATGGGGTCGAAGCGGTGGCATCGCCCTCCTACACAAGCGACGGCTCTGTGAGCAATGTCGCTAATCTAGCAAGTGGAAACTTTGATTTGGGACAGCCTACTGGCAGTGGTGTGACCGCGCAGCATCAAGTTCAGGTTTCTTTTGACCCAGCTGTGCCAACCGCCATTGGTTGGCTTGATTACCTCCGAATCTCTCAGGAATGCTCATTGCGCATGGCCCAATCGCAGTTGGAGTTTGACGCGGACGCAGTGGAAGAGGGTGCAGTGGTAGCATATGCTGTCTTGAATGCGGAGAGTCTCTTGGGTATTTGGGATGTTTCAAAGCACAATCAACCTAAACGAGTGACTTGGGACGATACCGAGTCTGGCGAAGCGGTCTTCCGCTCTCTGGCGGATGAGCCAAGGCGCTTTGCATTGTTCAAGGGGTACAATTTTAAGACGCCTGATTTCCATGGACCTGTTAAACCGTTGGATCTGCACGGAGTGGAGCAAGCGGATTTGGTTGTCATCACGCGGGCCAATTATTTACCCGCAGCTGAGCGTTTGGCAGAACTGCATGCAGAAGAGGGGTTGAGTGTTTTGGTTACCACCCAACGCGCTGTATTCGATGCGTTTTCAAGCGGGAACACAGATCCAACCGCAGTGAAAATGTTGATGATGATGTTGCGTGACCGAGCGCTTCAAAATGGTGTAGCCCCGCCGAAGTATTTGCAGATCATGGGGGATGGAACGTTTGCGAATCGGGTAAACTTGATGCAATCCCCGTTTGTAATCACGTATCAAAGCGAAAACTCCTTGAGCCCAACAGGAAGCTATGTGAGTGATGATTTCTTTGGTTTTTTGGAAGATGAATACGGTGAGGGCATTGGCGATAAGATGGCCATTGGTGTCGGTCGCATCCCGTGCTCTAGCGCTGCTGAAGCGGATGCAATGGTATCCAAAGTCGAAGCGTATATGAAGCGTTCCCAACCAGTCTTGCCGGGACTGGATTGCGAAGATGTGAACGCCAGCTCTTCAGGCTCCTGGAGGAATATCATTTGTTTTGTTGCGGATGACATGGATGGCAATGGTGGGCCGACCGAAGATGAGCACATGGTGAATTCGGATGAGCATGCAAATACCCTGGCTCAGAATCACCCGGAATACGATGTCAATAAAATATACTTAGACGCATATCCGCAATGGAGTACCCCCGGTGGGGAGCGGTATCCGGATGCCCAGGAATTCATTGATCGCCAGGTCAACGAGGGGGCGTTGATCATGAATTACATCGGTCATGGTGGTTCGCGGGGGTGGTCTCATGAGCGTGTTCTCAATACGACAACGATCCAAGAGTGGGAGAACAAAACCAATATGCCGCTATTCATGACGGCGACCTGTGAATTGGCTCGGTTTGATGACCCAGGTGTCGAATCTGCTGGTGAAATGATGGTTATGAACCCTCTTGGAGGTGCCATCGCCATGCTCACGACCACACGCGTTGTGTTCAGTGGTTCGAATCAGCAGTTAAATCGTGCGTTTTATGACATTGCGCTGCAAGACACGGAATCTGAGCCGTTGAGGTTAGGAGATATAGCGCGTGTCACGAAAAACGACCCCCAAGTCTCGAATACCTCGAATAAACGGAACTTCACCCTGTTAGGAGATGTTGCGCTTCGGTTGAACTACCCGCGTAAAAACGTGGTGATAGAATCCCTGCCAGACACCATAAAAGCACTGGATGTTGTTTTGGTGGAAGGAACGGTTCGCGATGAGGTTGGAGCTTTAATGCCTGAATTTGACGGATTGGTTTATGTTAAGGTTTTTGACAAACCGTCTCAAGTCATGTCGCTTAACAACGACAATGGCCCCAATCCACATGTTTTTGAAGTATTCCGAAACATCTTGCACCAAGGGGTGGCGAGCGTTGAGGCCGGTGTCTTTGCCTTGGAATTTATCGTCCCAAGGGACATCGATTTTTCTTTTGCTGAAGGCCGAATTAGTTGCTATGCTGTTTCCGATAGTACGGATGCACACGGAGCTTCTCAAGCTTTTATTATTGGGGGCGTCAATGATGAATTCACCCTTGATGAAACTCCCCCGACTGTTTCGCTTTTCCTGAACGATACGCTGTTTCGCACCGGGGGCATCACCCATAGCCATCCCATGCTCTTGGCACGGATTTTTGACGAGGGGGGGATCAATGCGGCAGGTGTCGGAATTGGTCACGATATCAAGGCCACGCTCGATGGGGAGTCAAGCGAAAGTGTCGTTTTGAACGGATTCTACATGGCCGATTTGAATACGTACATCCGCGGAACGGTTCGCTATCCGTTTGAAGATTTAGAATCAGGGCCCCATCAATTGGAGTTGGTGGTGTGGGATGTTCAAAATAACAAAGGCAAAGCGGAGATTGAATTCGAGGTGTACGACGATTTTGAATCGGCGCTTGGCCAGGTTGTGGCTTATCCGAACCCCTCAACAGACGTCTTTCAGTTTTCTCTTGAACACAATCAAGCCTGCCAGTCGGGTGTTGCGACCTTGGAGGTCTTCTCGAACGCGGGACAATTGGTTTATCGATCGGAACAGCCTTGGGAGCAAGAAGGATTTCGCACCGAGTCGTTGCGTTGGAATTCTGCGGGAGGAACTGATGGTCAATCCGTGCCTGCAGGGGTCTATGTATTCCGTTTGACCGTCAATACAGAAACAGGGGGAATCGTGCAATATGCCGACCAAATCATCGTTCTGCGACCATAATGGATTTTTTAATTTTGCGCTTTACCTTTCACGTCGCCATGCGATTGAACAACACGTTGTCTTTTTCCCGCCGCGCAGCTGTAGTTGCTGTTCTGCTTTCCTTTAGTTTTTCGGGCCTTCAAGCTCAATTGACCCCGGGAGAGGTGTCTCAACAAGTGCAGCTCAATACCATAACAACGGCTGTTCCGTTCCTAATGATTGGGCCGGATTCGCGTTCTGGAGCCTTGGGAGATGCTGGTGTAGCGCTATCGCCGGACGCGAATAGCCTGCATTGGAATCCAGCAAAAATGGCTTTCAGTGAGAATGAAGTGGAATTCAGCTTGAGCTATGCGCCTTGGCTGCGTGCTCTTGTGGACGACATGAATTTGGCCTATCTCTCGGGTGTCAAACGCATCAACAAGCGACAAGCGTGGGGTGCTGCTCTTCGTTACTTTAGCTTGGGTAACATCACCTTTACAGACGAGTCAGGAACGACCATTCGGGACTTTCAGCCTGCTGAGTTTAGCTTGGATGTAGGATACAGTCAGAAACTGAGTGATAAATTCAGCGGCGGAATTGCGGGAAGATTCATCAATTCGAATTTGACAGGAGGAACAAATGTCTTGGGTGCGAACTCCAAGCCAGGACGTTCTGTTGCCGTTGACATCAGCGCATTTTATTCCAATCCTCGAACCAAATTTGCAGGCCGTGATGCGGCGTTCAATTGGGGAGTGAATATTTCGAACATAGGCGCTAAGATGAGCTATTCAGAATCAGCGGATCGGGACTTCATTCCCACAAATTTGAAGCTAGGATCGGCGTTGACGATGAAGTTGGATGATTACAATAGCCTGACTTTCACGGCTGATGCAAATAAATTATTGGTGCCAACCTCTCCAATTTATGCCCAAGAGGACAGAGATATCATTGTAAGTGGATATGATCCTAACGTTGGAGTTGCCACGGGCATGTTGCAAAGTTTCTTTGATGCACCGGGCAGGGCATATTTCGTTGGCCCTGTCACATCCGATGTCAATGGCGATGGTGTCGTAAATGATATTGATTTAGATAGAAATGGGGACCAAATTATCAATGCAGCGGACGAGTACATCGTCGAGGAAGGAAGTATTTTGAGGGAAGAGATCAGAGAATGGAACATCGGCGGAGGAATTGAGTATCTCTACAACGATGTTTTTGCATTCCGAACAGGGTTCTTCAATGAGCATCGTTCAAAAGGTGCACGTCAATTCATCACATTGGGTGCTGGGATCAAGTACACGGTGTTTACAGTGGACTTGAGTTACCTCATTTCAACGCGTCAGCAAAATCCGCTTGCCAATACGCTGCGCTTCACGCTGCGTTTGCAGTTCCGTGACCTGGTCAATTCCAGCGGAGACTCGGAGGATTAAGTCAAGCAGCGCAGGATCATGGCATTTCGAATCGGTTACGGATATGACGTACACGAGCTAAAAGAAGGCCACCCCTTCTGGTTGGGAGGAATCCAAGTTCCACATACGAAAGGGGCGCATGGCCATAGTGATGCGGACGTGGTATTGCATGTAATATGTGATGCCTTGTTGGGCGCACTCGCCTTACGAGACATAGGGTATCACTTTCCAGACACAGACCCGGCATACAAAGGCATCGACTCTAAGAAGCTGCTTCAAAGAACCTATGATTTGATTACGGATCGCGGTTGGGAGCTGGGGAATTTGGATTGCACGTTGTGTTTGCAACTTCCAAAAGTGTCTCCTCACATCGAGGAGATGAGGCAGTGCATTTCGGGTTTATTAGGGGTCGAAATGCACCAAGTCAGCATCAAGGCTACGACAACCGAAAAGCTCGGTTTTGTTGGGACTGAAGAAGGCGTGAGCGCGCACGCTGTAGTCTTGATTCAGAAGATTGAGTCTTAGGGATTGAGGTTGCAGCCCTTCTTATCCTTCACTCGCTCCGCCTTCAAAATGGCCGGGCTGCTTGTCCCCGTCGAAGTGGACTTTGATGACCGCTGTATCGCGCAAGAGATCCACTTTCCCAATCTCAATGCGCACGACTTCAACGCCAGTTCGTGTCTCGAGATCGCGGATTAATTCAGCGCGTTTCCCTTCATGTAGCAAGTCTACGCGATCGTAAACAACAACTTTGTTAGCAACATGGCGAATGGACCAAATACGGTCTAGAACCAGCGTTAAAATCCACACTAGGATATTTGCGGTGACAATCAGCAGGAATGACGTAGAGCCGGGCGCCAAGGCATTGAGAACAGCCAAGGCAATGACAACAAAGAGATAGGTCATCTCTCGAATTGGAATGGCATCTGTCCGGTAGCGGATGATTCCAAAGATGGCAAACAAGCCCAGCGCAAAAGCTAAGTCGATTTTGACCCCCATCAGCAAATTGCAAAGCAAGAAGATTGCTGTGCTCACCAAAATGAACGTGAATACGTAATCTCGCCGCTTGGACACTTGATGGTAAATGCCCAATATGAGCACAAGGCTGGAAAGTAGGTTGCCTCCAAAGGCAATCAAAAAAGAAGAGAGCATTTCGTTCATCTCGTGGCTTTATAATCAATTAGTCCCCGAATACTCCGCAATACGGAACGATAGGTTCGGGTTGGTAACTCGGGGTTCAAAAGTAGCATACCAATGACAAACTTAGATAGACTCGTTGACCGGCCTAAAGGTGGCGGGTGTCCAATGAAGCTTTTGAGAGCCGAATGAATGGGTGACAGTCGGTCAATGCGCATTTGTTTCACCTCCAAAATGGCTAGCCCTCGGAGTTCCTCACGCGTTTCTTTCGAATGGAATTGAATGTTCGAATCAATCGTGACGCGTTCTTGGCGTTCAATAGAGACCAAAGTGCACCGATTAAAAGTGCACTGCATGGCAGTCAATTCTCCCCTGTCGTAAGGGTAATGCTCATTCAAAAAGCTTCGCTCGTTGGCATTCAAGGCCGCATTCCAAGGCTGTTCCTTTGGGCGGAGAACGCGATCTTTCAAGGTTCGACCATGAACCGTCTTGTGCTTGACTTCGAGAAACGAGATTCCGTTCGATCCGTAGCGACGAATGCGCGCTTTGAACCGATTCTTTCTCCCTCGAACATGATTCTCAAACGAGTCACGCCCTGGAGTTTCTATAAATTGATTCTCGTATTGGGTAATCCGTTCGCCATTGACCTCCAAAATCGAGTAATGCTCGCTACACTGTTCGACCAACGATGGAATCCAATCCGCAAGCACGAGGAACTTTTGATCCAGTCGGTTCATTAGCTCAGCACCGTCCATAGCTTCCAAGCCAATGGGGTTCAATTTCGAAAGAGTTTCGGGCAGGTTCAAGGAGGTAAAGTTAACCATTCTCAATTGAATGAGCCGCTGTCTATAATTGGTTTAACATAGTGCCAAGAGTTGGATAATTGCAGGTGAATTTGAGACTGCGATTTAGCCGTGATTTCGTGTCATAAATACACGACGCGAGATGTTTCTTGCGGTTTGCTATTCTATTCGGATGATTCATCTAAAATCGCCCGCTATATTTGTTGTTACAGAATTGACTAGTCATGGCCATTACAACGCAAGCAAAGCGACCAAGCAAGGCGGTTTCTCCCAAGAATTCCACGAAGAAGAAGGACGGAGAAGGTGCCTCAAACGGTGGTGCTATTGAGCACAACAAGGAAGTATATCAGCGCTGGTTTCGCGATATGTATCTCATGCGGAAGTTTGAGGAACGTTGCGGACAGCTGTATATCCAACAAAAATTTGGAGGATTTTGCCATTTGTACATTGGACAAGAGGCTATCCTAGCTGGAATCTCAGAAGCGGTTCGTCCAAGTGATCGCATGGTCACAGCTTATCGCGATCATGCGCATCCATTGTCTCTTGGAACGGACCCCAAGTTTGTGATGGCTGAGCTTTACGGTAGGAAAACCGGAACGAGCAAGGGAAAAGGGGGGTCCATGCACATGTTCGATAAAGAGCGGAATCTTTTCGGAGGACATGGCATTGTAGGAGGACAGATTGGACTCGGAGCAGGCATTGCCTTCGCGGACAAATACCGCAACGAAGATCACGTCACCATGTGCTTCTTTGGAGACGGTGCCGCTCGGCAAGGGATATTGCACGAAACGTTCAACATGGCGATGCTTTGGAAACTCCCCGTCATCTTTATTGTCGAGAACAACAAATATGCCATGGGCACATCTGTTGAGCGTACAACGAACGTGACGGAATTGGAGATGCTCGGCGCGAGTTACCGCATGCCAGCGGAAACAGTAGATGGGATGAGCCCAGAACTGGTTTGTGCTGCCGTAAAGCGAGCCGCAGACCGAGGCCGAGCAGGGGAGGGTCCAACGCTGTTGGATATCCAAACCTATCGATACAAGGGGCACTCTATGTCCGATCCACAGAAGTATCGAACGAAGGATGAATTGCATGAATACCAGGACAAAGATCCCATTCTTCATGTGCGCAACACATTGCTCGAGCGGGGATGGAACTCTGAAGAGGAACTGAAACAAGTGGAGAAGGAGGTGAAAGCTCAAGTTGAAGAGGCGATCGTTTTCGCAGAGGAGAGTCCTTATCCTGAAGCGCACGAATTGTACGAGGACGTTTACAAGACGGAGGATTATCCTTTCGTAAAAGATTGACCAGCGAATTACAACGAATCACTCGGAACCATGGCTGAGATTATACGCATGCCGAAATTGAGCGACACGATGACCGAGGGGGTCGTCGCTTCATGGCTGAAAAAAGTAGGAGATGAGGTCGAAAACGGGGAGCTTCTCGCCGAGATTGAGACCGATAAAGCGACCATGGAATTCGAGTCCTTCTTCGATGGTGTGTTATTGCACATCGGAGTAGAACAGGGTGGAGCGGCTCCAGTGGACAGCTTGCTGTGCATTTTGGGCGAGAAAGGAGAAGACATCTCTGCATTGCTCGAGTCTGCCCTTGAGGCAGCTCCAGTCGCTGAAGAAAAGTCGGCACCTGCTCCGGCACCCGCGCCAAAACCGGCACCCGCGCCAGTGGCTCCTGTTGCCGCGAGCGTAACCCCTGTTGCCGCTCCAGCTCCAGTTTCTGCCAATACGGGTCGTTTAAAAGCGTCGCCATTGGCTCGAAAGTTGGCGGAAGAGCGAGGCATTAATGTCTCTCAAATCCCCGGGTCAGGAGATGCCGGTCGGATTGTCAAGCGTGATGTGGAAGGCTTTAATGGCTCGAATACAGCGGCGCCAGGGGTAGAACGATTCACAGAGGTGGGAGTCAGTCAAATGCGGAAAACCATTGCACGCCGTTTGGCGGAGAGCAAGTTTTCGGCGCCTCACTTTTATCTGACGGTGAGCATCGAAATGGATACAGCCATGGATGCTCGTAAGTCAATCAATGACGCGGGAGAGGTCAAAATCAGTTTCAATGACATGGTCGTGAAAGCGGCTGCACTTGCGTTGAAAAAACACCCCGCTGTGAATAGTAGCTGGTTGGAAGATCGCATTCGATACAACGAGCATGTTCATATCGGTGTGGCCGTTGCTGTAGAAGACGGATTGCTCGTGCCCGTTGTGCGACATGCAGACGGAAAACGCTTGTCTCAAATTGGGGCAGAGGTCCGGGATTTTGCGGGCAAAGCCAAGGATAAAAAACTGCAGCCAAGCGACTGGGAAGGAAACACCTTTACCATTTCGAACTTGGGCATGTTTGGTATTGATGAGTTTACGGCAATCATCAACGCTCCAGATGCGTGCATTTTAGCCATTGGTGGAATCAACGCTGTGCCCGTTGTGCGAGATGGAGCGGTTGTTCCAGGCCATGTCATGAAAGTCACGCTCAGTTGTGACCACCGTGTTGTGGATGGAGCTTCAGGGGCTTCTTTCTTACAAGACTTCAAAGCATTTTTAGAGAATCCTGTACGGATGTTAGCCAACGGTTATTGAGCTTTCGTGCAGCGCTAAGACATTACAAAGCCCTCTTCGGAGGGCTTTGTTGTTTTTCCCCCTGAGCCACCCGACCTTGTTGTCGGTTCATTTGTTCATCAGATCATGCAGGTACTGACCCTCGAAACCCCCATTGAATATGTCAAAGGAGTGGGCCCCAAGCGCGCCGAATGGTTGCGCGTGGAGTTGGGCATTCATGCTGCAGGTGATTTGCTGGAATACCTCCCTTTTCGCTATGAGGATCGATCAAAGTTTGCGAAAGTCTCTGAAATCGTTTCGGATGTTGCATCGCTGCAGTTTAAAGGAGTCATAACAGGCATTCAGCAGGTGGGCTCCAAACGCGGATCACGTTTAGTGGCACGTTTTCAAGACGAAAGCGGATCGTTGGAATTGGTGTGGTTCAAAGGAGCCAAGTGGATTGCATCGCAGATTCCAGTGCAACAAAAAGTGGTGGTTTTTGGGAAGCCAACAGCGTATCAAGGGAAATGGAATATTTCGCATCCTGAAGTGGAGCTGGAGTCTGCTTTTGAACGCCGCCAAGGTTTGGGATTGCAGCCGGTGTATCGCACAACCGAAAAATTGACCAATCGTGGCATGTCTTCAGCGGGAATCGCACGGTTGATTCGAAGCTGGATTGGACATCCTGAATTCACGGTTGCAGAGGTCCTTCCTCAAGAATTGTTGAATGAGCTCAAGATGCCGGGCCGTGAAGCTGCTTTTTGCAAGGTTCATGCACCGAAATCGCCCGAAGAGGCGGATGCTGCAAGGAACCGTCTAAAGTTTGAGGAATTGCTCTTTCTGCAGCTTTCCCTGTTGCAACGAAAGAAGGAACAAACGAAGGATGTTCCTGGGGTTCGGTTTTCCGACGTCGGTTTATTGTTCAATACGTTCTACGCCAACCATTTGACGTTTGAATTGACAGGAGCACAAAAACGGGTGATGCGGGAAATTCGGATCGATGTCAATACCGGGTGGCATATGAACCGCTTGCTTCAGGGTGATGTAGGAAGTGGGAAGACGATGGTGGCCTTGCTAACTGCGCTTTTGGCCTTGGACAACGGTTATCAGGCGTGTGTGATGGCCCCAACGGAGATACTGGCGAACCAACATTTGGTTTCATTCAAAGAAGCATTGGAAGGGTTGCCCATTCGCATTGAGTTGCTGACGGGGTCTGTGAAAAAGTCCGACAGGAAGCCAATTTTAGAAGGGTTGCAATCTGGTGAAGTGAACATTCTCATTGGGACCCATGCACTCATCGAACCCAAAGTGATTTTCAAAAATCTGGGGCTTGCGATTATTGATGAGCAACACCGATTTGGGGTTGCCCAGCGGAGCAAGTTGTGGGCCAAGGCCGATCCACCACCTCACGTGCTTGTCATGACCGCAACGCCGATTCCAAGGACCTTGGCCATGACGGCATACGGAGATTTGGATGTGAGTGTGATCGACGAGATGCCTCCCGGAAGGAAACTCATCAAAACGGTCCATCGGTCAGATGCAGCGAGATTACCGGTCTTTCAATTCATGGAAGAGGAGGTCAAAAAAGGCCGCCAAATCTATGTGGTATACCCTTTGATTGAAGAGAGTTCTACCTTGGATTACAAGGACCTGATGGATGGGTATGAAAGTATTTCGAGACGATTCCCGCTTCCCGAATACCGCTTGGGCATCGTCCACGGTCGTATGAAGTCCCAGGACAAGGACATTGAGATGGAGCGGTTTATCAAAGGGGTTAGTCAGATTTTGGTTGCGACAACGGTGATTGAAGTCGGGGTGAACGTTCCCAATGCTTCCGTCATGGTCATCGAGAGTGCTGAACGATTTGGGTTGGCTCAATTGCATCAGCTACGAGGACGAGTGGGCCGCGGAGGAGACCAGAGTTATTGCATTTTAATGACCTCAGACGAGTTGTCCAAGGATGCAGCTTTGCGCATGGAAACCATGTGCCGCACCAACGACGGCTTTGAAATCGCAGAAGTGGACATGGCCTTGCGTGGCCCTGGAGATTTAATGGGGACACAGCAATCGGGCGTTCCCGATTTGAAAATGGCCGATTTGTTGCGTGATCGAGAGCTACTGACCACGGCACGTTACATCGCTTCACGAATTCTAGAGGAGGATCCCAATTTATCAGACCCCAAGTATGCTATCCTCAATTCAACGTTGAAACGTGTTCAATTGGGAAGGCCAGATTGGAGCCAGATATCCTGAACTTGTCCTCCATGCGATCTCCACACATATGGGCCGTGATTTTGACGTTAGCGTTGGCATGTGGCAGCGCGTTATCGTTGATTTCAATCCAACGGAATTCTTCCGAGCTGGCGGACCCAACTAATTTTGCGTCAGATAAATATGACGTGTGGGAGCAAACTTCGTTGTTGCCTGACGGGTTGGTTTTTGCAGATTCTTTGCAAGATGAGATCGTCACCTTCTTTCAAGTGAACGAGCGGTCGGATTTGAATGTGTGCCATGCGTATGCCCTTCCAATGACGCTTCCTGACGGGTGGTCAGCACAGTCATGGCGTGGCGGTTGGTTGCTAGGGCTCCCGGCAGCCTTAGAGGAATGGGAGGAGAATCCAGAAGAAATGGTCTCGAAATGGCATCCACGAGCGGATGGGGCGATTCGACTGGAGCGTCGGCCAGAGGGCATGTATTATTCTCGATTTCGGGGAGCGTCTAGCGATGCCGTTATGACAGAAACAACGTGGTTGTCCGCATCAACTGAAATAAGCGCTTCGCCATTAGCTAGTGAATGGCTATCCGCATGGCAAAGCATGAAGTCAGGCAAGCAGGATTTGGTAGCATGTCAAATGGCCCGTTGGGGAACTCCACATGGAGGTCTTCCTGATTCGTCATTGCTTTCTGTTTGGAATGGAACGTGGTCGAGCTGGAAATGGCAGTCTGGGGAAGTGTTGGAAATTTGGGGTTGGTCTGATAGCACAGGATACGATTCACAAGGAGTGGGAGAAGTCCACCGCGATGGTTTGTACCGATGGGAAGGCAATCGAAAACCCGGATCATGGACTGCATTTGATCGGATGCTCCATGACGCGAAGCCAACGACACTACTTTGGGACGCTGTAGAGTGGACTTCGGATCAAACCCGACTGGGTCAGGTGAAATCCAACCAACGCGTGGCGTGGATTGTGAAAGGGGATCAAGCGCAGCGTGAGGCATCGTATGTTCAAATTCCTGCAGTCCTTGAAGCCGATCAGAACGAACTGACTGAGCCCCTTGGGTGGGTCCGGAATCACCGGTTGAAGACGGACATGGCCGTTGTTTGGGAGTCACCGTTAGTGAAAGCGACCCACAACAATGCATCGGTTTGGAAATTGAAGTTGGACGGGGTCCGAACGCCGCAAGTGTGGGAAGTGGATGTATATCGAAATGCGAAGTTCCAAGTGGCACTGGCCAATGAAGTTGCATTTCATGTTGTCGATGTGCTCGGAAGAGAAGTCCGAGGCTATCCGATTGTGCCTTCAAGTGGGATTTCTGCAGCGGCGGTGGTCGATTATGACCGCAACAGAAAGTATCGAATCTTGATTGGATCGGGGGATGGTGATTTGTTGAACTATCGGGAGGAAGGAGCCCGCACGCCAGGATGGGACTTTAAGCCGCAGGCTGGGCGTGTAATCGTTCAAATACATCACTTGCGTGTAGGCAACCGTGATTACCTGTATGCGGGTCAAGATGATGGAAGCATCCGATTGTTGAAGCGTTCAGGAGGGGATCGCTTTGACTCGCCCGTGTCCGTTCCTCCAGAGCAGACACCGTGCTTCCGACTGTCCCAATCCATTGCGTCATCGACGGTGCTTTATTCGGACGAACAAGGCTGGATTCAAGAACGAACATTTGGGACCAACGAGGCTGTAGGGATGAGCCGCATGACACGTGGGCTATCCGTTTCGATGGAAGACCGAGATTCCGACGGGATTGAAGAAGTGATTGTGCAGACGGTCGACGGCGAGGAAGTCTGGAATGCCCGCAACGAGCGGATCAGTCCTTGAGGATTGATCGGCTGATCACGATTTTCTGAACTTCAGAGGTGCCCTCGTATATCTGGGTGATTTTCGCATCCCGCATCAAACGCTCCACGTGGTATTCTTTGACGAACCCATATCCACCATGAATTTGAACGGCTTCAATGGCATGCCGCATGGCAATGTCTGATGCGTACAACTTGGCCATACTGGAAGCGAGGTCATACTCTTCACCGGCATCTTTGAGAGCTGCCGCTTTGAGGACCATGAGGCGAGCGGCTTCCACATGGGTCGCCATGTCCGCTAACTTGAATGCGATGGCCTGATGTTGGTGAATGGGTTTGCCGAAAGTTGTGCGCTCCTTGGAGTATGCCAGAGACAACTCTAACGCTCCCGAAGCAATGCCAAGAGCCTGTGCAGCGATGCCAATTCGTCCCCCGGCCAATGTCTTCATGGCAAATTTGAATCCAAAGCCATCCGCACCGATTCGGTTTTCTTTGGGCACTTTGACATCTTGGAACATCAACGTATGGGTGTCCGAACCGCGGATGCCCAACTTATCTTCTTTCGCACCAACAATGAATCCAGGCATGTCGCGTTCCACGATGAGCGCGTTGATCCCGTGGTGCCCTTTTTCGGGATCTGTTTGGGCAATGACCAAATAGGTAGAAGCACTGTTGCCATTGGTGACCCAGTTCTTCGTTCCGTTGATCACGTAGTGATCGCCGCAATCGATAGCCGTCGTGGACTGAGAGGTCGCATCGGAACCGGCTTCTGGCTCTGACAAGCAGAAGGCCCCGATTTTTTGGCCCGAGGCCAAAGGGTGGAGGTATTTTTTCTTTTGAAAGTCGCTTCCGAATTCCTGTAACCCATAACAGACCAAGGAATTGTTGACACTCATGCAAACGGAAACAGACGCATCAACTTTACTGATTTCTTCCATTGCCAGCGCATAGCTGACGGTATCCATGCCGCTTCCTCCGTATTGTTCGTCCACCATCATGCCCATGAACCCCAACTCACCCAACTGCCGAATTTCTTCTGTCGCAAATTGTTGCGCGTTGTCGCGTGCGATGATGGTGGGCTTCAGTACATTTTGTGCAAAGTCACGGGCTGCGTCACGCACAGCAATGTGTTCTTCCTTGAGGTCTAGGTTCATTTCCTGGCTTGCTTTCGGATATCCAATCAGAAATGGAGAAATTACTCCATCTTTCGTCCCACAAAGATACACATGTCTCCTCCGTTGAAATCTCCCTCACGCCTTTCGCATGTTTCTTCAAACCCGGAACCCGCTACTTTCCATGTTATGGGGTTGATGAGTGGCACCTCATTGGATGGCTTGGACATTGGAGTTTCGGTCTTCCAAAGATCTGAAGAACAAGGTAGTTGGTCCGGAATCTTGGAGTGCTTTGTGAGCATTCCTTTTCCGGAGTCTTGGCGTAATCGGTTAAAGGAATTGCCTGCGGCATCTGCCGAAAATTGGTTCGTCACAAGCATAGAATGGACCCAATGGTGTGCGGATCAGATCCTTGCAACGGGTTGGATTTCAGAGGTGGACTTGGTGGTTTTTCATGGGCAAACGGTTTTTCACCGCCCGCATGAAGGATGGACAGGACAATTGGGTTCAGGAGCACATTTGCATGCGGCCTTGAATGGTGTGCCCGTCGTCTGCGATTTACGGTCTTTGGATGTGGCGTACCATGGGCAAGGGGCACCGCTGGTGCCCGTTGTCGAGGAACACCTCTACGCAGCATTTGAGGGATGTTTGAATCTCGGAGGTATTGCAAACTTCAGTTGTGTCGATGAGGAGACAGGAAATCGGGTGGCGTGGGACATTGGCCCGTGCAATCTGCTTTTGAATCATCTGGCTGCACGGGTTGGACACGTTTTCGATGAAAATGGCCACATCGCTGCAAAGGGTCATGTGCTTCCAGCGTTGTTTGAACGCTTTCTAGCACTGGAGTTTCATGCGATGCCTCTCCCCAAAAGCATCGGAAGGGAATGGATAGAGGATGAGGTATTGCCCTTGCTTGATTTGGAGCCGGATGCTTCTGTTGAGGACCTCATGGCGACAGCGGTCGCCTACATTGCATCGGTTGTTCGCTTGGCCGCAGAGGGAAAACACACCTTGGTGACAGGCGGCGGAGCGTATAATGGTGCGTTGATTGATGCCTTGAAGTCGAACAGCAGCGCCATCCGTGGATTGCCAGTGGATGTGGTTATTCCGCAGGAAATACAAGTTGAAGGCAAGGAGGCTCACGCCTTTGCATTTTTGGGATTGCTCCGTGTTTTGGGGGAACCGAATGCATTGCCCTCAGTCACTGGATCTCGACAAGCCAGTTCTGGAGGAGCACTTTGGGGCACGCCGCGTTTTCTTCGCCGGTGAACAGCTTATCTTTGTCCTCGCCGAAAAATCCATCATACAATGATCATGAAAGAGATGCTCAAGGCTTACGCCAAGCGAGAACCCGAAATTGTTTTCGAGTGGAATGACGCCGAAACGGCCGCCAAGGGGTGGGTTGTTATCAATTCGTTGAGAGGCGGAGCTGCCGGTGGTGGAACACGAATGCATCCGCGATTGGATCGCCGCGAAGTTGTCAGCCTGGCAAAGACGATGGAAATCAAATTCACGGTGAGCGGCCCTCAAATAGGAGGCGCTAAATCAGGCATTGCGTTTGATCCGAATGACCCGAGAAAGGAAGGGGTTTTGCGCAGGTGGTATCATGCGGTAACACCCTTGCTACGGCACTATTATGGCACCGGAGGGGATATGAATGTGGACGAAATCCACGAGGTCATACCGATCACTGAAGATTGTGGCATTTGGCATCCACAAGAAGGGGTATTCAATGGCCACTTCAATACCAAGACAGCAGAGAAAGTAAAGCGCATTGGCCACTTGCGTCAAGGCGTTTCGCAAGTTGTCGAGAATTCAAATTACACGCCATCCGTCGCTCGAAAGTTTCGAGTTGCTGATTTGATTACCGGATATGGAGTGAGCGAATCGGTTCGTCACTTTTTTAGCGTGTACGGTGGTGATGTCAAAGGAAAGCGTGTCGTGGTTCAAGGATGGGGAAATGTAGGCGCTGCTGCAGCGTATTACCTCGCCCAAGAAGGAGCCGTGCTGGTTGGTGTGATCGACCGGGCTGGAGGATTGATCAAAGAAGAGGGATTCACCAAGGAAGAGGTGACCGAATTGTTCGAAAAGAAGGATGGAAATAGCTTGAAGGCCGATAATCTCTTGTCTTTTGATGAGGTGAATGCGCGCATTTGGGATGTTCCATGTGATGTTTTTTTGCCATGTGCAGCATCGCGTTTGGTTCAGGAGGATCAGGTGAATAGGATGGTGTTGGCTGGCTTGAGTGTGATCTCAAGTGGGGCGAACGTTCCGTTTGCAGATGATGAGATTTTCTATGGATCCATTGCTGAGAAAGCGGACGTCACCGTTGCTGTGATTCCCGATTTCATTGCGAATTGCGGCATGGCCCGGGTCTTCGCTTACTTGATGAGCGACGCCCAAGTAGATATGTCCGATGAAGGCATCTTTGAGGATACTTCGGCCACCATTTTATCCGCTTTGCGGGCGACGCATGCGATGAATCCATCAACGACGATGCTATCAGCGACGGCATTTGAGATTGCTTTGGCCCGGCTGATGAACAATGTTTGAATTAAAACTTCCCTTACAACGGGTGTGCTTGCTCAATTTGCGCTGCAAATTGAGCGTCAAATGAACTGAGCTTATGGAATACTTGATTCTAGTTGTTTTCGTGTTGGGCTACGTATTTATTGCGCTTGAACACAATTTCAAGGTGGACAAAGCGGCCAGTGCTCTGTTGACCGGGACCATTTGCTGGGGTTTGTTCGTCACGGGAATTCATGAAATTCCGGCGCACTTAGCGGAGGATTTCGCATCGTTTAAATTGAGTTTTCTTGGGGATTCGAATTTGGCTTTGCATACCTTTTTTGAGCACCGTCTTCTTCATCATATGGAGGATATCTCGTCGATTTTATTCTTCCTCTTGGGAGCAATGACCATTGTCGAATTGGTCGATGCCCATGAGGGTTTCTCGGTGATTACCGACCGGATCAAAACCAATAACAAGGTCATTTTGATGTGGATTTTGGCGCTGCTGACTTTCTTTTTCTCGGCTGTTTTGGACAATCTAACCACGTCGATTGTCATGGTTTCTCTTTTGAGAAAGCTCATCGCCGACAAAGAAACGCGCTGGCTGTACGCAGGGATCGTGATCATTTCTGCCAATGCTGGTGGTGCGTGGTCACCCATTGGTGACATCACGACGACCATGCTTTGGATTGGCAATCAACTGTCGTCGGGTGTGATTATTTCACATTTATTTCTCCCGTCAATGGCATGCTTGGTGGCTCCTTTGGCCATTCTTTCTTTTACGATGAAGGGCGAGGTTGATCGGCCCAATTTGGACAATAAAGACCGAGTGGACCCGACTTCTCAAGGCGAGCGCAACTTGGTGTTTATCCTAGGTGTTGCTGGACTTCTGTTCGTTCCCGTCTTCAAAACGGTTACGCATCTACCGCCGTTTATGGGCATGATGCTTTCCCTCGGTATGATGTGGGTCGTGACTGAAATCATCCACCGGTCAAAAAATCACGAACAGCGAGACCATTTGTCGGTCATTGGTGTTTTGAGGAAGATTGATTCTGCATCGGTCCTGTTCTTTTTGGGGATACTACTAGCGGTAGCAGCCTTGCAGGAAATTGGACATTTGCTGGCTGCGGCCTCGTGGCTTCGTGATAGCTTGGGGAATGTGTATGCCATCAATGTGACCATCGGGTTTTTGTCGGCTATCGTGGACAATGTTCCTCTGGTAGCCGCTTCAATGGGCATGTACGACATCACGCCTGCAACAGCTGAAGTGGTTGCCGGAAGTTGGGAGAGTCACTTCGTAAAAGACGGCATATTCTGGCAGTTCTTAGCATACTGTGCGGGTACTGGAGGGTCAGCGTTGATCATTGGGTCAGCTTCGGGAGTGGCGGTTATGGGGCTGGAAAAGATTGACTTTATGTGGTACATCCGTAAAATCAGTTTGCTGGCCATCGTGGGATATTTATCAGGAGCTTTGGTCTTTTGGTTGATGTATCGTTGAGCTTCCTAGCGGCTAGGATTATTAGAGGTTTACGAACGTTGAGCCGTCGAAAATTGTCCTTGGGTCACAACTGACTGTCCAATAATTGCAAGAACTTTCCCGTTCAATACAACGGTTACCTTCTAGCAATCTACCCATGTGGACATCCCTTCTTCTTCAAACCTTAACAACTGGTGCAGGAACCAGCGAAAGCGCAGTCCCCGAAGTGGCTGCTGACGTGATTCAGCAAGTGGATGTGAGCCTATTGGATTTATTGATGGAAGGTGGATGGTACATCATGACGCCATTGGCGCTCATGTCAATCATGGCCATCTATGTTTTTTTTGAAAGGAGTTTGGCCATTCGGAAGGCAGAGCGCGTCACCCCTGATTTCATGAATAAACTGCGTGATTACATTGGCCAGGGTAGCTTTGAAAGCGCACGAAATTTGTGTCAACAATCCGATACTCCGATGGCTCGGATGCTGGACAAGGGGATCAGTCGGATCGGAAAAGACTTGAAGGACATCAGTGTTTCCATTGAGAATATCGGGAAACTCGAGATCTACAATTTGGAAAAAAACCTCAGTTCGTTGGCGACCGTTTCCGGCGCTGCACCCATGGTGGGATTCTTGGGGACGGTGATTGGAATGGTCAATGTCTTTTTGGACATGGAACAAGCGGGAACAGTCCGTGTTGAGGATATATCAAGCGGCACAAAGCAAGCCATGATCACGACGATTGTCGGTTTGATTGTTGGGATTATCGCTTTCATGGCATACAACCACCTCGTGAGCAAAGTCTCCAAAGTGGTTCACCAAATGGAGGCCACGAGCATTGAGTTTATCGATATCCTCGAAGAGCCAGCCTCATGAATCTAGGTCAACGCAATAAAATCAGTGTGACGGGAAACATGTCCTCTATGACGGACTTGGTTTTCTTGCTGTTGATTTTCTTCATCATTTTGTCAACGCTCGTAAGCAACGGTGTCAATGTGGAATTGCCACAAGCCAAGGGAACCAATTCGGTAACGTCCAAAATGACGGTGAGCATCAAGCCTAATGGGACGTATTATCTCAATGGAGGCCAAGTCGACTCAGATGATTTGGAATCGCTCATTCGCATTCGCATGGCTGATACAGCCGATCCCGTGATCTATTTGCAGGTGGATGCGGCTGTGCCAACAGGGCAAACGGTCGAGGTCATTGGCATGGCGAAAGCCAACGAATGGAAAATAATGTTGGGCGCAACTCCCAAGAAGTAAGCGGATGAGCGCTCCCATGGAAATACGCCGACAAGCGGTGGAAAAGAAGAACCAGCGGAAAGCTGCTGGGGTGACAGCGCTGTTGTTTATTCTGGGTGTCATTGGCTGTTTTTTCATCACGGCGTTTACCATTTCGAATCCTCCTCCAGGTGAACAATATGTGGCCGTCGGGTTTGCCGATCTTGGCGACGCGGAGGAAGCTTCCGGGGATGTGGAATCGGAGGTTCCGTCAGAAACCATTCAGGAGGCTGTCCAATCGGCAGAATCCCAATCTGTTTCGGAGGAGTCCCCCGCAGTCGATCCCATCGCAACCCAATCAGCATCTGAAATGGCTGTTCCAACGGAACCTGAGCCGGTTGAAGAGAAACCTGAGCCCGTTGAGCCTGAGCCTGAACGAACGGTGTCATCGGCACTTTCAAATGCATTCAGTTCATTGACCACCTCAGGCGGCGGAGGTTCGCAAGGGGCGAGTGAGCAAGGGGCAGGCAATGAAGGCAATGAAACCGGAAAGATTGACGGAAAGGGATTGGTCAGTGGTGACAATGGAGACTGGGCACTTGAGGGTGGACGAAGAATAGGGAAGCCCATGTTGGACGAAAAACCCCAACAAGAAGGGGTGATTCGGGTGAATATTATCGTTGATAAATCAGGTGCCGTGACCTCAGCAACGTTTGATCGTGTGAATTCAACATTCTCCGAGTCGCATCACGTTGAATTGGCCATTCGCGCGGCGAAAACGGCCAAGTTCACGGCGGATCCAGCCAAGCCAGTGCGCAGGGGATATTTGAACATTCGCTTCGAGCTCGAATGACGAACTTGGAAGCAACGGATTGGCTGTTCCAGCAGCTGCCTATGTTTCAACGACAAGGCCCGGCGGCGTACAAAGCCAATCTGGATGGAACGAGGTATGTTTTGGAGAGGATGGGCCGTCCTGATTTACACTTGGAAGGCGTCATCCATGTCGCAGGCACCAATGGCAAAGGGTCGGTCTGTACAGCGGTTTCCAATGCCTTGACTGAAACGGGCTATCGTGTGGGACTCTTCACTTCACCACACCTCAATGATTTTAGAGAACGCATGCAGGTGTGCGGTGAAATGCCGCCGGAATCCTGGGTCGCCGAGCGTGTGAATCGTTTCCGAGAAGAGTTGCCAACCTGGTCATATCAGCCCTCTTTTTTTGAATGGACCTTTGGATTGGCGTTGCTCTGGTTTGTGGAGGAGCAGGTGGATGTCGTGGTGTTGGAAACCGGAATGGGAGGCCGTTTGGACAGCACGAATATTTTTCCAACGCCTCTGGTTACAGCAGTCACCAATATTGGATGGGACCACCAGCAATTTTTAGGGAATGACATTCGAAGCATCGCTGCGGAGAAGGCGGGAATTTTAAAGGACGGTGTTCCGGTGGTGTTGGGACGCATGCGGCCTGAAGCACAGTCGGTCATTTTAGCTGCGGCGTTGCGTTCAGGAAGTGAAGTGTACTATGCCAACCCGTCGAATCCAGCTTCCATCGAGTCAGGTCCTTTTTGGCCTGAAAATGAAGCGACTGCAAATAAGATACTGGAAGTACTCGGAGATCAGCCGGGATGGAGGAGTTGGGTCCGCCCTTCATCGGTCCATCCGACAGGCCATCGAGGGCGTTGGGAATGGATGGCTCCGTTGGATTCTGGGGCGCGAGTTTTGGTGGATTGCGCGCACAATGTCGACGGTTTGGAACGATTTACGGACGCGATAAAGACGATTCAACGTGCCCGCCTGTTGATTGTAATGGGCACGGTAGCAGACAAAGATTTGAGCGGATTCTGGTCGTTACTGCCTAACGAAGCCGAGTATTTCTTCTGCGCAGCCGACATCCCGCGTTCTATGGATGCCTCGACATTACAGGCGGCAGCGCATGCGGTAGATCGCAGGGGGACTGCTCACTCTTCCGTTGAAAATGCTATAACTGTGGCCTGCGACCAGGCAGAAGCCGAGGACCTCGTCGTGGTGATGGGAAGCATCTTTGTCGCAGCAGAGGCGTTAAAGGTGCTTCAATAAAGCGCCGAGCCTGTCATCGCTTCCGGTTGCACGACTCCCATCAGTTTCAATACCGTGGGGGCCACATCAGCAAGGATTCCGTCGTGAGCTTCGGTCACCTGGTCGGATAAAATCAAAACGGGTACCGGATTCGTCGTGTGAGCTGTGTGTGGAGATCCGTCTGGGTTTCGCGCATAGTCCGCATTTCCATGGTCCGCGATGATGATGAAGTTGTAGCCTTGATGTGCCCCGGCTTCCACAATTTGTTTCAAACAGGAATCGGTGGTTTCAACTGCCTTGACAATGGCGTCAAAGACACCGGTGTGACCGACCATGTCTGGGTTGGCAAAGTTGAGACAGACGAAGTCTGGTCTTCCGGCTTCCAATTCTGGGACGATGGAAGCGACGATCTCATGCGCGGACATTTCGGGTTGCAGGTCATAGGTGGCCACTTTGGGACTGTGCGCCATCATCCGCGATTCCCCTTCGAAGGGCTGTTCGCGGCCTCCATTGAAAAAGAAGGTAACATGCGGATACTTTTCTGTTTCGGCAATGCGGATTTGCGATTTTCCTACCAACGCCAATGTTTCGCCCAGCGTATGCTCGAGATTGGGCTTGTCGTAAATGGTGTGAACACCGGTAAATGTGTCATCGTAATTGGTCATCGTCACGTAGTGCAACGCCAAGGGTGACATGCCAAATTCTGGATAGGGCTTTTGGGTCAATGCCGATGTGATTTCACGGCAACGGTCTGTCCGAAAATTGAAGCAGATGACGACATCGTTGGGTGCAATCGGAGTGGCTTCTCCAATCACAAATGGCGGTATGAATTCATCGGTGGTGCCCGCGTTATAGTGCGAGGCGATGCCTGCGTCGGCTGTGGCAAAGACATCTCCTTCTCCTCGAATTAAGGTGGCATATGACCGACTGATTCGTTCCCAGCGGTTGTCGCGATCCATGCTGAAGTAGCGCCCGTGGACACTGGCAATGCGTCCGCCCGTTTCTTTCAAGACTTCTTCGAGTTCCGCAATGTATCCTCGGCCTGTTCGGGGTGCTGTATCGCGGCCATCGGTAAACGCATGCACGACAAAATCGCCGACATCCGCCTTTTTTGCGGCCCTACACAGCGCATTGAGGTGGGCTTGTTGGGCGTGAACCCCTCCCTTGGAAACCAATCCCATGAGATGCAATCGGACACCCGGTGCGCTGGCTACTTCGAACGCACGCTGCAACGAGGCTTCTTGCTCGAAGGACCCATCTGCTACAGCCCGATCAATGCGCAACAAGTCTTGGTACACGATGCGTCCCGCTCCAATGTTCATGTGCCCCACTTCGCTGTTGCCCATCTGTCCTTCTGGCAGGCCCACATGCTCACTGTCCGTCCTCAAGGTGGCGTTGGGCGTGTTGCAAAGCAAACGGTCCATAAAAGGCGTGTTGGCTGCCGCGATGGCATTGGAGTCGTCATTGTTTCCAATGCCCCAACCATCAAGAATGATCAAGGCACATCGGGAAGAATTGGTCGGGTTCATGGGTTGAATGGTATGGTAGTGGTGACGAGACAGCCTCCTCTTTGACTGGTTTCAATGGATAGTTTGCCGTGGTGCATGTCAATGATTTGGTTGGCTAGGTACAAACCGAGACCAGTCCCTTCAATATTGCTTTGGCTTTCGACCCGTTTGAATTGTTGCAACACGTGTTTGCGCATTGCCGCTGGAATGCCTGAGCCTCCATCATCGATCTGACAGAGCATGGCGTTGTTTTTCCATGCCATGTGAATGCGGAGAGGTTCCCCTTCTGGGCTGTATTTCAGTGCGTTTTCAATCAAGTTTCCCCATGCGAGGGTGAGCGCATCAGGATCCCCTTCGAGCAACCCTTGAGGACTTCCTTCCTGCGTGAACAGGACTTCTCGATTTCGAAATTGGCCGATGCGGTTGCGTCGAATGGCTTCGGATAGAATTTCTTCGGCATCATAGGCCTCGCTGCTCAAGTGCTTCCCGAAAACCAATCGATTGCTTTGCAAAATGTTTTCTACGCGCTGCTCGAGTCGTTGCGTTCCTATTTGGGCTTCGTTCAAGAGCTCGGTTGAGGTTTCTGCGTCGACCCGGTGTTTTTGCAACGTGTCCAAGGCGAGGCGAATGGCCGCAATGGGTGTTTTCAGTTCGTGGGTGACGGCCAGTAGGAAATTTCGTTCTTTTTCAGCGCGCTGTTGGTCTCGCCGGAGGCCTTTCCAAATAACCCGAAACCCCAGTGCGAGGATGAGTAAAAAGACCAACCCTTCTCCGAGGATCATATGGGTTGATCGCGCGCGCAGCTGCGGAGCATTTCCTGCTGCGATGGAGACCGCTTCATCCTGTAACGAAATGAGTAGCCACGCCCACCAACTGAATTGCAATAGAATGTAGGCTCCCAAGAATGCGGTCAACCAAACTCTCTGTTTAGCGCCAAATCGCTTCATCAACATGCTGCGAAATTACTGCACAAGAGCATGGCCGTGTGTCAGAAGAGGACGTTAAAGCCGGATGCTCCGGATTTCTTTGGATAAATCAGGATTGGCGGTCAATAGCCCCCACTCATAGAAGTCCGCACCATTGGTCCAATGCGGGTCGTGGGTCAACTCCAGCCATGCATTTTCCATGTCAGGTGACCAGTGGATGTCATCGCAAACGAGCACGCCTCTCGGGCGAAGCCATGGTTTCAAAACGTCGACATACGCTAACAATGCGCTCCCGATATGATGGCCATCGATGAAAATCAGGTCAAAACCGGGATGGTTGGATTTCTTCCATTGTGCCATGAGCAGAGGAAGCGTGTCGGAAAATCGACCTTCGTGAAGGGTGATGTTGGTGAGCCCAAGTGCATCCCATTGTGCTTTTGCCAACGCAGCAATGGCTGGATCTCCCTCACACGTGGTGACCGTGTTCGATTGATTGGCGAGGTATGCAGTCGTCAAGCCGAGGGAGGTTCCCAATTCAAGGATATGCTCTGCCTGTATGCTTCGGGATAGGTTTCCTAACGCAACCGCATGGCGGGGGCGTTTGAGGGAGTTTCGCGCGACATCTCCCACTGTTTCTGAATGTGATTGCGATCCCGCGCCAAAGTCCAAGCGTTGAATGGGGGTAGTGTCGGCGCGTAATTTTTTTCGAAGGGTTTCAATCGCAGGATTGTGCCCTTCCATTTGGTGCATTGTTTGCAACACACCAAACAACCATGGGGGATGAACGGCCCTCCAAGAATTGGATTCCTTGAGCCATTTAAACCAACTTTGAATGCGATGTAGCCAAATATTTTTCACCTTACCAAAAGTACAATGCAGAGAACGTGAAATTTGGATTATCTTTGCACCCCTTAGGGCGATTAGCTCAGTTGGTTCAGAGCACCTCGTTTACACCGAGGGGGTCGGGAGTTCGAGTCTCTCATCGCCCACCAAAACGGAATCTTTCTCACTTCGAGATTGGTTCCGTTTTTTTTTTGAGCCCTTGAAATGAAGGTCGTTCAAGTCTTGACTCTATTTTCGTCAGATGAATTGGTTCACCTTCATTTTTGTGGTTTGCCTGTATGCGCTGTACCATGTATTTGAGGCCTATACTGATATCAGTATTGAACAGCAACTTGCCGTTGCATCAGTGTTGATTCTGGCCTTTGGAATCCCGCATGGGGCCATTGATCACGTATTGTTCTTTAAAAAGAATACCGCATCCCAACTGAAGTTTTACGGGGCTTATCTCGGACTGATTCTCTTGTTTTTAGTCGGCTGGCTTGTTGAGCCCTTGTGGAGTTTTGTCTTTTTTCTAGTGCTTTCAGCGTTTCATTTTGGAGAAAGTCAACTCAATGACCTGAAGCTGAAACGATCATTTCTACGTCCTTTTTTGTTTCTGACTTGGGGGCTGACGTTGCTGCTGACGCTTATTTATTACAATACAGAGGAGCTGATAGGGTATACCGAGTTTTTCAAGGATACCGCAGTTTTTCAGGCTGTATATCAACATGCATTTCTATCTGAAGCGTTCATCGCGTTGAATGCCTTGACAGTGGGTATGCTCTTCGTCTTTATTCAGAGGGGCTCCTTTGATTGGAATCGGCTGGGTGGAGAACTCTTCCTCCTGGCTCTGATCCATCTGACGTTCTTCTTGTTTCCGTTCATCATTGGCTTCACCATGTATTTTGTGGTGTTGCATTCACTGCGCGTGATGAGTCAAGAATTTCAGTTTTTGAAAAAGGAGGAGGATGCGTTTTCCTTGCGTGACTTTCTAAGACTCTTGATGCCTTATTCTCTGTTGAGCGTATTTTTCACAATGGTCACGTTTTGGCTTTCCTGGATTGATTTCATACCGGTGTCCATTCCGTTGTTGGCCTTGATCATTATCTCGACCATCACGCTGCCGCATGCCGTGGTTATGCACTTATTTTACAAGCAGAGTTAGGGTTTCAACGTGCTTGCACGTTTACTGGCGCTTGCGTAGAATCGTGAGCGGGCCATAAAAGGTTTCGCCATCCGACCGCCTCAATACGTAATAGTACGTCCCATCAGAAACGGGGTCTCCATTCATCCGGCCATCCCAGCCGCCTTTGTAGTCATTATCCTGAAAGACCAGATTGCCCCATCGATTGAAAATCTCAACGCTTGAGTTGGGAAAGCCTTCGATGCCCGGAATTCTGAAAAAGTCATTGTAGGTGTCGTTGTTTGGAGAGAAGACATTGGGGATTTCCGTGTCGCACACTATGAGGCTGATCATGAACGATACCCTGCTATCGCACTGGTCGATTGCCCAAACCTCCATAGTGCCTGGTTCTGTCGTTGATTGATAATCGCCAAACTGACTGTTGAATGTGACGAGGCTGTCTAAGGATTGGTCGACAGGCAACCAAATGGAATCTTGTGGATTCTGATTCGCATCGAAATTTGAATATTGCCAGGTAAAGAAGGTGTAGATGCCTGAACCTCCTTCCAGATCGAGCCGGGCCTGAAGTCCCACGCAGACATCGTCTTCATACACCGTAATGGGATCATAAACGGGGATTTCGATATACAAACTGTCGATGTTTTCCGTTCCGCATGCGTCCGTTACCGTCAGTACGACCGTCGTGGTGGTATCCAGATTGACCAATTCCGTTTGCACATCTCCGCCTGTGGACCAGACATATTCCAGGGGTCCCAAATCTTCGGCGGTATTTGCCTGCAAGTAAACGTTGTCCCCTGCACAAATAACAGGACTAGGGTTTTGGCTGATAATGAAGTCCCATTCAGGCGGTTCCGCATACATGAGTAAAGCCTCCACCGGTATGCCGCAAACATCAGTCACGGTAACCGTTTCTTGGCCGGCAACATCGGTACTAATAATGTTGACTGCTAAGGTGTCATTTGGCCCGGTAGTCCAAGAATAGGTAAACGGTCCGTAACCGCTAATCGGATTGACTTCCAAAACGGCTTCTCCCTGACAAATGAGCACAGGAGATTCAAAGTCAAGCACGGTAGGTTCGAAATCTTGTATCACCAGGGTGGCCGATCGCAAGACGGAGTCGCCGCACAGATTGGTGTACAGGTACTCGATGGTCACGGTTTCGGGAGCTTCTGCTTCTGCATCATCGTAAACATTCAACGGCAAATCATAGATGTATTGTCCCACCAACATGATCACTTCCGGATCGATGGTTTCGTAATCGACACCGTTTGTCGCTGTACCTGAGATGGTCACATTCAACGTGTCTTCTGTCGTTGCGCTTGGACGAATGATTTTGAAGATGGCATTGTTGCACCTTTCTACCACCGTCGTGTCTCCCAGGAAGATCTGATTTCCAGAAACAGATGCGCTCGCCACCAGGTCAAAGGCATTGGAAGAAAAGCTGCCTTCTTCTAAAACCACGATGGACTCCAAAGCGGTGTCACTGCCGTCAGCAATGGCGAGCTTGATGTGATACGTTGCGCCGCATTGGACCGCGTATTCTGCCGTAAACGGTACCGTGTAGCCGTTGATGCAAACATCGGTTCCGCCTTGATTGTCTTCGTAGTAAACAGCGTTTGTGCCCGAGTTGACTGAAGAGATGGTGATGGGTAAAATGGGATCGGTATCGGGGACACCGGCAATGTTGACCGCTCCATCGGGAAATCCAGCTGGGCTATCGAATGGACCCGTAATCCCTGGTCCGCTCAAGAAAAAAGCGAAGACATCGTTGTATTGGGTATTGATCCACGTCTCGTACTCGTCTGATCCGAAGACGTAATTGAAATTAATTGAATCCCCGCCGGAGACAAAATCAAACTCTAAGACACATCCATCGTTGACCGAAGTTACGGTGAAGTTTTGGCCGATCATCGGTGGAACAGAATTGGCGATGTCCAGCAAGTCTGGATCAGCGAAGGCGGCTCCGAGACAGTCGTCGCAGGTGTTGATGGAGCATTCGAGGTTTTCTGAAGCATCCGTGCTCAGAACCAATCCTGAAGCGATGGAAAAGGAATCTTCCCCTTGGGTTAAATAGCCCAATTGTGAGAGTCCACCCGTATACGTCACGTTGAACGCTTCAACACCTTCACCAAGAAGCACGGTGTTGACATACTCTTCCGGGGTGAGGGTTTGATCCACCTGAATCTGCCCCGTTGCGGCACTCCAGCAAAAAACAGCCAATCCGAGAAAAACGAATTCAGCCCATGATCTGCCGCGGTGACGATTTCCAACTTCGTCCAACAGGGAGCGATGCTCTGAAGAAAGATCGCTAATACGGGGTGTGAGAATGGACTGTTTCATGAATCTGAATGCGACAAGTGTGCTACCAAACATACGTTCTATTGTGATTGCAGTTCGTGTCATTGAATTGGACTGCTAACAGTGGACCTTGAATTTCGTCAATACCTTAGCACCATGAAAACGCTCATTTCCTTGCAAGGGTTGCGCAAGACGTATACCATTGGAACACAGGTGGTGCATGCACTGGATGGCTTGGACCTTCAGATTGACAGGAATGAGTACGTTGCACTCATGGGGCCTTCTGGAAGCGGTAAGTCTACGTTGATGAACATTCTCGGATGCTTGGATTCACCAACTCAAGGGAATTACACGCTGAATCAGCAGGATGTGGCCCATCTCAATGAAGATCAGTTGGCGGAAATTCGCAATCGTGAAATTGGGTTTGTCTTTCAGACATTCAATTTATTGCCGCGGTATACTGCGCTTGAAAACGTGGCTTTGCCATTGATTTATGCCGGTTTGGACCGTGAAAGCCGAGAAGAAAGAGCCAAGGAAGTACTCGCCCAAGTTGGCCTGGCAGACCGCATGAGCCATCGCCCCAATGAATTGAGTGGTGGGCAGCGCCAGCGGGTTGCGGTGGCACGTGCTCTGGTCAACCGACCTTCCATCATTTTGGCGGATGAGCCAACAGGAAACTTGGACACTGCGACCTCCATGGAGATCATGGCGTTGTTTCAGGAAATCCAAGAAGCGGGAAACACTGTCATCCTGGTCACGCATGAAGAAGACATTGCAGCATGTGCCAAGCGTGTGGTTCGTTTACGCGATGGTAAACTGGACCTGAGCTAATTCAATTCCGTACCGGGTGCTTTGTTGATTTCTGGAATGTTGTGAAGCAAGGTTCTGCCGTTCCTGCCGTTTCTTTGTGGAAGGCGACACGAGTCGTTTTCAATTAAGATAGAATTCATGCAACGCGAACGCATTGTGAACTTGCGCGATGAAGCGCATATTGGAGAGGAATTGACCGTTTGTGGTTGGGTTCGAACATTTCGAAACAATCAATTTATCGCGCTCAACGATGGCTCATGCTTGGGGAATTTACAACTCGTCATTGACCGTGAAAGCATTCCAGAAGCGACCCAAAAACGCCTGACCACCGGGGCTTCGATTCGAGCGAAGGGCTTGCTTGAAAAATCTCAAGGTCAAGGCCAGTTGACAGAATTGAAAGTGGTGGAATTGGAGGTGCTCGGCGATGCAGACCCGGAGGTGTACCCGATCCAAATGAAGCGCCATTCCCTTGATTTCTTAAGAGAAAAAGCACATTTGCGGTTTAGAACAAGCACATTTGGTGCTGTGTTCAGAGTGCGTCACGCATTGAATTTTGCAATCCATAAGTTTTTTACGGACGGTGGTTTTTTCCAGATGCATACCCCCATTATTACGGGGAGTGACGCGGAAGGAGCCGGTGAAATGTTTCAAGTAACTACGTTGGATCTGAATGCGCCACCAAGGAATGAAGCGGGTTCTGTTGATTTCTCGGAAGACTTTTTTGGTAAGGCATCGAATTTGACGGTGAGTGGTCAGTTGGAAGCTGAGTTGGGTGCCATGGCATTGGGCCAGGTGTATACGTTTGGGCCGACTTTCCGGGCCGAGAATTCAAATACCTCTCGCCATCTTGCGGAATTTTGGATGGTTGAGCCGGAGGTAGCCTTTGCTGATTTGTCTGACAATATGGCGTTGGCAGAAGCGTGTTTGAAAAGTGTGTTGGGTGACGTCTTGAAGCAATGTGATGAAGACTTGGCGTTTCTCGAAGAAAGGGAGGCAAATGCTGAGAAATCATTGCCTCAAGATCAACGCCAAGGCCAGCCTCTGCGCAATCGCTTGCAAGCGGTAGTGGATGCTCCTTTCCAGCATGTGACGTATACCGAAGCCATTGATTTGTTGCGGAATTCGAAGCCGTTCAAGAAGAAAAAATTCAAGTACCCGGTAGAATGGGGTGTGGATTTGCAAAGCGAGCACGAACGTTGGCTGGTAGAGAAGCATTTCAATGGTCCTGTCATCATCACGGATTATCCAGCAGGCATCAAAGCCTTTTACATGCGTTCCAATGAAGACGGCAAAACAGTGGCAGCTATGGATGTGTTGGTTCCGGGCATTGGCGAATTGATCGGAGGGAGCCAGCGCGAAGAACGCCTGGAACGTCTTCAAGCGAAATGCGCTGAATTTGACATCCCAGAGGAACATGTTTGGTGGTACTTGGACACAAGAAGATTTGGATCAGCGGTCCACAGCGGTTTTGGCATGGGTTTTGAAAGGTTGGTGATGTACGTGACGGGAATGACCAACATCCGGGACGTTATTCCATTTCCTAGAACACCCCAAAACGCAGAGTTTTAACCCCCTATTATCCCCATGCTAAGGCAATCACTCCAACAGAAACTGCTTCAAAAACTGTCTCCTCAGCAGATTCAGTTGATGAAATTATTGCAGCTTCCAACAATGGAGTTAGAGGTCCGAATCAAAGAGGAGCTTGAGGCCAATCCAGCGCTTGAAGAGGGGGCTGAAGAGGAGGCTTGGGATGAAGAGCGGAAAGAGGAGCAGGAGGATGGTGATGAGACAGAGGCCATGTCGGAGTTTGATTTCCAAGAGTACTTGGATGATGAAACGCCCGATTACCGACTGAGCATCCGCAACCAAGGAATGGATGAGGAGGATCGGTCTGTACCGTATTCGGGAGGGGCAACCTTTTTTGAATTGCTTTTAGCTCAGCTGGGCTTGTTGGATGTGGATGACAAAACCCGATCCATGGCTGGGCATGTTATTGGCAATTTGGACGATGCGGGATATTTGAGGCGTGACTTGGATAGTATTGTGAACGATTTGGCCTTCACAGAAGGACTGGTTGTGGAACGTTCGGTGGTTGAATCCGCGTTGGAGGTCGTCCAACGATTGGATCCTGCTGGAGTGGGCGCCCGTGACCTTCGAGAGTGTTTGCAGTTGCAGTTGAAACGAAAGTTTGAAGAGGCTTCCGCACAAAAACACCAACTGGCTCGCAAGCTGTCCCAACGCATCGCCTTGGAAATTTTGGAACATCATTTTGATGCCTTTTCAAAAAAGCACTACACCCGGATTCAAAAGGGGATGGACATTGATGAGGAAGCTCTGAAGGATGCCTTGGATGAAATTACCGCTTTGAATCCGAAGCCGGGGAACTCCGGTAGTGAGTCCAATCGAGGCGGTGCGGTGCATGTGGTTCCTGACTTTTTATTGGCCGTTGAGGACGATGAATTGAGGTTGCAACTCAACCAACGCAATGCTCCTGAATTGCGCATCAGTCCGATGTACAAGGAAATGATGCAGACCTATGCGAGTGGCTCAAAACCCAATTCGCAACAAAAGGATGCGCTTGCTTTTGTAAAGCAAAAACTCGATTCGGCGAAGTGGTTTGTTGACGCGGTGCGGCAACGTCAGCATACCCTGACCATCACCATGCAGGCGATCATTGATCATCAAAAGGCGTATTTCTTCAGTGGGGATGAGGTGGACTTGCGTCCAATGATTCTCAAAGACATTGCGGATGTTGTCGGTATGGATATCAGTACGATTTCACGCGTTGCGAATAGCAAATACATCCAAACGCCGTATGGCACGTTTCTGTTGAAGTCTTTTTTTAGTGAAAGCATGACCACGGAAACAGGGGAAGAAGTCAGTTCTCGAGAGGTCAAGAAGATCTTACTCGAGGCCATAGAAGCGGAGGATAAGCGCAAACCGTTGGCAGATGAAAAGCTCGGTAAACTCCTGAATGATAAGGGGTACAATATCGCCCGCAGAACGGTTGCCAAGTACCGCGAGCAATTGGGAATCCCGGTGGCTCGACTTCGGAAGCAACTCTAATGGGGCAATCAATGGCAACGGATAGGCCTTGGTGGGCAAGGATTCTTTCAACGGTGCTTCATCCGTTGGTCATGCCCCTGCTCACGCTGATCCTTTTGTTTGCGTTCGATCCGTATCTGAGGACCATGCCCGGTGTATTCGTCTATTTAATGTTGGTGGTCGTGGTCAACACGGTAGCGCCAGCAATTTCGTTGTTCGTCCTGTATCGAAAGGGGGTGCTCAGCGACTTGGAAATCGCCAATCGCTCAGAACGGGCTTTGCCTTTCCTCATTGTACTGGCCTATTTCATCTTGACTTACGTGCTCTTGGTGACCGGCGACACCATGTACATTCCATCGGTTTATTTGTCGACGTGGATGGGGCTGATCGTCTCGATTGCGTTGGCTCTTCTGATTACCAAGCGATTTAAAATCAGCATGCACATGCTGGGGCAGGGCGGGGCTTTAGGAACGCTTATGGCGGTGCAAAACATTCATTTTGAGTCTCATTTTGAGCTCAATGCCATCCTATTTATTCTTGCTGGAGCATTGGGTTGGGCACGCATTCGACTGGGAGTTCACCGGCACATTGAAGTTTACAGTGGTTATCTGCTCGGCTTCGGCGTGTGTTTCTTAACCGTCCTAATGGGGTGGGGTGGATAAGGCGCTGGCGGGGTTCAGCTAGCTTGTCTGCTCGAGCTTCTTCTGCCAATTCCACGAATCTTTCAAGGCCTCTTGCAGAGAATGCTCGCATTCCCATCCCAATAAATCCTTCGCTTTTTTGGCATCGGCAAAGATGGCTGTCACATCCCCTGGTCTGCGCGGTCCAATGGTGTGGGGAACCGAGATGCCATTGGCTGATTCGAAGGCTTCGATGACTTGCAGGACACTGCTCCCGTTTCCAGTACCCAAGTTCAACGCTTCACACGCATGATTTTGGTCTTTCAACCAATTCAGCGCAGCGACATGAGCCCTTGCCAAATCGATCACGTGGATGTAATCACGGACACACGTTCCATCGGGTGTTGGGTAGTCGTTCCCAAATACGGTCAATGGATCTCTTAAGCCTGCGGTAGCTTGCGTCAGAAAAGGAATGAGGTTGTTGGGGTGACCCAATGGCAGTTCGCCGATGTCTCCAGAAGGGTGCGCTCCGATTGGATTGAAATAACGGAGCAAGGTCACATTCAATTCAGCGTGTGCTGAATGGGCATCTGAAATTAGCCGCTCGCAGGCTTGCTTGGTATAGCCGTAAGGAGATTCTGCGGGAAGAAAGGGGGCCGTCTCGTCAACCGGTATTTGCTCGGGTTGACCGTAAACAGTGCAGCTACTCGAGAAGACAAAGGACCCAACGCCATGCCGATGCATCGTGGCCAACAGTGCCGCCGTGGAACCAATGTTGTTGCTGAAATACTTCAGCGGTTCAGCAGTGCTCTCACCAACAGCTTTGAACGCAGCAAAATGAATCACGCCCGTGATATTTCCACGCTTCAAACAGGATTCAAAAACGCCGTTTAAAGCAGATTCATCACAGCAATCGACATCGAAAAGTTGAATTTTTCGATTCAAAATTCGCTCCAAACCATCCAAAACACGGGGGTGAGAATTGGAGAAATTGTCGACGATAATGGGCTCGAAACCGGCGCCTACGAGTTCCACGACGGTATGTGATCCGATGTACCCTGCACCTCCTGTGACGATAACCTGTTGCGACTTCATTGTTTCAAAGTTAACCATGGCATTCATCGCCTCATAGACCACTGTAACATTTTGCACTCAATCCCGTAAGGATAGATATGAAAAGCCCTCAGCGACTCGGTCATCTTGTGGAGATGTTCCAAGGAAATCAACCCTTGGTCGAGGGCTTGGTCGTGCTTTTTCTTGAGCACACGCCGAAGTTACTTTCTGAGTTTTTGACCCTGGTCCGCGAAAGTCGAGTGAATGAATTTCACGGGGTTTCGTTTCGACTGAAGTCAAACTTGCGTGTGTTGGGGTTCCCTGACATTCGCAATCAGGTGGAATCTATTGGAGCTGCACTGCGATCTGGAAAGCCCGCTTCAGAGTTGGAACCGGAATTGCAAGCGCTGGAAACAGCCCTCCTTGGTGCGTGCCAGCAATTGAGAGAATCTCTCTGAAGGCGTTTCGTTTTACACCCATTTTCTAGGACTTAAATTTGTTTCATGGACAACCCATGGAATGAGGGAGATGTGCGCGCATTTGATTTGCGCCAATGGCCCGTTGAAGAGGCTGAAAGACAACAAGAACAACTGGTTCAAGGAGGCATCCCTGTCGACGCTGTAGCACCATGTATCCAAGGAGATGGCATTTTCGTTTTGACAGACGAAGACAAACGTCGTGCAGTGGAGGCGTTTGCGGAACTACTCGCTTCCAACCTGACGCTTGCTCGTTTTGTCCCCGCTTCAGGTGCAGCCTCGAGAATGTTTGCTCCGTTGCGCGGAGAAATGGCTGAAGCTGTCGTCCGTGCTTTGGCAACGAACGGTCACCGTTTGCCGATGTTTCAACAGAATCAATACGTTGGGCTGTCTGCGACGGATCGTGCCATGACCATGGCGAAGGACTTGTTATCCCCGGATCTGGGTTGGTCTACTTTGCCAAAAGGACTCGTTCCATTTCATCGGTATCCTGCGGGAGACGTCCGCACGCCATTTGAGGAGCATGCCCATGAGTGGGAGTCGCTCGCTCCAGGACACCGACTGCATTTTACCGTTCCTTCAAAATACCGTGGTCAGATTCGGAGTCTTTTGAAAGAAAAGGGGTTTGACCGGGTTGATTTTTCCGTTCAGTCCGCTCAGACGGACACCGTGGCTTTGGATTTAGAGTCGAAGCAGTTGGCCCGCGATGCGCAAGGCAAATTGTTATTTCGTCCAGGAGGCCACGGTGCGTTGTTGCACAATTTGAATGAAGTGCAAACGGATTTTGTGTTCATACGCAACATCGATAATGTGGTTCCGAAGCACCGGATGGCGGCGCGCAATGAGGTCCAGCATTGGATGGGTGGTGAGGCGTATCGTCTGACGAAAGAGAGGGATGCGCTAGTCAGTGCGGTCAATCAAGGAGGTCAGGAGGCATTGGATGACGCCGCTGCATGGCTTGATGGATTCTCTAAAGACACCCGAACATTGACGCGTGACCAGCTTTTAGAAGCCTTAGATCGACCGATTCGTGTTGCCGGAATGGTTCCAAATGAAGGCAAGGCAGGCGGTGGACCGTTTTGGATTCGCTTGAAGGAAGGGAATGCCGTTCCTGCGATTGTCGAAGGAGCTGAATTGAAAGGCGGAATGCTGGGTCAAGGGACCCACTTCAACCCGGTTGATATCTGTTGCAGTTTGATGGATGCCAGCGGGAAGCCCTATGATTTGAATCAGTTCGCAGCCCATGACTTGTTTTTCACAGCCACGAAGGATTGGAATGGATCAAGCATTCGAATCCTAGAGAGACCCGGTCTTTGGAACGGGGCGATGGCCAATTGGCTCACGCGATTCATCGAGGTCCCTGCGGATACATTTGCCCCGGTCAAATCGGTCTTGGATTTGATGGATGAAAGTCGGTGGAAATAAAAAAGGGCCACCCTTTCGGATGGCCCTTGAACGCTAGAGAGAATCGGTGATTCAATCAGTGCTTCATGATCGTTGTGTTGAACATACGTTGCTCGTTGATCACTCGAACGGCATACGCTCCAGGGTTCAAGAAGTAACGTGGGTTGATGTTGATTCGATCACCTGAACGAACGTTGGTTCGAATTTCACGGTGAAGAACATTGCCTGTCAAGTCCAACAAGACAACGCTTGTTTCGCCTTTCAAATCCTTTTCGAATTCAACAGTGAACTCGTTAGAGAAAGGATTAGGGTACGTAGAGAACGTTGAGGCCAGCTCGGTTCCTCGCATGTCGATCTGCTCGGTGTACGAGTCGTCACGAGTGGCTTGAACAGCGTCAATTTCGTTGATGTGCTTGAACCCAATCGCTGTAGAGATTGATCCGTCCAATTTCCATCCGTTTAAGTACAAGTCATTGCCTGGAATGCGAGTGTAGCGACCTTCAATGATCAAGTCAACACCGGCAGCATCCAACTTCAAGTTGTATCGCACGCCATTTTCTACTTTCGCGCTCAATTTACCAATAGCAACGCCTGAGAAGCCGTCTTTGATGGTAACCTTGATTTTATCCAACAATTCTCCGCGGCTGTCTAGAATGGACATGGTCAATTGACCATCACCTGAAGTTTGCTTGACCTTAACATACACTTTTCGAGCATCGCCGTCTGTGCATGCAGTGAAAGACTGAGTTACGACATCTGTGTCGTTTAAGAACAGTACCTGAGATCCAGAAGGAGTCTTGGACACGCAATCGTGCGGCAAGTTGGCAAAAGGACCAGGGGTTGAACTGAAAGAGGCTGTTTGAGCGTTGGCTACAATTGCTCCAAAAAAGAACGTAGCGGCTGCAAGGGTGTAAAACTGCTTGAGTTTCATGAGAGAGGAATTAAAGTTTCGTATTGATAGTCAAACTTCATTTACTCCAATGTCTCAATAAAGGTTACGTTTTCGATTGTGATTACTCTTAACTTGCTTTAAAACAGCTAGTTAATAATGAAAATAAACAAGAGTCAGCCCCACTCTAATCAAGCACAATGGTCTGTGTAGCAGCTAAATGGTCCTCTTCTCGGTTGTTGGAACACACCACCACGGTGCACTGTGGACTCATCCACTTCAAGCAATCCTGGTACCAGGCGATTCCACTGGCATCGAGATTGACGCAGGGCTCATCTAAAACCAATAGTGCACTTTGAGTTGCGAGGGCTAGGACGAGCTTAACGCGCTGCTGCATGCCAGAACTCAGCGCGGAATAGGAAGACTGCAAATGGTTTGAAAGGCCACTGTCTTCGATCCAAGTGTGTGGATTCAATCCAGGCCACCAGCTTCTGAACGTACCATGGAACGCAATCAGTTCATGGATAGTGAGCAAAGGGTGCAATGTGCTCGCAGGTGCCATGAGCATCGTTTGCAACGCAATGTCGTCAAGATGTGACGCCGCGTTTTCTCCCTTTGAATCCTGTTGTTTCCATAGGATTTCCCCTGATGAGCACGTCAAATGTCCTGCGATGATTTGTCCTAACGTGGACTTGCCACTTCCATTGCTTCCTTGAATCACCACATGCTCTCGAGCATGGACCGTGGCTTGAAGGCCTTTTAGTACCTCCTGCTTTCCGAAGCGATGTCCTAAGTCACTTAAGGATACAGAACACGGAATGGCAGGATTCAATTCCATGGAGTCGTTTTCAAAATGGTCCGCGGATGATTCCTTTGTCCGAGGCATTGATGAAGTCAAGGATAATGCTCTTGTCCTGGGTTGCCGGCAATTCAGTTTCAGCAGCGCGCAGCGCTTGAGATAAGTTGCCGTTTTGAACATAGAGCATGCGGTAGATGTCCTCGATGTTCAAGATGCGTTCATTGTCATATCCTCTGCGTCGCAGTCCAATGCTATTTACACCAATGTATGAGAGTGGTTCACGGGCGGCCTTGATATAGGGTGGAATGTTCTTACGCACGAGTGATCCTCCCGCAACAAATGCATGCATGCCAATGGTGACAAATTGTTGCACGCCGACCATTCCTTCGAGAATCGCCCAATCTTCAATGGTCACATGGCCTGCGATGTTCCCTGAGTTCGCGATGATGACGTGGTCGCCGACCAAAACGTCATGAGCGAGGTGGGTGTATGCCATCAGCAAGCAATCCGTTCCTACGGCGGTTCGCATGCGGTCTGTGGTGCCCCGGTTGATGGTCACGCATTCGCGAATCACAGTGCGGTCACCAACTTCAGCCGTTGAGGACTCTCCCGCATATTTGAGATCCTGTGGCACGGCTCCGATCACAGCACCAGGAAAAATTTTACAGTCCTTTCCTATGCGTGAGCCATTCATGATGATTGCATTCGGACCGATCCAGGTTCCTGGACCGATTTGAACATCGTCTTCGATGAATGCGAAGGGCTCAATAATGGCTCCTTCTCCAATACGCGCCTTGGAGCTCACATAGGCTTGGGGTGAAATCTGACTCACTTGATCGTTGGTTTCAGTAATTTCCGCTCACTTGTCTTTTACAATCTTCGCAAGCATCTCTGCTTCTGAGGCCAATTGGCCACGGACATATCCTCTTCCTTTCATGTTAACCAAGCCTCGTCGTATCGGAGACATCAATTCTAGATGAAAGACCAACGTATCTCCTGGGAGCACCTTCTGTTTGAATTTGACATTGTCAATTTTCATAAAGTAGGTGGTGTAGTGCTCGGGGTCTGGGACAGTATTCAGGGCGAAGATGCCACCAACTTGAGCCATGGCCTCCACTTGCAATACGCCAGGCATCACGGGATTTCCGGGAAAATGACCTTGGAAATAGGGTTCATTGAAGGTGACATTTTTCAAGCCAATGATGCTGTCTTCATTGATTTCCAGAATCCGATCAACCAATAGAAAGGGGTAGCGGTGCGGAAGCATCGCGCTAATTTGGTTGATGTCAAGGATGGATGGGCGATCAGTACTCAGATTGGGTGTCTTCTTTTCTTCTATCATCATCTTCTTGAGGATTTTTGCAAATGAGGTGTTGCCAGCATGGCCTGGCCGGGCTGCCAAAATGTGCGCTTGTAAAAAGCACCCCATGAGGGCGAGGTCTCCCATGATGTCCAATAACTTGTGCCGTGCAGGTTCGTTTTGATAACGGAGGGGAGACGTATTGAGAACTCCAGGAACGTCGCCACGGGACTTGAGGTCGTCCTTTCCGAGCAATTGTGCGATGGTGTGCAGCTCTTCATCCGAATAGATGCGTTCGATGAGTACAACAGCGTTATTCAGATCACCTCCTTTAATCAAGCCTTCATTCGCAAGTTGCTTGACTTCACGCAAGAAAACGAAGGTCCGGGAGCGAGCGATTTCGTCTTTGAATTCCGAAATCTTGTACATACTCGCATGTTGGGTGCCGAGAATAGGGCTGCGGTAATCCACCATGACCGTAATCCGGAATTCATCTTGTGGCTCGGGTACAGCGAGCATCTCAACACCCTTTTCCTTGTTTTCGTACCAGACATTTGAATTCAACTTGAAGTACTTCCGGTTGGCTTCCTGATCTTGGTAGCCTGCGGTTTCTAAGGCCTCCACGAACTCGATTGAACTGCCATCCATGATCGGGATTTCAGGACCGGTCAATTCGATCAGAGCATTATCGACTTCGCAACCGTATAGAGCCGCTAGAATGTGCTCTGTGGTGTTGACCTGTGCACCATTCTGCTCAAGTGTCGTTCCTCTTTGGGTGCTGACGACACGGTCTACGTCGGCGTCAATAATAGGGCAATCAGGGAGGTCTGACCGCTGAAACTTGTATCCATGATTCGCGTCAGCGGGATGCAGAGTCATGGTTGTTTGTTGACCGGTATGCAATCCAATCCCAGAGAATGAGATGGATTTACGAATGGTTCTCTGCTTTTTTGTCATGAAGAGGTGCGCTTGTCCTGCTGGATTTTTTCAAGCTCTTCCAAGCGATCCATGAGGCGATGGCGTGATAAATTGCGCAGGGCAATTTGACGTTTTCGATAATCTTTGATAGGCGTTGCTGGCGTCCCTTGCCAAACTGAGTCTGGCTCTTTGATACTTATCGTAACTCCGGATTGCGCTGCGATTTTAACGCCGTCTGCTATTTTGAGATGTCCTGCGAATCCAACTTGCCCACCAATCATGCATCGGCTTCCAATGGCGGTCGATCCAGCAATTCCTGTTTGCGCGGCAATGACCGTGTGAGCTCCAATGGTGCAGTTGTGCGCGACCTGAATTTGGTTGTCCAACTTCACCCCCTCCTCGATAATCGTTGAGCCCAAAGTGGCACGATCAATGGTCGTGGCAGCACCGACTTCACAGTTGTCATGGAGGATGACATTGCCTGTTTGAGGAATCTTTTTGTATCCATCACCGGCCTGAGGAGCAAATCCAAAGCCATCGGATCCAATGATCGCACCTGCTTGAATGGTACACCCGCTTCCAATGATGCAATTGTCCAATACCTGCACTCCACTGTGCAGTTTTGAATTGGCTCCGATGCGCACATTGCGACCGACTGTAACATGGGCATGGATTTCACACCCCTCACCAATGGTGGCGCCGTCTTCAATGACAGCGAGGGCTCCAATGTGTATGTTCTGGTGGATTTGAGCCGATTCACTAATGACAGCAGCCGGATGGACGGTGCGCGGAAGGGCCATAGCTGTTGACGCGAACTCCAAGAGTTGTGCAAATGCGGCATACGAGTCGGTAACTCGAATTAAAGTCAATGTTGCTGGCAATGGCTGCGTAGCAGTAAACGTTGTGGGAACAATAGCCACTGATGCGCCTGTTGTGTACAAGTACCCTTCATAATCCGGATTGGATAAAAAAGTAAGTGACCCAGAAGACGCCAACTCAATTTTCGACAATTGATTGACAATGACTTGGGAGTCTCCTTCTACGAGACCTTTCAACATGTCGGCGAGATCGCCTGCTGTATGTTGCATGGGGTAAAGCTAAGGGAGGGGAATCAATTGGTCTCCAAGGAAAGGAAGACTTGTTTCCAAATGCTTGTGAATTTATTCAACGTTACGGGCTGGTTCCAAATGGCCTCTCCAATCTGCGTCAATGCAACATCAAGCACGGCTCCGTCGAGGTTTTTTTTGTCCTTCAGCATGGCGGGCCACAATTCTGCAGGGTCCAAAGCGCTCAGCCAATGCGATTGATGGTGTGCGGGGATTGTGTCGAGCCACATCCGAATGCTTCGGCTGGCCAATTCAAAGTCTGTAGAGTCTCTTTGTAGCAGGGAATTGCTCCATGCCAGTGACCACAGCATTCCCCAACCGACGGCTACACCATGACTGAGTTGCACATCGTCTTGCTGTGCTTTCCATTCAAGAGCGTGGGCAACGGTGTGTCCGAAATTCAAGGATTTCCGAAGCGATTCGTCTAGGAAGTCTTGAGCAACGATGTGCTTCTTTATTTCAGCAGCACGCGGGACCCAAGGCGCTATGGCTCCCGGAAGATGAATGTCAACGTTCTGAATTTCATTCCACAATGTCCGATCGGAAATCAAGCTGTGCTTAACGAGCTCCATCCAGCCGTTTGTCCGCTCAAGGGCATCTAACGAAGAGATGAAGTTGACATCGATGTAGGTCAAGTCGGGCAATTGAAATGTTCCAATTTGATTTTTATAATCGGAATAGTTGAGGCCATTCTTTCCCCCAATGGCGGCATCAATCATACCGACAAGGGTGGTCGGTACCAAAACAAATGGTATGCCTCGTTTGAACGTCGAGGCCACAAACCCACCAAGGTCACTGATGGTTCCACCCCCGACAATCAGCAAAACATGTCCGCGATCTGTATTTTCCTGATCCAACCAAGACCAAATACGTTCAGCCGATTTGATGGATTTGGAATCCTCTCCAGCGGAAATGAAACATTTCGGACTCGTATTCCAGACGTGCGTCAGCGGTCCAAAAACGGGCAACTCTCGGAATCGTTCGTCCGCCAGAATTCGAAATCCATCCGATTGAATCCACTGGATCCAAGGCAATTCCAAGTGCTGGTTTTGGTCGGGTTGATTGAACTGGATGTTTTGATGCACAGAACCGGAGATTCGATGAAGTGATTAGAGCTTGAGCGAAGTTAGCGCGTTACGAAAGTATAGAAACAAAAAAAGCCAGCGTGAACTGGCTTTTTGTGGTACTACCGGGATTCGAACCTGGGACACGCGGATTTTCAGTCCGCTGCTCTACCAACTGAGCTATAGTACCATTAAGGGTCGCCAAAGATAGCCTAAACTTTCTTGAATTTCATGCGACCTGAACAAGTTGTTTTTATCAGATTTTAATTGAAATATTTTAAAGAGCGGGTAATGCGTTGAATTCAACTGAAATGTCGATAAGTATTCGTAAAAATTAGACGAATAACAATAGGGATCTTGCAATTTGACAGAGTTCCCGTTACATTCGCTCCGTGTGCGTTGTCATTGAAGAATGTTTCGCTCACGTGTTGTTGAATGAACTGTTAACCAAATTCGTCGCGTCATGCGTAAACTGCTATGCCTCATCATAGCTGCGTCTTCCATGCTTTGGAATGCGCAAGCTCAGGAACCCACTTCTTCTCCTTCACCTTCTGTTCCGGATGGATATTGGCTTGAAGTTGTCGCCTACGCGGACCACGATGGAATGGTTGGAACGACTGATTTGACTGGGTATACAACCTATCGCATTTACCTCAACATGGTGAATGAGTCTGATTTTTTATCGGCGATTTCTGGTGAGGCAGACAATCCGATGATGATCAACTCGACGTCCGAAATGGCCTGGTTCAATGATTTGGATTTGGGTGCGGATATAGGGGCAGAAAGCAACCCGGGCTTCTTTGGTTTCTTTCCTCAATTGGCCTTTGACAGTTGGTTAACGATTGGTGGAGAAAGCGTTGCCGATGCCATTGATGTTTCGACAGCAGAGGGAGAAATTAGCTTGTTCGATCAATTCAATTCAGGGGACAACGTCCTCATCAATGATGCCACAGGTTCAGCGTTGTTTACGCTTTTTCCATGTGACCCCTATGATCTTTCAACGTGCGATTGGAACCATCCTTCTTTTGCGGGTGAGGATTTGCGTGTTTTGGTGGGACAAATCACGACTGAAGGCGAGTTGACGGGGCAAATGCAAATTCAAGTTTTCAGCAATGGAACATCGGAGGAAGAATGGCGCGGAGTCATTCCGTTCACGCCTTTTACTCCAGAAGAAATTGTGGATGGTTGCACGGATGAATTGGCGTGCAATTACGATCCTGCAGCGAACAATGATGATGGTTCGTGCGACTTCTGCTCGTGTGCGACAGCAGGCATGGTGACGATGGATTATACCATGACGGTTGAGGAGCATGCAGTAGATATTATTCCCGGTATGACGACGTACCGGTTTTACATGAACATGGCGAATGAGGATGACTTCTTAAGCTCGGTTTACGGCAACGATACAGACCCCTTGTTTTTGTCGACAACGACGGGCTTTTACAACAGCCAGTTTGGTGCGACGACGGCAGGAGGAGTGAATCCTGCGTTTTTAGCTTTTTTCCCTGACTTGGCAGCGGATAGTTGGGTTACCATCGGGATTGAATCGCAGCCTGAAGGAAGTGAGAGTTCAATCAGCACGGTAGAAAGCGCAGACCAGCCATGGGTTGGAGCCTTCGCTGCTGCCAGCGCAATTGATGGACAGGACATTGTGATTGACGACCAAACGGGCGGAGCTTGGTATGTGTTGAATGGCACTCCCAATGGCCTCCCAGACCCAATGAACAACCGAGTGCTGATTTTGCAGGTGTCGACTGCAGGAGACATCAGTGGCACGCTAAATACGCAGGTTTTTGTAAATGGTGATGGCACGAATGATGTTCGTGGTGCGTTTAGCTTCGAGGGGACAGGAGTGTATTCTCCTGATGCGGCCGGTGTTTCCAATGCATGTGGATGCATGGATCCGGAAGCTATTAATTTTGATCCAGAGGCTGATTATGATGACGGAAGTTGCATCGATGTGATTGAAGGATGTATGGACGAGGTGGCGTGCAATTATGATGCTTTGGCCAATACGGACGACGGTTCGTGTAGCTATGTTGCTGTGGGGTATGATTGCGATGGGAATTGCATTGCCGATACCGATGGTGACGGCGTGTGTGATGAATTTGAATTGGCCGGTTGCCAAGACGCAACGGCTTGCAACTACAATGCGGATGCGACAGACTCCGACGACTCATGTACGTATGCTGAAAATGGTTTAGACTGCGCAGGCGAATGTGTTTTGGATGCAGACGGCGACGGTGTATGCGACGAATTTGAAGTAGCCGGTTGCCAGGATGCAACGGCTTGCAACTATGACGCTGACGCGACAGACTCCGACGACTCCTGCACCTATGCTGATGCGGGCTACGACTGCG
>CAJQIB010000007.1 GCA_905478325.1 uncultured Flavobacteriales bacterium | reverse complement strand
CTGAAAAATGAATTGAATGAGACCGACGCTTCTATTCTTGGCTTTGATCACGAGCCACTTGACTTTTGGTCAATGCTGTGAGTATACGCTTGTGGGCAATGATTCTTATGGCGATGGCTGGAACGGAGCTTCCTTGAATCTGATGGTCAATGGAGTGCTCACAGAAAGTTTTATTGCGCTCGATGAGGGCAGCAGTTGGACGTTTGAAGTCTGTGATGGCGATGCCATTCAATTGGAATATTTTTCCGGGGAATACGAAAATGAAAACACCTGGTTTTTATTGGGCGGAGCGGGAAATTTAATCGCAGGGGATGGTCCTGAACCAGAGGTGGGGATGACGGATACTTTCGAGACAGATTGCAGCATCGAACCGGATCCCGGGTCGAATCCCTGCAGTGCCATGGAAGGGCAGCTTGGTTGTGTCGAAGTGAACAATGCGACTGCGCCCGGTTCTTCTTACAGCCCTTGGTGTGCCAACTTTCAAGGCGGTGATTTGTGGTTTACGTATGTCGTGCCTGCATCAGGAAGTCTGTTGTTTACCACCGAAAGTGTAGGTGAATTGAACGATACAGGACTGGCTTTGTGGACCGGTACATCATGCACGGGACTGCAACAAGTCTATTGTGATGACGATTCGGGGCCGGGATATTTTTCACTGCTCCCCACATTCAATGTGGAGCCAGGAACAGTGCTTTATCTGCAGTTGTGGGGTTACGGAGGCCAGACGGGGGGGGTCAATATATGTGCCATGGATCCGGGCACGGTTGAATTGGAATCCTCGGTGCTGCCCATTTTGTTGATCGAAACGAATGAACAAACGATTGGAGACGAAGAGAAAATCACAGCGGATCTTCAGGTGTTGTACAATGGGCCAGGTTTGGAAAATTTCATAACGGACTCCCCTTCGGATTACGATGGAAAGATTGGGATTGAAATCAGGGGGGCGAGCTCAGCCGGTTATCCTCAAAAAGCGTATGGCTTTGAAACACGGAACCTTGACGGCACCAACAACAATGTTGTGCTAGTAGATATGCCCGCTGAAAATGATTGGGTACTCTTGAGTAATTATAATGACCGCTCATTCATTCGAAATACGCTCGCCCAGCACCTCTATACTAAAATGGGGAACTACGCTCCAAGAGTAACCTTGTGTGAAGTGCAGATTAATGGAAATTACGAGGGGGTGTTTGTGTTGGGAGAAAAGATCAAACGCGATGCAGAACGCTTGGATATCGCCACGCTCAATCCAGATGAAAACACGGGCGATGATGTGACAGGTGGTTATCTCCTTCAATTGAATTTATGGAACAATGAGAACAGCTGGGAGCTTTCGTTTAGCCCGCCAGCCCACCCAACCTTCGACGTTCACTTGCGGTATGAAATCCCCAAACCTGAGGTGATCACCCCGAGTCAAAAGGACTACATCGCGGCATTTGTTGATTCCATGGAGACGGCGCTTTACAGCGATGCGTTTGATGACCCCACCGCCGGCTACCGCGAGTTTCTCGATGTGGAATCATTCATTGATTATTTCTTGCTCAACGAATTGAGTCGTAACAACGATGGTTTCAAGAAGAGCCGGTTCTTCCACAAGGACAAGCACAGCAACGGAGGAAAGTTCAAAGCGGGGCCGCCCTGGGATTTTGATTGGGCCTGGAAAAATTTGGCTTCTTGTGAAATTTTTGAAAGTACTGAAGGGGCAGGCTGGGCCCATTTGATCAACAATTGCCCGACCGACAATTACACGCCCGAATGGTATGTGCGTTTGCTTCAGGACAGCACTTTCGGGAACCACTTGAGGTGCCGATACGATGAATACCGCGCGGAATTCTTGAACATGGATTACCTTGGGAATTACGTGGATAGTGTCTCGAATTTACTCGTCGACGTTCAAGCGAGACATTACCAGAAGTGGCCGTTTTTAGGTGTTGCTACGGCTTCTCCCGAACTTGAACCGATCCCTGAAACGTATGCCGCTGAGATGGAGGCTCTGAAAGATTGGATTGCCGTTCGATTGGAATGGTTGGATGCCAATCTTCCTCAAGAGTGCACAGGCATTTCGATTGACATTGAGCAGGAAAATGGGTTGACCAATCGCGTGTATCCGAATCCCAGCACGGGGCAATTTACCATTCAGGATAGGGTTGATTTTTTGAAGGTCTATACGTTGGATGGCCGGCTTATTCAATCGCCTCAGATGCAAGGCCATTCCTCGCCTGTCACCTTCACCATCAATCAAAAAGGGGTGTTTGTGGTTGTTTTTATGAGCGCAGACCAGATGCACTATCAGCGCGTTGTCGTCAAGTGACGTAACGGTTGTGGTCCGCAGGTCACCTTCGTCGACTTCTCGAGGGAAATACCCATTCAATAGGAGTGTATCAAAAGTCACTCGATGTCCTATTTCGGTGATGTAGTTTTGCCTTGTTGAAATTGAATCTTAGTCCAGGAAGCTATACTATAGCCGTGAGGACAGCGACAGTGCACACTACAAGTGCTTGACAAACAGTTCAATAATAGGGAGCCCAAATTCAATACTTTTTGGCTTGGCCCGACACCGCAAGTGGTGGCGGGCCTTTTCAATTATGTTTGTACTCTAACTATTTCATTATGTCCCTGTCTATTCAAGAGCCTTTATGCATTGAAAACCATGATTTAAAGTTGCCTTTCGATGCTGAAATGATCGCTCAGGTGAGAAATCAAGGTCGACTGACGAGATTCAAAGAGGATGCGATAATCTTTAAGGAAGGAGACCAGATGAGCATGGTTCCTATTCTTGTTGAAGGCCGTGTTCGTGTTTTTTATCGCAACGACAATACCGATCGAGAATTGTTGCTTTATTCAGTAAGGCCTCACGAGACAAGCATGTTGTCATGCGTTAGTTTTTTAAGTGAGGAGAATAAAGTCAATATGTATGCCGTGGCTGAAGCAGAATCCATTCTGCTCTATCTCCCGATGAATACCATGATCCTTTGGTCCAAGACGAAATTGGAGTGGAATCAGCTCGTGTTGGCATCCTTCAGAGAGATATTTGATATGCTGACCCGAGGTCTTCAAAGTGCAGGAACAGCAAGTCTCGAAGAGCGCATTCTGGATTTCTTAAAAATCCGAGTGAATACCGAAAATTCGAATTGCATTTCGATGACACACTTGGAGATTGCCAATAGTTTAGGGACTACCCGAGTTGTTGTGTCGAGAATTTTGAAAACGCTAGAAAGTCAGAGGGTCCTTTCACTGAGGAGAGGTACAGTTGAATTATTAATTGGCTAACTTCAAGACGAAGCATGTGGATGCGTCCTGTTTAGTCGGTAATCTGGCGTATTTCAAAATCAGCTCGAATCCGATTTTTAGACACACGACAGAGGTCCTTCCGATTCATTGATTCTTCTTTAATCTGATCGTTTCCAATAGTCTCTACGACGTGCACTTCAATTTGAATCCGACGCACGCGTAGCATATTGGACACGTAACTCACCACGGATCCCTTGTAGAGGTCTTCAGATAAAGGCCGATGGGAAGTGGCTGAATGGGACATTTTTCTGCTGTTTGGATGTCCTTGTTTTCAATCTAGTCGTGAATAGTGAAGATAAAAACAGTGTAATCATGTTCCAATATAGTCCGTTTTTTGTCGTCCAAATTTCATTGAAGCGTTTTGAGTGAATTGCATTCCATTTAGAATTATCCAGTGAGCAATCCACAGATGTGCGCATCTGGAGCGTGGCTCGTATCCACTCGTTGAGCAGAGACTATGGCACAAATGAACATCACGTTTAAAAACTAAAATGAAAGCATAGGTGCTCCTCGAGTGCGTGGAAACGGAAATACAGGAGCTCTTCTATCGAGTGATTTCTATCGATTGAACACTTCTTCAGAGGTCCTCAGAAGGAGCACTCAGCGCACCAGGAGTCTCTTTGTGGATAGCGAATGCGCTTCTTTAACCTGAACCAGATAGACTCCAGGTGACCATCCGCTAATGTCTACTGGGATGCCATCCCAATGGTGTTGCATTTTCATCCTTCCTTGGGGGTCAAAAATGGTAATGGGAGCCAATGGCTCGCAATGCTGCAATGAAAACCAATTGGATGCGGGATTGGGTGCAATGGACCAATCGGATGCTGTTGTGTTTGCTTGAAAGAGGTCGTCATCAATGCCGGTGCCTGTTCCGTAAAGGTAGTATTCGTATTCGGCACGTTGCGGCGACAAACTCATGGCTTCAGAATTGGTTGCGCTGACGTAAAACTTGATATTGTCACTGCTGAAGGAAGGCAGGGCAACCGAGTAAATTCCATCTGAAGCATACGCATCTCCCTGTGTCCCGTCATCGACCATGGTGACGGATTGAAAATGACTTGCAATGTCTCCGGTACAATAGCGCAACTGAACTTCTTCTGCACCGAAGACAGAAACAGAGACCATGTCGTTGCTTATGTCCGGAGAGCCGATAACGGGCGCTGTTTCAGAAATTTCGGGGTGGTCATAAAGAAATTCCATGCGCGCTTCGACCGTACTCAAAATCCCGCCAAAACCCCAATTCCCCCACCATAGCGATTCATTCACGTTGGAGTTAAACTGTGGCATTCCAAATAGACCGTTGTTGTCAGCAGCAGCATCAGTGTAAGCGAGGCTTTGAAATGCATCGATATCGGCCTGTATCTCATCCGTGTTCATCGACTCTTCCAAGACCGTGCGGATGTGTGCGATGTACTGCATTCGATACGTTGGGTGATTAAAAAGATATTCCGTGAGTGGCCTGTTGTCTGCGGCGTCCCAACCGGTCCAAAATGGATCAAATTCGTACACTTCGTTCGGGTTCCAATAGCTCCAGCCCATGATGGCACCCACAAAGGAATTGTCAAAGTCCCAAGGAATCATTTGGAACCGCTCCTCGCTGTCCTGGTAGAGATAATAGTTGTGCACGTAATATCCGTTGTACGTATCCAAGTTACTCACGACAGTATTCACCGCCATCGCCCAAAGGAAACGGTCAATATTGAGCACGTCTGAAAGGGATTCGGGGTCGAGTTCTAATGTCGAGATGAGGTCCAATAATCCTCCCCATCCGTTATCAGACTTGATGGTATAGCTGTCATAATAGATTGCCGAGTCCGTTCCTAGGTAAGCGAATGTGGGGTCACCGCCTTCCGTGCCATCTCCTCCGTTGATTCCACAAAAAACGCCTGCGCCGTCTCCTTTGAACAGCGCTCCATCGTTTTCGCCAAAGTGCTTGCTCAAAAATTGTCTATTGATGGATTCTGTATTCACATACATCCCCGTGTAATTGCCTTGGGTATGCAGTGGAATCAAATTGATTTCAGGGGTGGGAAGGTATTTCCGATAGATGCGACTCGCGATGTACTCCTTGCAATACGTCGGGTCGAACCAGGCATTGGCCAACTTGACCTTGTTGTATTCCATGAGTTTTTGCCCCGAAATCCA
>CAJQIB010000006.1 GCA_905478325.1 uncultured Flavobacteriales bacterium | reverse complement strand
AGCGAAATCAAACATAGACGGCCCGCCTCCTGTGCCCGTAAGAACCAGTCTAAAGGGCAATAAGACGGCTCCAAACCCCAAGTTGTTTTCCTCTAGGAATGCTTTGAATTCCGTTTCTATGCTGCTCGAATCAAAAGACTCGACGGATGCCAAAACCGCTTTCAATTGAAGCACATAGCCTGCTGTTTCAGGCTTCCACTTTTTAGCCACAAGCTTCTCGTCTAACGTTGCAGGCGCCTCAAAAAGATACCGATGTGCGCTGATCTCGTGCATGAAGCTGACGCGTTCGAGCATCATATTCAATACATGAATACACCGGGCATCATCCCATTGATCGACTTCACCCTTCGCGCTCTCTCGGAACGCAGCAACAGCAGCGTCCGTTGGAAGTTGACGCAAGTACTGTTCGTTGAACCACTTGGTTTTATCCGGATTGAAACGTGCCCCAGATTTGGTGACGCCTTCCAATTCAAATGCGGCGATGGCTTCTTCCATCGAAAACAACTCTTTCTCATCACCGCTGCTCCATCCCAAGAGGAGGAGCATGTTGATGAAAGCCTCGGGCAGATAGCCTTGCTCTCGATAACCGCTTGACACCACACCTGTTTGCGGATCTTCCCAATTCAAAGGAAAGATGGGGAAGCCTCCTTGATCGCCATCGCGCTTGCTCAACTTTCCGTTTCCGGTTGGTTTCAAGATCAATGACAAATGCGCAAAGACGGGAGCATCCCATCCAAAGGCTTCATACAGTAGGCCGTGAAGGGGTGCGCTTGGAAGCCACTCTTCTCCGCGAATAACATGGCTGATGGCCATGTGATGATCATCGACCACGTTGGCGAGATGGTAGGTGGGCAATCCATCTGTTTTCATCAGGACCTTGTCGTCGAGGACACCCGTTGAAACGATAATGTGGCCGCGTATGGCATCGTTGAACCCATAATCTCGAGCGGCGTCCGGCATGCGAAAACGGATGGTGTAGGGGGTGTTGTTTTCCTCCAATTGAGCCATTTGGTCAGCGCTTAATGACAAGGAATTCCGCATGGACATCCGCGTACTGGCGTCGTATTGCCAGACGTCTCCGTTTTTCTCGGCGGCCTTTCGAAGGACATCCATTTCTTCGGACGTATCGAAGGCTTTGTATGCGTTGCCTGTCTCGAGCAATCGGTTCAATTCGGTGGCATACAACGCACTGCGATCGGATTGTTTATACGGCCCGTGGTCACCTCCGATTCCATCGCCCTCAGAAGGCGGAATCCCGCACCATTCAAGGGCTTTTTGGATGTACGTGTCGGCTCCCGGAACGAAGCGTTTTTGATCGGTGTCTTCGATGCGAAGCAAGAAATCTCCACCATGTTTCTTAGCGAAGAGGTAGTTGTATAAAGCCGTTCGGACACCGCCCATGTGTAGAGGGCCGGTCGGACTAGGAGCGAAACGGACGCGGATTTTAGAAGCCATTGAAACTGTTCAGATGTGGGGGCAAAGATACACGCTCGTCGCGCCGACAAACCCCTTGTGTCAATTGGTGAACGTATCCGTTCGGGTTACGACTAGACGCAAGTGACCGTCGGATGTTTGGCCAAGAATAATTAACCAAATGAATGCACTTAGAAATAAGGTCCAATTGATTGGACGTCTCGGGAAAGACCCCGAATTGATGAGCTTCGATGAAGGCAAGACCAAATGCTCTTTTCCGGTAGCGACCAACGAAATCTTCCGCAATGGTGAGGGTGAGCGTGTGGAGCGCACACAGTGGCACGATGTGGTCACGTGGGGTGCGCTGGCGGATGTCGCTGGTCAATACCTCAAAAAGGGCGCGGAAATTGCCATCGAAGGCCGTCTGGCTTACCGCACTTACGAAGATGGTGAGGGGCATACGCGTTACGTTACGGAGATCGTGGCGAGCGAAATGTTGATGCTTGATCGCCGTCCAGTAGAGTCTGTGGAGTCTTGATGGTGGGGGCGCTTCGATAACCGAGGCGCCCCTTTTCATCCCGAAGGAGAACAGCCTTGCGGCCTTCGTCTGGTGATGCGTTGGTAGCCGGAGGTCATCATGTTATCTTTGAAGAATCCAATTGGATTCTACCATGAGTAACTCAGGAATTTTGCGTTCGTCTCTTGCCAAGAAATATGTAATGGCCCTGTCAGGGCTTTTTCTATGCCTCTTCCTTTTGGGACACTTAGCAGGCAACTTGCAGCTGTTCAATACAAGCGCTGAAGGGCAATTGGCCTTCAACGAATACGCTCATTTTATGACCACCTTCCCGCTGGTCAAATTACTCAGCTACCTGACGTATGCGGCGGTTTTGTTTCACGTTGTGGATGGCATTGCCCTCACAATGCAGAACCGCAAAGCGCGACCAACGGGGTATGTGAAAGAAAAAGGTTCTGCCAACGCCTCATGGTCCAGCCGAAACATGGGCATCCTAGGAACCATCATCTTGGTGTTCCTGGTGAGTCACATGCAAAACTTTTGGTACGTGATGCACTTTGGTCCAATTGGAGAATCTGATGGGCTGAAGGATCTGCATACGGTCGTCATGACCTTTTTTGGTCCTGAAAACGGGTTAGCAGGTCTAGCCGTTGCGGGATATGTGTTGGCGCAGTTTGCCTTGGGCTTTCACTTGATTCACGGTTTTCAAAGTGGCTTTCAATCTTTGGGATTGCGCCATTCAAAATATTCTCCGCTGATTGAGCGGGCGGGTTTGTTTTTTGGCATCGGCGTTCCAACGCTGTTCGCTAGCATTCCAGTTTACCTTTTCTTTATCCAGCTTTAAAGTTTCGAAACGATGCTCGATTCCAAAATTCCAGAAGGCCCATTGGCCGACAAGTGGACGAAGTACAAGGATGACATTCAGCTGGTAAATCCGGCCAATAAGCGCTCCATTGACGTCATTGTTGTAGGAACAGGACTTGCCGGCAGTTCTGCTGCGGCATCCCTTGCTGAAATGGGGTACAATGTCAAGGCGCTGTGCTTCCAAGATTCCCCACGACGAGCTCACTCAATCGCTGCTCAGGGCGGAATCAACGCTGCGAAAAACTATCAAAACGATGGGGACTCGGTGCACCGCTTATTCTATGACACGGTCAAAGGAGGAGATTACCGAAGCCGAGAGGCCAACGTGCATCGCTTGGCGGAGGTTTCAACCAACATCATTGACCAATGCGTCGCACAGGGTGTTCCGTTTGCGCGTGAGTACGGAGGTCTGTTGGACAACCGATCCTTCGGAGGAGTGTTGGTCTCTCGAACCTTCTATGCGAAGGGCCAGACAGGCCAGCAGCTCTTGTTGGGAGCCTATTCAGCGTTAAGCCGCCAGATTTCCAAAGGCAAGGTCGACATGTTGACCCGCCACGAAATGATGGATGTGGTTATGGTCGATGGCAAATGCCGTGGAATCATCGCTCGGAATTTGGTTACGGGAGAATTGGAGCGTCACGCAGCGCACGCGGTTGTATTGGCAACCGGCGGTTACGGCAATGTGTTCTTCTTGAGCACGAATGCCATGGGATCGAATGTGTCGGCAGCTTGGAAGGCGCATAAAAAAGGCGCTCATATGGCCAACCCGTGCTTCACGCAAATTCACCCGACGTGCATTCCGGTGTCTGGTGAGCATCAATCGAAACTGACATTGATGTCGGAGTCTTTGCGCAACGATGGTCGCATTTGGGTTCCGGCGAAGAAGGAGGACGCCGAAGCAATTCGGAAGGGAACGAAAACAGCATTGGAGATTGCAGAGGCTGATCGGGATTACTATTTGGAACGGCGGTATCCTGCATTCGGAAATTTGGTCCCACGGGACGTCGCTTCTCGTGCCGCCAAGGAGCGCTGCGACGCGGGCTTTGGCGTGAATAAGACGGGGGAAGCCGTCTTCTTGGATTTCGCCAGCGCGTTCAAACGTTACGGCAAAACAGAAGCGAGCATTCGCGGGCTGTCTCAACCATCGACTGAAGAGATTGTCACATTGGGCAAGGAGGTGGTGAAAGCGAAGTATGGCAACCTCTTCGACATGTACAAGCAGATTGCAGCGGACAATCCTTACGAAACACCGATGAAGATTTATCCTGCGGTTCACTATACCATGGGGGGGCTTTGGGTGGATTACAATCTGATGACCTCCGTATCGGGGTTGTATGCAACAGGCGAATCCAACTTTTCCGATCACGGAGCGAATCGACTGGGCGCTTCTGCTTTGATGCAAGGACTGGCTGACGGCTATTTCGTATTGCCTTATACCATTGGGGATTACCTGGCAAATGACATTCGCACAGGGGCGATCTCATCAAACTCAGCCGAGTTTGAAGCGGCAGAAAAGGCGGTGCAGGAGCGCATTGACCATCTCATCAACAACAACGGGTCCAAGCCAGTTGATGATTTCCACCGACGTTTAGGCCGCATCATGTGGAATGAATGTGGAATGTCGCGAAACGAAGCCGGTCTCAAAAAGGCGATCGCGGACATTCGCGCATTGCGTGAGGAATTTTGGAAGGACGTTCGTGTTCCAGGAAATGCGACGAGTTACAATCCAGAACTGGATAAGGCAGGGCGTGTCGCCGATTTCTTAGAGCAAGGAGAGTTGATGTGCATGGACGCATTGGCTCGAGAGGAATCCTGTGGAGGGCATTTCCGTGAAGAGCATCAAACTCCGGAAGGAGAAGCTCTTCGGGATGACGAGAATTTTGCTTTTGTGTCGGCTTGGGAATTCGCGGGAGACCCCAGTGAATCCAAGTTGATCAAGGAGGATTTGGTTTTTGAAAACATCGAGTTGAAGCAACGCAGCTACAAGTAAGAAGGTCATGAATCTGACATTGAAAGTTTGGCGCCAAGACGGCCCGGAAGCGACAGGACACATGGACACGCATGCATTGGAAGGGGTGTCTCCGGACATGTCGTTCCTCGAAATGATGGACATGCTCAACGACCAGATTATTCGCGCTGGCGGAGAGCCGGTTGCGTTTGATCACGATTGCCGTGAAGGCATTTGCGGAATGTGTTCCATGTTCATCAACGGTGAAGCGCATGGTCCAGGCCGAGGGGTCACTACGTGCCAGTTGCACATGCGTTCATTCAATGATGGAGATACCATTGCCATTGAACCTTGGCGAGCACAAGCGTTTCCAGTGATCAAGGATTTAACGGTCGATCGGAGTGCTTTTGACCGGGTCATTCAAGCGGGGGGGTACATCTCTGTCAACACCTCGGGCAACACGATTGATGCCAATGCGATTCCCGTTCCGAAGGAACAAGCTGATGACGCGTTTAGTGCGGCGACATGCATTGGTTGTGGAGCATGCGTTGCTTCGTGCAAGAATGCTTCAGCGATGCTCTTTGTGTCCGCGAAAGTCTCTCAATTTGCGCTCTTACCTCAAGGCCAGCCTGAAAGGGAATCACGTGTTCAGCGCATGGTGGAGCAGATGGATAAGGAAGGCTTCGGAAACTGCACGAATACGGGTGCTTGTGCTGTGGAGTGTCCCAAGGGCATTGATTTAAGCAACATAGCGCGCATGAATCGCGACTTCATGAGCGCCGCGGTTAAGAGCAAGAAGTAGGCTCAATCGGGGTTGTTTTAAATTGTTGGCCAACCCTTTAGAAGCAAATAGAGCAGTCTATTCGTACTTTAGCAAAATGAAATATTTCATCGCACTCAGTTTATTCTGTTTTTCATGTGCCGCATTCGGACAGAAAAAAGCAGAGCTCACGTTCAACGTAGACGGTGTTTGTGGCATGTGCGAAACGCGCATAGAAAAGGCTTACGACTTGCCGGGCATTCTCAATGTAGATTGGAATCTTGAGACCAAGAAGTTGACCGTAGCGTACAAAACGGATAAATTTTCTGTGGAACAATTGCACGCGGTTGCTGCCAGAGCAGGACACGATACGGATATAGTGAAAGCGACGGATCAAGAATATGCTGGATTGCACGGGTGCTGTAAATACAGAGAAGGAGCATCATGTGGTTCTGAGGGCCAAGACCACGACCATTGATCGTATGAAAATTTGCTATTTGGCGGTACTGATTTTCGGGTTGGGTACTGCAGCTTTTGCACAGACGAACAACCTTCGGGGGAAAGTTCTTTACGAGTCGCATGAAGGCCATGATCTTGAGAAAGGCGGGGTGCATGAACCGGAATATGTTTCATTGCCCGGGGCGTATGTCCGTTGGTCTAGTGCGCCAGAAAATGTTGAAATCAGTGATGGCTTTGGTTTTTTTAAGATCGTCTCATCTTATTTAGGAGACACCCTTTTGGTCAGTATGGTGGGGTACCAAACGGCAGGGCTGGTTTATTCAGGCCAATCATATGTCGATATTCCACTGGATTCTGGAGTGAGTTTAGGCTCTGCAGAAGTGACTGCCGAAAGAAGCGCAACGCAGATATCGCTTTTAAATCCGCTCAACATTCAATCGTTGAACCGAAAGGAATTGACAAAAGCAGCGTGCTGCAATTTATCCGAAGCCTTCGAGACCAACGCATCTGTGGATGCCTCGTTTACCGATGCTGTGACGGGTACACGGCAGATCCGTATGTTGGGGCTCGACGGCAAGTACAGCCAAATACAAGTTGACAACCTGCCAGGACCCCGTGGATTGAATGTCCTTCAAGGATTGATGTTCATTCCCGGTGATTGGATCCATGAAATCCATATCAGCAAGGGCGCTGGAACGGTGACTCAAGGATACGAGAGCATGACAGGTCAGATCAATGTAGCATTGAAGAATCCGGAAAATGCAGACCCGCTTCATGTCAACATTTACGGAAATGCTGCGGGACGATTGGAGTGGAACCATGTGAGCAAACATCGAATTAGCCGGAGATGGAGTACGACTCTTTTGACGCATGCTGTGCGCAACGACCAGTTGAACGATCGGAATTCTGACGGATTTTTAGATGGTCCACTGAAGCGAAACTATATCGGGCGTAGCGAATGGAAGTTCATCGGTGATCGTGGAATTCGTGGCGAATATGCTGTGAATTGGATCCAGACGGAATCCGCTGCCGGACAGGTCGCTGCTTTTGATCAAGACATGCCTTGGTCAGGCGTCATGGACATGCTGGCATCACCATCAGATTCGGGGTGGTCGGCTGTTACGGCCATTGACAGGATGGAGGTTTCAGCGAAAACAGGGTTTGTTTTCCCAGATGCCGAATGGAGAAGCATTGGAGCCCAGTTTGTGTATTCAGATCACCAACATGCGCACCAGTTTGGTCGTCAGAAGTACACGGGCAGCGAGCGATTTTTCCGAGGAAATGTTTTGTACTCAGGAATTCTGGGCAACACCAATCGCGCGTTCACGACAGGGGTCAGCTTTGTTTCAGATCAGTTTGACGAGAAGGTACAATTAGATACGTTGAGCGTTTCCCAACAGCGGGATGAGGTCGTTCCTGGCGCTTTTTTCGAATTCACCTTGAACCATGCGGACCGTTTGAGCGTGGTGGCTGGAGTGCGGTATGATCAGCACAATGTGTTCGGTGGATTTTGGAGTCCTCGATTGCACGCTCGTTGGAGCGCTACCGAAAACACATCGCTCAAATTGGCTGCTGGACGTGGCTTCAGAACGCCGAATCCCTACATGGAACAACTGGGCTCATGGGCGAGTCAGCGAACATGGAATGTCGATGTATACGGTGATTTCCAGCCTGAAATTGCGACGAACGCCGGACTGAATTTGACCAGTAAATTTCGGTTGAATTATCGTGACGCGTCCCTCGCGCTGGACGTATACAATACGTGGTTTGAGAATAAGGTGGTGGTGGATCTCGATGCGGATGCCCAGCAGATTCGACTGTACAATTTGAATGGCGAGTCCTTTGCCCGATCCGCTCAGGCCGAATTCAATTGGGATGTGCACCGCCGGGTTGATTTGCGCATTGCCTATCGTTGGGTCGACGCTCAAACAGATCGGGCCTCTGGGAACCCTACACAGGACCCCTTTGTCTCAAAACACCGCTCATTTGTTCAATGGAGCTATGCTTCGGCGCTCTCAGAAAAGCAGAGCCAGTGGCTCGCAGATGCAACGTTTCAATGGGTAGGCGCGCAGCGATTGCCAGGAACGGAGAAGAACCCGGAATTGTTTCAACGTCCAGGCGAGGCACCGGGTTTTACTCAATTGAATTTGCAGGCTACGCGTCAATTTTCCCCGTCATTTTCGTTCTATGCGGGTGTTGAGAATGCTTTGAATTACAAGCAAGACCGTCCGATCATTGGAGCGGTTTATGATGACTCACCGGTTTCGGCCAGTGATTTCAACCAGTACTTTGATGCCAGTTTGGTTTACGCACCGATCTTTGGACGGATGCTCTACGCGGGATTGCGCTGGAACATCCTGCCACCTTCATCGAATTAATGCGAACAGGGAGCCGGTCTCCTAGCGAGATTTGGACTGCATTTGCCGTTTGAGTTGGCCGCCACTGCTATTGGCTCGCATGGTGGGACGACGCTTTGAAGAGGCATTGGTAGGTCGTGCGTCACGACCGGGCAATCCACCCTCGGCGTAGCGTGGATCGGGGATGTAAGCGAGCTTTTCCATCCACAACGCCTCGACGTGGTAGCAACCGTACTCCTCACGTACGGGACCGCGAATCCGATAGATGCCTTTGCCTCGAAACCCATAGGTGCGCAGTGAGGGAGGAAAGTGCACCGTGTCGAGCCAAGCACCTTCTCGGTCGACAAAGCACCCAAAACACATCCGGTCTCCTTTCGATGTGGCTGTTTCCTTGACCGTAACGAGGTACCCGACGACTTCTACCGTTTGTCCAATGCAATCAGATAACGCGTCGCTTCTCACACTGCGTTGCGCCACTGCTTGCGCCTCTTCAGTGAGCAGTAGAAAGGGCGAAACCAAGGGAAAGCCAAACAACTCGATTTGATCGAAGGCATCTTCGAGTATCCCCGATTCCAAAGCGGGCAGTGTGAAGCGTCGTGCTTCGGGAGCGAACAGCGTGATTTCGGGGGCGGAGCGTGATCGGTGCCCAAGCAAAAAATGGGCCTCCCACAGCAGTTGCTGTTTGCTCAAGTCCGTAAACCGAAATCCGCCACAACGGATCAGAAGCAAGCATTGCTCCAATCCCAACCCAAGCCGTTCAATGGCGTCTTCCAGTGAAGCGAACGGACCACATTGCGCACGATTTCGCATCACCGCCTCGACCGTTTGCGCCTCGACCCCGCGCACGAGGTTGAAGCCCAGAAAGATTCGGAGTTCAGAGGCGTAAACGGTGGCTTCCCAGTGGCCTCGGTTGATGCACGGCTCCTCCATGCGGGCGCCGACCATACGCGCTTCATGCACATAAAACTCGGTGCGATAGAACCCCCCGAAATTGTTGATGCAAGCCGTCATGTACTCCAGGGGCCAGTGGGCCTTGAGGAAGAGACTTTGATAGCTCTCAACGGCGTAAGAAGCCGAATGGCCTTTGGCAAAGGCGTACCCGGCAAAGCTTTCCACTTGGTCCCAGACTTCATGAACCAAGGAAGTCGGCCGGCCGCGTTCCACAGCCTTTTCAATGAAGGTGTCTCGGGCTTTTGCAAACTCGTCCCGCGATCGAAACTTCCCGCTCATACCGCGTCGCAAGACATCGGCTTCCCCGAGATCGAGCCCAGCGAAGTGGTGGGCCACCTTGATCACGTCTTCTTGATAGACCATCACACCATAGGTTTCCGGCATCAACTTCAGAAGGACGGGGTGGGCTTCTTTTCGCCGTTTGGGATCCCGGTGCCGTTCGATGTAGGTGCGCATCATGCCACTTTTGGAAACACCAGGTCGGATGACGGAACTGGCGGCAACCAATCCCAGATAGGTATCGACTTGTAACTTGCGCATGAGCATCCGCATGGCGGGCGATTCGACATAAAAACAGCCGACGGCCAGCGCTTCGCGCAGCAAGTGTTGAATTTTGGGGTCGGCTTTGAACCGCTGCATGTCGTGGATGTCGAGGGACGCGACAACGGCCGGCGAGTGGACAGCGATGAGGTCCAAGGTGTCCCGGATCTTTCCGAGTCCCCGCTGACTCAGAATATCAAACTTGAAAAGCCCCACGTCTTCCGCCACGACCATATCGAATTGGGTGGTCGGGAACCCCTTGGGGGGCATGAATGTGCCGCCGTAGTGATGGATGGGATGTTCAGCAATCAGAATGCCACACGAATGGACCGTCAGTGCGTTGGGAAACTCCCGGAGGTGGCCGGAATAACGCACGACATATTGGGCCATCTCGCTGAGTTGATTGGGGTTGAATTTCCCGTCGGCAAGGGCGTCGATTTCATGCTTTGGAAGGCCGAAGACCTTGCCCAATTCTCGGACGATGGCGCGGTGTTGAAAGGTGCTGTATGCGCCGACGAGGGCGACGTGGTCAAAGCGCTCGAAAATGTACCGGGTAACGTCATCCCGGTCGGTCCAGGAGAAATCAATGTCAAAGTCGGGGGGATTCGTCCGGTAGAGGTTGATGAACCGTTCGAAGTACAGATCCAATTCGATGGGGTCCACATCGGTGATGCGCAGGAGATAGGCCACCAAGCTGTTGGCTCCACTTCCTCGGCCGACATAGAAATACCCCTTACTTCTGGCATAACTGGTGATGTCCCAATTGATCAAGAAATAGGCGAGATAGCCTTGCTTTTGAATGATATGAAGCTCATTCTCCATCCGTTCCAAAACGGCCTCCTCATGATCGGGATACCGGTAAGCAAGCCCTTCAGCACACAGGCTACGGATCAGAGATTCATCCCCCTCTTCGCTTTCGGTATAGGTGTGCTGGTTGTTGTGCATCCGCCCAGCTTCCGGTTCAGGCAATGCGATGGTGCATTGACTCAGAAGCGCTTTGGACCGCTGAATCCACTCGGGGCGTTCTGCGAATGCCTGGTGAAGATTGGCTGCGTCCAACAACCGGTCATAGGCATGGCCGGTGGCATCGATGGAAAGCTTACTGAGTAAGGTGTTGTGGTCAATTGCCCGCAAGAGACGGTGGCAATTCCAATCCCGCTTGTGACGAAACGTAAACGTTTGCAGCGCAAGCAATTTATCCCACGGAATGCGTGATCGCCGTGCGGGATTGCCTTCTAGGATTCGGAATTCAGCTTGTTCCCATGGGCGCACACCAATCCATTCATGTTCGCGCAGGGGCAGTAAATCGAGGTGCTTGGTCGTACTCCACGGATAGATCACGGAGGCATGGGCAAAATCGGGGGCGCGGTCAGGAAAGGGGGTGCCCGAGTGGAGGTGCTGTGAGAGGTGCGCGCAGAGTTCGTGATAACCGGCGACGTTGTGAGCCAAAGCGATGTACTGCATGTGCCCGTTGTTTCGAAAATCCGTACCCAAAACGGGCCGAATTCCATAACGCGGGGCCAGTCGGACAAAATCCCAGTTGGCCGAAGTGTTGTTGATGTCGGTCAACGCCAGTTCCGTGACCCCAACCGCTTGCGCTTCGGCAAGGAGCTCTTCGGGCCGCATGAGTCCATGGCGTAGACTAAACCACGAGTGGCAGTGCAAGTGCATCGATTTGCGGGTTAGGAGAACAGCGCTCCTTGTTCCCCAGAACGGCGATTGCGCGCGCGTGACTCTCCCATGCCAAACAGCTCGAGCTCCTGGTGGAGCATGAATTCGTGTTCAACGTGAATGCGTTGGCCAATGGGCTGCAGCAAATCGGAACCGTTGACCCGGGGGTCTCGGATTTCGGGTGAAATGGGGTAAGCGTTGAACGCATTACTGGGAAATGGCCCGAGCATGGCCGTAATGTCTGCGAGGGGCGTGGATAGGTCGAGCCAAGCGTGCTCGTTTTCTTCTGGCAGTAACACCGGTGAGCGGTGGTGCCCGATGGTTTGCAGGAGGGTGTTGGCCACCGTGGTGAGGATGGCAAACGACCGAATGATTTCTCCGGTTTTGGGATCTGCCCATTCGTCCCAAATCCCCGCCATGGCAAACGGTCTGACACCATTGCGTGGATAGACGAGGTAGGGCTTGGTGAGTTTTTGCTGCTTGGGACCTTCAATCACAGCATCGGCGAGAATCAGGCACCTCCGGTCGCGGATGGATTGGCGAAACATGGGTTTTTGAATGATGCCCATGGCACCCGTGTAGCGCGGATCGTCCTCTTTGTTGTGGTCTCCTTCGGATCGGGCATTGATCATATAAAACTGCTTCTTGGCCCAGCGCGGTGTAAAGCCGAACTGCTGCATTTGAAGTGTTTGAGGAGCATCGCTGGCAATGACAGGAGCCTGTTCTCCGTGAGAAACGTTGGCATTGGGACGCCAAGCTGCGGTGACTTCGGGAGTCGATTGCACGTTGAAGCGTTTTTCGATGGCTTGAACAGAAGAGACGGTGACGTAGCGACCACACATGATGCGATGAATTTACTGATGACGGTTGGCAAGAAGCAAGGGCGCTTCTCCATTAAAAGGATTGGGACGGCCGATGGTACGCGCTTCAAGGCCCGCGGCAGCGACAATGCTGCGGTCGCCATATTGGTTGCGAATGCGGTCTAAAGCGCGGTAGAGGTGCAAGCGCTCATCCGTGTCTTCGAAGAGATCCATTTGACAGGCTCCTTCGAGGAGGTTGGTATATCGGACGCCAATGAGTCGAACCTGCACCCTGCGATCGTACAGCTGCTCGAAGAGCGCCTTGATTTTGGGCAACAGGATGTGGTCGGATGCGGTATACGCAATACGGGATTGCAGTGAGCGGGTGTCGAAATCGGCGTACCGAATTTTCACCGAGATGCAAGCAGTGAGCTTGTTGCCGCGCCGCAATTGGTAGGCGAGATTTTCCGCCATGGCAATCAAAATCCCGCGAAGCTTTTCGATGTCCGTGGTGTCTTTGGCAAAGGTCCGTTCTGTAGAAATGGACTTGCGCTCGTTGAAAGCCACCACAGGACTGGTATCGATCCCATGGGACTTTCGCCAAATGGCACTGCCGTTTTGACCCAAGACCTGCTCCATCAATTCCACGGGCATCTCTTGGATGGTATGGATGCGACGAACGCCTAGATTCCGTAACGTTTGGTAGGTTTTGGTTCCCACCTGGGGAATTTTCCGAATGGAAAGAGGTCCGAGAAAGGGGCGTTCGGTGCCGCTATCGACCCGGATGTTCCCGGAGGGCTTGGCTTCCCCTGTAGCGACCTTACTCACCGTTTTACTCGTGCTAAGGCCGAATGAAATGGGCAACCCGGTCTCGCGAATCACTTTCTGCCGCAATTCACGTGAGAAATCCCAGCAGCCATAAAACCGATCCATGCCGCTGAGGTCGGCATAAAACTCATCGATGGAAGTTTTCTCGCAAACAGGGACGGCTTCGCGTACAATTTCGGTTACCAAATCCGAGTGCTTCATGTAGTTGCTCGAGTGCCCGCGAATCACAAGCGCTTCGGGGCACATGGAGCGGGCTTGCCGCATCGGCATTCCCGAGTGGACACCAAACGCTCGAGTCTCATAGCTGCAGGCAGCAACCACACCTCGATCGCCCGTTCCGCCAATCAGAATGGGCTGGCCGTTGAGGCGACGGTCCATGAGCCGTTCGACCGACACAAAAAACGTGTCGAGATCAAGGTGGAGAATAGCCCGTTGAGGGGATGTTGGATTTGTTTTCATCGGGATTTGCTAAAATACGTAGCAAATCCATGATAAATAGCAAAAAGGCTAAAATTTATAGCATACAGGGTTGTCCAAAAGCGGAAAGGATCGCTAAAATATCCTCGATTGTGCTCGCTCCATCGCCTGTAACGTCACCCGAACACTCTTCTAAACAACCAAAGTCAGCCAGTAGAAGAAGCACATCTTGTATTTCGGTGAGACCGTTCCCGCTCAGATCGGTCAGGCAACCGCATGAAATGGGAGCAATAAAGGCGTTCTCGTACACCGCGCTACAGGAGGCCTCAGCGGTAAAGTGAACGCTGATGTCTACAGGCAGTCCATTGGCTTCTAGCCCTGTGAGATTGATTGTTTGCGGGCTTTCAGTCGTCAGGTAGAGCGCTCCGTTCACTTGAATCAGACCGGTGGACGGTTCGGCTTGATAGCTGAGTGTAATTTCTTGGCTATAGGTTCCTAGATCTTCATTGCATGACGTTTGTGGACCAAGGGCGATGTCCGTCCACTGACAACCGCCAATGACCCACCCCATGTCTTCGAACATGCCCAAGATGGCGGGTCCCGGGTTGTGATTCGATTCGGCTGCGTTCAAAGCAGGTGTCATCAAGGCATTGGGACTTCCTGCCGGATAGGTCGCTTCGTTCAGGTGGGAATAGCTCGATCCAGGTTCGTAATTGGAGGGGGCGTGCAAACGCGGCCGTCCTCCACCCACGCCCTCAGCACCATTGCTCCCGTTCCAATAGAGTTGGTTGGACGTGAGGGCATTCCCCAGTGCAGAGGAACCATTACTGAGATCCAACAAGGCAATGGAGTCGATGGTTTCCGTAAAGTGATCATACACATACGGTGTGTTGGCTGTGCCTAAGAATCCGAATCCGTTGGTGAAGTATGCGCTTCCAATGAATCCGATCCCATGCCCGATTTCATGCAAAGCGGCGGTGATGAAATCGTAATGACCAGCCGGGGTTTGGCCGTCTAGGCCGAAATACCAGTTGGCCGCGCTGTTAAACGAACACGCGATATCGGACTGGGGGCTGAGGTCATTTCCGTTGAGCGCATTGGCCAGAGCTGCCGCATAATACGTGTCTGCAAAAGCGGCACCTTGAAAATTTTCATGCAAGTTGTTTGGGCCAGCTTGTGCTAAGGTTCCTACGGTCAACGTTTCCCACGAGGCGTCAATGCGTATGGTGATATCAGAAGTTAAAAAGGCCGACCAGATGTCAACTGCGGCATCAAAAGCGAGTACTGCTTCGGCTGGAAAGTTGCTGTAAGTCACGAGAAACGAGGCGTCTCGATCCGTGAATTCATCGATCCATGCCGGTGGAGGGGTGTAGCTGAATGCGTTCTCTTCAAGGGCCACCAGTCCATCTCCACACGCGCTCGGATGACTGCACGCGTGTTCAATCCCAAAGTGTCGCTGTGCGAACAGGGAGTGCCCCCAAACGGAAGCGAGTACAAACAGAACATATGAGGCGAGAAATGAGCGCGGCATCAAAGGCATTTTGGCTCAATGAAGATAAATCAAATTTATTTAGGTACCTTTTCGTTTGCATTGCTACATTTGATAGCAAAACAGTTCAAAAATATGTCCAATACCTCGCTTCCTTTGTTTGCTAAGAACCTCAAGTCCTTGCGGAAAGCGAAGGGCTGGACGCAACAAGAGTTGGCGGACCGCATGGGGATTAAGCGCGCTGCCCTAGGCGCTTATGAGGAGGGTCGATCTGAGCCGCGGTTGGCAAATGTTCTGGCCATGGCCGACTTGTTAGGGGTGTCGACTGATGCCATGATGCGCGGGGTGAATGCCAAGGAAATTCAAGAAAACCGAACCAACGGGCATCGCTTACGAGTGCTTACCGTTCCCGTGAACAACGAAACGAACGAGGAGCATGTGGCCGTGGTGCCTGTTCGCGCAGCTGCGGGTTATTTGGAGGGCTATAGCGATCCGGACTTTGTGCAAACCCTTCCGACCTTTGATTTGCCCATCCCCGAAGTGTCCCCGTATCGAACGTATCGCTTGTTTCAAATAGAAGGGGACAGCATGTTGCCCATCCCAAGCGGAAGTTACATTTTGGCTTCGTTCGAACCGGATTGGAATCATTCGGGGGGGATGCGACCGTATATCGTGGTCACGCGAAACGATGGGATTGTTTTCAAGCGCATTGAAAATCGATTGGATACGGATCACGAGGATTTCCGGATGATCTCGGACAATCCAGATTATCCTCCCTATGCGGTCCAACCCGATCAGATTGCAGAAGTGTGGCGCGCTCAAGCGTATCTCGCTTTCGATTGGCCAACACCGGCATTTTCTGGAATGGAACGGATTCAAGGAACCCTGGATGCGTTGCGCCAGGAGATTGGCTCCATGAAAGGAGAGGTCTCCAACAATTGAAGGCGCGTCTTCTCGCTTAAACCCCGAGAGCAACAACCTCTTCCACAGCGTCAAGTTTCGATGTGAGCAATTGCTCGATGCCGCCTTTCAAGGTTTGCATGCTGGAAGGGCAGCCACTGCAAGCGCCTCGCATGTGAACGTAGACCTTCCCTTCTTTGAAGGCTTTAAAATCAATGGCACCACCGTCCTGTTCTACCGCTGGACGAACGAATTCATCCAAAAGATCCTTGATTTCATCATCGTACTCGCTTGGTGACATTTCGGATTCATCCAAAAAGGCAACGTTGCTAGAAGCCGATGGGCTGGCGGCTTGTACATCGGGTTTAGCCAATTGCTCCATGACTTTTTCGAAGGCCTTGGTGTCAATAGCAACCGGGTTTTCCATGAGCCACTCACGGATGTATTCACGCAACTGTTGAACGATCATTTCCCAGCCCAAACTCTCGTCTTTGGTCACAGAAACAAAGTGTCCACTGATGAAAATGCCTGTTACAAAAGGAAAGTTGAATAATTCTTCGGCAAGAGGCGAACACAAGGACGCCTCATTTTGTGAGCGCAACTCGGCCTGATATCCGCCTTCAATCAAAAGACGATCGGCGACAAATTTCATCACGGCCGGATTCGGCGTCATTTCTGCGTAAACACTTGTTGGAATAGCCATGTGGCAAAGGTAGTTTGCACCGCTTAACTTGCCATTTCTTTTTGAATCTTTCCAAATGAACAATCCCAATCGATTTCGGGTGGTCCGAGGAGTAACGTCGACCCTGTGCCTCTTGGTCTTGGCGGCATTAACGGTGACTGCGCAGGAGACATTTCCTGTAAATGGCGTTGTCGACAAGGCGTTAGTGCGCACTGTTTTCGATCACGCAATGGTACATACGCAGTCTGGAGAAGTTTTAGAAGACGCTTCTGTGGTTGTTTTTAAAGGCCGCATCGAAGCGGTGGGTCCGACAGCTACCCTGCAAGTTGCCGGTCCAGCAGTTCGCGAAGATTTGACCGGTTTTCATGTGTATCCATCCTTTGTCGAGTTGAGTTCACGCTGGGGAATGCCTTCGGCTCAAGAGGAACGCTACTCGCGGGGCTCTCAAGACCTCAGCGATAAGAAAGGCGCCTATGGATGGAATGAGGCCATTCGCCCTGAGACCCGCGCGGCGGCACTGTTAGACCCCTCGATGGCCGGGGCTGAAAAGAAAAGAGAGGCGTATTTAAAGGCAGGGTTTGGAACGGTTCTATCGCATGTTCAGGATGGCATTGTCCGTGGAACGGGTGCGCTAGCTGTTTTGTCCGAAGATCCCCGACGAGCCCTGCTCATCCCTGATGCTTCAGCGCATTTTAGTTTTCGAAAAGGCTCATCCTCTCAGGATTACCCGCGTTCGCTCATGGGAGCGACGGCCTTACTCAAGCAAACTTATTTTGACGCCACATGGTATGCGGATGCCAGCCGATTGAATGAACGCTTGGAAACCAACCTGTCCTTAGAAGCATTCAATGGCCAACGCGATTTGCCTGTGTTTTTTCATGCTGGTGGATGGCAAGACATCTTGCGGGCTTCGGCGGTCGCAGACGTGGTCGCGTTGAAGACCCCCTACATCATGTTTGCTGGAAACGACACGTACCAGCGTTTAGAAGAGGTAAAGGCAACCGGATCTGATTTGGTGCTTTCCTTGAATTTCCCCACGCCTTTTGATGTGAGCGACCCGTATTTGAGTCGGCTCATTGGATTGGATGAATTAAAGCACTGGGAATTGGCTCCGTCCAACGCTGCCCGTGTTCACATGGCAGGCATTCGATTTGCGTTTACAACCGATGGATTGAATGATGTTGGATCGACGTGGTCTGCGGTGCGGAAATGCATCCAACATGGCTTGCCTGCCGATGCCGCCTTGGCCGCTTTAACCGAAGTGCCGGCCGCCATGGTCGGTGCCGAAAACAGAGTCGGTCAGATTCAGCCAGGGTTTGAAGCGAACATGCTGATCACGGACGGTCCCTTGTTTGACGCGTCGACCGTGCTGTATGAACATTGGGTGCAAGGGGAGCAACAGATTTACCAGAATCGGGACATCGTAGACATCCGCGGCATGTATGATGTCACATTGGATGAACAGGTGTGGCGAATGGAAGTCAAAGGTTCTGCAGAGAACCCCAAAGCACATTTTCTTCTCGACTCCACGGAATTCAAATTGGGAATGGAATTGGATGGTCGGACGGTCGGATTTGAGTTCACCTTGGACACCTTGGACTTGAACGGCTGGTGGCGCGCTTCTGGCAACGTCTGGATGGATAGCCGAATTTGGGAAGGAAAAGGACAGCGCAGTGACGGCACATGGTTTGAATGGAGCGCCATTCGTCAAGATGCGAATGCTGCTGATGAGGTCCCAGCTCAGAACGATAAAGCGGCAGAGGCGGGTCCCGAGGTCGGAGAAATAATTTGGCCATTTACAGCCTATGGCAACGCGGAACGGCCTCAAGCGGAGACCACATGGATTCGAGGCGCTACCGTCTGGACTTGTGAAGCGGAAGGCCGGATCGAACAAGCGGATGTCATCTTGCAGGATGGAAAGATTCTCGCCATTGGTCAGGATTTGATTGCAGAGGACGTGTTTGGAAGCCAAATTCCGACGTTTGAATTGGTGGACGGCCGCGGAAAGCACGTGACTCCGGGCATCATCGACGAGCATACGCACATTGCTGCCACACGGGGAATCAACGAAGGGACGCAAGCGAGTAGTGCTGAGGTGAGCATCGAAACATGTGTCAATAGTGAGGACGTGAATATCTACCGTCAGCTTGCCGGAGGGGTTACGTCAGCGCAGATCTTGCACGGTTCTGCCAATCCAATCGGGGGTCAAAGTGCCATCATCAAATTCCGCTGGGGCGCTTCGCCTCAAGCGATGATGTTTGATGCTGCACCTCCGTTCATCAAGTTTGCCCTTGGTGAAAATGTCAAGCAAAGCAATTGGGGCAACGATTACCGCTCGCGTTTTCCGCAAACGCGCATGGGTGTGGAGCAAGTGTATTATGACCATTTCATTCGTGCGCGGGAGTATGAACAAGCGTGGAAAGACCACGCACAAATGCTGCGCACGGCTAGCCGTAAGGCAAAGCGCAACAACACGCTTCCTGCTGCGCCTCGACGTGATTTGGAATTGGAAACGTTGAGTCAGATCCTCAATAGCGAGCGTTTTGTGACGTGCCATAGCTACCGACAAGATGAAATCAATATGCTGATGCACGTTGCGGATTCCATGGGCTTTACAATGAATACGTTCACGCACATTTTGGAGGGCTACAAGGTGGCAGACAAAATGGCGGCGCACGGTGCGGGAGCCTCTAGCTTTAGCGATTGGTGGGCCTACAAGTATGAAGTCAAAGACGCCATCCCATACAATGGGGCGGTCTTGCACGGTCAGGGCATCGTGACGGCATTCAATTCGGACGATGCTGAAATGGCGCGCCGACTCAATCAAGAAGCAGCCAAAGCGGTCAAGTATGGCGGAGTGTCAGAGGAAGAGGCCCTGAAGTTTGTCACATTAAACCCCGCCAAATTGCTACGGGTTGATCATCGGGTGGGATCGCTCGCAGTTGGCAAGGATGCTGATATTGTCGTTTGGAGTGACCATCCATTGAGCGTTTATGCGCAAGCTGAACAGACGTTTGTCGATGGCGTCAAGTACTTTGACCTGGAGGACGATGCGGCAAAGCGGGATTGGATGCGCGCGGAAAGAGCGCGGTTGATGCAGGCCATGAAATTGGATCAAAGCGGCCGGGAAGGCGGCGGCCGCGGAAGGGCGCCGACTGAACGTATTCGAGTCGATTACCATTGTGAAACACTGACAGACGAGAACCGATGAAATCATTGCACTACATTTTGGCGCTGACCAGTTGTCTTTTGACATGGGGAGTGTTTGCTCAGCAGACACCAGCACCGGAGCAGTCAACATCCATTTTGGTAATGGGAGGAACGGCACACCTGGGAACGGGTGATGTGTTGAAGGATGCAGCCATTGGGTTGCGAAATGGAAAAATTGACTTCGTTGGTTTTGCGCAAGACGCAGATCGTGCGCGTTACGATGAGGTCATCATGGCACATGGACAGCATGTGTATCCGGGATTCATTGCGCCCAACTCGACACTTGGCTTGCAGGAAATTGGAGCGGTTCGGGCCACGCGTGATGATAGAGAAACGGGAACGTTCAAGCCACATGTTCGTTCTGTGATCGCTTTCAACACCGATAGTGAGGTCACTCCAACGGTTCGGACCAACGGGGTTTTGATGGGGCAAATCACCCCCCGGGGGGGCACCATTAGTGGGTCAAGTGGCATCGTCCATTTTGACGGATGGAACTGGGAGGACGCGGCGATCATGATGGTGGATGGCATTCATCTGAATTGGCCCAGAACACACCATCGCCATCGTGCTGACGGCACGGTGGACATTAAAAAACTAAAAACGTACGATCAGGAGCTTCAAGAAATCACACATTTTTTCGAGTCTGCTCAAGCATATGCTCAGCAACCCAAGCGCAATGCAACGAGTAAGAAAGATTTGCGCCAAGAGGCGATGCGCGGTTTGTTTGATGGAAGTTTACGCTTGTACGTGCATGCGGATGACATTCGCCAGATAACAGAAGCGGTGCATTTCAAACGAGCGATTGGGATTTCTGAATTGACCATAGTCGGCGGGTATGACGCCCCTCTTGTTGCAGATTTGCTTCGAGACAATGGCGTGTCTGTTATGGTGCGCAGGGTCCATGAATTGCCCAGGTATGCCGAGGACGATGTTTCCCTTCCCTTCAGAATTCCCAAACAACTGGAGGATGAGGGGGTCTTGTATTGCTTGCAAAATGCGGGGGACATGGAACACATGGGAACTCGGAACTTGCCCTTTTATGCCGGAACAGCCCACGCCTATGGCCTCACCTACGAACAAGCTGTTCGGAGTGTCACGCTGAATGCGGCGCGCATCCTTGGAATTGATGACCAGTGCGGCAGCATAGAAACAGGAAAGGACGCCACCCTCTTTATTTCAGAAGGTGACGCCCTCGACATGATGACCAACCGTTTGTCTCACGCTTTTATTCAAGGCCGTTCAATTGATTTGGACAACCGGCAGCGCGAATTGTACCGAAAGTATCAGAACAAATACGGTGCGCCTCTTTTGGATTGAGGCCGTTGTTTAGCGCAGTTGTACCATCAAATCTTTGGGGGACTTGACTTCGAAGCGGAAGAGCTTTTTAACTTCCTCTCCGGGATCTATTTCCAAATCCCAGACGACCCGACCTGATTCCTTTTCAACCTCAGCTCCATCCAATTTCAGCCGATTGATTTCGATGTCTTCGTTTTGAGCCAACGGCAGCTGATCGTCCATTTGAATATGGATTGGGGAGGTCTTCCGATTGGTAATGGTGAATGCATATTCCCGAAGGAATTCTCGTTTTCCGCTAATTAAACTAGAACGGTCTTCTAACGCTGTGCGCTTGCGTCGGACTTGGATGGATGGATCAGGGCCCAGCGAAATGGCCAAGGTGTCTTTCGCAAAGTCTAGTTTCAGTTGACTTTCTCCTACATAATCGTCTTCGAAATAGATGTGCATGCGTCCATTGAGTAGATCCAAATCTTCCCAGTCGGTAAACAAGGCCGTGAGGTAAACTTGTGGGTCCAGTTTGGGTGTGCATTGGTAGAGGTAGTCGACGGCAATGTGGTGCTCGAGTATCCGGACAGCGTGGTGCGTCCCATCGGTGGGGATGTCGTATTTCGCATCGATGTCAAAGCGGGTTTGGGTCGGGCTATGTTCCACGGCAACGGGAGCATAATTGAGAGGGTCTGCATTGTCGAATGCCTCCCGACGGCGTGTTCTTGACGCAAAGAGGGCTTCTTTTGGAGCGGCGTCTTCACTCATGACGATGCTCTCGAGAATTTCCATTGCGGGTGCAAGATTGACATTCATTACCGGATCACTGATACTGAGTGCTTCAATCCGATGGCCAACAGAGCTGTATTGCACATGACTAACCCCATTGGGTACATCGAGCGAATAAAAACCGTTGATGTCCGTGACGACCTGCGCACCGCCAGCAACAACTTGGGCGCCGACGAGTGGATTTCCGTTAGCGTCATACAATTGACCACGGACTTGCCGGACATTGGGATTGAACGGTTGAGCTTTTAGCCACGCATTCGCGGTTGCAGCGATTCCTCCGGAAACGTTTCGTTGATTTCCATCGAGCATCCAAGGATGCAAAGAAGGCTTGGAGCGATTCTTACTCGGTGTTCCCGTGGCAATACTCAATCCTACATTGTCCCAATTTTCTCCTGTGTTTTGAAAGACCATAGCCTGGTATTCCAATTTTAGCGGATCAGCGATGTTTTCTACACGCGCATTGTAGGAGGGGTTCCATCCCGCTTGCTGCATCCAGTAGCTTAAAAGCAATGAACCATTCGTAGGTTTTTTGGCTTCAACGCGAACGACAACTTCCAAGAAAGATTCGGTGAGTAAAGCGGGGAGAAGCCTCATCTGCTCATCGATGGTTTGAATGTGTTGCTGAACGGTCTGAATTTCTTCGTCCAGAAGATGTCGCCCTTCTTGAATGGCTTGGAATCGCTCCCGGTAGAATACCGATGCTTGCATCAGGCGCTCTAAGTCGACCCCACTGTCTTTTACTGAAAAGCCTTGGTTGTTCAGCAACAACTGTTCTTCTCGGTCGTAAATGACCCGCCTGTTTTGGATGGTACTGATCTCTCGCTGCAAGCTGTTTCGTGTCCGTTGTAGCACAATGCGTTCAGAGGCTGATTCAGCGCCGCCCAAAGTGTCCGTATGGTATCGGTGGGTGATGCTGATCACCTTGAAATCACCGTCGCCTGTGATGCGGAGTTGAGACGGATCAATGCTGGTGTTAAGCTCTGAAAAGACGAGGGTGGAAATTCCCAGCGGGACGCGGACCTTGGAGACGCGTTCGACTTGTGCCCCTTGTTGGTAGATCACCACGTGGTCAATCGTCGTTTCTAGGAATTGTTCGCTGGGAGGACTGGCGGGCTTGTTGGCACGACCAACGGATGGAGCGAGGGCGGCCCCCATCCAAACGATGGCAAGAAGGGTCTGAAAACGGGCAATGGGCATGATGTTGGGGTTAAAGGGTGTTTCACCCCTCTAACCAAGGAACATGCCAAAAAGGAATAGGACCTTTAGTATCCAATTTTTGTACGCACACGATCGAGCACAGTCGCGGCGACTTCTCGGGCTTGGACAGCACCTTTGGACAATTCGGCATCGAGTCCCCCCAAGTCTGTCATCCATCGATTGAACGCATCGCGTTCCTCAGCAAAACCATCGACAATGGCTTCGAGCAGCTCCTTCTTAGCGTGCCCCCAACCATAGCCACCAGCTCTTAGTTTTTCGGCCATGCGCTGGCCTTCAGCATCACCGGCGATGGATTGGTACAACTTCCAAACGACAGCATTGTCGGGGTCCTTCGGATCCTCCAATGGAGTCGCATCTGTAATGATTTCTTTGTTGATGCGCTTTTTCAATGCCGAAGGATCGTCAAAGATATTCAGCGTATTGGCCTTGGACTTCGACATCTTGGCGCCGTCCAACCCGGGAATCAACATCGTCTCAGATCGGATCATTTCCTGAGGAACAACGAACGTGTCGCCCATGCGATGATTGAAGCGGGCAGCCACGTCTCGCGTCATTTCTAAATGCTGCAACTGGTCTTTCCCCACGGGAACAAAGTCGGCATCATAGAGAAGAATATCCGCCGCCATGAGCATGGGATACGAAAACAGTCCTCCGTTTACATCTTCTAACCGCTCCGCCTTGTCCTTGAAGCTATGCGCTAAGGTCAATCGCTGGTATGGAAAAAAGCAATTGAGGTACCAAGCCAACTCTGTGACTTCAGGGACATCGCTTTGGCGGTAAAACGCCGTGCGACTTGTATCCAGTCCGAATGCGAGCCACGCAGCGGCTACGGCATACGTGTTGTGTCGAAGTTCGGTTCCATTCTTGACCTGCGTGAGAGAATGCAAGTCTGCAATGAATAAGAAAGAATCGTTCGCGGCATCGTTCGCCAAATCAATGGCAGGGCGAATGGCCCCAAGTAAATTGCCCAGGTGCGGGGTTCCGGTGCTTTGTATGCCAGTGAGAATCCGTGCCATGGGGTGGGATCAACAGTGCTCGTCGAATACCATTTTCAAATGGTCGGCGATCATATCGGCGTTGCGGCCTTCAATGTGATGGCGCTCAACCATGTGCAGCAATCGTCCGTCTTTAAACAACGCAATGCTCGGAGAGCTCGGAGGGTAAGGCAACAAAAACTTCCGAACGCGCTCAACGGCCGCTTGGTCAACTCCTGCAAACGAAGTGGTCAAGTGAGTGGGGAGTTTTTCGTTCTTCAGTGCTTTGAGGACACCGGGTCGCATGGAAGAGGCGGCACAACCGCAGACGCTATTGATGACAATCATCGTGCTTCCAGGCTTTGCAATGGTCGCGTCGACATCGTCGACGGAGATCATTTCAGAAAAACCGGCTTCGGTGAGCTCGGCTTTTTTCGGGGCAACTAGTTCAGGAGGGTACATGGTGTAAAGTTAAGATTCAGTCTTACTCGGAGCGGTAGACTGTAAGTGTAATTCAGTGAATTGTTCGTCATGGATCGGGCTAGGTGCGTCGATCATGACATCGCGTCCACTGTTGTTTTTAGGGAAAGCGATAAAATCTCGGATGGAATCACTTCCACCAAACAGGGAACAAAGTCGGTCAAACCCGAGAGCGAGACCACCGTGAGGAGGGGCTCCATATTCAAACGCATTCATCAAAAAGCCAAATTGCGCTTCCGCTTCTTCGGGAGAAAACCCGAGCAAGTCGAACATCCGCGCTTGAATGGTTTTGTCGTGAATTCGAATGGACCCTCCTCCGATTTCAACCCCGTTGACGACCATGTCATACGCATTGGCACGGACGGCTCCGGGATCGTTATCGATGAGGTCCATGTGCTCTGGCTTGGGTGAGGTAAATGGATGGTGCATGGCATGGTAACGTTCTGTTGCCTCATCCCATTCGAGTAAAGGGAAGTCCATCACCCACAACGGTCGGAATACTTTAGGGTCTCGCAAGCCTAAAGCTTCTCCCATGTGCAAGCGCACTTCATTCAATTGTTTGCGCACGCGGTCCAGATCGCCGGATAGCATGAGAATCAAATCGCCGGGCTTCGCTTCCGCGTGTGAGGCCCAAGCGGCCTGAGCTTCCGCATCGAAAAATTTGTCGACACTGGATTTGAAGGTGCCATCAGCATTGACCTTACAGTAAACCAATCCTTTGGCTCCAATCTGTGGTCGTTTGACCCATTCCGTGAGTCCATCAAGCTGTTTGCGAGAGTACTCAGCACATCCTGGAGCTACGATGCCCACAACCGCTTCAGCGGAATCAAAGACACCAAACCCTTTGCCTTGTGCAACAGCGCCAAAGTCAACGAATTCCATTCCAAAACGCACGTCGGGTTTGTCGCTTCCATAGCGGGCCATGGCCTCGTCATACGTGATCCGAGGAAACTCAGGGACGGTGGTGTCGAGTACGACTTTGAACAAATGGCGGACCATTCCTTCGAAGGTGTTGAGGATATCCTCCTGCTCCACGAAGGCCATCTCACAATCAATTTGTGTGAATTCCGGTTGCCGGTCTGCACGCAAGTCTTCGTCTCGGAAGCACTTGACAATTTGATAGTACCGATCATACCCACTGACCATCAGCAATTGCTTGAATGTCTGCGGGCTTTGTGGCAATGCGTAGAATTGACCGGGATTCATGCGAGAAGGCACAACGAAATCGCGCGCGCCCTCAGGCGTAGACTTGATCAAATACGGCGTTTCCACTTCGATGAATTCGACGCTGTCCAAATACTTGCGCGTTTCAATGCTCAGCTTATGGCGCAGCATCAAGTTTTGCTGAACCGGTTTCCTTCGCAGGTCGAGGTACCGGTATTTCATGCGCAAATCGTCTCCGCCATCCGTGTCGTCTTCGATGGTAAACGGAGGAGTTTTACTCGCGTTGAGGATGTCCAATTCCGTGACTTCGATTTCAATATCACCCGTGCTCATTTGAGCATTCTTGGACTCACGAATGAGCACTTTACCGGTCACCTTGACAACGAATTCTCTTCCCAATTTTCGGGCTTGTAGACACAACGCCTCATTCGAGTCCATGTTGAAAGCCAGCTGTGTCAAGCCATAACGATCGCGCAAATCCACAAAGGTCATCCCTCCGAGATCGCGGGTCCGCTGCACCCATCCGCTGAGGGTAACCTGTTGTCCATCATGATCGGCGCGCAATTCGCCGCAAGTGTGAGTCCGATGCATTGTATTCTAGCATTGGGCAAGAGGAGTTTCTTGCCTTTCGCAAAGGTAGCGCGCGATTTGTCTTCTTTCGAATGGCAAGTGGTCGTCGAATCTTCGGGTCGTCAAAGTCTCAACCGGAGGCCCAATCCTTAGATTTGTGACATGGAGCAACCGTTTGAACGACTAGATCGATTGCGTGCTGAAGCCCTTCAGGGTGGTGGAGAGGCGCGCGTACAAGCACAACATGGCAAGGGCAAACTGACCGCGCGCGAGCGGATTGATTTGCTGCTGGACCCCGGAAGTTTTGAGGAGTTGGGTATGTTGGTGAAACACCGTTCGACCAACTTTGGATTGGATAAGCAGCAGTTTTTGGGAGACGGAGTGGTCACAGGGTATGGACACATCGATGGCCGTTTGGTGTATGTGTTCTCTCAAGACTTTACCGTTTTGGGCGGATCATTGGCTGAAGCGCATGCCAAAAAAATATGCCGGATCATGGATTTGGCGATGAAAAATGGCGCGCCGTTGATCGGCTTGAATGACAGTGGAGGAGCCAGGATACAAGAGGGTGTGGTTTCGTTGGGGGGCTATGCCGATATCTTTTATCGGAATGTTCGAGCAAGTGGAGTGATTCCTCAATTGAGTGGAATTCTGGGCCCCTGCGCTGGAGGAGCAGTCTATTCGCCTGCATTGACGGACTTTATTTTTATGGCGGAGGGATCGAGCTATATGTTCGTAACCGGGCCCAACGTGGTGAAGACCGTGACGCATGAAGAGGTTACTAGTGAAGATTTGGGAGGAGCGAAAGCGCATGCCACCAAATCAGGCGTCACCCATTTTACGGCCCCAAATGAAGCGATGGTAATCCAAGACATCAAGGATGTCCTGAGTTACTTGCCTCAGAATTGTGAAGAGGAGCCGATGCGCTTGGATTACGCAGGGGGGGACGAAACCCGTCCCAATCTCGACACGGTGATTCCGGAAAGTGCACAGCAGCCGTATGACATCCGCCAAGTCATCCACGAGACGGTAGATGCCGATTCGTTCAAAGAGGTTCAGAAGGACCATGCGGAAAACATGGTATGCGGATTTGCACGAATTGCCGGGCAAAGTATCGGTGTTGTTGCAAACCAGCCCGCTTTTTTGGCGGGGGTTTTGGATATTAAAGCATCGACAAAGGCCGCTCGGTTTGTGCGGACGTGTGACGCATTCAATGTTCCGCTGTTGGTGTTTGAGGATGTTCCCGGTTTTTTACCTGGAACGGATCAGGAATGGAACGGCATCATTACCAACGGCGCCAAACTGCTTTATGCATTCAGCGAAGCGACTGTTCCTCGTATTACGGTGATCACACGGAAGGCTTACGGAGGCGCGTATGACGTGATGAATAGCCAGCACATCGGAGCGGACTTGGTCTTTGCTTGGCCCAAGGCTGAGATCGCTGTCATGGGGGCAAAAGGTGCGGCAGAAATCATATTCCGAAAGGAAATCGCAGCGTCACCCGATCCAGAGGCTACGTGGAAGGAGAAGGAGTCGGAATACGCCGAATTGTTTGCGCACCCATACAATGCAGCGGCCCGAGGCTACGTGGATGAAGTAATTCTTCCGCGCAACACCCGGGCCAAGCTGATTCGAGCATTCAAAATGCTCGAGAATAAAGTGGACACGTTGCCGCGCAAGAAGCACGGAAACTTGCCGCTTTAAAAGGGATTACTGAACGCGCTTGATGGAACAACCAATGGCTTTGGTTGTGGACACCTCGCATGGTTTTCCCATGCTGGCGGCTTCCATTGCATCCATGGCGTAAGATGACGTGACTGCCGCAGCATCGCTGACGTTGTCATCCAATGAACCGCGGTAAATCAATGTCATGTCCTGGTCCAACAGGTAAACATGTGGAGTCTTCAAAGCTCCGAATGCATCAGCAAGTGCGTGCTTCGAATCCATGAGGTATGGCATCGAATAGCCCTGCTCTTTGGAATGAGATTGCATGGCTTCCATGCTATCGTGGTTGTCGCGCTTGGCTTCGTTTGAGTTGATCAATACCATCCCAAAACCATAGGCTGCAGCTTTCGCAGCGGTTTCATTGTAACGCCCTTCCCAGCCATCACTTTTCGTTCCGTTACCGACAACAAAAGGACAGGTGTTGCAGCTAAAAACAACCAGAAGTCCATTTTTACCGGCAGCATCCACGAGGCTCATGGCAGAACCGTCTACGTTTGTCATTTTGACGTCAGAAAGCGGTGCTACAGCACCAATCGCCAATTCAGCGTTGGGTTCTGTAGGAGTGATAGAAGCACTGGCGAAAAACGTACCGGCTGCTAAAATGGCACAGGCAGTGAAAACCCGGCTCAAAGAGATGTTCGAAATGTTCATGGAGACTTGACCTTTAATAAGGCTTCAAATCTCGTTCAAGAAGTTCCACAATGACGAGCCCTCTCGCCAAAAGATTCAAATTACTTGATTAGCAAGGCATCGCCGTATGCGAAAAAGCGATATTTCTCCTTCTGAGCCAGAGCGTATGCCTCCATAACGAGGTCGTGCCCTGCAAAGGCTGAAGAGAGCATCAGCAACGTGCTTTGTGGCGTATGAAAGTTGGTGATCAACGCGTCTGAAATCTTGAAGTCGTACTTCGGGAAGATGAACTTGTTGGTCCATCCGTTGTAAGGCTTCAAGGTATTTGTGGTGCTCACGGATGTTTCCATGGCCCGCATAGCCGTTGCTCCAACAGAGACAATGCGTTTTCCTTCTGTTTTAGCTCGATTGACGCGGTCAACGCAGCTTTCAGGAATAATCAATTGCTCGGAATCCACTTTGTGCTTGGTCAAATCTTCGACCTCCACAGGTCTGAATGTACCCAGACCGATGTGCAACGTGAGGTAGGTCATGTCAATTCCCTTGATTTCGAGTCGCTTCATGAGCTGCTTCGAAAAGTGGAGTCCAGCCGTTGGTACTGCTACAGCTCCGAGGTTCTTAGCGTAAATGGTTTGAAACCGCTCACGGTCATCCGCTTCAACCTCCCGGGCGATGTACTTTGGCAAAGGAGTCTCTCCTAGCTGGAAGATGACATCCATGAATTCTTCATAGGACCCATCGAACAAGAAACGAAGTGTCCGTCCTCGTGAGGTGGTATTGTCGATGACTTCTGCGATGAGTTCATCATTCTCGCCAAAATAGAGTTTGTTGCCAATTCTAATTTTCCGAGCGGGATCAACGAGTACATCCCACAGGATGCTCTCACGGTTCAGTTCACGTAACAAGAACACCTCGATGACCGCGCCGGTTTTTTCCTTGTTGCCATAAAGTTTGGCTGGAAAGACGCGTGTGTCGTTGGCGACGAATACATCTCCTTCATCAAACTCATCCAAAACATCCTTGAACATTTTGTGCTCGATGGTACCGCTTTCGCGATCCACGACCATCAAACGGCTGTCATCACGATTGTCTAATGGCTTTTGAGCAATCAGTTCCTCAGGGATGTCGTACTTAAAGGAAGTTAGTTTCATAGAAAGGGGGGGATCCGTTATCGGGAGCGTTGAAGGTCGGCAAAACTACGGAATTCGCAATCAAAGGTCAACAGCCAATGGAGGTAACCCATGAATGACCTCCAAAATCTCCTCCATAGATTTGCAAGCGCTCAATTCGAAGGGTCCATTGACTGTGCGTTGAAGCTGTATCAAGTGCCCTCCAACGGCTAACGTTTTGCCCAGATCTCGGGCGAGTGCGCGGATATAAGTTCCCTTGGTGCAAGCGATTGTCACGTGGGCATCACATACGTTGTGGCCATCGACAATACGGTGTTCGATGGAGTGGATATCATAACGCGAGACGCAAATAGGTGCTGGTTTGAGATTGATCTCTCCACCCTTTCGGGCAATCGCATACGCTTTTTGGCCATCAACCTTTTTGGCGCTGTATGCGGGGGGCATTTGAAAATACTCCCCAGACCAGTCTTTTGAAGCGGTCTGAATGGATTCCAGGGTAAGTTCGGAAGCATCAACCCACGCTTCCACGGGCAATTCGGCGTCGAGACAGGCCGTCGTGGCCCCCAACCGGATGATTGCGCGGTATTCTTTGTCCTGAGCTTGCAGTTCAGCGATGCGCTTGGTAGACTTCCCTGTGCAGACGACCAATACGCCGCTAGCCAGAGGGTCCAACGTCCCCGCGTGTCCCACTTTGAGCTTGCGATACCCCAAGGCTCCGCGAATGGCTCCGCGCAGCTTATTGACCACATCAAATGACGTCCAGTGCAAGGGTTTATCGATCAGCAGGACTTGGCCTTCACCAAAATCTTCTGCCAGGGTGAAATCCATGACACGTAACGGAGCGGGAGAAGTGGGGTCCATGATGCAAAACTAAGTGAGCGGCGGGTGTTTATGACGCTGGTTGCTTGAAGTCAGGGGCAGCTTCGGCCGCTTGAATCCCTGCGATGTCTTCCATAACGCGCAAGGCCGCTAAAGGAGTTTGTATGCCTTCGATGCTCATGCGCAACCCCCCGTTTCGCTGATACATCTTGGTGTCACGCGCATGGTGCTTGAGGTATTCCAAAATCCGATTGAAGGTTGCCTCTTGGTAAAAGGCGCTCTCCTGGTTGCTAATAAAGGCTGCAATCAGCTTTCCGGACTTCAGGACGATTTTTTCCATCCCCAAGAATTCCGCGAGCCACCTGAGGCGGATGGTATCGATGAGGTCTTCTGTTTCCTGAGGCAATGGCCCGAAACGGTCTTCCAAGCGGGCTTTGAATTCAGACAAATCAGCTTCCTTATCCAAGTCGTCAAGCTCTCGGTAAAGAGCGATGCGTTCAGGGATGTCATTCACATAGTGATCGGGAATCAATAAAGTGAAATCGGTTTCAATGGAAGCCTCTGAAACATAACGACGGTCTGCTTTGCGATCCTCTTCGAACAACTCCTTGAAAGATTCCTCTTTCAATTCGCGTACTGCTTCCGATAGGATTTTCTGGTACATATCGAAACCAAGCTCCGAGATAAAACCGCTCTGCTCACCTCCTAAAAGATCGCCGGCCCCTCGAATATCGAGGTCTCGCATGGCAATCTGAATTCCACTTCCCAAGTCGCTGAACTGCTCAATGGCTTGAAGGCGCTTGCGGCTTTCATCCGGCAGAACGCTCATAGGAGGAGCAAGGAGATAGCAAAATGCTTTTTTATTCGACCGGCCAACCCGTCCGCGCAACTGGTGAAGATCGCTGAGCCCAAATTGATGAGCGTCATTGATAATCATGGTGTTGGCGTTAGAAATGTCGATGCCTGACTCGATGATGGTGGTGGCGACCAATACATCAAAGGAGCCTTCAATGAAGCGGGCCATGACATCCTCTAACTGTTTGCCGTCCATCTGACCGTGTCCAATTCCTACGCGTGCTTCCGGAACGAGTCGTGTGATCATTCCCGCCACTTCCTGGATGTTTTTGACGCGGTTGTTGACGAAATAAACTTGTCCTCCGCGACTGACTTCATAGCTAATCGCATCACGAATGATCTCCTCTTGGAACGGTGCAATGGTGGTTTCTACCGGCTGTCGATTGGGAGGAGGGGTCGCAATGGTGCTCAAATCCCGCGCTCCCATCAGGCTGAATTGAAGCGTCCGCGGAATCGGCGTAGCCGTGAGGGTCAACGTATCGACGTTGGCCCGGAGCATTTTGAGCTTGTCCTTAACGGCGACACCGAACTTCTGTTCTTCGTCAATAATGAGTAACCCCAAGTCTTTGAATTTGACTCTTTTACCAACCAATGCGTGCGTCCCGATGAGGATGTCGACTTTGCCGGCTTCCAAGTTCTGGATGGTTTCCGTCAAGGCTTTGCCCGTCTTGAAACGGTTGATGTAATCGACCGTCACAGGAAAATCGCGCAATCTCCGTGCAAAGCTCCGGAAGTGTTGCATGGATAAGATTGTTGTGGGTACAAGTACCGCGACCTGCTTGCCGTCTGCTGCAGCTTTGAACGCGGCACGTATGGCGACCTCGGTTTTCCCAAACCCTACGTCACCGCACACAAGACGGTCCATTGGAATGGGCTTTTCCATGTCGCGTTTGACAGCTTCAATGGCGGCGTGTTGATCGGGGGTCTCTTCAAACATGAAACTCGCTTCCAGCTCATGAAGCATATAGTTGTCGGGAGAAAACGCAATGCCCTCCGCTTGTTTTCGTTGGGCGTAGAGCTTGAGCAGATCGAACGCCAACTCCTTGACACGGGTTTTCGTTTTGGCTTTGGTCGCGGCCCAAGCGCCCGTACCCAGTTTGCTGATTTTTGGCTTCGTTCCCTCCTTCGAAGTGTATTTCGAGATGCGGTGGAGCGAGTGAATGTTGACGTACAAGACGTCACCGCCTTTGTATGTCAGCCGAATGGCCTCCTGCTCTTTTCCGTTGACTTCAATCTTCTGTAACCCGCTGAATTCCCCTATGCCGTGGTCGATATGAACGACGAAATCGCCAGGCTGCAGGGCCATTAACTCTTTGAGAGTGAGCGCTTGCTTGTTCTTCTGGAATCCGTCCTTCAGACGAAATCGATGGTATCGCTCAAATAGCTCGTGGTCTGTGTAGACAAGGAGTTTCAGGTCTTTGTCGACAAATCCGGCGCTCAATTCGAGTGGAATCGGTTGGTGTGGTACCTCCTCCTGGCGGTCGGCGAAAATGTCGTGTAAACGCTCGATTTGTGTGGCTTGACCGGCAACAATGACGTTGTGGTACCCTTGCCGATGATTGCCCTGTAAATTCGAGGTAATCAGGTCGAAGTTCTTATTGAAACTGGGCTGTGGAATCATATCCCAAGCGATGACGACACGTTCAGGAAAGCTGGTTCCTCCGTCGAATTCTTGGACATGGAATGGTTCAATTAGCCGTTTGAAGTTCTGTGGACCGATGAATAAATCGGATGGCGGAGTGAAGGCCATTTGGTCGGAAACCCTTTCAAATGCAGACTCAGCACGCTCCATGGCCTTTTCCAAATGCTTCTCGCAGCGGTTGGCATCGGTCATCCAAATGCGCGTATTGCCGGGGATAAAATTGAAAATGGGCTCAACCGTTTCATGCAGATTGCGATCTCCCACATTGGGGACGATTACGGCACGGGTCATCTTGTTGATGCTGAGCTGGTTGATTGGATTGAACTTCCGAATGGATTCGACCTCATCGCCAAAGAACTCGATGCGGTAAGGATGGTCAAAGGAGAATGAAAACACATCCACAATGCCCCCGCGTATGGCGTAATGCCCCGGTTCATACACAAAATCAACTTTCTGAAAGCCGTATTCAATAAAGACCTCGTCCAAGAAGTCAAGGGTGTAGGACTCGCCTAAGGAGAGGGTGAAGGTTTGTTTGGAGAGCTCTCTTCGGCTGATGACCTGTTCTGCAATGGCCTCAGCAAAGGTGACAATGACCAAGCCACTCTGTGCCCGATTGATCTCATTGAGCACTTCAGCGCGCATGGCAATGTTGGCGTTCTCCGTGACCTCTTCTTGATAGGGAACCCGCGCAGAACGCGGAAAGAAAAGCACGTGCTGCCGCTTGCCAAGCAATTGCTCCAAGTCGTTGAGAAGGTAGGCGGCGGACTCTTTATCGTCCAATATGAACAGGTGGCTAGCACGGGGCTCACTTGCAGCGGCTTGTTCCAGTTCCACATCGACACAAGCAGCGGCTAGCAGGGCTGTCGCGGAACCGACAATGCCTTTAAGTTCTGTTTTCGCTGACGCTTGCTCCCAGGTCCTCCGCAGCATTTGAGCGCGAGGGTCCGATCGATAAAACGCCAACAGGTCTTCAACACGCATCGCTGAAATTCGAGATTTTCGGACGCGAAGTTACGGGGATTCTCCGTTCAATTTCTTTTATTGATTTTCCATCCAACAAGAACGCAGGCCTTGGATGAGATGTACGCTTCCCACGTAAAATGGAGAGCGTTCATGCAGTGTTTCTGGGAGTTTTTCGAGGATTGACCCGAGGTCATCTTCTGCCGCACCACCTGCTTCCAACGCCAAAAATGCCAACGGAGCACACTCGTAACAGAGCCGTAATTTGCCGTGAGGATAGCTCTTAGTACTGGGGTAGAGATAGATACCGCCTTTGATGAGATTGCGGTGAAAGTCTGACACCAAACTTCCGATGTAGCGGCTTTTGAACCCCACTTCGGGTGTTTCACGGCAACCGGCGATAAAGCTCTTTGTCGCTTGATTCGCCTCGCTGAGCAGCGCATCATTGATTGAATAGATGCTTCCAGTTTCAGGGAATTGCATTTTGGCATGTGACAAGAAGAACTCTCCAACAGCGGGGTCTAGCGTGAATCCGTTGACTCCTGACCCCGTGGTATACACGAGCATAGTGGAGGAGCCGTAGAGAATGTATCCAGCGACGACTTGTTCAGTGCCTCGTTGGAGGAAGTCTTGGTCACTCAAAGACTCTCCCATCGGAGTTACACGCCTGAAAATGCTGAATATTGTGCCAATACTGACGTTGACATCCGCATTCGAACTTCCGTCCAAAGGGTCAATCATCACAACGTATTTCCCGGATTTGCCTTGATCCCCGCAAAGGATGTAGTCCTCTTGTTCTTCTGATCCGATTCCGGCAACTGATTTGCCAGCTGTCAAGATTCTCATGAAGGTGCGGTCAGCGAAAACGTCTAGCTTTTGCTGGGCTTCATTGTGGGTATTTTCAGACCCGGCGTCTCCAAGAATTCCGGCGAGTCCCGCGCGATTTACTTGGTGATTGACAATTTTTGCGGCAACGCCGATGTCGGTAAGAAGTCGTGTGAGTTGACCGGAAACAAACGGGAATTCCGCTTGTGTGTCCATGATAAACTCCTGGAGGGTAATGGTTTTTCGCATTCGGCGGTTTTGTTCATTTCATAACCGGAGACGAAGTTAACGCACGTCAGATAGACTGTGGCCTACGCCTCGTGAGTCTCTTGTATAACGCGAGCGAGGTCTTGAAAATCCTCAGGGCTGAGTTGCTCTGCACGAAGCCCCAATGTTGCGGTGTCGATTCCTTCTAATGACAGTCCTGCAGAGCGCAACGCGTTGCGCAAAGTCTTGCGTCTTTGATTGAATGCGGCCTTTACAATGGTCTTCAAGTGGCCAAACCGAAACCCTTCAGGTTGAACTTCTTTTCGGATCAAACGGAGCACGCCGCTATGCACCTTGGGAGGAGGGATGAACACCTCTGGAGGCACGGTGAATAGATATTCAGCGTCATAGTAGGTCTGAATCAACACACTGAGAATCCCATAGACCTTGGAACCGTGAGAGGAGCAGACGCGCTCAGCCACCTCTTTTTGAAACATACCAACTAACTGGGGCACCTGGTGTATCGTGTCCAGTGTCTTGAAGAGAATTTGAGAACTGATGTTATACGGGAAGTTGCCGCACACAACCACTTGCTTCTCGTTGAATGAGCTCGAGAGTGCCATCTTTAAAAAATCGCCTTCTAGAATGCGGTCAGATGGCATCCAGTCTTGCTCTTTCAAATGCGCGACACTTTCATGATCTACATCGATCACCCAAAGGTCAATATCGCTTCGGTCCAGCAGGGGCCGTGTCAGGGCTCCTGTCCCAGGACCGATTTCAAGAACGGCTAATCCTTGAACAGAGACAAGGCTGTCTGCGATTCGCTGCGCTGTGTGCTGGTCGGCAAGAAAGTGTTGGCCAAGATGTTTCTTGGCTTTCACTGAGTGGGATTGCTTCATATAATACTTTCTACAGCAAAGGTCGCTCTACTCGACTGAATCATCAACCAAGTGTCCCTCTTCAATAATCTCCAAGGTTGTCCTGTATGCTGCGGCTGAAGTACCAAACCGTTCTTGGTGTTCTGCCTGAAGTCTCGGGGCGAACTCCGTATTATACTTTTCAAATGATTCGGTAGAATAAGCGACATATTGAACAGCAACGGCAGTTCCGCCTGCCTCTTCGCCCAGAATCTTACATATTCTATAGGATTCAAAGCAAAGGGATGAAAATATTTTGGGAATGTGTTCCTCCCGCATAAATAGTAGCCATTCCTCGTATTTCAAGGAATCTACACTGATCGTGACATTGTATAAAACACGATTTGACCGACGGTTAATAGAAATTTGTCGCAATGGTTTGGTGGTTTGTCGAGATTTTTCTTGTATATTCGAGTTCTGAAATCTTAACCAAGATAAAGTGATGCGTACACTTTTCCTCTCCCTGCTCTGTTTATTCGGAGCTTTAACGGTCCTGCAAGCGCAGGATCAATCCCACGGAATCGCCTATCAGGCGGTTGCCCGTGATGCTGATGGCGACCCTCTTTCGGTCGCTGCACTTGATGTCCGAATTACCCTCATGGGTAGTAGCGGCGCCTTGTGGCAGGAAACTCAATCTGTAACAACCTCTCAATTCGGGAATCTCGCCCTCACCATCGGTGATGGCGCGGCGACTCCTGGAATGACAGAATCCCTCGACATGGTCGATTGGTCTGTCGCTGGTTTATCCTTCTCTATTGAGGTGGACGCCGGTGCGGGGTATGCTTCTTTCGGAGAAGTTGATGTGCAGGCAGTTCCAATTGCCATGTATGCGCTCAATGGGCAGGAAGAAGAAATTGCAGCTTTGCAAAGCCAGTTGGACGGTTTAGACTCCGACGTTGATGGCTTTGTTGGAGACTTGCAGGATGCTGTTGCGGACAATACTGCCGCTAATGGTGATCTGGAAGCCGCTCTAGCTGCTAATGCCGCTGCTGACGCTGCTGAATCAACTGCTGGTGCTGACGCGCTTGCTGCGAATGCTGCCGCTGATGCTGCTGCGATTGCCGCCGCTTCTGACGCGCTTGCCGCAAATGCAGCCGCTGATGCTACTGAAAGTTCTGAAGGTGATGCTGCTGACGCGGCCTTGCAATCAGCAATTGAAGCGAGCGAAGCGTATCTGTTAGGTCTCATTGAGAGCAACGATGGTGAAATCTCCATCTTGCAATCATCGACTGCAGCCAACACGGCTGACCTAGGAGATTTGCTCGGTGTGATCCAAATCGACGAAACAGGAATTACTGTTGAAGATTTGACAATCACTGGTAGCCTCGACATTGAAGGTTCTTTCAGCGCAGGTACAGCTTTATTCAATAACCTCGCAGCGAACAACGCTGATTTCGAGGACATGCAAGCTGAATCTGCTCAAATTGAAGATTTGGTATTCGCTGAGGCTCTCGGTCTTGGTGACGTAGGCATCCTTGGGGATGTTGAAGTTTCCGGAACGGTAACTGCCGGTGGAAACGTCCTCACAACTGAAGCCTATGCTGATGCTGGAGACGCTGCACTTGCTCAAGCCATTGCGGACAACGCTACTGCTGATGCTGACCAGGCTTCTGCTGATGCACTTGCTCTAGCTGCGAACGCTACTGCTGACGCCAACCAGGCTTCTGCTGATGCACTTGCTCTAGCTGCGAACGCTACCGCTGACGCTGACCAAGCGACTCTTGACGCTGGTGCTCAGTCTGCTAACGCTACTGCTATTTCTGACGAGACAACTCGTGCGATGGCTGCTGAAGGTGTAAACGCTACTGCTATTTCTGACGAGACAACTCGTGCGATGGCAGCTGAAGGTGTAAACGCTACTGCTATTTCTGACGAGACAACTCGTGCGATGGCTGCTGAAGGTGTAAACGCTACTGCTATTTCTGACGAGACAACTCGTGCGATGGCAGCTGAAGGTGTAAACGCTTCTGACATTGCTGACGAGACAACTCGTGCGATGGCTGCTGAAGGCGTGAACGCTACTGCTATTGCTGACGAGACAACTCGTGCGATGGCTGCTGAAGGTGTAAACGCTACTGCTATTGCTGACGAGACAACTCGTGCGATGGCTGCTGAAGGCGTAAACGCTTCTGACATTAGCGACAACGAACTTCGTATCGGAATGACTGCTGCAGATCTCGGTTTTGAGACGAGCGAAGTAGGTTCCGTTGATAACGTACCAACTCACCCAGGATATGAAGGAACGGCGCATTTGGATGCTGTTTCTACTTTAGTGGGTGCTGACGTTGCATTGGACGCTGCTCTTGCTGCAAACGCTACTGCTGACGCCAACCAGGCTTCTGCTGATGCACTTGCTCTTGCTGCAAACGCTACTGCTGACGCCGACCAGGCTGCTGCTGATGCGCTTGCTCTTGCTGCAAACGCTACTGCTGACGCTGACCAAGCGACTCTTGACGCTGGTGCTCAGTCTGCAAACGCAACGGCTATCTCTGACGAGACAACTCGTGCGATGGCTGCTGAAGGTGTAAACGCTACTGCTATTTCTGACGAGACAACTCGTGCGATGGCAGCTGAAGGTGTAAACGCTTCTGACATTGCTGACGAGACAACTCGTG
>CAJQIB010000005.1 GCA_905478325.1 uncultured Flavobacteriales bacterium | reverse complement strand
GCAGCAGGTGCTTCTTCAGCAGCAGGTGCTGAAGAAGCACCTGCTGCTGAAGAAGCACCTGCTGCTGAAGAAGCACCTGCTGCTGAGGAAGCACCTGCTGCTGAAGAAGCACCTGCTGCTGAAGAAGCACCTGCTGCTGAGGAAGACGATAAAAAAGAAGACGCTTAATTGGCGACTTAACGATAATGCATTGAAAGGGCTGTACCGAAAGGATACAGCCCTTTTCTTTGCTAGCACATTCGAAGGACATGGAAATCAAGGACTGCTTTTTATTAGGTCTAATCACAAAGCCTCATGGATACAAAGGCGATGTGGTCTTGTTTGTCGATGCTGACGAACCCATTCAATACCGGGAACTGGATAGCATTTGGGTGCAAGAAGAAAGTGGATTGGTCCCCTATTTTTTTGACTCCCTCCGACCGCATGGAGATCGCTTTGTGGCGCACTTGGAGGGTGTCGACACCGAAGCCGCTGCGCAACGACTGGCTGGAAGCAAGGTCTTTCTTCCTGAGAAATTTCTTCCCGCTTTGGCGGATGACGCCTTTTACTTTCATGAAGCCATCGGCTGGACTTTGTTTGATGCCTTGACCAAGAAAACGGTCGGCAAGATTGTTCGTGTCCAAGATCACGGGGCGTATCCTATTTTAGAAGTGGATGCTGAAGGATTGGAAGTATTGGTTCCACTACCGGACCACATGCTCATGAAAGTGGATCGTGAGCGCGGGGTGCTCGAAATTGAATTGCCCGAAGGCCTTCTGGATGTGTACCTCAATCCCTCTGAAGAGGATGTTGATGGAAACACGGAGGAAGAAGACCCTGATTCTTTCTCATACTGAGCCGCTTGTTTTTCGAAGGTCCACCCTGCATAAACTCCATGCTCCGCTGTTGACAAATCCAATCAGATGAGCTCGTTGGCCTTCTTTCCAATTCTATGTTTGGAAGGAACCAATTCAATCATCCGCATGACAGTCAATGCTCCAGCTTCACATGTCGAAGTGTCTACCACGACAGTCAAAGCGACCAAAACATTTGTTTTGGACACGAGTGTTTTGCTCTTCGACCACAGCGCGTTGACTCGGTTTGAAGAGAATCGCGTCGCCATTCCCATTACCGTATTGGAGGAGCTCGACCAATTTAAAGTTGGAAACGAGACCAAAAATTTTGAAGCCCGAGAATGCATTCGCATCATCGACAGACTGAGCAAGGGCCACACCCTCCAAGATTGGATCGCTTTGGACAATGAAGTCGGCGGACAACTGCGAATCATTTTACAGCGTGACTCGGATGAAAGTGTAGCCAATACCGTATTTGGCTCACGCTCCAATGACCACCGCATTCTGGACGCTGCGCTCACATTGCAACGAGAGGACCCCGATACTACCGTGGTACTTGTATCCAAAGACATCAACCTGCGTCTCAAAGCGAAGGCCCTGGAGTTGCCCGCTGAGGATTACAAGACCGGTCAAATTCGGGATATCAAACTGCGTTACACCGGCCGCACGGTCATTGAGGGAGCCGACAGCAATGACATCCGTAAATTGTACGTCAACGGGACATCACGAAAGATTACCCTGCTGGATCCGCGACGTGAAAACAACCACTTCTACATTCTCCGCAACGGGTCGGCCAGCGCATTAGGCTTCTATAGCGAACTCGCGCGAACGATTCAGCGAATCGACAAGGACTACGCGTATGGTATCAAGCCAAAAAATGCAGAACAAGCCTTCGCATTGCATGCGATTTTAAACCCCAACATTTCACTGGTGACCATTTGCGGGGTTGCTGGGACCGGCAAGACGTTGCTCGCCTTGGCAGGTGCGTTAGAACAGCGCAACAAATTTGACCAGATCATTTTGGCCCGCCCCATTGTCGCTCTGTCCAATCGTGATTTGGGCTTCTTGCCCGGCGATGCCGAAGAGAAGGTCAATCCCTATATGCAACCGTTGTGGGACAACCTCAAGTTCATTCAATCTCAATTTGGAGAAAATGAGCGCAAACATCGCATCATTGATGAACTCAAAGAACAGGACAAGATTACCATTTGCCCCTTAGCATACATTCGTGGGAGATCGCTCAGCAATGCCATCTTCATCATCGATGAGGCGCAAAATCTAACTCCGCATGAGGTGAAAACCATCATTACGCGGGCTGGTGAGAATTGTAAAATCATCCTCACAGGAGATGTGCGACAGATTGATACGCCCTATTTGGATGAGCAGTCCAATGGCTTGAGCTATGTGATTGATCGGTTGCGTGGCAAGGACCTGTACTGTCATGTCACTCTGGAGAAAGGAGAACGCTCCGAGTTGGCCAACTTGGCCAACCAGCATCTGTAAGGGTATTCTCAACCATCCCAGGCGTCACCTCCGCATAATCCGGTGAGTCGACTGATCGCCTTCCTCTCCGTGAAAATGAACCACGTACACACCCGTAGCAGCTGGCAAATCAAATGACCAAGCCATTGCGCCTCGGACAATCGGTCCCGCAGACACACGCTGCCCTCCTGCATTGAATACTTCATAGACCGTCCCATTGAACCCCTGCGGGAATTCAACAAAGACACGGCCATCATCTGACGGATTTGGATACACCTTCCATGAAGATGCCATCAACGGATCTACTGATGTTGTAACCAACGATGTGGACATCTCTACAACCAACTCAGGAGCCGCGTAATCCCAATACATGGACTCAAATTCCGCAATGATATCCGTTTCAACTTCAAACATCGGTGCCACCCAACGCGGTGGCATCGCTTGGTACCACAGTCTTGCTGTGACGTTGCAATCTTCGCATCCATTCAGCGCTGGAACATCCAATGCATAATGCACCACATCGGCACCGGTTCCTTCTTCACCGGATTCCGAGCGATTGAAGTCTCCCGAAGCCATATCCCATTCAACATTCGCACCGACGACGAGCGTCGTATCGTATGCGGGATGGTCCGTTCGAAACCCGAGGGGTGGCAAACGGTTGTCCTTTAGCGTAATGGCAGCACGTTCCAACAAGTTGGTAGGCGTTCCGGTTACATCTGCGATTACAAATTCATAGATCTGAACTTGGGACGCGTCCGTGATCACATCATGGTGCGGCTGAAAGCTCTCGATCCCACCGTCATCTGCACCAACGATGTTCATGCCATCTTCAGCCAATTGGCCGGATTGCCACAGGATACCTCCCTGCCCATCTGTTACCTCCAGCTCCAGCCAAACACGTCGTGCCGGATATCCCGAAGGGAATTTATGTCCCGCTTTGTTTTCCAGCCTCACGAAGATATTCGCCTCTCCTGATGCCGGATCCACCTGTGCCTGGTCAAAGGTCATTTCGACACTTTGTTGTTGTAGCATCTCCAGCGTTCGATTTAACGTCGAATCAAACTGCGCCTCTGAAGCTGTGAGACCCAGCTCATCAATGTGATCACGCATCAAACGCAACATCGAGGTATTCGCACCAACGAGGTAATGCAAACCAAAAGGACTCCGTGGCTCCAGAAAAGCATAACCGCTTGAAATGATGACCGGATCGTCAATCTGCGGCATGTGACATCCTTGACACTCTTGTTGCAGATCATTCGACTCACCGTCAACGAAATCTGGCTCATAAATGCTATTGAGCCATTCATGGTAGGTGGCTTGCTCTATGTAATCCTGCCCGGTGGCCTCCCCTGTTAAATCAGCCGTCTGTGTAATGAGCGAATGACATCCTGCACACACTTCACTTTCCACACTATGCTGACCATAAAGAGGTTCATAACCGACATAGGTCGTCATCGGCAAACCATAGAGAACAGGTTCAGATTTACTTCCACCATAGGGACCATACAAGGTGTCTTCAACAAAATTGAGGATTCCGCTAAATTGATTGCCAATGTTTTCATCCGATTGCTGATGGCAGGCGTTGCACGACACCCCATCGAGCGCCAAACTATCCAACAACAACTCAGCCATGGAATAGAATTCTTGGCCGTCATGATGCGCTGCAAAATGACCCAACGGCGCATGGCAAGATGTGCACTTGTCTTCAAGTTCCAATTGGTGCGAAGGGTTGATGGCGACCTCCTGGCTCACTTTGGCTTGCCAAAAAGGATCTTTCGCAGAGTTGGCCATCAACGTACTGCGCCAATCATCCGTAACATTCACATTCCAGCCATCAGGCATGGGGACTGCGGGGTACGTTTGACCAACGATACTCGCATAGTGATTCGCGTCGGTAGCGTGACACCCTGCACACTTACCACTGCCTGTAAACAAGCTATTCACCGTGTCAGGAAGACCTCCATAAGCCGAACGAAAGGTCGCAGAATGATAGGGGTTCCCCTCTTCATGCAAACGATCAGGCCTCTGAGCCCCGCTCATAAAGACCATAGCCCCGAAGGCAGCCACCAAAATTGTCCAGACTAACGATTTCATGTTTTCTTGCTGGCCCTAAAATACAGCCCTTCTGCCGAAAAGCGGATACATCGAGTACTTGTGGTAGGATGCAGGGTCTGAATGCCCCATCATTGCCCCATTTCGATTCAACACAACATCACTGAATTACCAAGTCTTTGATGATTTTACGGCCAATGTGTTCGTTGATGCGCTCCAAAACTTTGGTTTTGTTCATGAGCAGCTCCTCTTTAAGGGGCCCGCTGTTCAACGCGATCCACAATTGACCTCCCGCCTTCAGTCGTATGCTGCGGGTTTGCCGATCGACCATATTTCCAAAGCATGCTTTCCAAGCCAAAACAACATCCACCTCGTCGAGTTTACTCTGCATGCGATTGACTCGAATAAACTGTTCAATCGCTGCTTTTAGGGGTTTGGGATCTTGGGAGCTCACGTGTCCAAGTTAGGGGCAGTCGTTGACTCTTGCACAACCGCTTCTCCATTTTTCACTTCAAACACGCGAACATCAGCCCCCGTAGCGGCAAACAATTCGGGAATGCGACCGAGGTCCGTATCGGTGATGAAAACTTGACCAAAATCCACTGCCGTGACATGGGCCATCAAGGCCTGCACGCGTTTCTCATCAATTTTGTCAAAAATATCATCCAGCAATAAAATAGGCTGCACTCCCGTAGCCTCTTGGATGTGAGCACGCTGAGCCAGTCGCAACGCAATCAAAAACGATTTCTGCTGCCCTTGGGAACCAAATCGTTTGAGTGGATGGCCTGCCAATTCAAACCGAACATCGTCCTTGTGGATGCCCACTGTACTGCGGCGCAACCGCCGGTCATCTGACTGCGCATTGACCAAGTGCTGCTTAAAATCAACCTCCTCGTCATCCACGGCTGTGACATAAGACAGACCCACCCGCTCCGCTCCGCTCGTGATTTCTTGGTGAACAGCTTGAAAGACAGGCATGAATTTGGTTAAGAAAACCTCACGACGGCGACGAATGGCAACAGCTAGTGGCACCAACTGCGCATCCCATGGCTCTAGCGCCACGGCATCCCATGTGCGGTTTTCAGCAAAATACCGAAGCAACATGTTCCGTTGGTTCAGCGCTTTGTTATAGTCCATAACCTGTTGGAGGTAAGGCCTGTCAAATTGAGAAATCACTGAATCGAGCCATTTCCTTCTAAAATCACTCCCTTCATGCACCAACGCTGCATCATCCGGGGCAATCATGACGGCAGGGAACCTTCCGATGTGATCAGCCATACGTTCGTAGGCCTTCTCATTGCGCCGAAATACTTTTTTGACCCCTCTTTCCACTCCACAGCTCACCTCTTCGCGTTGATCATGGCGAAAAAAACTGCCCTTAATCAACATGTGCGTCTCGTCATGCGTGATGTTTTGAGCATCAATTGGATTGAAATAGCTCTTGGTATGACATAGATAATGCACCGCGTCCAAAACGTTGGTTTTCCCACTCCCATTGTCCCCGAGCAAACAATTGACCTGTTTTCCGAACTCCAAGTCAGAGCCTGAATGGTTGCGAAAATGATGCAGATAAAGATCTTGAAGAAGCATGATGCGAATTTCACTATTTTTGCCCGGTCTTTATACAAAGATTTAGAACAAACGATTACAAGCGCCATGGCGAAGAAAAATCAGACCGATGAACCGAGTTTGCTGAATGTAGATGAGGTCTACACAAAAACAGAGCAATTCGTTGACAAGAACAGAAGTGCATTGACGTATGGCATAGGTGGATTGGCTGCGTTGATTTTGGGCGTTTTGGCCTATCAAAGCTTCATTGTAACCCCAGCTGAAAACGGCGCTGAAGAGGCAGCTTGGAAAGCTGAGTCGTATTTCGAAATGGATTCCTTGGACCTAGCCGCATACGGTGATGGTTATGAAGCCGGATTGGAAGAGATTATGACATCTGAAGAAGGCACCAGGGCTGGCACCCGTGCAGCGTACCGCATGGGCATCTTTCACCGGGATGCGGGCGCTTTTGACGAAGCCATTGCTGCATTTGAGCAAGTGGACTTTTCAGATCAGGTCATCCAAGTTTTGAGTTCTGGTAACATCGGTGATTGCTATGTCGAACTAGGAGATCTCAATGCGGCACTCACTCATTTTGAGAAAGCGGCATCGTTGGCCTCTTCTGGCTTGGCTGAGTCAGTTTTGACTCCAATGTTTCTATACAAAGCAGCGATTGTTCAAATCGAACTGGGTGAAAAATCGGATGCTCAAAAGAAGCTCAACCGCATTGTTGAGGATTATCCAAAGAGTCAGCAATTCACCACGGCCAAAGGCTTGGCGAGTACGTTGACAAAAAGCTAATTGATATGGCGACTGCAGGTAAGAACCTGAGCGTTTACGACAAGTCTAACTTGCCCAATGGTGCCCACTTCCGAGTGGGCATCGTTGTTTCCAAATGGAACGCAGAGATCACCCATGCACTGCGCGATGGAGCGTTGGAAGTCTTGTTTGCTGCTGGAGTGCCTCCGGAAAACTGTATCGTTCACGAAGTTCCAGGTGCTTTTGAGTTGCCATTAGCAACCAAATGGATGCTTGACAGCTCTCCTTCTGTGGATGCTGTGATTGCCATCGGATCTGTCATCCGCGGTGAAACAGCTCATTTTGATTTCGTCTGTGAGGCTGCATCAACTGGGATTTTACGCGCGGGCATGGACAGCGGAAGGCCCGCTATTTTCTGTGTTCTAACAGACGATACCATGGACCAATCGAAGGCGCGTTCTGGAGGCACTTTGGGCAACAAAGGAATTGAAGCGGCCATCGCTTGCCTCGATATGTTAACGCTGAAAAATCGTCTGTTTCCCTCGATGCCATGAAGGCTCATATGTTGGCTTTTTTTGATCGCATGCCTTTGCTGTGCATTCTTGTACTGGCCTTGCTGTTGCGACTTTCAGCTGTTTGGAATTCGACCGGTTACTTGATGCACGACGATCATTTCTTGGTTGTTGAGACCGGCGCTTCTTGGGCTGTTGGAGAAGACTACAACCAGTGGCTTCCAAAGGCCCAACGAGCATTGGGCATCGAGAATCCCGTTCCACACCAAGCCAACTTGGCCTACCCAGGCATCGTGTATGGTGTCTTCACTATTTTTCATGCAATTGGACTAGAAGACCCTGACTCTCAAATGATGTGGCTCCGTTTGCTTCATGCGCTTTACAGTCTACTCATTGTCTACTTTGGCTACCGCATTGTCCATCGCTTGTCCGACCGCCGCGCTGCGATCTGGAGTGGATTGGCCCTAGCCTCTCTCGCTCTACTTCCCAATCTAAGTGTGCGCCAATTGGTTGAAGTCATTTGCATCCCTCCTCTCATGTGGTCGACATGGATCATTGTACGGACAGACGTTGATCGCAGAACAGCCGCAACCTGGTTGGGAGCGGGTGTCGGCCTGGGATTGGCCACTGCCTTGCGCTATCAGTGTGGCATTTTCGGTTTGGGAATGGCCGCCGCAATCCTCTGGGAATCTCCATCGGATAAGCGATGGCGGGCTTTGCTGTCCATTGGTTTACTCGGAGTATCCTCCCTATTCATCTTTTCAATTGGACAAGCCCAAGACCTCTTCATTTGGGGACGTCCCTTCGCTCAATTGCAGGCCTACTTTGGCTACAATACGACCCACTCTGGTGAATACCCGCAAGGGACGTGGCATCAATACATCTGGACGCTTCTCGGATTGCTCATTCCGCCCTTTTCATTGGCATGGGTGTTTGGATATTTCCGCGTTACAAAGCGCCATGCCATGCTGGTGTTGCCCGCCTTGGCTTTCTTCATTTTTCACAGTTTTTTCCCGAACAAACAAGAACGGTTTATTCTGCCTGCTGTTCCTTTTGTCATCATGGCAGGAACCATGGGGTGGCTTGCATTTCGTGATGGATCCCGTTTTTGGAAGCGAAACCGCGTCTTGGAAAAGCGGATTCTGATTGGCAGCCTGGTGTTCAATGGGCTTATAGCGATCGGATTCACGTTCGTAGAAGGCAAAAAAGCCCGTGTAGAAGCCATGTTGACGCTGTATGAACAGCAAGACCTGGAGAATTTCTTAGCCGTACACGTGGACAGCCACGCCATGCCTCCTCAGTTTTATACTGGATCTTGGGAACGTTACTGGACCAGCGATGAGCAAACAGATATCGCCAACCACCGCCAGGTGATGTGCCGTTCAACGACGCGAGTCTTCCCCAATTACATCGTGTTCTTTGGGGATGTCCATCTGGGCGAAGCTGTTGAGCACTATCAGGATGTCTATCCTTCCATGCGGTATCTCAAACAAGCGGCTCCAGGAAAATGGGACCGGCTATTGGCTTGGCTCAATCCTGTCAATTCAGTTGAACGGGTTCTGATATACGAAATCGACTCTGCTTCCGAATGCGGTGAAATGTAGGCTCTACATGAACATCGCATGTGATTGCTCGCGGTCCCTCCTCACGTTGTAATTTCGCAGCATGTTTGGAACACCCTCCGCCTTCTTGAAGATGCAAGCATTTGGCTTTGCCGCTGCTTTCCTGTTGGTTTCATTGACAACCTGGTCACAGTATCCAGGTTACCAACAGGCTGCTGATTACACCATGACCATTGTGATGGACACCACGCTTCACCAGTACCATGGTGAAATGGAGGTGATCCTCGAAAACAACAGTCCAGACGCACTAGACCGTGCGTTCTTCCATTTGTTTTTCAACGCTTTTCAACCAGGAAGCATGATGGACATCCGTTCTCAGAGCATTGTTGATCCTGACTCAAGGGTTGGCAATCGGATTGGTGAACTTCCTAAAGAAGAATGGGGCTGGATTCGAGTTGAGAACCTTACAGTCAATGGGAAATCCGTTCAATTCAATCACGACGGAACATTGCTGGACATTGTGCTCAATGAGCCGATTCGATCAGGCAAGAAGGCCGCGTTTACAATGGAATGGAACGCACAAGTTCCCCGTCAAATTCGACGAAGCGGCTGGATGAACAAAGAGGGCATCGAATACTCCATGACCCAATGGTATCCCAAGTTGTGCGAATACGACCATGATGGCTGGCACACAGAGCCTTACATCGGACGGGAGTTTCATGGCATCTGGAGCGATTACGATGTCACAATTGATCTTCCTGCAGGCTATATCGTTGGAGGAACAGGTGTACTCAAAGGCTCTGAATCCGAATCGATTCGCACAGGAAATTGGCGCTTTACAGCTGAAAACGTGATTGATTTTGCCTGGGCCGCAGATCCCGATTACATCCACACCTCAGAGCAACTCGACGACGTTACCCTCCATTTTTACCACCAGGAGAATCCTGCTTTTGACGCCGCATGGGAAAAGCTTCCTGCATATGCTGCAAAGGCAATGGCCTTTTTAAACGAGCTCGTGGGCCCTTATCCGTATCCACAGTACACTGTGATTCAAGGTGGTGATGGAGGTATGGAGTATCCCATGGCGACACTCGTGACCGGGCAGCGAAGTGAACGCAGCTTGATTGGCGTCACCGTGCACGAAATGGCTCACTCGTGGTTTCAGGCCGTTCTTGCCACCAATGAAAGCTTATATGAATTCATGGACGAAGGCATGACCAGCTATGTCACCTCCCTTTGCATGAGTCATCTCTTCACGGAGGCAATGATCGGCAACAGCCCGCACCGATCCTCATATAGCAGCTACATCAATCAAGCGCTCAGCGGTAAAGAAGAAGCGCTCATTACCCATGCTGACCACTACCAAACCAACCGCGCATACGGAGTTGCAGCATACTCTAAAGGCGAGGTGTTGCTTGCGCAATTGTCAGCTGTAATGGGCGATGCAGCTCGAGATCAGGGCTTGAAAAACTATTTCACAGAGTGGGCATTCAAGCATCCAGGGCCGCATGATTTCAAACGTGTCATGGAAAAAGCAAGCGGATTGGATTTGGATTGGTACTTCCAATACTTCATGCATTCAACCCACCAAATTGACGCCTCCATTGACGCCGTTGCTGTGGGCAATGACACGCTTTCCATCACCATGGGCCGACCGGGAGCGATGCCGATGCCCGTGGATCTCTTGGTCACGTATGATGACGGATCCACTCAATCATTTCACATTCCATTGGTCATGATGCGGGGAAATCGACCATTAGAATCCAATGAGGTTTTGTTAGATGATTGGGCATGGACGCATCCAACCTATAGCTTCGAATGGCCGGTAACCCAAGGGATTGAAAGCATTGAAATTGATCCGCTTAGAAAAACAGCGGATGTCAATCGGAAGAACAATTCCGTGCGCTTTAACGCTCAAAAAACACAGCAGTTTTTACGCCATTGACCCATGTTTGAACACCTTATATTTCGCAGCGAAAAGCATTGGATGCCCTTTCTATTGATCTTCTTAGCCTTGGGTGTGCTGTTTGTTTTTAGCCCGATGCAATGGAGCACGAGTGATGGAATACCCATCACGCTTCAGTCCCTCTTAGTGGTTCTTGTCCCCATCCTTCTGGGGTGGAAACTGGGCGTTGTTGCCGTCATCATTTATTTGATTGCCGGAGGAATGGGCTTGCCTGTCTTTGCTTATGGCACCTCGGGATGGGAACGATTTACAGGGTCCACGGGAGGGTTTCTCATGGCCTTTCCACTCGCCGCCATTTTGGTTGGATGGGCCGCAGAACGCATTGATAAACAACGCGCTTTCATGGGAACCTTGGCCATATTGGCGGGGCAGTTGTTGATCTTAGCTCTGGGCCTCCTTTGGCAGAGAAGCATTGTTCCGATTGCCGAACCTGTTTGGGAAACACTCGAACGCCTCGGCCCTGGATTGCTGGTGAAGACCGCCTTTGGTGGACTCGCCGTGGTCACGATTAGCCGTATCATTCAACGAAACATCAAAGAAACACCCCCCTTAGAACCATGAAATCACCCCTTCTTTATTGCATTGGAGTCTTTGGAATTGCGGCATTCTTCTTTGCTGCAACCGGATGCCAAGAGCAACCGACTACACCTCACCGGAATCAAGCCATTTTGGACATGAAAAGAGCCACAGACCATCACAGTTATAGCAAACCTGAAGAAGCAGTTGTTACGCACTTGGATTGGGATGCCGCTGTGGACTTCAACACCCGCATCATCTCAGCAACCGCTACCTATGCCATCCAAACAAGTGAAAGTGCGCAACGCATCTTGTTCGATGCTGTAGACCTCAGCATCCTCGAAGTAACTGTCGACGGGAGTGCCGTTGAATGGGAATTGGGACCATCACAAGACTTTATTGGTCAACCCCTCAGCATCCCCGTTTCTGCATCGAGCCAAACAGTGAGTATTCGCTATGAAAGTTCGCCCGATGCGGGCGCATTGCTTTGGGTTGAAGGCGAACAGCCCTTCTTATTCACTCAAAGTCAGGCCATCTTGGCGAGAACATGGATTCCATGCCAAGATTCACCGGGCATCCGATTTACGTACAATGCTCATGTGCAAGTCCCCATTGGTACGATGGCCATGATGAGCGCCACAAATCCAACGGAACAAAGTGCAGATGGTCACTATGACTTCCAAATGGTACAGCCCATCCCATCGTATCTCTTGGCGCTGGCCGTTGGAAACGTCGAGTTCCGATCGGTTGGACCGCACACCGGGGTGTATGCTGTACCTGAGTTGATCGATGCGGCAGCGTATGAGTTCGCCGAAATGGAACAGCTTTTGGTAGCAGCGGAAAACCTGTATGGTCCTTACGCTTGGGAACGGTATGACTTGCTCGTGCTCCCTCCTGCGTTCCCCTTCGGCGGTATGGAAAACCCGCGACTGACGTTTGCTACACCAACCATCATCGCTGGAGACCGAAGTCTCGTTGCTCTGGTTGCCCATGAGTTGGCTCATAGCTGGAGCGGCAATCTGGTTACGAATTCAACTTGGGATGATTTTTGGCTCAACGAAGGATTTACAGTTTACTTCGAGCAACGCATTATGGAATCGGTTTATGGAGCCGAAATTTCAGAGATGCTAGCGACGCTGAGTTACCAGGGCCTCGCGGACGAAGTGGATGAAATCATGGACACCAATCCTGATGACACACACTTGAAGTTGCATTTGCAAAATCGCAACCCGGATGAAGGCATGACAGCCATTGCATATGACAAAGGGTATTTCTTCCTTCGTTTATTGGAAAAGACAGTCGGCCGAGAAGCTTTTGATGCCTTTTTGAAGAATTACTTCGAAAGCAATGCATTCACCGTTATGGACACGGAGCGTTTCATTGACTACTTGAAAACGAATCTTCTGGACACAACTGAACTTCTGGCTGCAGTTGATTTGGAAGCGTGGATCTATGGCGCTGGCTTACCGGAAAACTGTCCGAAAGTCCGCTCCGAGCGAATCGAACAAGTAGATGCTACGCTCATCGCATGGACCAACGGCGAATTGTCAACTGCTGATTTGCCTTGGAATGATTGGGTCTATCAAGAACGCTACCGCTTTCTTTCCAATTTGGATGATGCCATCTCATCCGATCGCCTCGCTGACTTAGATGCCGTTTACGGCATGACGCAAACTGGCAACAACGAAATCCTGTTCGCTTGGCTTGAACAAGCGGTAAGAAGCCAATACACCCCTGCATATGAACGCTTGGAGTCTTTCCTAGTGCAGATAGGCCGGCGCAAGTTTCTAACGCCTCTGTACCGCGCTATGCTCGAAACCGATCAGGGCGATTTAGCCCTTTCCATCTACACCAAAGCGCGACCAAATTATCACAGTGTCGCTACGGGGACAATGGATGAGTTGCTCGGAGTGGAATGAGACGATCGTGACACCTTGGAACACAAAAAAGCCCTGGCGTCTGCCGGGGCTTTTTTTATCGCTCAAAGTCTGCAGATTAGGCAGACTATAAGACATTCTCTATCGCGTCACCATCACCGAACCGGTCACTTCTTGACGATCGGCAGTTGAACTCATAGCGTATACCACAACCCGGTAGTAATAAATACCATCAGGAGCGTAATGCTCAGATTCAGGACCAGCTGGACCATACCATGGTTCTTGGAGATCGTAGGTTTCAAAGACCTTATTTCCCCAGCGATTGAAAATCTGCATGGTAAATCGATCTGGATCGATGTCCGTTCCTTGCACAAAGAATGCATCATTGATGCCATCGTTGTTCGGAGTGAAAGAGGTTGGGATATACAGCGCGAACAGGTCCTGAATTTCAATGACACGTGTGATTTGACTCGTGCATCCATTCTCATCTGTCACCACTAACGTCACAGGATAATCTCCACCAACGTCGATTGGGAAGACAAATTCAGGATCTGAAAGCATCGAACCACCAAGGTTCTGAATACTATCAAAAAGCCAATACCAATCAACAACGTTGTTGCTATTCACGGACTCAAATTCAATGCGCGTATCCGGAACACGTGTCGGCTGCGGTGTTGCCGTAAACCCAACGGAAGGTGGCGGATAGACTTGCAAATAGCCCGGCTGAAAATTGGTGTATTCACAACCAATTAGAGAGGTGATGTTGTACGTGACATCATATCCACCAGGACTTGGATACACATGTACGGGACTTGTTTCAGCACTCAATTCTCCGTCTCCGAAGAACCATTCGTGCTGTGAGATCAACGCGCCATCCACCAAACTCTCAAGTTGGAAAATTCCGGGAATGCATGCACGTGTCGTGTCTGAAGTAAAGTCCGCAGGAATCGGTGTTTCAATCACCACTTCGATGCATTCTGTTATAGACGGTGTTTCGCAATTGTCGGAAAGTGTGAGGCAGTAGCTTCCCGTTGACGCGGGGTAATCAACAATTTCAAAATCATTGCTTCCCACCGCTACATTTTGCCAGGTCCAATTGAACCCATACCCCGCACCACTCCCCCCTTCGAAGACAGCTGCTTCTACTTCTGCAAAAGCTCCTCCACAAATCAGAGCAGTAGCATCAAGTTGAACGGAAAGTGAATCATATACCTGAACGGTAACCGTTTGCGGCACGGATGTACAGCCATTCGGGGCTGTGGCAAACATCTCGTAATCGGTATCAATAACCGGTGAAACAAGTTGATCGTAACCGGTTCCCAAACCATTGTCCCAAGAGTATACCCAAGTCTCACCGGGGTCCATATCACTGGATACTTCCAAGTTGACTGAACCATTGATGCAAATGATGGGATTCACCGTTACATCAAAATCCATTGGAACCGGAGCACTCAATATCATTTCCACAGCATAGAGGCACCCCCCTGAATCGCTCAATTCTAAGTCATACGTGCCTTCATCCAGGTCGTTGAACACATCGAGCCCACCGTTGGAAGTAATCGTCTCAACCAATGACCCATTTTCAGAGAGCACCAAGGTCCAAGGACCATCCGATGGCGGCTCTGAAATGGTCACCGAAACAGATCCGTCCGTGACCAAACACGTTGGATTCGAAGATGCGACCTCATAATCAAAACCAGGCAAAACGCTCACCACATCCTCGGTGCCACAATTGGGCATTCCAATCGGCTCTACCAACAAGGTGTATTCTATCGGCACTCCATCAAAATCCAAGACCGTAGGAGTCGCACTTGTTGGATCATCCAAATAGGTTGGGGGATCCCAACTCCAGAGGTATCCGCATTCTACCTGACCACCGCAAGAGGCGCACCATACAGATTCAACCATCCCTCCAGAAGCACATGAATTGCCTCCATCAGAAACATACACCACCGTCAAGCATCCGTCCGCATTCGTCGCCGTGTACGTCAAATCAGATAAGTCACCCCCTATCGTTGCAATGAGAGGAGCGGCATCTGAATCTCCATCATAAATATTGACAGCGTCCCAAAAATCCTCAACCATTCCAGAACTAAAATCCACCGTCATCATCGTTCCATCACCGGGGGTGTCAGGGCAGTAAGTAAAGACATCGTACGCATTGTTACCGTAACAATAATTCACGGTGCCTTCATCGTTTGAGCAAGGAGAATCCCCTCCTCCAACAAATGCTCCCTCGAGCTGCACCGGGTCTTGGCAGAAAATCAAGTCTGCACCCGCTGTGACTGAGTTTTCCAATCCCGGGACAACCTCGATATTCACAATCGTATCCCACGAACAACTGAAGTTATTCGTTACCGTATAAGTAAATGGATAGGAACCTGGAACGTCAAACATCAAGTCAACATAGTCTGCGACACCGTCAATGGCTTCCACTCCGTAGTCAGCGGTCGAAACTTGCCAATAGCTAGAGTCCATATCCGCACCAATCGTTGGTGTGAATGTCGTAACACCTGGCACAATCGCCGGGTTGAAATCAATTCCCCACTCAAACAAGAATCCGTTATCTGCGGCCCATTGATCCAAGATATTGAATTCCCAAATGCCATTCAAAGGACACCCTACAAGATCGCAGATATCACCACATGTCCCATAGAGTCCAGCCGGCACAGCATTGAAACCATCTAAATTCGGGTTGTCGGGATCATCCAAAATGTATTCCCCTTCCGTGCTCCATGTATACTCATATCCAACTCCTGGTGTAGGCGTTCCTCCACCATCTCCATATACAGGTTCTCCCAAGTCGTTCCCTCCCAAGTCAGGATTGTTGCAACCAGAAGGGTCCACCCCTCCTGAAGCTCCGTTGTCCATGATCAGCACTTCTGTGCCATCTGGACACGTGATCCACATCGTCAAGTCACCAATGAACGAGTGTTCAATGATTGCCGAAAAAGACATCAGATCATCGCAGTCTTCAAGCACCTGGTCCGGATCAAAAAAGTCGATGAACAGTTCTGAAGTAAAGGGGATTCCTGTCGCGTCAGGCAACGGTTCTGATTCTGACACAGCCAATGGAGGCAACGCCGTCCAGGTAATGCTCTGTACTGGGTTTCCATCCAAATAACCTGGTGAGCCCGTACACAGAGGAGATGTGAACGAAGCGTTAAAAATAGGAATGGTCGAAACCAGGACCTGATACGGTTCTAAATTGACACTGTTGCACTGGTTTTCATCCTCAACGACCAGAGTCACCAAGTATTCTCCTGGCTCTTCATAATTGTGAGAAGCCAGCGGGCTTGTTGTCGTTTCCACAATTCCATCGCCCCAATTCCAAATCCAATCAGCCAAAGGCACGCCATCCGCAGAAGAAGCGCTTCCATCAAATGAAACATCTTGAAACGGACAAACCCCAACACTTGGGTTGATGTTATCAAAAGGTTCTGGGTCCACCATCTCAAAGGCAGAAGCTGGATACGTACACGGTGTTACGCAAGAAATGTCCGCGGCCCATCCAATGTCCCCTCCGGAAGCACCGTTGTTGCAAACAAATTGAAACGTCAAACAGCCCGTTGGATTATTGATCGACGCGGTGATTGTCATGTCCTCAAACAAGTTTCCCGAACCCGCACCCACCATGGGCGCGCCCGTTGTTTCCCCATCAAAAACATACAACACATCATTGTTGTTGGGATTGGCATTCGTCTGAACATCAAACCCTAAAAAGTTCACCGATACCGCTGTTCCCGGCACGTCTGGACACAACGTAAGAATATAATCATTGTCGGTATATGGACCTCCATCACCATCAGCACCAACCTGATCGTCATAAAAAATATCGCCACAAGTCGTAACCGTTCCTCCATCGGAAATCATGACTTGAGAATGCACTACCTGCCCCGCCATCGCTAGCACTAACCCGAATAAAAGTGACTTCAATCGCAATTGAAATGACGCCTTCGAAAACAACAACTCGAATGTATTCATGAGGTAATTTTAATGTTCAAGCATACCAAAAGTATAACCTAAACACCCACATATTGGTTGCACAACTTGCAGACTATTAACCAAGAGTTCCGCATAAAGCAACAATGACCAAATTTAAAGAGGAAATTCAACCATCGATCCGAACAACATCGGAGTACATGCGCTTGGAACCGTTGCGGTTCGTCTGCTCTAGATTCCAAAAATAGCGTGCTCCTAAGCGAGCCTTTCCGCCTCCAATTAATTCACCCTTCCAAGGCTTATCAACCGCATTCGTTTCGAAAACCAATTCGCCGGCACTATTGAATACTGTGAACAGCCAAGGAGCAAAAACATCATTTGCAGCTTCAGGTAAAAACGTATCATACCTCCCATCTCCATTTGGAGAAAAAATCGACGGAGCTCCTGCATCATGGCGGTCACCAATTTCAATGCTCCCCATGGCGACATCTTGGCATCCGTAGGCATTGCTTACGACTAAATTGACTGGATATGCTCCCGGTTCACGGATGGTGATGCGTGAGCCGTTCAACCCCTGATCTGTCATCACCCAAGTGGAACTACTGGCTCTTTCAGTGGCATCTACCAACTGAACTTCCACCCCATTGCCCTTGTTCAAACCAAATTCCCAATCCATCGAAGCCTCCGGTTTCGGCCGCACTACAATCATATCTTCAATCGATTTAGTTCGAATAAAGCCATTGTCATGCGATCGCACAGAGACCGTAATGTCATACGAACCAGGACGATCAAAAACATGGGAGGGAGTTCGTTCTTGCGAGAACGCACCGTCACCAAAATTCCAAAGAATAGATCCGCTATCCATAAACTCTTCCAACGCAAAATCCACTTCAGTCCCTTCGCATGCTTCCTTTACAGAACTCACGAGTGTCACGGAATTCACTTCTTCATTCAGTTCCTCGACGACCAAGGTCGTTACAGGTGAAGCACCAGTGGGTTCAATGACATTCAAATCTTCTTCTGCCACGAGATGAACTCGCGTTACTTCAACCACATCTTCCGTGGCGTCCAACTCAACACCAGACATCTTCACAGAATTAGAGGTTCGCGCCGAAATATCTGGAAAGATCAACCGTGCGTGGCTTCCTGACACAGGAGCTTCAGGGTCCATCTTCATGCCTGACTCCCACCCCAAATCATTGTTAAAGCGCGTAATGTGTTCCGTCGGCAATCCGTCGTCTTCAACCTCATTGATGACCACGGTCGTAACCTGCCCTCCTGTATCCACGGTGGATTCCGAAATGAGCGGATAGGCCATCCACAAAGTCAAACCAGCGGCAACAGCCGTTGCGCCGATAGCAAATCGTTCAGCAGAGCGAACGCGTTTGACCATGTCCACATCTTGAACAGTGCCTTGAGCATCTAACTGTTGTTCCAGGTCACTCCATTGGCCTTGAACCTCAGGTTCAAAGCCTTCAAAGGCCTCAGTCATTCTATCTTCAATTCTACTCTTTATCATTCGTCATTCTATCCATTAGAAACTCGACTCTTCATTAAGATACTCCGCATATTTCTACGCGCTTTAGCCAAATTTGACTTCGAGCTACCTACAGAAATCTCCAGTTGACTGGCAATTTCTTGGTGGCCCATATTTTCAAAAACAGCCAAATTAAATACGGTTCGGTACACTGGAGACAAGTGTTCCATTGCCTCCAAAACATCATGCACCGTAAAGTCCAACTCCGTGTCATCTTCTTCAATGACAACTTCATTGGCCAATAAATCCATCGCGTTTTCATCTGCCAGAATCCATCCGGAAGCTTTATTTCGACGGATCGCATCAATGGCTGTATTCACCATAATGCGCCGCATCCAACCTTCAAAAGAACCTTTCGAAGTGTACCCTTCAATGTTGTTAAACACCTTGAGATACCCCTCTTGCACAATGTCCTGAGCAGCATCTTGGTCCGATGCGTAACGGAGACATATCCCGAACATCAACCGGTAGTACCGGTCAAACAACCATTTTTGGGAAGAGCGATTTTGCCGCTTGCATCCTTCAATGTGATTTCGGAGTTCTGTCTCAGACATGGCTTTCGCCGTAGTTATAACGTGAAGCACAAACGAGGGTTGCCTGTGCGACGTCAATTTATAACCAAACCATTGAATTGCAAATATTCAATCTACGCCCTTTATCGAGTGGATGATTTTGATTGCTGTTTGCAATTGCACGCGAACTAACTTTGTTCCATGCGAGTAGTGGTCGGACTATCTGGTGGTGTTGATTCTAGCGTGGCAGCCTACTTGTTGCAAAAGCAAGGACATGAGGTCATTGGACTTTTCATGCGCAATTGGCACGATGAATCGGTGATCATAGACAACGCTTGTCCTTGGATCGATGATGCCAACGATGCAGTCCTCGTAGCGGAGCACCTGGGAATCCCGTTTCAAGTGCTCGACCTCAGCGACGCGTATCGCGAGCGCATTGTCAATTACATGTTTGATGAGTACGCAGCCGGACGGACTCCAAATCCAGACATCTTATGCAACCGGGAAATTAAATTTGACTTGTTCCTCGATGCAGCCAAAAGCATCGGTGCAGAGGCTGTGGCTACCGGACATTATTGCCAAAAGGACACGGTCAATACTCCGAAAGGCGAAACCCATCGATTGATTGCGGGCGCAGACCCGAACAAGGATCAGAGTTATTTTTTATGCCAGTTGAATCAAGCCCAACTTGAGCAAGCCTTGTTCCCCATTGGTCACATGCTCAAGCCCGATGTTCGGGCACTCGCTGAAGAAATTGGATTGCCAACCGCGCAGAAAAAGGACAGTCAGGGCCTTTGTTTCATTGGAAAGGTCCGCCTTCCTGAGTTTTTACAGCAGCAACTAGAGGTCAAGCCTGGCGATATCATTGAAATCGAGGAGAGTCACCCCATGTTTGCTGAGCGGCAAGTGCTAAGCGCTGATTCCCCAAAAATGGATGCGCACGCGTATGCGTTCAGTCCCGATCAAGGCCAAGTGGTCGGACGCCACCAAGGCGCTCATTTCTTTACCGTTGGTCAGCGAAAAGGGCTTCAAGTCGGCGGCAAAGCAGACCCTTTATTTGTGCTTGCTAAGGACGTTGTCACCAACCATTTGTACGTCGGTCAAAGCGCCGAGCACCCTGGTCTGAACCGCAAGGCCCTCTTCATGCAGGAAGATGAGGTGCATTGGATACGGGAAGATCTCGCTATGGAAGTCGGAAGTCGACAGTCCAGCTGGTCTTTCCGGTTTCGGTACCGACAACCCTTGCAGCAGGGAACCATCATACGGTCCGAAGAAGGCTACTACATCGAATTTGAACTTTCTCAGGCAGGTATCGCCGCAGGACAATTCGCAGCATGGTACGATGGCGACGAGTGCATCGGTTCTGGCGTGATTTCCGATTAACGGTTTGCTTCAGCTAATCCTCAGCTGAAGCGGTCGTTTGTATTTTAACATATTGGTCATCAACCTTTTCAATATATTTGGAGTTACTACTCAAATAGATACCATGCGCTCGATACTGTTCATTTTTGCAATACTCCTTTGGCAACTCCCTGCGGTAGGCCAGGATGATTGTCTCTTTTCTACCGAAATCCAAGTAACCACTTCCAATTGGGGGGCTGAAATCTCTTGGGATGTATCGGACTTTGATGGAAACATCCTCATCGAAGGAAGTGATTATGAGAATGACGAGACATATCTAGCGAGCATCTGCTTGGATTCGACATGCTACGTATTGAATATGTATGACTCGTTTGGGGACGGATGGAATGGAGCATCGATCAGCTTCAATCTGCCTGAACTTGGATTAATGATTGGCGAATTCACGCTAGAATCAGGAAATACAAGCAGCGTGGTCTTGCCATGGTGGAATGATTGTGGAGAGCCCATTGACGGATCCGTCGTAGGATGCACAGATCCCTTTGCGAGCAACTACAACCCCCTTGCTACGATAGATGATGGAACATGCAGCTATGTATTTGATTGCGATTGTGATAACGAGCTGGACATCCCGGTTTGCGCGCTTGACCTTTCGACGGGAGCGTTCATGGTGTTTGATAACCTTTGCCTCGCCAACTGTGTCGGAGCCATCATTCTAAGTGACGGTGACTGCAGTGAATTTGAAGCTGCAGGTTGCACGGATCCATTGGCCAGCAATTACAATGCTGCAGCAACAGAAGATGATGGCAGTTGCACGTATGCTTGTGAGGACTCGGTAGCCGCAGGCCTGCTATACCTCTGCACCTTTAGTGAAGGTCAGAATGTGGCCTTAACCATTGCGAATGCTGACGGAACCATTCTTTACGAAGGAAATGACTTCAATAATTTCGCCATCGTTTACCAGGATGTATGTCTCGACGACGGGTGTTATACCGCCACATTGACCAATGTTGCTGGTGACAACAGCTGGTATGGAGGGTATTTCTACATCAACAGTGGAGGAGCTCAAATCGTTTATGCCACTTTGCCCGATAACACAAACGAATGGAGCTTTGACTTCAGTGTAGACGGTACTTGTGGTGATGTGTTCGGCTGCACCGATGAAGACGCCATGAACTACAATCCGCTTGCTACCGTGGATGACGGCAGTTGCATGGCGCCATGTGTTTGTGACGATGTGTATGAACCGGTTTGCGGTTACGATTACTACACAGGAGAAATGATCACCTTCAATAACATGTGTGAATTGGCCTGCAGCGGGGCTTATTTTTATTGGGAAGGTGATTGTTCTGATCAACCCGTATACGGCTGCATGGATGAAGATGCGTTGAACTTTAACCCGGAAGCCACCATTGACTCGGGATGTTATTACCAACCCGTTTGCGCGAACAGCGAAATTCTAGAATTGATTATTGAACCGTTATACAACGATTCTCTTTTTGGACAAGGAATTGGCAGTGATCCTTACCCTAGCGCTTCTTTCAGTATCGTTTTAGACAACGGAACTCCTTGGTATGCAACGGCGCAATATCTGAATGACGCAAATCAGTGGGTCTATCTAGGCTGCATCGAAGACGGGTGTTACAATTTTACCGTTTACAGCAACAACTGGACCGGCGAAGCGGGAAGCATCCTCGCCAATTGGGGGGACAACAGCGAGACTTTTGCAGTCGAAGTCAACGATTACACAGCGACGTATCCCCTGGCCATAAACACCGAAGGATGTGAAGTGACCATCCCGGGCTGTACCGATCCAGAAGCCCAGAACTACAACCCAATAGCGACTTCCGACAACGGATCGTGCTACTATCCCTTTGTCTGTGATGATGGTATCGAAGCCTCCCTATATGTCTGCACATTCAGCAACGGATCGGATGTCGCATTGACCATTACTGATGATGCTGGAAACGTCGTTTATGATCAACAAGGCTATAGCGATTTTGCCATAGTTTACATCGACTTGTGCCTTGACCCTTCTGCATGCTACACGGCCACCATGAGTAACATCGGCAACAACACAGGCTGGGGAAATGGATATTTCTATGTTAACAGCTTGGGCATGCAGTTGGTCTATGACACCCTCGAGGACACCGCATCAACGGAACTCGTTCAATTTTCATTGGATGGCAATTGCGGTGACCTCCTTGGTTGCACGGATGAAAACGCAGCCAATTATGACCCCAATGCGACCGTTGATGACGGCAGTTGTTTTGAAGAAGTCGATTGCGACGGTCTGATCACGGTATCCGTGTTACTCAATGAAGTCATTTGGGTTGAGGAGGTCAGTTGGTATTTCATGGATGAAAACGGTCAATCTTGGCTCCCCGGTTCTGGCTTGGAATCCCTTGGAGATTCCCTTTCGACGGGCTGCTTAGCGGCTGGCTGCTATGATTTGGTTCTTGAGGATTCGTTTGGAGATGGCTGGAACGGAAATACTCTAACAGTACTTTGGCAGAATAACACGGAGACTTTCACCATTGAAACAGGGGGTCTTCAAACGTTCACCATCGGCATCGACGCTGATTGCAATGACCAGCCCGATGCCATCGTAGGGTGCATGGATTCTGGCGCAATCAACTACAATCCAGCGGCTTCTGAGGATGACGGGTCGTGTGAATTCACTTTTTGCCCAACCAATGAAGTAACGTTTGTTACCGTGACGCCATCTACCGGGCTAGGCATGGGCTGGTACCTGAGCAACTCGGAAGACTCCATCCCTGCTGTAGGAGGAAGTTCTTTCGCTGCTAATTCAAGTCAAACACAAACAGCTTGCCTTACCAACGGTTGCTATGACATCACCTTGTTTGCCAGTGATGTAAATGGCTGGGATGGAGGCTGGCTCGAGGTTTGGATGAATGGGGAATTGATGGAAACGGCCTCGATGAATTCAGGATGGACCTCCAGCATGGTTTTCGGACTTGGAACCGATTGCGAAGGAGAAGGTGGTGACCCCGGAACGGGCGGCTCACCCTTTAGCTTCCCCGACCCTATCAGCTTTGCTCCATACCCGAATCCAACCGAAGAAATCGTGAACATCAACGGTTCCGGTTTTGACGCTCATTTGCCAATCAGTATTGATTTATTTGACATCACGGGAAAGGCCGTGTTTAGCCGAACGTTCATTCCCTTTGATGACGCCTCTGGATGGGCTTTCAATGTCAGTGGATGGGCAAGCGGTCTATACCAAATCGTGGGAACCCAGGGCAAACAGCAAGCAGCTGGAAGATTCTTAGTGCACTAACCGATAGTGAAATCTCTTGGTAGGCCGGGTCAACTTTCAGGGTTGGTCCGGCCTATTTTTGTATGGACTTGATACTCTCTTCGGGAAGCGTCTGTGCGGGATGTCATTTCGGCCAAGAAGCCGGTGAGGAAGAACTGCAACCCCATGACCATGCCAATCAATGCCAGATAAAACTCAGAGAGCTCTGTAATGTTCCGTGCATGCAGTCCTTGGTACATGGCCCACAGTTTGTTCCCGCCGATGAGACCAAATCCGATCAGACTCAAGGAGAACAGCAGCACGCCCAAAGCCCCAAAAAAGTGCATGGGCTTTCTCGAAAAACGCGACATGAATCCAATGGTCATCAAATCCAAAAAGCCATTCATAAACCGCTCCATGCCAAATTTGGTCGTCCCATATTTTCGGCTTTGATGCTGAACTACTTGCTCTCCAATGCGATTGAAACCAGCATCTTTGGCCAGGATCGGGATGTAACGATGCATTTCGCCTTGGACTTCAATGGCCTTTACGACTTCCAATCGATAGGCCTTCAATCCGCAATTAAAATCATGCAGGGAAATGCCACTGACCCAGCGTGTAGCCGCATTGTAAAGTCGGGTTGGAATGGTCTTGGACAGCGGGTCATGGCGTTTCTTCTTCCACCCACTCACCAGGTCATAACCTTCCTCCAAAATCAATCGTTCCATGCCCGGAATTTCTTCAGGGGAATCCTGTAAGTCCGCATCGAGCGTTACGACAATACGACCTCGAGCTGCCTCGAATCCTTTCTGTAGACCGGCACTCTTTCCATAGTTCCGGGAAAAGCGAATGCCCACGACACGCTCAGGGTCGGCGGCATGCAATTGCTCGATGATTTCCCAGGAATTGTCCTTGCTCCCATCATCCACAAAAATGACTTCATAGGCACGCTCTGCTAAGACCCGATCGATCCATACTTTGAGTTCAACAAGACTCTCAGACTCATTGAACAACGGGACGACCAAACTCAGGTCTATCGATTCTTGTAACGTAGTCATTGATTCAATCTTTTTTTGAGAGCTGAAGATTTATTGAATCGAATGTGGGGATGGTCGCTTAAAAATAGCGCCCACGATCGCCGCGACAAGAAGCCAGAACAACATGCCTATTGCCCACATAAGCAACTGTCCCGTGGGGCCCAGCATCCAACGTGTTTGGTCCTCTACTTCCTGCATCGCTCCGTCATCCATGGCAAATGCAAAAGACCCCATTTCCTTTTCGATGTTGACCAACGTGGCTTCATGCAGATGATCGATCAATTGACCATCAAAAACCCCCATAATCACCATGAACAGAACGCCAATCAGTGAAGCGATCCCTCCGGCTAACCACGCTTGCCCGACAGCACGTCCATAGGTCAACGAACCTTCTTCTTTTCGAATTGCGATACACGCCAGTACCATCGCCACAACAACCAAAATAAAGCGTCCCGCGCCTAGCCAAGAACCCAGTAACATTTCCACTCCCATCAGATAGGCGATCAACTGGAGAAGAACTATCAGCCCTCCTGCTGCCGCACCCTGTTGCAGGGTCAAAGAATTCAAATTCATGGCCGCAAGGTAGCACACCCATCAATTTGATGGTATCTTTGCACGGGGCAAGTCTCTTACGACTAGCTCCCGTCAACTCCCCCAGGGCCGGAAGGCAGCAAGGGTAGACGGTTGTAGCGGTGCGATAGGAATCGCTTGCCCCACTTTTCTTTTCTTGCATTCCCATTGGGGTTGCTTCCGGAATTGAACCCCATGCTTGATGAAGACACCCATTCAGTCCATACGAAAAGTACTCGTAGCTAATCGTGGAGAGATTGCTTTGCGTATCATGAAGACTGCCCGCGAGATGGGCATAACAACGGTAGCTGTCTATTCAGAAGCCGACTCAGACTCCCCCTTTGCTCGGTTCGCAGACGAAGCTGTTTGCATCGGCCCTCCACCCTCTTCTGAAAGTTATCTACTCGGAGACCGGATCATCGAGGTCGCTTTGGAATTGGGAGTAGACGCGATTCATCCCGGATATGGGTTTCTTTCTGAAAACCCGGAGTTCTCGAAAAACGTCCGAAACGCAGGAATGATTTTCATTGGGCCATCGGAACGGGCCATGATGACGATGGGCTCCAAATTGGCCGCGAAAGAAAATGTTAAGCCATTTGATGTACCGTTGGTTCCGGGCACAGACTTTCCAGTTCATACGGTGGAACAAGCATTGGAAGTCGCTCCGACCATCGGATTCCCCTTGTTGATTAAAGCAAGCGCCGGTGGCGGAGGAAAAGGGATGCGCATCGTGCATTCACTTGAAGAATTGCCATCGCACTTTGAACGTGCGGTATCTGAAGCGATCAATTCCTTCGGAGATGGCGCTGTCTTTCTCGAACGATTTGTCACTTCTCCTCGTCACATTGAGATCCAGGTTCTTGCGGACATGTACGGCACCGTTGTGCATCTATTTGATCGGGAATGCAGCATCCAACGCAGGCATCAGAAAGTGATTGAAGAAGCTCCCTCGTCCGTTTTGAATGCCGCTTTACGTGCGAAAATGGGAGCAGCGGCCATTGAAGTGGCTCGCAGCTGTGATTATGTTGGTGCTGGGACTGTCGAGTTTTTATTGGATGCTGAGAAGCGTTTTTATTTTCTCGAGATGAATACCCGTCTGCAGGTGGAACACCCCGTCACAGAGTGCATCACAGGAATCGACCTCGTGTATGAACAAATCCGGATCGCTGAAGGCCATCCCCTCTCCTTTTCTCAAGAGGACTTGGAAATTCGAGGACACGCCATTGAAGTCCGGGTGTATGCCGAAAATGCTGCCGCGGGCTTCTTGCCAGACACCGGAGTTTTGAGTCGATATGTCCCTCCTACAGGACCAGGAATCCGTGTGGATGACGGCGTTGAAGAAGGGCAAGAAGTTTCCATTTACTACGACCCCATGCTGTCCAAATTGGTCGTTCATGGGCCTACCCGAGAAGCGGCGATTGAGCGCTGCATTCAAGCAATCGATGATTACGAAATAACAGGGGTCGCCACGACTTTACAATTTGGTCGCTTTGCCATCAATCACCCGGCATTCCGAAGCGGGGATTTTGACACGCAGTTCGTGGACACGCATTTCACTCCAGAACAATTGCATCGAGAGGTCCGCTGCTCTGATTCTGAACTGGCCGCATTGACCGTTGGGCTCATCCATCAGCAACGACCGAAAGCGCTTAAGCCGAGCTCCCAAACCGCCCCTTCCAAATGGAAGGAACGCCGTTTTGACTAGAGCAGGTTCTTAGGGAAGTGCTTCGCGCCCCAGGTTTCCAACCCCTTCGAAGCAACAAAGGGCCAGCGGATCGCATTGCCCGCAGGCAAACTGTTTGCTTCCGGATCAATCACGTGAACTGGAACATGCTCAGCCGCTTGAAAGGCGAGGTGCGCCGCTGGATACACTTGCAATGAGGTCCCAATCACCAAAACACAATCCGCTGCTTGAACCAATTCGATGGATGCATCCATCGCCGGCACGTCCTCACCGAACCACACAATGTCCGGGCGTACTGGAAACCCCTTTGCACACCGATCCGTTGATTTCATCTCCCACTCCCGCATGGCAAATGCCTCGGCACCTGGCCCCGTGCTTCGGGCATTGATGAGCTTACCATGCAAATGGAGCACTTTGGTCGAGCCAGCACGCTCGTGCAAATCATCCACGTTTTGGGTGATAATCTGGACATCGGTGAATTGTTCCCATTGGGCTAAGATGTGATGACCCGCATTCGGATGACATTGCATCAAGTGCTTCCTGCGTTCGTTGTAAAAATGCCGCACCAAAGAAGGGTTCGAATTCCACGCCTCTGGAGTTGCCACCTCTTCAACGCGGTGTCCCTCCCAAAGCCCATCTGCACCACGAAAGGTAGGAATGCCGCTTTCAGCGCTCATTCCTGCGCCCGTTAAAACCACTAGTTTTTTTGGAGTGTTCATCATTCTGTGCTTGGGGTTGGCAAGTTCTAAAGAATGGCTTTTCCCTGCATTGTATCTTTGCGTCACATGGAGGAGCGCCATTTCATCATTTACGATTTGGAAGCTACATGCTGGAGGGGCCGAGCTCCGAAGCACGTGGAGGTCATCGAAATTGGAGCTGTTAAAGTCAACGAATCTCTCGAAATTATCGATGAGTTTTGTGCCTTTATCAAACCCAAATTGCACCCGAAAATATCCCCATTCTGCACCGAACTGACGAGCATCACACAACGTGACGTAGACGGAGCACCTCCATTCGATGAAGCCGTTGAAGACTTCGAAGACTGGATGGCTCCAAATGCGGTGCGCACGGTATTGATGAGTTGGGGTGAATTTGACAAGCGTCAGTTGTTAAACGACGGCAAATTGCACGACGTTGACATGCCTTGGCTGCGTTATCATGCGTGTTTACAGCATCACTACAGCAAGTGGAAGGGCAGTAAAAACCAGATCGGTTTGAAGTCGGCTTTGGAGTTCGAGGGGCTTTCATATTCTGGAACACAACACCGCGCCATTGAAGACGCCCGAAACATGGCCCGACTGTTCCAAGTTATTGCAAAACCCATGAACCTTTTGCACTAATGAGTGAACACATGAGCCGATCATCTGCTTGGTCCCGATACCGCTTTTTAACGGCCCACGCATTCCGAATGGAATGGCGACAAAAGCACGGATTGGCAGGCCTCTTGCTTTTTGCACTGGCATCTGTCTATGCATGCTATCAAGTTGCAGGCGGACGGGCTTCATCTGAAACGTGGAATGCCTTGGCCTGGGTCGTCCTCATGTTTTCTGCGTTCAATGCAGTGGCCAAACCGTGGCCAGAAGACTCGGAAGCCATGCGCAAGTATCTCAAGACAGCACTTCGACCTGGAGAATGGATCCTGGCTCGAATGACATTCTACTCGGCTATTTTGAGTGCGTTGTCAGTCCTGATTTTCCTTTCATTCACGCTCTTCTTGGGTTCAGAACATTTCAATCCACGCCAAGGGCTGTCTTTTCTTTTGGGCTTAGAGTGCACTGCGCTGGCGTTTGCCTCGCTTCTGAGTGTCTTGAGTGCAATCTCCTCGCGGGCAGGTGCTGGATTTGGATTAACCGCCGTTTTGGGATTGCCTCTTATCATTCCAATTGTTTTGATTTCAACGCGTTATGGAACGGATATTCTGAAGGGCATTCTATGGATCGATACCGCACATCATTTGCTTTTCTTGGCAGCATTAACTGGTGGCATTGGTGCCCTTGGCTTCATTCTCTTCCCTTACCTTTGGCGTGATTGATTCGCGATGAAAAACACTCTTTGGAAAGCACTTGGGATTTTGCTCCTGGCCTATGTTTTTGCCATCACCTTTTTGGTGCCTCTCGGCCCGGGTTTATTGGAGTTTCAGAATGTTGACCGCGTCATTTCGTCGGCGACTGAAAACCGTTCTGTACCCGAATACCAACTCATCGGATATGGGACTCACTGGGATGAAGAGCCGGATGCACTTCAGGTGTTTGTCAAGTCAAAAAGCCAACTGGCCGCTTTGGAAGTTATTCGAGTGGACGACGCCACCCATGCGACCATCGGATTGACATTGCCTTACTCCTTGCCAGCAAAGTCTTGGAATGTCTTGATCAATCACCCCGTGGACGGCACCTTGCTCCTTGAAAACGGGCTCTTTCTTTCGGACCGTTTCATTGATGCCCAGGCAACGTGGCCTGCACCTTCCTTTGTTGAGCACCCTGGGAATTTGGGCTTTCACTTCCCCTATCAGCCGAGAATCATCGAGACGATTCGAAATTTGATGCTGCACGTCCCCTTGTGGTTCACCATGTTCTTACTGATGGGAATCGGATTCGTTTCTTCGATCAAGCTACTTTCCAATCCGCGGAATGAGTTGGATGACCAACGTGCCGAAGCGAGTGTTCAGGTCGGGCTTTGGTTTGGAGTCCTAGGGCTTCTCACAGGGAGTCTGTGGGCGCGGTTTACATGGGGCGCTTGGTGGGTAGATGACCCGCAACTCAACGGTGCTTTGGTCACGGTGTTGGTGTATTCTGGTTACATGGTATTGCGTCAAGCGGTTGAAGATGAGCGACTCCGAAGTCGTTTATCCGCTGTGTACAACCTGTTTGCCTTTGTGATCCTTGTCATCTTGCTCATGGTGCTCCCTCGATTCTCAGAAAGCCTTCATCCAGGAAAAGGCGGGAATCCAGGATTCAATACGTACGACTTGAATAGTGCGTTGCGAGCGGTCTTTTATCCGGCGATTGTTGGATGGATGTTGCTCGGAATCTGGATGTATCTCGTCACGTTGCGCATGAAGCGCGTCAACCGCCAAATCGAATTGTTGCCATGATGTTTATTCTTTTGCAAACAAACCCACTAGAAGGTTGGTTCATAGGGTCAGGGAAGGCTTACGTTGTCGTTGGAGTAGCCTGTGTCATTCTCATTGGAATGGCGTGGTGGCTGTTACGCGCGGAAAACCGACTCAGTCGAATGGAGAAGTTGTTGAATTCAAAAAAGAATGCCCCGTCTGACTAAAGGATTATTTTCATGAAGAAATCGCACATTGTCAGCTTAATTTTAGTCGCCGCATTGGTGGGCACTTTCATCGCGACATTCACATCAACAAGTCGCTCTGTAGGGTTTATAGAAGCCGAGAGCATGGTGGGTGAAGAATGTAAGATTTCGGGTTCTTTGGTACGCGAAGAGCCCGTCGTTTACGACCCAGAAACGGACCCGACCTTAACCGTTTTCCTCATGGAGGACAAATCAGGTGCCCGACGCCCGGTAAGACTGTTGAAAGCGAAGCCGACAGGGCTCGAAAACAGCGAGTCCATTGATCTATACGGCACCATGAAAGACGGTGAATTTCATGCCACGGAAATGCTGATGAAATGCCCTTCGAAGTACAATGAGAACAACCATGTTCTTCTCTCAGAAAACGAGGACCCCCTATCCTAATTCCTAATGGAAACACTATTCAGTGGTGAGTGGATTGAAGCAGCATGGATCGGCCGCTTTCTGATTGCCTTAGCGTTTGGTTCATCTCTTGTTTCTGTCGTTTCCCTCATTCGTGGGGAGTATCAGTGGGGGAAACGGGCCTTTCAAGTGCATGCTTGGAGTACGTTTGCAACCATCGGTATGGTGTTTTTCTTGTTTGCCAGTCACCGGTATGAGTTTCAATACATCTGGAAGCACCTGAACAATGCGATGCCCATGCGCTTCATCTTTAGCGCGTTTTGGGGCGGGCAAGAGGGCGGGTTTTTACTGTGGATGTTTTGGCACAATGTGCTTGGACTGATTTTACTCCGTAAAAAAACCATTTGGACGCCTCAAGTGATGGCTGTTTTAGCAGCGATTGAAGTCTTTCTGACTTCCATGCTCTTGGGAATTTACTTCGGCGATTTTCAATTGGGTCTTGACCCTTTCCTTTTGCTTCGTGAGGCTCCAAGCAATCTCGGATTGCCATGGACCACGCGAGCCGATTACCTGACTGCATTTCCGCTATTTCAAGATGGCCAAGGACTGAACCCGTTGCTGCAGAATTATTGGATGACCATTCATCCCCCGACCCTGTTTCTCGGTTTTGCCTCCACATCCGTTCCTTTTGCTTTTGCCATTGCAGGGCTTATGAACCGCTCGGACCGCTCTTGGATGCGCCCTGCATTGCGTTGGTCTTTTTTCGGTGTGGGCATTTTGGGTACGGGCATCCTTATGGGAGGCGCCTGGGCTTACGAAGCGCTCAGCTTTGGTGGTTTTTGGGCATGGGATCCTGTTGAGAACTCCTCTCTGGTGCCATGGATCGTTTTGGTTGCTGGTGCTCACTTGTTGCTCATCAACAGGAACCGCAAACATCCCACCGCGTTATTTAGCACCTATTATTTCCCCCTTCTCTCATTCATCCTCGTACTCTACAGTACGTTTTTAACCAAATCAGGCGTACTCGGGGACACCTCAGTACACAGCTTTGTCGATAGTGGTATTTTACCTCAGCTATTGGTCTATGTCATCAGCTTCATTGCTTTGGCGCACATCGCATTGGTCGAGTCAAAAAAATGGAGACGCGCCTTGCTCTTCATCTGCCTATTGCTCACTCTACTGGCACTGAAAGGGTGGGCCATCGAAGCCATTTCCTTGTTCATTGCAACCATGTTTGCGGCGGGGATTCGTGCTTACCTAAAAGACATCCAGAGAACGGAAGAAGAAGAATCACTCTGGTCTCGCGACTTTTGGATGTTCGTAGGCTCCCTCTTGCTTTTTGTGAGTGCGATGCACATCACTTGGCAAACGAGCTTACCCGTTTTCAATCGCTTTCTTGAACCGTGGAGTGACCAACTCACCCAATTGGGAACCCGCTGGAACAGCGATATGTTGCTGGATTTAGCCAAGCACAATTTGGCGCCAGGAACAGACTTTGATCAAACGTACCATTTGGTTCAAATTCCGTTGGCCGTTTTGATTCTGTTGGCCATGGGCTTTGCTCAATGGCTCAAATACAAGCAATCCAATATTCAACGGGTGTTGCGGTCCCTGTTTTTGCCCTTGATTGCATCCATCGTTCTCATAGGAATGCTCCTGTATTTCTTCCCGTACGAGTGGTATGAATCCCCTCGGGTTGCCTTGCTTTTTGCGGCCATTTTCGCCGTAGCATCCAATCTCGATTACTTGCTGACCGTCGCACGTGGCCACTGGAGAAAAATCGGATCTCCTCTGGCCCACGTTGGCTTTGGACTCGTCCTCTTTGGTGCAGTCCTCAGTACCAGCCAGAAAGAAATCATTTCTAAAAATCAGATTGGGGACATCAGTTCTCTCAATGAGGAACTCAACAACCGAGAAGACCTATTGATCATGGAGGGTGACACCCTTTCAATGGGCCCCTATTTTGTTCATTACCGCGAAAAATACCAAGAAGGAATACATGTAAAATTTCGAATGGATTACTTCGAAAGAGTGCCGAATTCATATGCTCCTGGTGATGTCGTTTTCTTTGATGGAATGGTCTTTGAAGCCCACGAAACGCACGAAGCTTCCAAGCTGTTTTCGGACGACATGGAAGACCATTGGATGTTCATCCCCTTCCCCAATGAGCGTCAAGCGAATCAAGCGCAAATTTGGAAGTCTGGAATTGCTGGAGAACAGCTATTCACACTCGAACCCCGGATTCAGATCAATGAACAAATGGGCAACGCTCCTGAGCCGGACACGCGACATTGGCTGCACAAAGACCTGTATACGCATATAAAATGGGGACGTGTCACACCACCCGAAACCGATGAGAACGGTTGGATGGGAGGCAAAACGCATACCGTTCAAGTGGGCGACAGCATGCTCGTTGGGAGAACCTTGCTTACCGTTGATAGCTTGCGAGCGATCCGGGATGAGGAACGCCCCGTTCGCGGACTTTTGGATGATGACTTGGCTGTCGTTGCCTGCATTCAGCTGGACAACCAAACACGCATTCAGACCCATGAACCGCTCTACATCGTTCGGGACAGTCTCATCATTCCTGATCTGTATGAGGCTGAAGACTTTGGAGTCCAAATGCGGATTGAATCGTTCAACCCGCAAGCGGAAACCTTGGAATTGACTGTTTGGGAGCACATTTCGGTTCGACGTGATTTCGTGGTGATGCAGGCGGTGATTTTTCCGCAAATCAACTGGCTTTGGATTGGATGTATCCTCATGGCCATCGGTTCGTTCTTAGCCGTCGCAGCACGATGGCAAAGGGACCAACAATCCAAGAGCGCATGAAAAGCATTCGGCGCATTGGATTGATCGGTTCAGGAAACGTTGCAACGGCACTGGGTCGTGCTTGGCTTGAACACGGCATCGAAATCGTCGCCTGTTATAACCGCAAGCAATCGCCACTCTCTTGGAATTCCGATCTCCAACCCCTTGCATCTCCGAGACATTTTCCGAACACATTGGACGCCATTTTGGTTGCGACATCAGATGATAGCGTTTTTGAGATCATTGCCAATTTGCCCGTAGGTCCGTTGGTTGTGCACTTTAGCGGGTCACTCCCCTTACCAGCACGACCTGGAGGAGCCATTTGGCCCATTCAATCCATCCGCAAAGAAAGTCATAGCGCAGGTTCGACTTTCCCGTTGGTCCTCAACGCGACTGACGACGAAGCACAACAGCTGTTGATGCCCTTTGCACAAAAAATCGCCTCACAGCTCCATAGCTTGTCAGACATTGAACGGAAAGCCGCTCATCTCGCTGCAGTTTTTGCTTCCAACTTTAGCAACCACAGCTTATCCATTGCGCAAGCATTGGCAGCAAAGTCTAGACTCCCCTGGTCCACGTTCGAGCCCCTCATCCAAACAATTTTGGAGCAAGGAACGCTCGGCGCGTCTTTCAATCAACAAACTGGCCCTGCATTGCGGCGAGAAGAACATGTATTGCAAGCACATCGAGAAGCCTTGAACTCAAACCCTGAATGGCTTGCTGTCTATGAAGCCATGACGACCAGCATACAAGGGATGCATGCACAACCAGCGCAAAACGATTCAAATAGCGACCCCTCCCATGAGCACGATTCCTGACTTTTCAAAAATTGCCCTCTTCGCCTTCGATTACGACGGCGTTTTCACTGACGGCACGGTATTGCTGATGCCAGACGGTGGACAATTGCGGCAAGCGTTTGTGCGAGATGGTTATGCCGTGCAATGGGCTTCAAAGCAAAAGATTGACTTGTCGATCATCACTGGCGGTCGCGAAACGGCCATTATCAATCGCATGCAAAGTTTGGGAGTCACCGATGTTCACATCGGAAGCAGCGACAAGGTCGCTGTTATGAAAACCATCTTAGCACACAAAGGGTTGACCATGGAACAGGTGGCGTATATGGGAGATGACATGCCTGATCTGCCGTTGCTTCGAGAAGTTGGCTTGTCTGCATGCCCGGCTGACGCAGCGCCCGAAGTCCTTGAAGCGTGTGACTTTATCAGCTCCAGGCCCGGTGGAAAAGGGTGCGTTCGTGAGTTGATCGAATTGGTGATGAAGCAGCGGAACATTTGGATGGCAAACGGCCAAGAAATGTGGTAACCTAGCCGCGCTATCACTCTTATAAAACCTATTACCTTCGCGAACGAATATGGATCGAAATAACATCATTGGCATCATCTTAATGGTGGGCTTGTACATCGGATATATCTGGTATACACAACCTACTGAAGAGCAGCGACAGGCGGCCATCGCAGAACTGGAAGCAGCGGAACAAACTGCACGCCTTGACAGCATTGCGAACGCTGATGAAATGGCCTTTCAAGAGTCCCTTCGGATCGAGACTGCCACATTAGCACCGCAAGAAAACGAGCAATTCGAGTTGCTCGATGATGCCTTGCGTATTCGTTTTGGCGCTCTAGCTGCCGGCGCGTTAGGCAACGACACGACCTACCTCCTGAGTTCTTCGCTTCTTGATGTATCCCTCGCTAGCCGCGGAGGATTGCCGACAAAAGCAACATTGTCTCAATTCAAAAACTACCACAGCGGGGAGGATGTGAACTTATGGGATCCACAACGAAGCAACCTTGAATTGATCTTGGATGTCGACGGTGCCATTGGCCCCGTGTCGTTGTCCGATCTCAACTTTGATCGTGATCAGATCAACGATAGTACGGTGACCTTGACGTCTCAGGTATCTGAAAATCAATCGTTGGTTTGGACCCATACTATATCCGGCTATGAGTTGAGCTCTCAATTGATTCTGGAAGGCTTGAATCAGGAGGTCGAAGAGGACATGCTTCTGGTGTGGGAAGCAACCGGCTTGAACAATGAAAAAGGGCTCGAGTGGGAGGTCCAGCACAGTTCTATCTACTTCAAAGAACAAGGCATGGGCCGGGATTACCTCTCAGATGGCCGTTCCGATGAGTTGACCACAGAACTTCCACTTGAATGGATGGCCTTCAAACAGAATTTTTTCTCCGCTTTGGTGGCAACACCGGAAGGCTTTGGTGTTGGCGCTGAACTTGTAACGGTATTGGCTGAAGAGGACTCCTCAGCCACCATGTTGTACAGCGCTGCACTGCCATTGAAGGGGTCGCAAGTCGGTTCCAATACGTCAGCTGATCTCACCTTCTATTTTGGCCCCAATGAGCAAATGGCCCTTGAAGCCACGGAATTGGAAGAAGCAGACCGCATCACGGATTATGGTTGGTGGATTTTTGGATGGGTCAACCGCCATGCAATCCTTCCTCTCTATTCGTTTCTAACGCAATACATGGCTTCTGCGGGCATCATCATTCTGGTAATCACGTTGATTATCAAGCTCGCGTTGTCTCCAATTACGTGGAAAAACTTCAAGTCTTCGGCCAAGATGAAGATGCTCCGCCCTGAGATCGATGCGCTCAACGAGAAGCATAAGGACGACGCTATGGCGAAGCAACAAGCGACCATGGCCCTGTATCGGGAAACCGGAGTCAACCCACTCGCTGGATGCATCCCGGGCCTTTTGCAGATGCCCATCTTGTATGCGATGTTTCGGTTCTTTCCATCCAACATTGCTCTGCGGGGTGAATCGTTTCTTTGGGCCGACGACTTGGGCGCGTACGACAGCATTCTCGACCTCCCATTTGAAATCCCGTTTTATGGAGCCCACGTGAGTGGTTTCACCCTGATGATGGCAGCCAGTACATTCTTCTACATGCGCATGACCATGGCCAACCAGCCTCCGCAACCGCAGCAAGCTGGAATGCCCAACATGAAAGTTATTCAGCAGATTTTTCCGTTCATGATGCTGTTTTTCTTTAACCGCTATGCTTCGGGACTGAGTTTGTATTACTTCGCTGCCAACGTCATCAGCCTTGGGCAAATGGTTGCCATCAAGGCATGGTTTATTGACGAGAATAAGATTCGTGAGAAGATTGAAGTGAATAAGGCAAAGCCGAAAAAGAAGAAGTCTGGTTTTCAAGAACGTTTGGAACAAATGCAGAAGGAACAAGCTGCTAAGACCAAGGAAATTAAAGGCAAAAAAGGCAACAAATAAGCTCCGTGATATGACAGGAAAAATCGGATTCTGGCTGGTTGTGATTGCCCTGGTGTCTTGTTCAAATCAAGAGCCCACTGCAGCCTTAGCTTCCAACGACGCAGTCGTTGAAACAATCGGATTGCCTGTTTATTTCGAGAAAACAGCTTGCTTTGGACGGTGTCCAGCCTTTGTCTTTCAATGGGACGCCGATACCGTCATTTCATTGACCATCACACGTCCGTTTCGAGATGGTGCTTTAGCCAACCTGGCACTTGGAAGCTACCGCGCGACATTGAGCACCAAGGAGGCCAAGCAATGGAATGCGAAAATTACTGAAGCTGAGGAACTCGCTTCCTTTTCTACGCTGGATGCCCTCTACGACAGCCCGATGGTCACGGACCTTCCCTCGACCATACTTGAAATCAACGGACATCGCGTAGTGAATCGCTACCGAGGCCCTGACTTAAGTGAACTGTACACCGTTTTAGAACAACTCATTGCCTCCTCGGAATGGCAACTTCAAGAATGAAATCAATCAACATGAATATGAAATATTTGCTCTCCATTGGCCTCCTGGCCGCGATGTTTATTCAGGGACCAAGCTTGCGCGCCGATGAAGGCATGTGGCTGGTCAATATGCTGAATCGCATCACCATGGCCGAAATGTCGGAAATGGGACTCAACCTCACTGCGGAAGAGATTTACGACATCAACAATGCTTCACTTAAAGATGCCATTGTGCGCTTGAATGGAGGGTCTTGCACGGGTGAGGTCATCTCGTCACAAGGGTTGGTTTTGACCAATCATCACTGTGCCTATGATGCGATCCAAGGTTTCAGTTCTACCGCCAATGATTACCTCACGGATGGATTCTTCGCTTTGGAAAAAGGCCAAGAAAAACACATTGAGGATTTCTACATCAGTTTCCTCGTTCGCATCGACGATGTCTCTGATCGCATACTGGCGGACGTGACTGCAGACATGGACGAGACGACCCGACAAGCCACGATTGCTGAAGCCAGTAAGGCATTCCTCGCCCTCATGAATCCTGAAGGTACCAAGGAGCTGGATTTGAAAAGCTTCTACTACGAAAATGAATTTTACTTGTTTGAATATCAGTCTTTCAAAGACATTCGTCTCGTAGCAGCTCCGCCAGAAAGTGTCGGGAAATATGGTGGCGATACCGACAACTGGATGTGGCCTCGTCACACCGGTGATTTTTCCATGCTGCGCATTTATGCCGATGAGAACAACGAACCGGCTGACTACAGCGAAACAAACGTTCCTTACCAGCCAAAGCGTCATTTGCGCATCAGCATGGACGGGGTTTCTGAAGGCGACTTCACGATGGTCATGGGGTATCCTGGAAGCACGGATCGGTTCTTGAGCAGCTGGGGTGTCGAACAAGCACTGAGCTTGTACAACCCCTCTGTCGTGGAAGTTCGAGACATGAAGTTGACGACCATGAAAAAGCACATGGACGCCGATCCTGCCGTTCGTATTCAGTATGCTGCGAAGTATGCGCAAACAGCGAACTACTGGAAGTATTATATCGGTCAATCCAAAGGTCTCAAGCGCCTCAACATTCAGTCCGAAAAAGCTGAATTGGAAGCGCGATTTACAGACTGGGTGAATGGAGATGCTAACCGTCTTTCTGAATATGGGGAGGCACTGGAATTGATTGAAGGCTATTACGCCGACACCGACGCTTCAGTCAAAGGCAAGGTGTACGCCTTAGAAGCAGGATTGATCGGGTCAGACATCTCCTTGTTTGCTTTCCGGTTCAATCGCATGGCTGCAGGCTTATTCAGCGAAGATGCCGAAGAAGTGGCTGCTACACAGGCAATGCTTACAGACTACGTCGCTGGTTTTTATCGAGAATACGACCAAAGCACTGACCGGGATTTGTTTGTGAACTTGATGACCAAATTCCGCGATGATATCGAAACTGCTTACCACCCCTCCTTTTTCCAATTGGTGCAGGATAAGTACAAGAACGATTTCAACCGGTATGCAGACAAAATGTATGCAAACAGCTTTCTCGTAGATGCTGACCGTTGTTCTGAATTCATCGCCAACCCTTCCATGAAGAAACTCGAAAAGGACCTCGCAATCACTGTGGGTAAAAGCGCCATCAACACGTATTTCGCGGGCATGCAGAATCCTGCACAAGCGAAATTTGACCGCGGATATCGCTTGCTTGTAAAAGGAATTCGTGAAATGGATTCCGATCAGGCCATTGCTCCTGACGCCAACTCCACCATGCGCTTGACATTTGGACAGGTCGCTCCTTACAAGGCCGCCGATGCTGTGAACTATGACTTCATCACCACAGCCAATGGTATTCTAGAAAAGAAAGACAACAGCAATCCTGAATTCGTTGTTCCGGACGCCTTAGACGCATTGATCCGTTCGCGTGACTTTGGACCTTACGCTGACGAGAATGGAGAGCTGGCCGTATGCTTTATCCATGGAACAGACATCACAGGAGGCAATTCAGGCTCTCCTGTCATCGATGGCAACGGAGACCTCATCGGTTTGGCATTTGATGGCAACTGGGAAGCGATGAGTGGTGACATTGCTTTCGAGCACGATTTGCAACGGACGATCTCTGTAGACGTTCGCTACATCATGTGGATTTTAGACAAGTTCGCAGGGGCCAACAACCTCATCGAAGAAATGGATTTCGTGTCTGGCTTGCGCTAATCACACTGATTATTCAAAAGAAAAGGCCGCTATGTCAGCGGCCTTTTTTTATGCTTCATTGCGCGGTCCCTTCATGAGGAATCCACCAAATTTAAACTGCGTTACGGCTGGCATTGATGATTCCAAACATCGAACGGACGACCAATCGACGCATCACTTCTGGGTCCCAACTTGAAGCGGAAGGCTCTTCGGCTAGATGGCTTAAAGCAAAATGCTGAATGACCAACAACGGACGGATGATTCCATCACGCAATGAAATGCTCTCTTTGATGTGCGGATTTCGCTGCATCAAGGTCGTTTGACCCGATATCGCCAATACAAGTCGCTCCGTCCGTTCGTACTCCTCATGGATTTGATTCCAAATCCCACCAAAAACGGGATCCTGAGCCAAATGAGATGTCAAACGAAAGTCGCTTTTGACCATGCTCTGCATGCTATTCTCGATCAGAGAACGGAAGAATAGATTCTTCTCATATAAGCTAGACACCTCGTTCAAGCGCCCCGCATTCTCCATCATTTCAAGCGCCGTTCCTACACCATAAAATCCTGGAACATTCTGCTTCAATTGGGTCCAAGAACCGACAAAAGGAATCGCGCGCAAATCCTCAAAATTCAATTTCCCTCCACCCTTTCTGCTGGTTGGGCGACTGCCAATATTGGTTTGTCCGTAGTACTTCAAAGTTCCCCACGTCTGCAAGTAATTCATGAACTGATCATGCTCTTTCAGAAGAGAATAATGGCGATAGCTCAATTCTCCGAGTTCAGAAAGCAATGCAGATTGACCCACAGACATCTCGCTACTTTGATCTTCAAACAAACGGTTTTGCAATCCTGCCGTTAGCAGCAATTCCAAATTGAAACCCGCCGACTTGGGAATGCCAAAATTGGAACTAATGGTCTGACCTTGAATCGTTGTTTGAATTTCATCGTTCTGAATATCATGACCCAATGACGCATAAAAACGATGCGTATTTCCACCTCCACGTGCCGGAGGCCCGCCGCGACCGTCGAAGAATACAACGGTTACATCAGCAGCCTTGGAAGCCTCCGTCAGTGTCTGTTTCGCTTGATAAATGGCCCAATTCGCACGAAGATATCCTCCGTCTTTGGTGCCATCAGAAAACCCAAGCATCACCGTCTGTCGATCTTTTCGATGCTCCAAATGCTTCCGATACACGGGATGAGCATACATCGCATCCATCTCCTTGGATGAACGTTCCAAATCGGCAATGGTTTCAAACAATGGCACAATGTCAAGAGCCACATCCTCATCAGCTCCCGTAGCACGCGATAACGCATATATGGTAGCGACATCAAGGATGCCTCTGCAATTGCTTATGATAAAACGATGGCAAGCCCGCTCTCCGTTTTGTTTTTGAATTTTGCGCATCACACGCAATGAATCCAGAACATCTTGGTGCCGCTCAACATCTAACTTTCCGAGGTCCTCACGCCCTGTCCAAGCAAACAACCGATCAGCCTGTTCTTGCACAGACAAGGATCGAAACGAAAGCACATCCTCACCTGAAGCAGTCAGCACGGAATCCATTGCGGACCGGATGACCCGGCTATCCTGCCGAACGTCCATGCTTGCAAAATGCAATCCGAACAGCCGCAGTTTAAAGAGAAACGCACGGACGCGATCGATATACAAACCGTTTGACTGCTCCAACACCAAAGCGGCCACCTCTTCCAAGCGCGAGGTCAAATCTGCCACAGAGAGCCTCCCGTCTTCGGGGTGAAGCATCGCAAATTCGATTTGGTCTTGCAATTGATCCAAAATCGCAGCCACGTGCTTGAAGGTGATCCGCCTTCTCAGGTCGCGAATTTCACGACGATAACAACGGAGCAACGTTGCACGCAACCGCTCTGAAACATGCCACGTGGTTTGTGCGTCAACAAATGGATTCCCGTCTCGGTCACCACCTGGCCAAAATCCAATTCCGATTAAGGAAGAACAGATGCTCTCTGCGGCAGCATCGTCCATCGCTTGAGCTACTCGTGCATACAAGTCTGGCACTGCGTGATAAAACACATTCTCCAGATACCATGTCTGGCGAACCGCTTCGTCATAAGGCGTTGGTGGCTCCGATTGGAAGAAAGGTGTGAGCCCCAATTGGTGCAACAACTTGCGGATGCTGACCAGGTCGTTTTCTTCCATCGCCGTCGCCAAATCCGTAATGATGGCCAAGGCGCTGCCTGGATAGAATTGTGTTGGATGCGCTGTTAAAACAACGCGAACAGCATAATCTCCTAAGAGTTTTTTTAGTTCTTCCTCCTTGCCATGGCGACGGACTCGTTGCATCAAGCTTGATAAGGACTCTGCTCCCCCAAGATCGTTGAGCTGCGCAAATCGGGCGTCTTCCAAGGCATCAACCAACACCACCTGGCGTTCTACATATTGTATGATTCGAAAGAGCAGGTCTGTTTTCTGCGCCATGGAGTCAAACACCTGTTGGTCCAAAAACCGTTCGATGATCTCTTGAGGCGTTTCGGAACGATCGAGTCCTTCGTCGCACGCTTCCTGCAATAACGGCACGCGAAGGCCCGTCTGCCGTATCCCATCCAATGGCAAAGTCAAAAAGATGCCATTAAAAACTTGAAACGGATGACTTACGACCGCGCTGTATTCCTTTCTATCCCTCATGAATTTCTGTTCTTCTACGTCCTTACAAAGGTACAGTTTGAAGTCATCCAATCCTCGGCGCTTTGTGGTCACTACCTTTGGTTTCTACGAACTACTTTTTGATCATGCGCATCGACATTCTCACCGTAGTGCCCCGACTGCTCGAGGGACCATTTGCTGACAGCATTGTGCAACGAGGACAAGACAAAGGATTGGTTGAGATCCATGTCCACAATATCCGAAACTGGAGCAAAGACACTCACCAAAAGGTGGACGATGTTCCCTTTGGAGGCAACGCGGGGATGGTCATGACCATCCAACCCATTGAAGATGCCATCGATTCATTGCGTGCTGAGAGAGACTACGCAGAGATCATTTACCTCACTCCTGATGGGGAACGTTTGAACCAATCATTGGTCAACACCCTCTCCATTGGAGGCGACTTGATTTTATTGTGCGGCCATTACAAAGGCGTCGACCAACGCGTACGAGACCATCTCATCACACGCGAAGTGTCCATTGGTGACTACGTTCTCTCTGGAGGCGAACTCGCTGCAGCCGTGCTTACTGACGCCATCGTGCGCCTTTTACCGGGGGTAATCGGAGACGAACAAAGCGCGTTGACCGACAGTTTTCAAGACGGTCTATTGGCCCCACCCGTGTATACCCGTCCGGCAGAATACAACGGATGGACTGTACCCGACATCCTGAGGTCTGGAGACCACGCAGCCATTCAAAAATGGCAAGAGAAACAGGCTTTTGAACGGACCCAGCAGCGTCGACCAGATTTATTCGGTGAAGATTCCTGAAAAAGACGAGTGAACGTACGGGGATTCTTCGTAATATTGCACCCCGATAAACGGGAGTAGAACAACGTTGATACAATGGACCGCATTCAGGAAATCGCAAGCAAGTTAGTGGAAACAAAAGCGTGGCCGGCATTTGGCGCTGGAGACACTGTAACCGTTACCATTAAAATACGGGAAGGAAGCAAGGAGCGCTTGCAGAAATTCCAAGGAGTCGTTATACAACGTCGTGGAAAGGCCAATACAGCCACTTTCACCGTTCGTAAAATGGCCTCTGGAGTTGGCGTGGAACGCGTGTTCCCTATCGCTTCCCCACTGGTAGATAACATCGAAATTACGAAGCGAGGAAAAGTACGTCGAGCACGTATTTACTACTTGCGCGAATTGACCGGAAAGGCAGCTCGAATCAAAGAGAAGCGCCGATCTGTGGCAAAAAAATAACCTTCGCTTTTGCGAACTCACTTAAACGGAAAGGGCCTACACTTCATTGTGTAGGCCCTTTTTCATTTCAAGATTTTCTGAGCTACGATTCGCAAAGGATGCGGCTCCCTCTTCAGCCCTTCTAATTAGGACCCCAGGACCTCACCCACGCGATCCAGCACTGCCGCTTCTCGGGAGTTGACTTCACGCCACATGGCGTCGCATTCCTGAAGGGTTTCTTCGACGTAACGCTGGTCTGTGAGATCTTTTGCATTCACACGGGCATTTAAAATGGCCCCCATCACACCGACCCGAATAGCCATGGCTCCAACTCCTGCATCTGTGATGGAGTTTGGATTTCCGAAGTCAGCCATTTTTTCCGCGATCTCCATCGATTGCAATGAAATCCGCGCAACTTCCATCGGGATATCGATTGCGTGCCGCGTCGCGTTTTGAATGGCCTCTAAGCGCGCACGCTTCTGGTCGTCCGAACCCTTGGGCAGCCCATAGGCATCCATGATGCCGTTGAATGCCGCTGTATCGGCGTCTACTAGCCCCAGCAACTGCCCTTGTAAAGCCATGCCACGGACAGCGATGTCGCTGAATTCCTTCCATCGGTCATCCCATCCGCGTTTGTGTGCCGACAAATTGGCTACCATCGTGGCCAAAGAAGCACCCAATGCACCGGCATATGCTGCGATAGAGCCTCCGCCCGGCGCAGGAGATTCCGATGCCGTTTCCAAAGCAAACGCTTTCAAATCCATCTCTAAAAGCGGCGTCTTTCCTTTGTCTGCAATGATGTACTCGATGACCCGATCTTGTGGGTTGAAGGATGCCAAATCATCCAAGCCCAAGGATTTGACTGCAATCTTGACTTTTTCAGTGTCTGAAATGCCCAAAGACCTTTCTTGCTTCGACAAGTAAAAGTCTGCTGCATCCGTCAACACCCTCAGGGGCAGCAATCCTACCAGCTCACTTCCTGTTACGCGAATGCCCCGTTCGCGAGCTCGGAGGCAAGCCTCGTCAAACGCGATGTGCACCGGGGTCACTTGAATGTCTGTTAAATTCAATGAAAGCTGCGCCACACCATACTCTTCGATGTACCAGCCAATGCCTTTGACAGCCTTTAACGAACCGGGCTCCCGCAAAGGTTCTCCGTTTGCGTCATTTACAATGGGACTGCCCGCACCCCCTTCTCGCTTCACCCGACCCGACTCCCGGATGTCAAACGCTATGGCATTGGCACGGCGCGCGCTCGTGGTGTTCAAGTTGATGTTATACGCAATCAAGAAATCACGAGCTCCAATTCCAGTCGCTCCAGATTGTTTCACTTGGTCATTCCAAGAAGCCGGCCCGAAATCAGGGGCGCCCTCTTTTGTCGTCAATTTAGCCAGTCCCTCGTACTGCCCCTTTCGGCAAACGGCCAAATTCTTACGTTCTGGTATAAGAGCCGCATTTTCATAGAAATAGCCTGGAATTCCGAGTTCTTCTCCTACACGCTTTCCCAATGCATGCGCCACGGCAATGCACTCTGACATATCGACTCCACGTACCGGGACAAACGGACATACATCAGTCGCTCCCATTCTCGGATGCTCCCCGCGATGCTTCGACATGTCAATCAACTCAGCGGCCTTTTGGATCAAACGAAACGCGGCCTCTCCAATGGTTTCTGGGGGTCCAACAAAGGTGATCACGGTGCGGTTGGTCGACCGTCCTGGATCAACATCCAACAACTTCACTCCGTCAACCGTTTCGACGGTTGCAGCGATGGCTTGTATCACATCGTCTCGTCTCCCTTCCGAGATGTTTGGCACACATTCAATGAGTCTATCCATGGTGAAATCTGATGGGATTATAAAGAAGCAAAATAAGACCAACGCGATCGAGGTCCGTCAACGCAAGATTCCATTGATGAACACTTTTTCAACCGGATTGTCACCAAATCGATATCCGATTTCTTCCAATCCAGTCATGGGAGTCGTTACCAATACGTTTGCCCGCCAACCCGGTGCGATTACCCCCACCTCATGACTCAACTCCATGGCTGCCGCACCATTGATTGTCGCTGCTGCGATGGCCTCTAAGGGCAGCATGCCCATTTTTACCATCGCCAATTGCACAACCAACGTCATGTTACCCGATGGAGCACTTCCCGGATTGTGGTCAGATGCTAAAACAACAGGCAGGTTTGCATCAATGAGTTTGCGCACAGGCGTATATGGAATGCTCAAGAAGTGAGAGCATCCAGGCAAAGCAACAGGAAATACAGGACCCTGATCGTTCTTGAGTCCGCCCTGCAGAGCGGTGATGTCCTCCGCAGTGAGCTGCTCCAAATGATCCACTGAAAGCGCATTCCCATGCACACTCGCCGCGACACCTCCCAACGCTGTAAATTGATTCACGTGCACTTTGGCTCTCAAGCCCATCTGTTGCGTTGCTTCTAACAATTCGTTCAGCTCGTCCACACCAAAATAACCCTCTTCGCAAAAGGCATCGACATAGTCTGCAAGCCCCTCTGAAGCAACCTGAGGAAGTAAATGCTGGATGACCTCTGCGGTCCATCGTGGGGCATCCCAATCTCCTTCAGGAATAGCATGACATGCCAACAGTGTTGACTTGATCGGAATGGTGTTTTCTTCTTTCAAGGCTTGAATCACACGCAGCATCTTCAACTCTCCCTCCAGGGTCAAGCCATAGCCACTTTTAATTTCCATGGCTCCTGTGCCTTGGTCCATTGCGTGCTGCAAGCGATGCTGGGCATCTGCTAACAAGGTGGATTCTGGAAGCGCGCGCAACGATCGTGCTGAATTCAAAATACCCCCTCCGGATTGGGCAATTTCCTGATAACTTTTTCCTTGAAGTCGCTCCAAAAACTCTCCTCCACGGTCTGACGCATACACCAAGTGTGTGTGGCTATCGCACCAGGCGGGCAGCACATAGCGACCTTCACAATCTTCAATCTCTAAGCCTGACCAATCCGTTATTCCAGGAAAATCTGTCATGCTTCCAAAAGCCGCAATGCGGCCTTCCTCTACAGCCAACCAAGCATTCTCCAAAACCGGAAATTCAGCCATGGATTGTCCGGCCAACCATTCCGGAGGAGCCTCGTAGCAACCCACGAGTCCTTTAATGTTTTTGAATAGACGCCTCATGCCTGCAAGGTAGCAACACGAACTGTGCTTCCGTAACTTCGCGGCATGGCAGGCAATGCATTTGGTACACTTTTTCGTTTGACCACATTTGGCGAATCCCACGGCAAAGCCATTGGCGGCGTCTTGGATGGATGTCCGGCGGGAATGGAATTGGATTTACCAGCCGTTCAAGCCGAATTGCTTCGAAGAAAGCCCGGACAATCATCGCTGACCACCGGAAGACAAGAGCCCGATGAAATCCACTGGTTGAGCGGGTTATATGAAGGAAAGACAACAGGAGCTCCCATTGCTTTCATTGCACATAATCAGGACGCCCGAACGGAGGACTATGCCCATTTGGAGAAGGCCTTTCGTCCATCGCATGCCGATTTCACTACATGGGCGAAGTATGGAATCCGAGACCACCGCGGTGGTGGTCGGTCATCTGCTCGAGAAACGTGGGCACGCGTTGCCGGCGGTGCCATAGCGCGTCAGTTTTTGGCACCCTTGGGCATTGAAGTCAGTGCGTATGTTGAACGCGTGCACGACACGGGAATGGTGAGTGCCCCCCAATTTTACAAGCGAGAGGACGTAGATGCTCATGCCGTAAGATGCCCAGACCCTGCACTCGCGGAGGCCATGGCAAATAGAATTTTGCAGGCAAAAAAGGCAGGAGACACGGTCGGCGGAACGCTTGTTGTCGTTGCTCGCGGAGTCCCCGCTGGTCTTGGTGAACCTGTTTTCGATAAACTCCAAGCCACGTTAGCTCATGCGCTGTGGAGTCTTCCTGCAGTGAAATCAATGGAGCTAGGCAGCGGGCTGCAAGGGACCTACATGCACGGATCAGAACACAATGACCCGTGGATTCAAACCAAGGAAGGAGAATTTGAAACTACGAGCAATCACTCTGGAGGCATTCAAGGAGGCATTTCCAATGGGTCAGAAATTGTTATTCGACTGGGATTCAAACCCGTATCGACACTGCTTAAAACCCAAGACTCGGTAAACGAGGCCGGCGAACCCATTCAGCTAGAAGGACGCGGAAGACACGACCCGTGTGTACTGCCTCGAGCTGTGCCATTGGTAGAAGCTATGGTTCTGTTAGTATTGGCGGATCATTCGTTGAAAAACAACAGCGCACAGCTCTGATTTAACACGGCGGTTCTCGTTGCTCTCATTAACTTTCGAACATGAAGGGACTCGCGCTGCACTGGCAAGTGATCATTGGACTCGTTGTTGGCTTGGTTTACGCTTGGATGAGCGTAGCTTTTGGGTGGAATCAATTTACGCTGGACTACATCCAGCCCTTTGGCGACATCTTTATCAACCTACTGAAACTGATTGCAGTGCCTTTGGTATTGTTCAGCATTATCAGTGGTGTCACGAGTTTGGGCAACATCAAAAAGCTGGGTCGAATGGGACTCAAAACGCTTTTGATTTATGTCGGAACAACCATGATGGCCGTGGTGGTTGGATTGGTTCTCGTCAATGCCTTTAGCCCAGGCTCAGGTGCGGATGGAGAGCTCCTTGAAGCCAATCGAATCCGATACGAATTGTGGCGAGATGCCAATGGAATTCAGACACTTGATGCGCTGAATTATTCCGAAATCCCAGAAAATGCAGCCCTGGTGGAACGCTTGAGACTCGAGTCACCTGAAGCGAATGACTGGGTTGAAGACAAACTCACAAAAGCGCAACGAACCAAGTCGACAGGGCCGCTCCAGCCACTTGTTGATGTTGTTCCGAAAAATATTTTTGGAGCGCTTGCGGATATGAGCATGCTGCAAATCATCTTCTTCGCCATCTTTTTCGGCGTCGTTGTCGTCGGTCTACCTGAAGACAAAAAGGGTCCGATTGTGCGCGCTATGGATGCCCTCAATGAGGTGTTTGTTCAAATGGTCTGGGTGGTCATGAAGGCGATGCCATTTTTTGTTTTTGCACTGATGGCCGGACAGGTGGTCAAAGCTGCCGGTACAGACCCGGCTATGTTCCAGCAGCTTCTTAGTTTCCTTTTGCGCTATAGTTTGGTGGTTGTTTTGGGGCTGGCTTTGATGGTGTTCGTCATTTACCCCATGCTTGTTCATCTTGTCGTTAAGGGGATGACATGGAAACAATTTCAGGCCGGCATGCGCGATGCGCAGATCACAGCATTTTCAACATCGAGTTCTGTGGCGACCCTACCCGTCACCATGAAGTGTGTGAATCAAAATTTAGGCGTCAGCACACGTACATCGTCCTTTGTCCTTCCTATTGGAGCGACTGTCAATATGGACGGCACCAGCATGTACCAAGCCATCGCCGTCGTTGCCCTTGCTCAATTTCACATGGTCGATTTGGAGTGGAGTCAGCAAGCTGTGATTGTTTTGACCGCCACCCTCGCTTCCATAGGAGCTGCAGCCATCCCTTCGGCCGGGTTGGTCCTGATGATCATTGTTTTAGAAAGCGTAGGTCTCAACCCGGGATGGATTGCCTTGATCTTCCCTGTTGACCGCATTCTTGACATGTGCCGCACAGTCGTCAATGTCACAGGCGATGGTGCCGTTTCTTCAATCATCGCTGCATCTGAAAATGAACTGGAGCAGGCTTAAGATTTCCTCGAACATCGGCTTAACCATTGTGGTGATAGCGGGAATGGCGAACTGCGTCGCGGGACAAGATGATTCGTGCTTGGACTACAGCAACGAGAAGGTTGTCCGCTTATTGGAGAAAGCCCAAAACTCCTCGAAATACGATCGAGCTGAGCGCATTGCCTTCATCGAGCTGGCCTACAGCAAGGACGAAGAATGCATGGCGTGCCTTCTCGAGTGGGGAAAGCTCGAGTTTGCCGCAGCGAAGAAAACAGGAGCCAGTTTTTATGCTGCAAGAGAACCGTTGAGGGAGCTTTTAGCAAACTGCCCCCACTACCACGCTGACGCCCTGTACATCATGGGAGCAATGGCATATGCCGATCGAGATTATCAAGAAGCCAAAGACTATTTTTCGGATTATCAAGACTTCCCTTCCGATCAGCTTGACAAGCTGGGAAAGCGCTACGCCAAACAACTTGCTGAGGTCGAAAACGTATCAAGCTTGATTCAGTTTCAACTGGATTTCTATCGGTATGAGGACGACATCACGCTCGAAATCATCAAGGAAGTCAGTTTTTACGAGGATGAGTTCCTTCCTGCCCTTTCTCCCGATGGTTCTTTGTTGTTTTTCACACGACGAGGAAAGAAAAAAGCCAAGGGCGATATTCTCACGCGGGACGTTGAGACGTTCAACATGTCCTTGCGTTCGGATGAAACACAACGCTTTACATCCGACGTGGCTTTAGAGTCTCCCTTCAATAAGGGCTTGCGCTATGGCGGAGCGAGTATCTCTGTTGACAATTTGGAATTGTACATCGCAGCTCAAAATCCAACAGCGGCATTTCCTGAAAACATCGATCTCTTCATGACGCAGTATGAGGTACTGGACCGCGATGATGACGGCAATTACCTTTACTTGTGGGGTGCTCTCAAACCGTTGGAAAACCTCAACAGCGCATCTGGATGGGAAGCTCAACCTGCGCTTAGCTCCGATGGAAAGCAGCTGTATTTTGCATCTGTCAATGAGCAGAGCTTGGTGGATGCATCGGGAAATCGCACCATGGACATCTGGATGTCCGAACGAACTGAGGATGGAGACTGGGGGCCGGCTGAATTGCTTCCACGCCCTATCAATTCGACTTCCAACGACAAGGCTCCGTTTCTTCATCCCGACGGCAACACCCTTTATTTTTCAAGCGACCGATCTCCGAGCGGCGGCGGCTATGACATCTGGTACTGCCACCGTGACTCCACAGGCCGTTGGGAGGACGCCAAAAACTTAGGAGCTCCGATCAACACGGATGGCGACGAGCATGGCTTGGTGGTGAGTACAGATGGCGAAGAGGCTTTTTTCGCGAGTAGGCGAACAGGTACAAAGGGATTGGACCTCCTTCGATTCCCGGTTCCTGAAGAATTTAAACCAGAGCAAGTCAGAATTGTGAAGGGAACACTTCAAGCTACTGACGGCGGCATCCCTCCTGGCGCTAAGCTCTATTTACAGTATGCGAAATCGAAGCGCATCGAAACGATCGAAATCAATGAAGATGATGGCCGTTTCGCTTCCATTGTTCGTCTAGACCAAGGCGAAGATGTCTTGCTCATATCTGAAGCTGAGGGATTGGCATTTCAAGCGAGCGTCGTGGTGGACATCGAGCAAACGCCTCCCAATTCGGACGCCCTTGTCGCTCCCATCGTATTGCAGCAACCGCTCAATGGGGAAGCGTTTGAAATCGGAGACATTCAGTATGCTTCCAATAGCGCGGAAATTGGGCGGACTTCCATCATTATTTTGGAAGCATTCGCTTCATATCTCACACGGAACGAAGCCCTTGGCGTTCACATTATTGGTCACACGGATGATGTCGGCGCTGAACGCGAGAACCAAGTACTCTCCGAGCGTCGTGCATTGGCCGTTGCCACCGCTCTTGCCAACTATGGAGTTCCTGTGGCGCGCATCACCTCGCAAGGACTTGGAGAATCCCATCCCCTCGCACCCAATATTGATGCGGCATCGCGATCCATCAATCGACGAACTGAATTTGAAATCACGTTGAAAAACTGACTCTGGAGACCGTTCTTTTCCTTAGAAAACCGTAATCTTACGTCATGAAAAATGCATTTCTCCTCCTCCTCGTGTTGGCCTGCTTGTCAAGCTGCAATTCAGATTCCTCTGAACAAACAGCATCAAAAGATGACACAACCGTTTGGACTTCATATGGGGAACCCATTGCCGATCTTTCCACGCCTGTTTCAGCAAGCGAAGTTGTCACCTTGATGGATGCAGGAGGAAGTGGTCAAGGGCTATTTGACGCAGAAATTGTTCAGAGCTGCATGACCATGGGCTGCTGGATGAGCGTAAAGGGGCCACAAGGAGACACCGTCATGGTCTTCATGAAGGACCACGCTTTCTTTGTTCCGAAAGACAGCGTGCAAGGAAAACGAGCGTTGTTCTCGGGTGAAGCCTATTATGACACGCTATCTGTCGAATTTCAGAAGCACCTCTTGGAAGATGCCGGGGCTGATCAAGCGGCCATCGATGCCGTATCTGAGCCTGTTTTTGAATTGGCGTTTGAAGCCTCAGGCGTTCAGATTGCCGATGTTCCAGAAGGAGCTCCAATGGCCGGGGAATAAAATCGCATTCAGGTTCGAATTGTGACAGCTCCAAGAAAATGTGGGGCTGTCTCTTTTTTTGGCAGTATCGCCATACAAATAGGCACAGCTTCGCGTTGAGAACTTCAGAGGGCACCGCTTTTCATCACGCAAAGCTCCCTTAATTTCGAAAGGACCCAACTTCTGAACATGTCGCAAGCTATCTCCCCCTTTTTTCGGATTCGCACGCTGTTGTTTTTGGCTCTTGTATCTGCACAATTAACGAGCTACTGTCAGTGGGATCAAAGCCCTTTTGACTCCCAGCGTTTGTGGATGCAGGCCGAAGCAGAATGGGAGCACCATCAATACGGTTCGGCCATGAACCTTTACAGCCGTTGGCTTCAATCCGATAACGAGAATCAGCCTTCGCTTTCTGCATTGGCCAACTTTAGATTGGCCGCTTGCGCAATAGAGTTGCAGCATGCCGATGCGGAAAACGGCATTCAAAACTTTATGGAGTCCTATCCTGAGTCTCCTTTGGTGCAAGAAGCCCAATGGATGTATGCCAACTTTCTTTACCGCAAGCGCGATTGGAACGATGCCATAGCGGCTTTCGAATCCATTCGCACAACCCGGATGCCCGTTGCACAAAAACGAGAGCTCCAATTCAAAAAGGGACACGCACAATTTGAATTGGAACGGTATGAAGATGCCCGATTGGATTTGTTCGCCGTGATGGAGAACCCTGAAGAGTCTGGCAAGTTTGCAGCGAATGCACAGTACTACTTTAGCCACATTTCCTATATCAAAGGACAACCTCAGGTTGCGTTATCAGGATTCCAGTCTTTGGCTTCTAATCCTGAATTCGACCAAATTGTCCCCATTTACATTGCGCAATTGCTGCATGAAACTGAGCAGTATGATGCCTTGATTGAATACGCCCCCACCGTCCTCCATGAGGACAGTCGAATCAACGAGGTGCAACGTGCCGATGTCTCTCGTTTGGTGGGAGATGCTTACTACCGGCAGCAACGATTCAAAGCGTCATTGCCTTATCTGGAAGAAGCATACACTTTCAGCCGTGGTCGGGATCGCACCCGTGAATTTGCCTATCAAATGGGCTACGTTTACTACAAAGAAAAAGCCTATCGAAAAGCACTAAACTGCTTCACCTTGTCAGTTCGCGAGGAAGATTCCATGGCCCAAAATGGAATGTACCACATGGCGGACTGTTATCTCAGTCTTGGTGAAAAAGACAAGGCGCGCACGACCTTTAAAAAGGCATCACAACTGGATTTCGACCGCGACATTCAAGAAGATGCCCTCTTTAGTTATGCAAAGCTTGCTTACGAGCTCACCTACAATCCTTTTGATGATGCCATTGGAGCCGTAGAGCGCTATCTCAGAGATTTCCCGGAATCCAAAAGAAAGGAGGAGGCTTACGGCTTCTTACTCGAGGTGTATATGTCCTCCAAAAATTATGATCGCGCATTGGAGGCTTTGGAATTGATTCAAGAAAAAACACTGCCCGTTCAGCAGGCATTTCAACTGGTTGCGTACAACCGTGGTGTCGAGTTGTTTCGAACAGGCAACTACCAGGAAGCCCTGCAGTATTTTGATGCTGTGAGGACTTACCCTGTAGACCCGCTCCTCACCGCCGAGTCGTATTTCTGGCAGGGAGAATTGAATTACCTCCTGAAAAAATACACGGACGCTACAGGCCGTTACGCTGCCTTTGAATCCTCTCCAGGAGCTTATCAAAGCAGCCATTATGCCGACGGTATCTATGCCCGAGGCTACGCACTCTTCAAGCGCAAATTGTATGTGGATGCCCTGAGCGCCTTCCGCTCCTATCTCAAGGCTGCTCCTGAAGCAAATGCAAGCAAGACACGGGATGCCAAGCTTCGTGCTGCCGATTGTTTCTTTTCGAAGAAGGATTTCGAAGCCGCATCGCGGTACTACAGCGAAGTCATTGGCTCGAGCGATATAACAGAGGATTATGCTCGATTGCAACTGGCTGAATGCTTCGGCTCATTGGATCGACCCATGGAAGAAATTGATGTACTCAAAGAGATGATTGCTCGAGCCCCTCAATCAAGCTATATTCCTGAAGCTCTGTATTCGTTGGGCCGCAGCTATATCGAGACCAACCAACTCCCGCAAGCAAGGAACGCCATGGAACGCATGCAAAGCGAATTCCCCAATTCGGCTCGTTTCAAGTACGCCTTGGTTGATCTGTGTTTAATCGGTGTCAAGGAAGGACGCGATGAAGATGTCCTTGGTATCTGGGAAATCATTCGCCGTGACTATGGACAAGATGCCATCGCCGGAGATGCTTTTAATGTTGTAGAACCCATTCTCATTGATCGTGGTTTACTCGACAATATCCCCTCAGGTGTAGGTCTCAACGGCGATGAAATTGAAGAGCGACTGTTCAATGCCGCGCGATCTTTGGCTTTAGAGCGACTGTGTGAAAAGGGCATTGTCCGTCTCGGCGAGTACATTCGATCGTATGATCAAGGACGCTTTTTGACGGAAGCTCATTTTTTCTTAGGCAACTGCTATTTCGATGATGACCAGGTCAATCAAGCCCGTGCTGCTTTCGAATATGTTTTGAATCAACCCGTTAGCGATTACACAGAACTTGCAGCGCTGGGTGCAGCAACGATCGCTTGGAACGCTGAAGACTGGGCTGGAGCATTGGTTCACTATCGAGCACTTGAGTCCGTTAGTATGCTCAAAGAAAACGTGCTCGAAGCACGCATTGGCTTGATGCGCTGTTTATACCTCCTCGAAAACAACGAGGAAGCCATGACCTATGCCAACCTTGTACTAGAAGACAGTCAAACTCCCGAAGACATTCAACGAACCGCTGTCTATTGGAGGGGCAAGATCTTATTGGAACGAGGCGATGAGATCCAGGCATCTGTGGATCTTAAAACCATCGCCAGCTTTGGCGGCGAGCGTGGCGCTGAAAGCCAATATCTCTTGTGTAAAATCAATTTTGACCGCAAGGATTATCAGGCAACGGAGTCCTCTATATTTCTACTCATTGATCAATTTGCGGCATATGACGAGTGGAAATTCCAAGCGTTTTTATTGCTTGTCGATGCCTACATCGAAATGGAAGATTGGTTCCAAGCCCGAACCACCGCACAGAGTATTTTAGAAAACGTCGCATTGGAATGGGTTCAAAACCGAGCCTTAGCTCAAGTAGAACGCATTGACCGTTTGGAGCAAGAGATTCTCCTCCAAGTCATAGAAAGCGATAGCATCCCAGCCATTCCTGCAAGAGCTACATCCCTGCCTTTTGACACCTTGAACACCGAGAAACCTTGAAGGCCATGAACTACGCTTCAAACAAAAACCACCCATTCATCGCATGGGCTATCATTGGGAGTCTTTTCGCTTCAACCCCCGTGTTTGCTACTGGTGACACATTGGACTTGGATGTCACCTTTATAGGAGATCGTGAGATTTTACTCCAGGACGCACACAAACAATTGCACTGGCCAGAGCCCGCGCAACTCACAACGACAAAACCTACATTCTCCTATTCTATGCTCTCCAAGCGGATGAATGTTCAACCCGAATGGTCTAAAAACGGCCCCGTTCGCCTTCGGGTAAGCGAACCGTTGCGAAGACTCTACAAAGGACACATCCAAGCTGGATTGGGCAATTTCATCAGCCCGACTGTCCATTTCAGCTTCACCGATTTGAGATCCCGAGAAGGCACATGGGGCATTCGAGGTGGGCACGACTCAAGCCAAGGGGGGTACGCATCCGTCGACAGCATTGAAGATGTGTTCAGCACGAGCAGCATTGCCTGCTGGGGAAAGCGTTTCCTCGGATCTGAATCTGTTGAAGTTTCCAGCGATTGGAGCCGACAGCGGGTAAGTTTGTTTGGAGGCACTCCGGATATACTCGGAACGGCTTCTTCTACAAATCGCATTTATAACGTTTGGGGAGTGCATGTTGATGCGCACAATTTTGAAACAAAGAATAAGAGCTTCCAACATCTATTCAAAGCATCCTATCAGCTTTTAAACGATGGCGGAATGCAAGAACACAATGTTGATCTGCAGGTGGAGGTGAAGCCCAATGACGAAACGCCAAGCAAATTTGGGGTTGGGTTGGGTGTGAAAAATCTACCCATATCCTTCCTACTACACGCCAACATCGATCGGCTCACACGCTCCATTGAGGGCTCCGAAACTCCGACCATACGACAAGCTATTTTTGATCTACACCCCCGCTTGAGTAAAACATTCGGAAACTGGAAAACGACCGCAGGAATCGCTTTTTGGATAGATGCCCAAGGCAAGAAGCCCTTTATGATTGTCCCTGAAATAGAAGCTTCTACAAGCCTTTTACGGGATCTCTTCATCCCGTACCTCAAAGTAGGTGGCGGTGTTCAACAAAATCGCTATCAGAAGCTCTTAGACACCAATCCCTTCCTCTCCACCAACACGGATTCACTCAACAACACCTATGAAAACATCCACCTACAAATCGGTCTTCGAGGATCCATTACCAAGGCGTTTACATTCAACCTGAGTGCACATCACCAGCGCTTCGATCAATTTTTACTCTGGAGAGCTGACGCTCAAAGCCTTCGCGGAGAAACATTTACTCCACTTTACGCGCGCTTCAACCAAACGTCCCTTCAAGCGGATGCCTCGTGGAGACTTGGATCTGCATTCACGCTCACAGGAAGCCTTCAACAAAACGCGTATTCCTTTGAATCAGATGATGACGAAGTCAACCGTCCTTGGAACTTACCGACGTTACAGACGGAATTGGGCGCTGTATACACCTGGGAAGAAAAAGTGCGCATCGGCAGTCAAATCGAATTATTAACGGGTCGAAACACCCTCCAATCGTGGTCGGTAGAAGAGTCGAACCCGTTGTACAGCCAAGGCGAATTGGTAGGGTTTGAAACCCCATTGGGAGCAACGGCTTTGTGGAACATGCAGTTAGAGTACCTCTACAATGGTCGCTTGAGTGGCTGGATTCACCTGAACAACCTCCTCAACCAGGCCAACCCGTTTCTACCGGGCTACAACAGCCAAAGATTCAGGTTTCAAATGGGCATGAATTATGCGTTCTAAACACTTGTGAGCAACCCGGTTGTTTTTTGTGAATAAGTGGCGCTTTAAAACGGCTATTTCTGAGCATTTGCAGGCCTTTCATGCGTAAATTCGAAGGTAGATTGCGTCGCTAGCGACACTACCAAATTTTAAGCGAAAGCCATGGCGGAAGAAAACCAGAACGAGGGGCCATCAACTGACTCTACTCCCCCTTCATCGAATACGAATAAAAGCAATTACGACGCGAGTAATATCCAGGCCCTTGAAGGGATGGAACACGTGCGCATGCGGCCTTCCATGTACATCGGTGACGTGGGTGTTCGCGGATTGCACCACCTCGTATATGAGGTTGTCGACAACTCGATTGATGAGGCCCTTGCCGGTCATTGTACCACAATCGATGTGATCATCAAGGAGAACAACTCCGTTCGTGTTGAAGATAACGGTCGGGGGATTCCCGTCGATATGCACGAAAAAGAAGGTGTGTCCGCTTTGCAAGTGGTCATGACCAAAATTGGTGCTGGCGGTAAGTTTGACAAAGACAGCTATAAAGTCTCTGGAGGATTGCACGGTGTGGGTGTTTCGTGCGTTAACGCATTGTCCTCGCACTTGCTTGCAGAAGTGCATCGCAACGGCAAAAAGTACGACCAGTCATACAGCCGTGGAAAAGAACTCTATGCTGTTAAGGAGCTTGGAAATTCTGATAGAACAGGGACCATCGTCGAATTCAAACCCGACGAAGAAATCTTTGAAACACTCATTTACTCCTATGCCACATTGGCGGATCGATTGAGAGAATTGTCATTTCTGAATAAAGGATTGACACTCACGCTCAAGGACGAAAGGGAGACCTTGTTTGATGATGAAGGCAAAGACTTAGGATTCAAATTTGAAGAGTTCCATTCAGAAGATGGATTGAAAGATTTCGTGAACTATCTCGATGCCAATCGGGAGCACTTAATCCCTGAGATCATACACGTAAGTGGAGAGCGCAACGGAGTCCCTGTTGAAGTCGCGATGACCTACAACACCTCTTTCACAGAGAATCTATACTCGTACGTCAACAACATCAACACGCACGAAGGCGGAACGCACCTTTCCGGATTCCGCAGAGGATTGACCTTGACGCTGAAAAAATATGCCGAGAGTACCGGCATGTTGGATAAACTTAAATTTGATATTTCAGCGGATGACTTTCGTGAAGGCCTGACTGCAGTTGTCAGTGTCAAAGTCGCTGAACCACAGTTTCAAGGACAGACGAAGACGAAGCTCGGAAACGCTGAAGTTTCAGCGCCTGTGAGCCAAGCGGTCTCTGATATGCTCCAAGACTACTTGGAGGAGCATCCAAATGACGCTCGGACTATCGTCAACAAGGTCATCCTAGCGGCCCAAGCACGTCACGCAGCGCGAAAAGCCCGTGAAATGGTTCAGCGCAAGACCGTGATGAGTGGTTCAGGACTCCCTGGTAAGCTCGCCGATTGCGCTGAGAAAGACCCTGCATTGTGTGAAATATTCTTAGTGGAGGGAGATTCCGCAGGTGGAACAGCGAAGCAAGGACGTGATCGGCACAATCAAGCGATTATGCCACTGCGTGGTAAGATTCTCAATGTGGAGAAGGCCATGAAGCACAAGATCTTCGAGAACGAGGAGATTAAGAACATTTATACTGCTTTGGGCGTCACCTTGGGAACGGAAGAAGACGAACGCGCTTTGAACATTTCCAAGCTACGTTATCATAAAGTCGTCATCATGTGTGACGCCGATGTTGACGGCAGTCACATTGAAACATTGATCCTCACCTTCTTCTTCCGACACATGAAGGAGTTGATTGAAAAGGGCTATATCTACATCGCCACTCCTCCGCTTTATTTGGTCAAGAAAGGATCGCGTCAGGTGTATGCTTGGAACGATGACGAAAGGGATCGTTTGATCGAGCAATTCAAAGGCGCTTCAGGCTCCGATGCCGGCATTGGCATTCAGCGATACAAGGGTCTTGGTGAGATGAATGCGGAACAGCTTTGGGACACCACGCTGAATCCAGAATTCCGAACACTGCGTCAGGTTACCATTGAAAATGCTGCTGCCAGTGATCACGTATTCTCGATGCTGATGGGAGATGAAGTTCCACCGCGTCGCGCTTTCATTGAAGAAAACGCCAAATACGCGAACATCGATTTCTGATTTCACTGGAATCACGTCATCACGCTATATGCCATGAACTGGGAAGGAAAATGCGTCTGGATTACAGGAGCTAGTAGTGGAATCGGACGCGCTGCTGCTACTGAATGGGCGCGTCTCGGCGCCGATGTCATCCTATCCTCTCGTCGTCAACAAGCACTTGAAGAAGTGACTTCTACATGGAATGAAGCAGAACAACTCCGTGCTTTGGTTTTGCCATTGGACTTAGGTGAACCAGCGCTCATACCAGGTCTAGCGAAGCAGGCCTTGGCGTGGAAGGGTAAGATTGATGTTGTCGTGCATTGCGGTGGCATTAGTCAACGGTCACTCGCTATTGACACGGGTCTTGAAGTGGATCGCCGCGTTATGGAAATTGACTATTTCGGAACGTTGGCGCTTACGAAGGCTATTCTGCCTGAATTCGCACGCGTTCAATCAGGCCATTTTGTCGTAGTGACGAGCCTCATGGGGCTTTTCTCCGCTCCTTTAAGGTCCGGCTATTGTGCTGCCAAACATGCCTTGCATGGCTTTTTTGAAGCGCTTCGTGCGGAGCATCACGACGACAACATTGACGTGACCATGGTCTGTCCTGGCTTTATTCGAACCTCAATCTCTGTCAATGCCATGGTGGGCGATGGCAGTCAACAAGGAACCATGGACGCAAAAACAGGAGCCGGTATTACCGCGGAGGCCTGTGCCAAGCAAATGATCCGGGCTGTCGGACGTAAAAAACATCAAGTCCTGATTGGTCGCACTGAGCTCATAGCTGCCTATCTCAAACGATTTGCACCGCGTTTGCTGCGCATCATCGTTCGGAAGGCGGCAGTTCGCTAAAACGAAATCAAGAACGTTTAGTTTTCCGGGGAAGGGCTCGCTGTTCCTCCAAACATCCAGTCCCTTGCCCCTAACATGAGCGGCTGCATAAAGCAGTCCTCCGCTACAAACGGAACTTCCTTTCGCAACGAATCCTGAAGCTTGGCTAGGCGCGGAGCGAGTCCATCTCCCTCTTTCAAATCACAGGCCTGAGCTGCTACTAAGCACTCCACAGCCAAGACTTGCTCCACATTATCCAGTACACGCCACAATTTCAATGCGGCATTGGCTCCCATACTCACGTGATCTTCTTGACCATTGGAACTGTCGATTGTGTCTGAAGATGCCGGCATACACAATTGCTTGTTCTGCGAAACCAGAGAGGCCGCTGTGTATTGAGGAATCATGTATCCACTATTCAGCCCAGGGTTGGACACCAAGAACGGAGGCAAACCATGCTTGCCAGATAGCAACTTGAAGGTTCTCCGTTCCGAAATGCTTCCCCATTCATGGGCGGCCAAAGCCAGCTGATCCAACTGCAATGCCAAGGGTTGTCCATGAAAATTTCCTCCAGACAAAATACGGCCTGATTCTGGAAATATTAGCGGGTTATCAGTAACAGCATTCACCTCATTTTCAAAGACTTCACGTGCTACACCTAAAGCATGACGAGAGGCACCATGTACTTGGGGAGAACAACGAAAAGAGTACGGATCTTGCACTTGTTCACGCGGCAAGTCTTGCCAGGTGCTATCCTTGATCCAATGGCGGATGTTCGCAGCAGATTCTTGAGCTCCTTTGTGATTTCGAACCTCATGAATGGAAGCATCAAACGGCTCAGGTCGTCCATTCCATGCTTCCAAAGACCATGCGCACAAAGCGTCAGCCCATGCCGCAATTTTATCCATGCGCTGAACCGCCATAATCCCGTAACCCAGCATCAGCTGTGTTCCATTGATGAGCGCCAACCCTTCTTTGGCACCCAATTCAATTGGATCCCAACCCTTTGCCTTCAAAACCGTTGATGACGGAACCACAGCGCCATCTACCACAAGCTCCCCTTCACCGATTAAGGGCAATACGAGATGCGACAATGGGGCCAAATCTCCACTTGCACCCAACGATCCTTGCGAAGGGACAACAGGAAGCACTCCTTCATTTAGATGCGTCAACAAACGCTCTACTGTCACCAATTGCACTCCGCTATGCCCCTTGGACAGCGATTTGATTTTAAGCAGCAGCATCGCGCGCACAATCAATTTGGGAACATCCTCTCCCACTCCACAGGCATGAGACACCAGGATGTTGCGCTGCAATGCTTGCAACGAATCGTTATCCACGCGGGTGTGCGCCAAGTCACCAAATCCTGTATTCACCCCATAAATAGCGGCTTCATCGGCATTGGCTATCGTTTCCTGGAGAAAACCGTAGCACTTTTCAATGGCCTCTTTTGCATCATCTGCCAATTCACCCACATGTTCCGATTGGAGTTTTCTCCAAACATCCTCCAAAGTCCACCAATTTAAATCCATATCGTGTGCTGATTTACGACACCAAGATAATGCCATTGGGTCCGAATTGAACGCTGTATATTCGAATGCGGAAACGAACATCCATCGTTCTGAACCTCCACAACACGAATTTCTTCATGTCGATTTCAATTACGATACGCCCCAAACAAACCACTCAAAAGTGTGTGTTCCTTTTATCTTTAGTCAGCTTTTTTTGTTCTCCTGTAATTTCTCAAGAAATGAGCAGGTCGGATACTCGAGATACCGCTATCTCTGTTGAGCTGAACACGTTGGAAAATGGACTGCGCCTCGTTTCGATAGCTGACACAGCCTCAAATCGTGTTTTCTGGTCGATAAAATTGAAGACTCCTCTAGCGTTGGAATTGGAACGCACAGGGGTTGCTCAATTGACCGGGGAAATCATGCGCTCAGGAACAGCACTGCGGTCGAGCGATTCCTTGGACGTTCTATTGGATGCGTATGACGCCGAAATCATCACCACTGAAGGCCTGTTGCGTGCTTCCAGCCCCAAAGCGTATGCCCAAGAAACGTTGGCATTGCTCGTGGAGGTTTTACGTTATCCAGCCTTTACCGAAACGGCTGTCAATGAGGCCTTAGAGCACTATCGCCTCGCCCTGTCCACAAATGAGAACAGCTCCGAAATCCGCGTTCATCAACTGAGTCAGCAACGGGTATTCACCAAGAAACACCCCTATGGAGAAACGATCTCTCCTTCATCGCTTGATTCCATTTCTCACATTGATTTGATACAACACCATGCCCTGCACTACCGCCCTCAGTATGCAAGCATCGCTGTTACCGGAGATTTGACTCATGAAGAAACCCGCACTTGGATTGAAGCTGCTTTGGGCGATTGGTTGCCACGTGAAATTCCAATTGTCCGCCACAGCGTTCCAACCAAGCCGCTTCAAAACCGTGTTTGCTTTGGAGAAATTCCTGGCGAACACCTCATGGCTTTGGAACTTTCTCACACCGTCTCATTAAAACCGGGACATTCCGATGAAGCCGCATGTGTTGTTTTAAATGCCATACTCACGCACCCAACGCTTCCTGGATCTCTTGTTGACACCAACTGCTCCACCCCGCCGTGTTCCCCTATGCTCACTTCAAGCGTACGTGCGGATGATTTATTAGGGAGCTTTCGAATCCAATCCTTGGAATCACCCCATCACGTGATTCCATTCATCGAGAAGTCCATCGCATCCATGCAGGACCTTACACTGAATCGAGTGGATACCGGATTGGTTCAATCAGCCGTCGAGGCCGTAATCGCTGACATGCAACTCCACGAAGCAGAAAAATACATGGAAGCTTGGCAAGATGCCATTTTGAACAGAGAAGATTCGGAAGGGCCACGCGCTTTTTTGAAGACGTTGCGAGCAGTCACCCCATCGGATATCCAACGGGTCGCCATTCAGTATTTACGTCCTGCCAATCTCATCATTTCCGTTGCTGGCGACCGTTCGCTGATTCCAGAAGGCTTAAGCCGTTTGAGCGGTCATTCAGAAATTGAGTTTTTTGACGCCCTTGGCAAGCGTGTTTTGCAACTCGACCCAGCACCAACTGGAGAAACGGCAGAGACCGTATTTATCGATTACTACACCGCTCGCGGCGGAGTCGAAGCATTTGAATCACTCGAGTCTCTTGTGCAAATTGCTGATGCGAGTGCAGGTGCCGAAATTGAAATTGAAGTGGAAATCAAGACCCAATATGGTGTTGGCATCTTGACTCAAGCATCGATGAATGGCACCCTTATGATGGAACAAATCATAACGAAGTCTGGAGGTGTCAATCGCATGAATGGCGAATCCAAAACCCTGCCTGAATCAGAATTCCAAAAACTGAGTCAACATCTTTATGCCGCCCATTTTTTGCATTTGACGGACCTCAACTTGACGGCCAAACTTCTTGGCATGGATCGCGCTCAAGATGGACCACACTATGTGGTTGAAATCCAATCCCATGGTGAGCCATATGAAACGCTGTATTTTCACAACGGGTCACATCTGCTGGTGAAATCAGTCGGCGAACGCAAAGGCCCGGCAGGCCCTGTGGAAATAGAAAGCACCTTTTCAGACTACCAATGGGTACAGGGATTGTCTTTTCCAATGACCACCGTACAAATGACCAATGGCCAAGGCATGACCCTTCGCGTGAGCAAAACTACCCTCAACGGGCGGATTTCATCCAACCTCTTTGACGACAATTGAATCATGGAAACGACCTCATCACACGCTGAACCTCTCATCCAACTCGATCACATCGCCGTCGCTCAAGACGAACATTGGATCATTCAAGATGTGAACCTCACGGTTCACCCTGGAGAGTTTGTCTACCTCATCGGGCAAACAGGTTCTGGCAAAAGTTCCTTGCTCAAAGCCCTCTACGGAGAGATTCCATTGGCCTCTGGAACAGGCCATGTTTGCGGGCATGACCTTCTCAAAGTAACGCGTCACAACGTTTACAGTTTACGTCGCGATCTGGGCATGGTCTTTCAAGATTTTGCGCTCTTGCCCGATCGAACGGCCGCCGAAAATCTCGCTTTTGTGCTGAAAGCAACAGGATGGAGCGAACAGTCAGCGATTGATCAGCGGGTTCAGACATGTTTGGACCAGGTCGGCCTCGGTACAAAAGGATACAAAATGCCTCATGCGCTTTCAGGCGGTGAACAACAACGGGTGGCCATCGCACGCGCTTTGCTCAATGAGCCTCCGCTTATTGTTGCTGACGAACCGACAGGCAATCTCGATCCAGATACCACCGAAGGCATCCTCGAATTGTTACATGAATTGGTGCGAAATGACCGTTCGGTCATCATGGCCACGCATGACCACGCCGCATTTCAACGACATCCCGGTAGAGTCATCCGGTGTGCTCAAGGACGAATCGAACAGCTTGATTCCCTGGCCGTATGACCCCGAAGCAAATAAAACAGCTCGCGGTAGTAATTCCCGTCAAGGACAACTTCCAAGGGCTTCAAAAAACACTGGAAGTTCTCTGGAAAAAGACCGCCATTTCGGAACACGTGGAAATTGCGGTCGTCGACGCGGGCACGTGTCCGGAAACGAGCCACTGGCTTCTGCTGCAAGACCATCGGATTGAGCACATTCGCTCTGCTAAGGACAATGGTGTCTATGACGCCATGAACTATGGCAAGAATACCGTAAACGCCCCGTGGATCTGGTTTTTAGGCGCTGGTGACACCCCTGATCAAGAAACGTTGTGTACGGTATTAGATTCCATCAAAACGTGGGACACACAGCAACTTCAGATTCATGGAGTTGCCATTGAAAGTCCCGAAAGTGGAGTTCCAGCTCATTATCCAGCACGATGGGATAGCAGTATGATTTGGAGGAATACGACCCACCATCAAGGCGTGATCTATCCGGCGGAACAACTCAAGGCTCACGCCTTCAACGTTGAGCATTCCATTCTAGCTGATTATGGATTGCATTTGAGTCTCTTCCAACAAGGAATCGAAGCGCAGCTGCATCCACAGACCATTTGCAAGGTTGAAGCAGGCGGTGTATCGCGGCGCTTCAATGCCAACCTCTACCGAGAAGAGTGGAAGGTTAAAAAGTCGGTGCTTCAAGGCCCCACAAAATGGGTGCACCCCCTATGGCTTTTGGTCAAATACGTCTTTAAAAAATCAGGGTGGCCCGTGCCTGCGTGAATCAAGCGCCTGCTTGCTTCAATGCGTGCTGGATGTTTTGCTCTTCTGCCTCCCAATGCAAACTCAAAGCGGCCAATTCGCAGCGTGTCCTCCATTCTGGATTCGGGACCTGCAACACACGCTCGATCGCATCCGCAATGGATTCCGGTTGGTGGTCCGCAATGACCGCACCAATTTGCCATTGTTCAACGATTCGCGCGACTTCAGGCATAGGGCTCACAACCACAGGAACACCCGCATGGATGTAATCAAATAGTTTATTGGGAAGGCTCATCCAATAATTCCCATGAACACCCCGGTCTAAACTCAAACCAACATCCGCTGATGCCGTCAATTTTCGCAGCGACTCAAACGGAAGCTTAGGCAAACAAAACAATCTTCCTTTTGCGGAATCCACTTGTTCCAAAGCCCATTCAAACTCCACTCCGGCTCCCACCACCACCAATGTTCCCTTCGCTATGGAATCGAGCGCCTCAACAGCTTCTCGCACTCCGCGGTCTTTATCCAAAAAGGCACCTTGCAAGATGAAAATGGGTCGAGTGCATGGGATGTTGTAGTCCGCCCAAAGTGCATCATCTCGCTCTTCTCTTTTCTGAGACAACGGCATGTTTCGAACGACGAGAGGCCGGCCTGCAGCGCCGTTTGGGTAACGCTCAAGGTAGGCGTCCGCAATGGCATCGTTGACTGTAATGACGGCGTTTAACCGAGGGAATAGCCACTTTTCCACTGCAAGCCAAACACCGCGTTGAAATGCCCGACCTGTGAGACCTGCTGCCTCGGTGAAGTATTCATGACTATCGTAAATCAAAGGCTTTCTTCGGAGAACTTTCACTAAAAAAGCCGGCAAAAGCGTATCCAAATCGTTGGCCCAAATGGCATCATAAGGCATCCACAACAGCTTCCAAAACAAGGACCATTGAAGGCATGCATAAAAACCAACTCCCGTGTGAAAAGGCAGCTTAAACCGGTGATGCAATCGAGCTGTTTTAAACGGAACTGAATCCGGCAGCATCCGACCCAAAAGAAAAATCTCCCACCCCGCCTTTTCCAGTGTAGAACATGTTTTGGCGACACGTTGATCGTGGGCTAAGTCATTGGAGACCAGCACCACCATTCGTTTATTGCTCCGCGTTGTCAACGAGGCTAGGATTTCATCGACTCTTGAACCTTGCGCAAAACACGCTTGGTGTACTCCGGGAAGTCAGCCCCCATCATCCAGCCAAAATAGCCTGGATTCGCACGTAAAATGGACTCCACTGTCTTGCCCTTGTGCTGTCCAAAATTGAACAAGACCTGATCCGCATCATCATAGACAAATCGACCAGCCAGGTCCGCAAAACGTTGTCGTTGGCAGAAGATATGCAAAGCGTCCATATCAACAGGAACAGGACCGATATCATCTCCATTGCTCGCTTTGACCACTGTGGTCTCATAGCGTTCCAACTGCGCCAACAGCACCTCAAGTGTAGCCTCTGTATCCGGAAGGGCTTCGTGTGCACCGTCCAATTCCTTGTCGCAATAGAATCGAAAAGCAGCGCGCAAGGTGCGTTGTTCCATCATATGAAAGATGTTCTGGACGTCGATCAAGTTTCGTCCCTCTACCCCAAAATCGATGCCTGCCCGCAAAAATTCTTCGGCTAGAAACGGCACATCAAATCGATTCGAATTGAATCCTCCGAGATCGCATCCTTCAATAAATTCAGACATGCTCTTGGCATATTGACGAAATGTTGGCTTGTCTGCAACATCGGCGTCGTATATACCATGAATGAGACTTGTCTCAATTGGAATGGGCCTTTCAGGATTGATCAATACCCGATGTTCAGGTCCGCGCTGCTCTGGCTTCTTTTCAACGGTCCCATCAGGTGAGACCTTGATCATCGCCAATTCCACGATGCGGTCCTTGGACAAATCTGTCCCTGTCGTTTCCAAGTCAAAAATGACCAACGGTTTCTTCAAATGAAGCATAGAAAAATTCATGGCCGCAAGTTCGAACATTCCGACCATACCTGTGACTGCTCAACTCGCAATCTTTGGCTGGTTTTACACCACTGGACGCTCCGGATCGAAGGCCTCTAAATAATCAGCGACCCTGCGAACAAAGCTCCCTCCCAACATCCCATCCACCACACGGTGGTCATAGCTATGACTCAAGAACATCATGTGACGAACAGCAATCACATCCCCATCAGGAGTCTCCAAAACAGCCGGTTTTTTACGAATCGCTCCCAACGCCAAAATGGCAACCTGGGGCTGATTGATAATCGGAGTCCCCATGACATTGCCAAAAGTGCCAACATTGGACATGGTATACGTTCCACCAGCCGTGTCATCGGGCTTCAACTTTCCTCTTCTAGCTCGATCCGCCAAGTCATTGACTTGCTTCGCCAAACCGACCAGACTAAACTGGTCTGCATTTTTGATGACAGGCACAATTAGATTGCCTGAAGGCAGCGCAGCGGCCATGCCAAGGTTGATTTGTTTCTTAATGATGATCCGATCACCGTCTACGGTCGCATTGACCCCCGGGAAATCCCGAATCGCCTTCACGATCGCCTCCGCGATCAATGGGGTAAAGGTCAATTTCGTCCCATGTGCCTTTTCAAATTCCGCTTTGTTTTTACTGCGCCATTGTACCATTCTGGTCACATCCGCCTCAACAAAGCTGGTAACATGCGGACTTGTCTGTACAGAGCGCACCATGTGATCAGCGATCATTTTGCGCATGCGGTCCATCTCAATGATTTCATCTTCACCAGACACAACAACCGGAGGAGCAACAGACGCACTTACCGATCTAGGAGCAGCCGCTGCCGGTACAGAAGTCTTCACCGCAGCCGTTCCTCGCGTGGAGACGTAGGCCAGAATATCTTTTTTCGTCACACGACCCTCTGAACCAGAGCCTACAATCGCCTCCAATTCAGAGGTCGTTACGCCTTCAGATTTTGCAATACTTCGAACGAGAGGAGAATAAAATCGTCCTCCAGCACCCGTTCGTGCGGGCATTGTTTCCAATGGAGCCGAAACGGCAGACAATACTGCAGGCGATGGGACTGGTGCTTCCACGCGTGTTGGTCCTTCCACGACCGCGGGAGTCGGAACTGCCGCGGGCGCAGAGGGCGCTGCCGCAGCAACCGTTGCTTCTCCGCCGATCTCAAATCGAGCGATGGCCTGCCCAACAGCCACAACATCCCCTTCAGCGACCAACCACTCAACAAGCGTCCCGTCCTCTGGAGCCGGAACTTCACTATCTACTTTATCCGTAGCTATTTCAACGAGGGGCTCATCGGACTCGACGAACTCACTCGGTGAAACGACAAGTTTGGTGATGGTGGCTTCTGCCACACTCTCACCCATTTTTGGAAGGAGGATTTCAATTGTTGCCATGGCGATGTATTGCGCGACGCGAAATTAGGGCTTCCTGGATGACTCCAAGGTCTGTCGTCCAACGATAATCTCGAGCGTAGGTCAAATTGATGCGTTGTCGCACACGAGAATTCGTTGATTCAGAGCAACTAAACAGATGTCGCTTCAGTCCAGGAAGTTCTTTTATTTCTGAAGAAAACCCCACCCATGTGGCCCTTCCGAGCAAGACTTCCAGTGCTCCTTGAACCCAAGAAAACCGTGCTAAAAGGAGCCACACCGGCAGTGTGACCATAACTACCAAAGAACAAATAATATCGAAAAGTCGCTTCGTTCTTTTGGAACCCGGACGCTGTATGGCCCGGTACAACTCTGTAATGGGAGCCATTTCTGGACCTCCCGACCCCATGATATGCCCTTTGTTTTTGCCGGTTTCCGACCACGCTATTCGGAACTGAACGCGACTATCTGCCACACGACTCATCAAATGAATGATGCTAAATGCAGTCAAATCATGGCCGCTCAATACCACTTCGTTGATGCGATGCACTCGAACAGCCTCGTCCAAATCCTTTGCTGAACCGATCCATTGGATGTTATTCAACCCGCTCTTCTTGGCCAAAATAGCCGGATCAACTTCATCCGGGAGTAGCGCCCACATCGCCGAATCAGCGGTCCCGCGCAACTCAACTGAATCAACCAGGTCAACCAAATACTCTATGTCCTCAGGCCCAGACACAAACAACCTTCTATGGGCTTGTTGATTTTTCCAATTTGGGCCGCCCACTATTTTTCTAAAGACCATGAACACCGTCAGAGCAATTCCTGAACCGGCCAATAAAATGGCTCGACTAAACCGCAACGATTCGGGAAGCAGCCCGTAGACCGCAAATAGCACCAAGCTACCAAAGGCAACACCCTTCAGAATACGCGTACCCCGCCATGGTTGATCGTAGCCACCGCTTAACCACACCGAAGTCATCCATGTTAAAGCATATATCGCTAAAGCTACCGTTGCCGATCTCCAGGGGTACACAATACCCGATTGGGCGCTGTAGACTTGCATCAAGGCTACCAATCCTGCGAAAATCAACGAAAGCTCCATTGCTGGCAACGCCCATTTTTTGACCACGCGCGAAAAAATGGCTAAAGCCGCCCTGAAATAAATCGCCATTTGAATCAAGGCCAACAACACCTTCCCTTCACTGCCTTCAAAATGCGTTCTGGCAAAAATGAGCATCGCTTTGTAAAAGACCAACACATAATTCAACGACCCCTTCTTGGTGCTTTCTCCCTTGTAATGAATGATCGAAGTCCCCGCATAATAGTGGTTCTCCCAACCTCCTTTGAGCAAGCGCCAGCTGAGATCGATGTCTTCTCCGTACATGAAGTATTGCTCATCCAACAAACCAACCTGATCCAATGCTTTGCGGCGCATCCACATAAACGCACCGCTTAAAATCTCGATTTGGGCATCCTGATCTCGCGATAAATGTCCTTGGTAGTACTGATTCAGACGAGATGACTTCGGTGCCAATCGATAGATTCCCGAGATCTTACAAAACGAAGCCCATGGAGATGGAAGTCCACGTTTTGATTCAGGAAGGTACCGGCCTTGGCCATCCACCATGGGAACACCCAGTCCTCCCAGTTGTGGGTGGGCATGAGCATAAGCAAGAGTTTTAACCAATGCATCTTCAGGGATGACGGTGTCCGGGTTGAGAAGCAGCACCCACTCTCCACTTGACTGCCGCACAGCCGCATTGTTGCCCCTTGAAAACCCCACGTTTTCTTCCAACGCGAGCAGTTTAACCTCTGGAAAGTCCCGCCGAACCATGCCGCAAGAACCGTCGACGGAGCGGTTGTCTACCACCCACACTTCCGCTTGAAAGCCGGCGGCCTCAAACACATCCGTTGCCTTTCGGACGGATGCTAAACATTGAGCAAGAAAGTGCTCGACGTTGTAATTGACGATGATAATGGAAAGGTCCATGAACTTAGTCGCTTAACAAATCAAGGAGACGGCACATGCTTCAAATTTACACCACAACGCACAGCCACAGTTGCTCATTGCGTGTAGGGCAAACGTTGTCGAATACTCTGCACCAAAGTGGCTTCATCCGCATGCTGTAAATCGTCGCCTACAGCCACACCGCGTGCAATCGCAGTCACCTGTACATCGCAGGACGCTAATTTCCGGAAAAGATAAAAAGCGGTGGTTTCACCCTCCATGGTCGTGGGCAAGGCAAAAATAATTTCGAGCTGCTTGGCTTCTTCGATTGGAGATGAAGTGACCCGATCCACGAGTGATTCGATGTTCAAATCATTGGGGCCCGTTCCGTCCATGGGACTAATGACACCCCCGAGCACATGGTATAGCCCGCGAAATTGCCCCGTGCTTTCAATGGCCAATAAATCTCTCAAGTCTTCCACAACACAAATCAATCGATCGTCTCGGGCTGCGTCCTCACAGATGGAACACTGGTCCTGCTCAGTGAGGTTGTGGCAAATTTGACATCCACGTATCCCCTGCCGCAATGAGACCAGGGATTCTGCAAAAGCTTCCACCTGTTCTTCAGACCTCCGCAACATGTTCAACACCAGCCGCAGCGCAGTCTTTCGACCGATGCCCGGAAGGGACGCCATGTGGTCCACAGCAGTTTCCATAAGACGAGAAGGCAATTCCATGCCGACAAAGTTACGGCTTGCCGCATCTTTGAACCATGAATCCAATCTTGGTCCTTTCCGTTTTCGTCGGTTATGTCATGCTCTTGCTGTTCATCGCACATCGAACAAGCAAACAAACGGTCGGTATTTCCGAATCTGAGCAATTTTTTCTCGCCGGTAGAAGCGCCCCATGGTATGTCGTAGCCTTTGGCATGTTAGGGGCATCATTGAGCGGTGTCACCTTCATCAGTGTTCCTGGCTGGGTGGGTACCCAAGGGTTCACTTACATGCAAATGGTATTGGGCTATCTCGCGGGATACGCATTCATCATGGCCGTTTTGCTTCCGCTTTATTATCGGTTGGGGTTGACCAGTATTTATGGCTATTTCAAAAGTCGATTTGGGCCAAGAGCATACCGCACGGGAGCATCCTTTTTCATCCTATCGCGCATCATTGGCGCCTCTTTTCGATTGTTCTTGGTGGCTTTGGTGGTTCAGATGTTTGTCCTCACCCCGTTGGGATGGGATGTTCATTGGTCACTGCCCATCATTGGAGAAGTCCCCATCGGATTGGCCTTGGCGGTCGCTACCATCATAGGGGTCATCTATGGCTACACGCGCAAAGGCGGGATCGGCACCATTATTTGGACGGATACACTTCAAACGGCTGCCATGTTGATCGCCGTGGTGCTCGCCGTGGTGGTCTTAGCCCGTGAGCTCAATTGGGACTTGGGACAGCTTCCCGGCCACATTCGTGATACCCCTTGGAGTCATTGGTGGGTTCTAGACGATTGGAAAGCGCCTAACCATGCACTGAAGCATTTTTTAGCGGGTGCTTTTGTCGCCATCGCCATGACCGGCATGGACCAGGATATGATGCAGAAAAACCTGGCATGTAAAAACGTCAAAGAAGCCCGTTGGAACATGGGCTCGTTTTCTTTGGTTTTGGTGGGTGTAAACGTGTTGTTTCTCTCTCTCGGTGTCCTGCTCTATGCCTATGCGGAACAAACCGGACTGCATGTCGAACGAGCAGATGGACTTTTCCCAACCATCGCTTTGAATGCTTCGCTCGGTGTGGGTGTGGGCATCGCCTTTCTCATTGGTCTGCTTGCATCGGCGTTCAGTTCTGCAGACAGCGCTTTGACTGCCTTGACCACTTCTGTCTGTGTGGATTTGATTCAAACGGAATCGATGGAGCCATCCCGTGGAAATGCGATCCGTAAAAAGGTACACGGCCTGGTCGCAGTGGTTTTGTTTGGTGTCATCATGGCCTTTTCTTCGGTTGAAGATACCTCAGTAGTCTCTGCGATTTTCACTGCAGCCAACTACACATATGGCCCGTTACTTGGTTTGTTTGCCTTTGGTTTGATCAACAAACGCTCACCAAAGGACATGTGGATTCCGTTGGTTGCACTGCTATCCCCTTTTCTGTGCTTCATGTTAGAATCCTGGCTAAAGAGTCGCTACGGGTTCAGTTTTGGATTCGCTTTACTGCCGGTCAACGGACTGTTCACGTGCATCGGCCTTTGGCTGATTTCCCTCGAAATAAAACCCCGGCTGTAAAAAGTGTTTCATCCACAACGGTGTCATGAAAAAAGGATGTGCTTTGGACGTGCGCATCTTGACCGGATTTAACTTTGTGTCTCAATTTGAATCGACTCAATGGATCAACGTCCTTCCTCCCTTCTCAATCGTTTATCAGAATCCGCGACGATTGCCATGGCGCGCAAAGCAACGGAGCTCAAAAACTCCGGTGTTGACGTCATTTCTTTATCTCTTGGAGAGCCTGATTTCGATACACCACAACCGATAAAAGACGCGGGGATTCAGGCCATTGAGAACAACGTCACCCATTACACCCCCGTCCCCGGAATCCTCAGCGTACGAGAGTCCATCTGCCGCAAATTCAAACGAGACAACGGGCTGCATTTTGACGCCGATCAAATTGTCGTCTCCAATGGAGCAAAGCAGAGTATAACCAATGTGGTTTTGGCATTGGTTGATCCCGGAGAGGAAGTCATTTTGCCGGCACCGTACTGGGTGAGCTATGCCGATATGGTGGCTTTTGCTGGAGGTAAAACAGTCATCCTCCCGACGAGAATTGAAGAAGATTTTAAAATCAACCCCGAGGCATTGGAAGCTGCCATCAATGCCAACACCCGACTGCTGATTTACTCATCGCCTTGCAATCCAAGCGGATCCGTATACACGCAAGAAGAGATTGATGCCTTGGCAGCGGTGTTGATTCGAAACTCCCATGTTTTTGTCATCTCAGATGAGATTTACGAATTGATTAATTTCACAGGAAAACACGCTTCATTGGGAGCCATCGAAGGCATTCAAGACCGCGTCATCACGGTGAACGGGGTCTCCAAAGGCTTTGCCATGACCGGATGGCGTTTGGGCTACATCGGCGCTCCACATTGGATCGCTAAAGCCTGTACAAAAATTCAAGGCCAGGTAACCTCCGCACCTTGCAGCATTGCTCAAGTGGCTGCTGGAGCTGCGATGGATGCCGACCCGAGCATTGCAGATGAAATGAAAGCTGCGTTTCTTCAGAGAAGAGACCTCGTGATTGACGGACTGTCCAGCATACCTGGATTTAAAGTAAACCGTCCAATGGGCGCTTTCTACCTCTTTCCAGATGTCAGTTCGTTGTTTGGGAAATCACATGCTGGAGGCACCATTGCCAACGCGTCAGATTTCTCCCTGTACTTACTTGAAAAGGCGCATGTAGCGACAGTCGCGGGATCCGCCTTTGGCACTCCCGAGTGCATTCGCCTCTCATATGCTGCCTCCGAAGAACAACTCTTAGAGGCTGTGCGTCGAATCGCAGAAGCGGTATCTGTGCTCCAATGACCTCCCTGCTTTAACTTCGCTTCATGGACGCCAGTCAAGCTCTTCAACAGTGCCGAAATTTGACCGCCTTGGTCATCGGAGATGTCATGATCGATGCCTACCTCATTGGTGACGTCAATCGCATTTCACCAGAAGCCCCTGTCCCCGTGGTGGATGTGAAGTCCCGTGACAGGCGATTGGGAGGGGCTGCTAACGTCGCCAAAAACCTGTTGTCTATGGGGGCTCAGGTGCATCTCGCATCGGTCATTGGAACGGATGAGGCAGGCGAACATTTGCGAAGTTTACTCGATAATCTCAGCATTGGCGATTCATGCATCGTTGCTGATTCATCGCGACCAACGACCATCAAAACACGGGTCATCAGCAATGGCCAGCAGTTGCTTCGTGTGGACGAAGAAACCGTTGTTCCCATTCACGCTGAAATCAGTGCTACACTGGTGAGTCGATGCATTCAATTGTTCGATTCTGCGACCATCGATGTGGTAATTTTTGAAGACTATGACAAAGGCGTGCTTACTCCGGAAGGAATTGCAGCCTTAATTGAGGCTGCTCATCAACGGAATATTCCTGTGACGGTCGATCCAAAATTCAAGCAATTTCACGCGTATCGCGGGGTTGACTTGTTCAAACCCAATCTGAAAGAACTGCGAGAAGGCCTGAATGCGTTGATTGGAAAAGAAGACGATCAAGCGATTGAAGCGGCCATTGACCAATTGACCTCCCAACTCAACGTTCAGAATGTATTGGTGACACTTAGCGAACGAGGTGTCTGGATGCATGCGCCTCATCAAGGGGTTTCCCACAAACGCATCCCTGCTTTTCAGCGAGAAATCAACGATGTCAGTGGAGCTGGAGACACCGTTATAGCCGTGGCCTCTCTCATGCTCGCGATGCATGTTCCCGCTGACCAACTCGCTGCAGTATCCAACTTAGCCGGAGGTCTCGTTTGTGAAAAAGTAGGTGTTGTCCCCATCAACAAGGAGCAACTCATCTCAGAGTGGGAATCGAATCACACACCGATCCCCTCTCGCCCAAGCGCATGAACTTCCAGGAATTCAGAGAACGGGTCAATGTCGTTTTGTACAGCTCCAAAGAGCAAGTACTCTCCCTATTAAAAATTCTCAACCTCCTCGTTTCCGCTTCTACACTCGTCGTTTTGGCCATGTACTATGGCTTTCCAAATGACAGTGAAACAGCTACGCTGCTTCTTTCTTGGGTCAAGACCTCGTTCTTCTTCTACGTTTTTCAGTATGTCACGAAGGTGCTGTACGAATTTCATCCCGTTCAATTCATTCGAAAAACCTGGTTCGAATGTTTGGTGATGAGCATCCTCATCATTGAAGGGACGAGCGACCTTTTGACTGGAAAACTCTTTATTGGCGGATTCATTCAGGGCCTTGGAGTTGGCTCCATTCAAGACATTTACACCCTGTTCATTCAAGGGTATTTCTTCACGGTTGTTGCTGCTGAATTGCTGCGACAGGGACGTGTCTTGCCGCGTTTTCGTTTGAATCCTGCGTTGATCTTCATCCTTAGTTTTTTTGGAATTATCACCATCGGTACTGTGCTCCTGATGCTCCCTGAAATGACCGTCGCTGCCAACAGCATGGCGTTCATTGACGCTCTTTTCACTTCCACAAGTGCAACCTGCGTCACGGGCTTGATGGTTGAAGATGCCGCAACATTTTTTACATTCAAAGGACAAGTCGTCCTGCTGCTACTCATCCAATTGGGCGGCTTAAACTTGATTGCATTCGGCTCTTTTCTCATGCTCGCAGCGCGATTTGGCCTCGGCGTAAAGCAGCATGATGTCATTGAAGATTTTGTCCATCGAGACAATTACAATTCCGGGTCGAGCATGTTGAGCAAAGTGCTCCTCTGGTGCTTGGGAATCGAAGTGATTGGAGCTTTGGCTTTGTATCTCTCCTGGGGACCAGGCGTGACTTTCCAACACAACGGCAGCTCCATTTTTCATTCGATTTTCCACTCCATTTCCGCCTTCAATAGCGCCGGGATCACCCTTTTCACAGACGGATTCGTCAACGAATCTGTTGTCCAAAATTGGTCTGTTCACTGGGTTATTACCTTTTTGGTGTTCTTCGGAGCGTTGGGCATGGTGGCCATATTCGATTTATTTGATCCAGCTAGGCTGAGAGAACGCATGGCTCAGCCCTGGAAGAAGATTGACTTTGCCACCAAAATTGCGCTTTACTTTTCCATTGGCTTGGTTGCTTTTGGCGCGGTTGGATTTTGGTTTTTAGAGCAAGAAAACACGCTGAGTGGCATGAGTTATTTTGGACAGTTTACCACTGCTATTTTCCAAAGCACCACAAGAACCAGCGGTTTTAGCACCGTGAATATCGGAACGGTTGGTATCCCCATGCTGTTCTTGTTCATCATCCTCATGTTCATCGGCGCATCCTCTAGTTCCACTGGCGGCGGTATCAAAACATCAACGTTCGCTATCGTATTGGCTGATGTGTGGAGGACGATTCGAAGTTTGGATCACGTCCAATTGTTCCAGCGAACCGTCCCTGAAATTTTACGGTCAAGAGCATACAGTGTCTTGCTCTTTTTCTTGGCAGGAAACACCATCGCTATTTTTCTGTTAACCATTACAGAATCATCCATTTTAGACATGCCTGACCGCGGAATTTTGGATCTTATTTTCGAAGAAATCAGTGCCTTTGGTACCGTTGGATTGAGCACAGGGATCACCCCCATGCTAAGCAATGCGGGAAAGGTGATTGTCATTTTGAGTATGTTCATAGGTCGTGTTGGCACCCTCACCGTTGCGTTTGCGTTGGGCGGTAAATACATCAAACGTCACATCAAATACCCAGCAGGCCACACCATGGTTGGCTAACTCACTGAATGGGAACACCAGTCACACCTTATGCTTCTGCGGATGCCGAATCCAAAAAGCAGCAAGTCGCGCGGATGTTTGACAACATTGCGCACAGTTATGATTTTCTAAACCACCTCTTCTCTTTTGGCATTGATGTCTTATGGAGAAAGCGAACCATCCGGATTCTGAAGCAGCATTGGATTGGACATGCGGGGCCTTTCCGACTGATGGACATGGCCACCGGTACCGCCGATTTTGCCATTGAGGCGTTGCGTATGAACCTCAAAGACACCCGCGTCACAGGGGTCGACATCTCCCCTGGGATGCTCGAGGTTGGACGTAAAAAGGTCACCAAACGCGGATGGGATGATCGCATCGAACTGATTGAAGGAGATAGCGCCGACCTTCCTTTTGACGACGCAACCTTTGACGCCTATACCGTCGCTTTCGGCGTGCGCAATTTTGAAAACCTCGATCAAGGCATGAAGGAGATGTTCCGAGTACTTAAACCCGGTGGAATGGGACTGGTTTTGGAGTTTTCGAAGCCCAAAACCTTTCCGATGAAGCAGCTCTTTGGGCTGTACTTCAAATTCATCATGCCCACCATAGGACGGTTGGTTTCCAAAGATGCCGCGGCCTACTCGTATTTGCCCGAAAGCGTTGCCGCCTTCCCTGAAGGCCCCGAGTTCATGACCCGGATGGGTACAGCGGGATACCAAGAGTGTCGGCAAATCAAACTGACTGGCGGCATTGCTTCGATTTATACCGGCACAAAACCGATGCTTCCATGATTTTGCGCGTCTGGCCCTCCCGACTTACTGGCGCCGTTCAAGCGCCGGCTTCCAAGTCGGTCATGCAGCGGCTAATTGCTGGCGCCTTGTTGGCCAAAGGCACCACCACGCTTCACCATGTTTCCGACTCGGATGACTGCACAGCAGCATTGCATATGGCTGCCACGTTGGGAGCGGATATCGAGCTTGGAGAGTCCAGCGTGCGGATTACAGGCCATGGTGTGCCTTTGCACAACCGCTCAAACACCATCGATGCCGGAGAATCAGGATTGGCCGCTCGACTTTTCGCATCGGTAGCGACCTCTGCGGCCGCGCCAATCCGGATAGAAGGACAAGGAACCCTAAACAAAAGACCCATGGACGCTCTCAAAGCGCCCATCGAAGCATTGGGAGGTTCATTCGTTAGCACTGAAGGCCGCTGTCCTCTTTTGGTTTCGGGACCACTCAAGGGTGGTCAAATGGAAATTGACGGTTCTGTCAGCTCGCAATATTTGACGGGGCTCTTGATGACCTTGGCCACAGCAGATCATGACTCCTCTATAGCCGTGACCAACTTGGTCAGCAAACCGTACATCGAAATGACCATTGCCATCATGCAAGATTTCGGCATTGACGTGAGTGTCAATGATGCCTTTGACGCTTTTGAAATCCCGGGCAAACAGACGTTTAAAGGCTTTGAAACGACGGTAGATGGTGATTGGTCAGCAGCGGCTTTCCTGCTCGTCGCTGGCATGTTAGCCGCAGAGACGTCCATTGAAATTCAAGGTCTGAATTCGTTGTACCCACAGGCAGACGAAGCAATTCGCGGAGCCCTGCTATTTGCTGGGGGAGCGCTTTCCGGTTCGGACGATGGAGTGCAAATTGCGCAACGTCCCGTGAGGGCGTTCAACTTGGACTTAACCGATTCCCCTGATCTCTTTCCTCCTCTGGCCGTTTTGGCGGCCTTTGCAAAGAAACCTAGTGTGCTGCGAGGGGCCCATCGCTTGGTCCACAAAGAATCCAATCGAGCACAGGCGCTCATCACGGAATTTAAGAAATTGGGCATTGCCGTGGAGCATGATGAAGCCGGGGACCAATTGCGCATTCACCCCTGGAATCGAACGTCCACTTCAAAACCCATTCGCATTTCGAGTCATGGCGACCATCGCATGGCAATGGCAGCTGCCGTTTTGGCGATAGCCGGTGTTGGAGCCATTGAAATTGAAGACGCGGAATGCGTGGCTAAGAGCTACCCCGCTTTCTTTGATGATCTCGAGGTGTTGGGCGTGCGGATTGAGTGGGTGTCGAAGTGAATGTCCGGTTACTTGATTGAAATAAAAAAGGCCCCATGCACGATCGTGCATGGGGCCTTTTTATTATCCAATTCAGGTGATTATTCTTCTCCTATTCGAGAAATTGCAAAGTTGAACGATGGCAATTCGACAGAACTACCGGTAACATCCATCTCTAAATAGACTTCCTCACCGGCAGCAACTTCGAAGAGCATGGAACCGTTGATAAATTTAAAAGCCGAAAAACCAGAGTATAACTCTGCTGAAAGTGTCATAACCGTTTTCGCGGTAATACCATCATCGCATATTACTCGAACGACAGCAAAAGCATCACTACCACTTCCCTCAACCTCCATGTTCAATTGAATATTATAAAAGCCCGCGCTTTGAAGTAAGATGTTATCATTTGTAATATCTCCATCAGATATTCCAGCAAATGTGAACATTCCAGGGATATCTGTGGCAGTTTGAGATAATTCTGACGAGAAATTTAACGCGGTACCAGGTTCTGGAAAAAGCACAAGTCTCGTAGCAGTACTTACCCCAACAGTCTGATTTTGAGCGTGCGATGTTTTAACAATCTTAGCACTTGCATGATACGGAGCTAAGCTCGACACCACCGGGGCGACAACGTTACCGACAAATGTCGTGGAGGTCGCATCAATGGTGATGGCTCCGCTCGCGTCGATATCCAGGGTCGACGCATCGATGTCGATGGGTTGATCTGCGTTCGTCCCGATGTTCAAGCCTGCAGCTCCATCCAATGTCAAAGCACCAGCGCTCGTCGTAAGATTTGAGGCGGCAGCAGCATCAAGACTCATTCCTGCTGAAGCATCCATCGTAATCGCGGCACCGTTCACATCAACTGCACCGGTCGTCGTTACGTCTACTTCAGCAGCATTACCCACTACATTGACACCACCATTTCCATCCAAAGTCAAAATACCGGTCGCTGTAATCGGCAAAGCCGTAGCGGCAGCGGCCGTTGAAATGCTCGTCACTTGAGTGATTACCCCGGTATTCGCAATGCCATTGTGGGCGTTGTCAATTCCTCGCAGGCTAGACAAACCGGTTACACCTAACGTTCCGCTCATAGTCACGCCCTCACCGGCATCCGTTGAAACCACCTTCAAAATGTCAGTCTTACCTGTTGAACCAATTGAATAAGCAGATGCCGTATTGTCGACAACCGTGTGTGTTGTCGCTGCAGTATTCGCTACTGTCGTTGGTAAGTTCAGTGTACCTGATAAGGTGGTGACTCCTGTCAAATCAATGGCTGGCGCATCAACCTTTACCGCTCCGTCTGCATCCATATCAATGTCAGCAACACCCGCTCCGCTATTGCTAGCCGCTATAGTTAAGGTCTTTGTTGATGCCGCATTTGCTGTCATCGTCAAGTTCGAATCATCTGTTCCGTCAATTGAAACCGACGCGCCGTCAAACGTCAAGGCACCGCCACCTATAAAGGCCATTGCACCCGTACCGGTTTGAATCGTTGTTGAGCTTGTTGTATTGGTCGAGCCCAATGTCAATGCCTTTACTCCAGCACCTGTTGCAATATTCACTGCTGTGGCTGCAGCGTCGCTCGAGATATTCATTGTTCCCGTTCCTGAAGCAACCGTTAAAGCCGTATTTGCTGACGTAATGTCTAAGGAGCCAGACGCATCTAATGTAAAGTTTGCACTATTGATATCCACTGCGCCGGTGGTCGTTACGTCCACTTCAGCAGCATTGCCCTTAATGTTCACTCCACTAAATCCATCGAGGGTGGCAAATCCTGTAGTGGCCTTTATCTGAGCATGTGTTCCGGCAATGATATCAGTCTGCGTCCCAGATTCCATATCAATACCACCTGCAGTAGCTTTTATGGTTAGTGCACCATTATCCGTACCAGCGGTGTTCACTAAATAAATCATTTCAGCGGCGGGGGTGGCAGAGGCAACAATTTGAAGACCAGCATCACCAGCTGCATTGGAAAACAGAGCAACGCCGTTATCATCCACAGTAATCGAAGTATTGCCTGTGGTGTTGGAAGTCAACGAAGCCGCAGTCATTCCCAATGCCCCACCAGCATTTATCCCTGTTATCCCTGACATCACACCACCTGTCAAAGTCGCTGTACCGTCTGTCAAAGAGCCACCCGTTACAGCTCCGCTTGCCGTTACTGTAGTAGCGCCTGAAAGTGCACCACTGCTTAACGTTGCTGTACCGTCTGTCA
>CAJQIB010000004.1 GCA_905478325.1 uncultured Flavobacteriales bacterium | reverse complement strand
CGAAGCAATGATGGTTTTCGGAAATCCTCTCGTGCGTCCGGATGGGAAAGGTGAACCTCAATAACAGGAGAAGCTATGGCAGAGACCGCATCGCGTAAAGCGACACTCGTATGGGTGTATCCGCCAGGATTGAAGACGATACCATGCGCCGAAAAGCCATGTTCTTGCAAGGCATTTACCAATTCACCTTCTACGTTACTTTGGCTTATAATCAACTTGAAACCACTTTCGAAAGCAATCGTTTGCAGGGCATCATTGAGCTCAGCAAGTGTCATGCTTCCATACACTTCTGGCTCACGCACACCCAGCAAGTTCAGATTTGGGCCGTGGAGGATAAGGATCTTCTTCACGGCTCGAATTTACAGCATCTCCAGCCACACTGGAAGGACAAATGCAGACCACAACACAACAAGAATGGCCGCGATGAGATTCAGTACAAATCCGACACGTGCCATTTGGCCCATTCGAATCTGATTGCTCCCGAAAATGATGGCATTGGGAGGAGTCGCCATCGGCAGCATGAAGGCGCAACTGCTCGCCAAAGCCACAGGAATGGACAACATCAGCGGGTTCAACCCCAATTGCAATCCCACCAACGCTACAACGGGAACCATGACAACCGTCAGCGCCAAATTGCTCATGACCTCAGTGAGCATAAGCGCAACAAAGGCAAACGCTCCGATCATGAGCCACAGTGGCCAAGCGCCTTGGTTAGAAAGCACATTGGCGACCACCTCAAGAATGCCTGCACGGCCCAGAGCGCCTGCAAGGGTCAACCCACCGCCAAATAGCAATAAGATATCCCAAGGCAGGCGTCGCGCCTCCTCCCAGCGCATCAAAGGTCGATTCTCTTCTCCTGATGGGATCAAGAACAAACTGATCCCCGCAGCCATGGCAATGGTCGTATCGTTCAATGGCCATCCGGTCAAATCTTCTAGTGCGCGGCGAGAAATCCATAAAAACGCTGTCAATCCAAATACAGTCCCGACGCGTCTTTCAGCCTTGGACCATCCGCCCAACGCCATCAATTCATCTCGAATTGGCTGCGTCTCTGATCCTATTCCTTCTTTCGCTATTGGTAGGAGAACACGCGTCAAAAAGACATATACCAATAAAAGCAAGAGCGCTGAAAATGGAGAAGCGAGAAGCATCCATTCCATGAAAGGAATGACCACCTCATACTGTTCCTCCATAATGCCGGCGAGTGCTACATTGGGAGGGGTTCCTACCAAGGTCGCCATCCCACCAATGTTCGCAGCATAGGCTGTTCCCAACAGCAGGGCTACGGCAAAGTTTGGATGCTGTTTTAAGTTCAATTTAGTGATCACGGAAAGCGCAATCGGCAGCATCATCAGCGTCGTTGCCGTGTTTGAAATCCACATACTCAAAAGCGCCGTCGCCAACATAAAACCTCCAATCAATCGGCGGGGATTGCCGCCAGCAGCAGCCAATATATTCAAAGCAAATCGGCGGTGTAAGCTCCAATTCTCTAAAGCTATGGCGATTAAAAAACCTCCCATAAACAGAAACACATAATGGGATCCATACGGAGCGGTGGTTTCTCCAACAGAAGCAATGCCAAACAATGGAAATAAGACAATCGGCAATACCGATGTGACCGCAATCGGCACTGCCTCTGACACCCACCAAATGAGCATCCAGCAGCTCGCCGCTAACACAGCAATGGCCGCATCGGACCATCCAAAATAAGGAGCCAAGAGAAAAACAAGTCCTGCACCCAACGGTCCAGCCAATTGTGCCGTAAGACGTGACCGACTCATGGATTTAATGGGATTTTAAAGACCGCATGATAGGGAAGGTGATCTGAAATGTACACTCCGTATTTGATGTATTCATCTGCACAAACCCAATCCACGATGGCATCCCCTCGGTAAAATATCGCATCAATTCTAGGCGCTCCGTTGACATTTATAGGATAAAACGTGGCATAGGTACCAAAGCTTTTTCGGCATCGAAAATTGGCCGTTTCATAGGTGTCTTCTAACGCTGAAGAAGCAAGTAACTTTGTGATGGGAAGGGATTCAGGTTCAGCATTGAAGTCTCCACAGACCACCGTCAGGTCAGCAGCACCTGCCCAACCGGTCCATCCTGCCAAGATGCTGCTCGCAGTCAAGCGAGCCTCCTCGCTAACATGAGACCAGTGGGTATTCAAGACGCGAATGGTCCGATCAGACAAATGATCATAGAGCAATACAATGGTCACAATGCGCGGCAAATCCGCTCCAGGGCCAAGGCTACCTGGTTTCAGTGGTGTCTCAGACAACCAGCGCACTTCTCCATGTAAAAAATCAAACCGCTTTTGATTCCAAAACACGGGACAGGCCTCGCCTCCACCGTGACGATCTCGGCCTTCTCCAAAATGCCCATGGCGTGGCATCCGATCAATCAAATCCTGCATTTGTTGCGGCAGTACTTCTTGAAGTCCAATGACATTAAAGTAACGGACTGCATCGGCCACCTCATCCTGACGGTCTTCCCACGTCAGGGTATCATCCGGGTTGGCATAGCGGATATTGAATGTCCCCACACTCAGTTCCTGGTAGAGCTGAGCGGAAACCGTTGTACCCAAGAGCCAAAATCCAATCAGTGGGGCATACCGGAGGACGAATGAAAAAGTTCCTGCTGATTTTAGCATGAGCGCAAGATACCGCGTGTCGAGGACTACATTTGCAATCGTGGGACGTGAACGAAGATTCAAAAAGAACGATCCGCTGGAATTGCGGATAGAAGACATCGCCTTTGGGGGACAGGGTATTGCGCGCATACCCACGGAAAAGGGACCTTTCGTCATCTTTGTCCAAAACACCTTCCCAGGACAATTGGTCCGTTGTCGGGTGGTCAAGTGCAAATCGAAACATGCCGAGTGCCGCTTAGAAGAGGTTCTCGAGCGAGCCCCTGAGGAAATCGAACCGGGTTTTCAAGACATTTCAGGCGCACCGTACACGCACGTCCCCATTGCACTGCAGAAAAAGCTCAAAGAAGACACCGCTTTGGACCTCTATCGTCGCATCGGAGCAGTAGAGGATGTCCAGTCGGTTTACCGTGGATTTGTGGATTCTCCCAAACACTGGCACTACAGGAATAAAATGGAGTATAGCTTTTCAGCCATCCTTCATGACCCTGAAAGCGGAGAAAAAATTGACGGTTTCGGTCTCGGGTTCAAAAGACGCGGAACGTGGTGGGCAGTGGAAAACCTTGACGGAGACTCCGGATTATTTGATGAGGCGGTTGAAAACCAACTTCACCTCTTACGCGACTGGTTCGAAGCGACCGGCCTCCCTCCTTGGCATCCACCGCAGCGCGTTGGTTTTTTTCGTTTTTTGGTCGTTCGAAAGAGCATCGCTGACGACACCTTGTTGTTCAATCTGGTGACCAGCTCCACCGGCATCAAAGAGTTTTCGAGAGAGGCCTTCATCGATAAAATGCACGAGCTGTTTGGGAATCGAATTGCGGGGATTTTGCACACTGTAAACGATAGTACTGGAGAGCGCGTTGAGTCTCGGGAAGGAAGTAGTGAACTGATTTTTGGAAAGAGCATCATTACCGAATCCATGCACGGTTTGAAGTTTGATATCAGCATGTCAAGCTTTTTCCAAACAAATCCATCGTGTGCGGAACGTTTGTATGCTGAAGTCATCGCTGCGATTGACCCCGCCAATGACACCCTCCATCTTGGAACGGCAACGCAAGCGAAACAAGACGTTGTCATGGATTTATTCTGCGGTACAGGAACCATTGCACAGCTCCTTGTTCGGCATACCGGAATGAAGGTAATCGGCGTCGACATTGTGGCCGATGCGATCGAAAACGCGAAAATAAGTGCCGAAAAAAACGGAACAACTGGCGTTCAATTTCATGCGGCAGATGTTGGCAAATTCCTCTTGGAGTTCCCGGAGTACGTCGGCCGCATCCGAACCATTGTGTTGGACCCGCCTCGCAACGGAATTTCACCCAAGACGTTGAGAAAGGTGATCCGGTTGGGTGCTCCCAAAATGGTTTATGTTTCCTGCAACCCTGCCACGCAAGCACGCGATGTGAATACGTTGCGTGAATTTGGCTATACAATGACGTCTTTGAAGTTTGTCGATCAATTTCCGCATACCTCGCATGTGGAAGCTGTCGCTGTATTTGAAAAGACCGCTAGATCCGACTTTCAGAGCATCACTCCCAACTGAACTCATGGCAAGCACTCAAATTTTAAACGCCAACCAGATCGAACGCAAGCTGCAGCGCATTGCGCGACAGATTGCTGAAGAATTTTTAACGGCGCCTTCGCTTCATGTTGTTAGCATTGCTGGCAATGGTGAGATCATGGGACAGCGACTTGCGCTTATCTTAAAGTCCATTTGTGACATGCCGCTGCACACGGCGACAGTGCACCTTCACAAAGCCAATCCCTTGAGTGTACCCATCACGTGTAGCGTTGATCTCATGACCTTCAAGGACCAACACGTCGTCCTCGTTGATGACGTACTAAACAGCGGAAAGACGCTCATCTATGGCGTCAATCATTTGCTCAGTGCGGGGCCCAAACGCATCGCAACAGCGGTCATGACCGATCGGATTCACCGACAATTCCCCGTGAGGGCGGACTTTTGTGGATTGTCATTGAGCACCAACCTCAAGGAACACATTGCCATTGAGATTCACGCCACCCCCTCTGACCGGGACACCGCAGATTTAATGGACTGACCTTAGTCGAAGAGAGCCTTCCAGCGTTGGATATCGCGATGGGATGCGGGATGGACCAAACGCTCATGAGCAAATGCATAGCAAGACTTCCTGCCCTCCCAATGGGCTTTGATCTCAAGTTCGGTTAGCATAGCTCCCGATCGCATCAGAAGCGGCCTATTCGGGTTCGATAGCAATCGGGGGATCAGAACCTCGAACGGGGGGTCCAAATGCACCACAAGACCCGCTCCTGCCAAAAGAGCACCCGCTCCTTCCGCACATGAAGCGCCACCACCACACGCTACAATTTCAATCGTTGAATCACTGAGGACTTTGTCCAAAACGAGTGCTTCTTGATTTCGGAAAAACACCTCTCCTCGCTGCGCGAACGCCGCTTCAATACTGAGGCCCATCTGCTCTTCAATCGCAACGTCCAAGTCAATGCACTTTCGTCCCGTAGCTTCTTCGAGCTGTTTTGCTGTGTGGCTCTTGCCAGCGCCCATGTATCCGATAAAAAAAATGCGCATCGTGCTGATCAGCGAATGGGGACACGAAACATTGAACGGTCCTCCAGAAAGCCTTCTAAATTATCACCAGGCTTCACGGGACCAACGCCAGAAGGAGTGCCCGTAAAAATAACATCGCCCAATTTCAACGTCATGAATTTCGAAACATAGGCGATCAGTTGATCGATGTCGAATAGCATATCCTTGCTCTGTCCTTGCTGGACAACCTCACCGTTTCGCTCCAACCGGAAATGCTTGTTTTGCAGACCTTTTTGATTCGAATCCAAAGGCAACCATTCTCGACTGATCACAGCTGAGCCATCAAAGGCCTTGGCTTTTTCCCAAGGATGCCCCTTTGCCTTGACCTCCGCTTGTATATCACGCGCTGTAAAGTCAATGCCCAATGAAATGGCATCGTAATATCGATGTGCGAATTCGGGCGCAATGGACTTTCCAAGCTTGCTAATTCGGACCAGCAACTCCACCTCATAATGAATCTCCTCAGACCAATCAGGCAAATAGAACGGATGACGATGTGCTAAAATGGCGCTGTCAGGTTTTAAAAAAAACAGCGGCTCTGTAGGGATCGAATTCCCCAGTTCAGTCGCGTGATCCGCGTAATTACGTCCGATACATATTATTTTCATCCGTGCGAGATTGCATGCAAAGGTCGCAAAGGAAGGCCTCCATTTTTACCTCAAATAAAAAGCAACCTCCACACGTCGATCTTGAGAGCCTGCGCGTCGTTCCCTTTCTTCACCAAAATAATTGAGGAGAACTCGATCACTGCCTACCCCGGACTCTAGAAGATAAGCCTGAACCCGCTGGGCACGTTGCTTGGACAACAACAAGTTCTGATTGCGCTCACCTGTCGCATCAGCATGGCCGGTGCATACCACTCGAATTTGTGGATACCTCCCCATCAATTCCATGATTTCATGGAGTTGCATTTTCGCATTCAAGCCCAGGATCGAAGAGCCCACAAGAAAACCCACATCGAGGGATTCGGGCATGTGCAAATGCGCCAAAGAAGGATCCGTAGCAAGCGAAAGCAATTGACCCCGTGAACCTTGAGGGTCAACAACCTCGCCTTCCAGCCGTCTTAGTCGTTGATCTTGCGATTCCAGAAGGTTCAAAATACGTTGGAGCCAATCATCCAATCCAGACGCGTCATTCGTTCGAGAGGCAATCCACTCCGATTGATCAACTGAAGAAAGTTCCGATTGGGTTATCTCAGAAGCAGTCCAATCCAATGGGGGCAACAACGATTGGGGATCCCAATCGGCAGATTCAACAATTTCCAATCCAACTTCATTTTGCAAGCGAATGGCCTCATCCAACGCCTCCTTCAATTGGGCGTTGTAATGCACATTCAATTCCATCGCGATCTGCATCTTCAATTCATCCAAAGCACTTTGCACCATCACATACCACTCCTGGGATTCTGAAAGTCCCGCAGCCATTCTCCAACGACGTAAATCACGATGTGACAAGCCGTCTACCCGTTCAATCAATTCTTCGACTTCAGAAGAGAAATTACGAAAAGAGGTGAGGTAGTCTAAGGATTGAAGTCCATGAATGTCCCGGACGATGCGCTCCATTTGCGTCAAAACTTGACGGCTCGTCATATTCCAATTCACTTCTCCCGCTTCGATATCCACATCGACAGCACCGTCTAAAAAATAACTCATGTTGTCCATCATGAGCTCGTGAGCTCGTTGCATACTCGTCGTTGGCTGCACCGATTCCTGCGCAAGCAAGGCAGTGCACAGGTGCAGCACAATGAGCCCCATAAAGGCAGGGATCATACCGCGTGAAGACACAAAACGACGCATGGGTAAATATCGCTCAAATACAATTAAGTAAAGACGAGATTATTTACCACTTCCACGAAGGACCGTCAATACCGTATAAAATAGTATTTTAATATCCAACGCAATGCTCATATTTTCGATGTAAATAAGGTCAAATCGCAAACGCTGAACCATCTCATCCACGTTCTCTGCATAGCCGTATTTCACTTGCCCCCATGAAGTAATGCCCGGCCGAACTTTCTGCAGATGACGATAGTGCGGCGCGCGCTCCATGATCTGTTCAATGAAATGGGCGCGTTCAGGTCGAGGGCCAACCAGCGCCATATCACCTTGAATCACATTGATAAATTGGGGGAATTCATCCAGACGCGACTTCCGCAAAAAACGGCCTACCGGCGTAATGCGCGGGTCGTCATTTCGACTCAACTGAGGCCCAGAACTTTCAGCATCGACAAACATCGTCCTGAATTTGATGATCTTAAAGGGAGAGCCATGCCTTCCGATGCGCTCTTGCAAGTAGAAGACGGGGCCCTTTGATGTGGTCGATACCAAAAGAGCAATTACCAAGAAGACAGGGAAGAGCAATACCAATGCTATGATGCTCACCACCCAGTCCATGAGGCGTTTAATCGACAGCTGCCACTGCGGAATAATTTGGCGATCAATCTCAATCAGCGGCGCTCCATAAATACTTGACATGCGGACGGATCCACTCAAAATGTCATAAATATCCGGGATGATTCGAATCTCTGTGTTCAGCCCTTCCAAAGCATTGAGAATTTGCTCGAGCGCCTCGTGATCACTCGAACCAATGGCGATGATGACCTCCTCAATTTGATGCGAAGCAATGACCTGTTCGATGTCCTTGATTTTACCGAGGTTGGGCATGATTCCAACCAACTGGGTATCGGCCCCGTTGACCTGGATAAAGCCCTCGAATCGGTACCCCGGATCCTTGCGAAGGGAACGGATTTCTTCTACCATGCGCACAGCGCGCTCGTTCCCTCCAATGACCAAGGTGGGGAAATTCCATTGGCCTGAATGAATGCGCTTTACGGTCCGCGTCGTAATCCACAATCGACCGATAATTGTCAACGATAAATGGCTCAATATCAGCACGCTCAAGGAAGCGTAGTACTGCTGATAACTGGAGATCGCATCGTCCAACAATAAGCCAAAGAAAAGAACCAAACCGCCCAGCAAAGAGGTCCAAGTGACTTGGCCAATTTCCAAAATTCGGTGCCGTTTTAAGGGTCGGAGATACATGCCTGCCAAAGCATGAATGAAGATCCAGAACAAGGGAATGACAAAAAGGCCCAGCAGGTAACGGAAATCATCAAGCGAATCCCACGAAGTCGTTTCAACGGCAGATTCCAAACGCACTTTGCGGTAAACAAATAAGATGGTCCAGGAAGCAGCTCCTGTCAACCAATCAGAAACAACATACGCTGAAATGAGGAAGCGTTTCTTCATCAGTAACGCAGCAATTTAAAGTTGTCTATTGCGACGGTCGTGACGTCTTGAGAGTTGTCATAATAAGCCTCTAAGATTATTTCATAATGAGACGCATCAGGCGTCGTTCGGATGACAGGGCCCAAATCCAAGTAGATTTTCTTCCAAGCACCCTCGGTTGGATTTAAAACCAAGATGGGAATCCGACTGGAATTGACTGCATTCGCAGCCGCCAATCCAACGGCAAATTGCTGCGAACAACGGTAATTCATCTCAAGCCAAACTGGACCTGTCGAGGACAGGTCGTATTGCTGTTCATTGGTAGAAGCAATGAGCACCTGCGCATCCGCTGAAAGCTCAACATAACCACTTCCTACGCCTTCAAAAACCCATTCTGTCTCTTCCGTTCGCACCACTTCCGCTGTGCTCGTAGAGGCCATTTCAAATCGATTGGCGCTTTCAAAATCTTCGGCCAAGATGACCTGCGTTTCTTCGATATACCCCACTGTCAAATCCAGCGTGTCTCTTCCTCCATACTCCAATTGAAGTGTGGTTGGCAGGGCTTCATAAAATGGATACGGTTGGCGTGAAGCTGACACCGCGTTGGCACGAATGCCAGCTAGCAATGTAATCGTGGCTTGTGAGCCCAACTGTTCCGGTGAAAGAGGAATGTCAGCTGGCAGAGGAAACGCTCCCAAAACATCCGTTTCCGTGTACACCCATACCTCCTCGATTCGGTGTGAATCCGTGCCTTGATCTTCTTCGGTGGTCACTTCCATGGAAGCAACATGTAAAAAGTGAGGGGGTCCCTCCCATGAGTCAATGCAGCCTATGGCGCATAACAACCCAAAAACAGCTATATAAATTGGACGCTGGGAATCGAACAAGCGCACTGAATTGATTTGGTGATAAACCCGTTGGGAGTGCAAAAATACCGCATCCCTCGTGGTTCACATCGACCTAAACGAAGGGATTGGCGCTTTCGTATTCAACCTTTCTAACAAAAAGACATTTTTTTTAACAATGTGCTCAATCGGAGCATCGAACACACGAAATCGCTCCTGGGAGCAACAGAATTCGACCGTACGGAATCGCCTCTCCACATCGATGACACAAACCAAAGCGATCATCGTTCAATCGCCCCATGGCTCGCTCCAATCGAGCAAGCTGCTTTTCCACTTGACGCAAGGCCGCTTCATTGACACTGCGGTTATTGATGGCATCCATCCTGCTCACACGACCAATGGCATTTTCCGGCGGAATGGGCTTGGTTAACTCGCGATATTCCAACACCCGAGCACGCAATTCTTCCATGCGGCTTACCATCCGCTCTCTCATCTCATCCTTCTCTTCTTTTGTCCAATTTGGCATAACGCATGTGCTGTAAACAAGATAGGCTATCAATCAGGGTTCTGCAAACCAAAGGAAGTGGTACTTTCGCGGCATGAAATTTTTCATCGACACCGCGAACCTTGACCAGATTCGCCAAGCACAAGAACTCGGAATCCTAGACGGTGTGACCACCAATCCCTCGCTTATGGCGAAGGAAGGCATCACCGGAGATGACGCTGTTCAAGCACACTACATCGCTATTTGTGAAATTGTTGACGGCGACGTAAGCGCAGAAGTCATTTCCACAGATTACGAAGGCATGATCAAGGAAGGCGAAGCGTTGGCAGCATTGCATGCTAACATTGTCGTGAAAGTTCCTGCGATTGTAGACGGGATCCGAGCCATTCGTTGGTTTACAGACAACGGAATCCGCACAAACTGCACGCTCATCTTCTCGCCTGGTCAAGCCCTATTGGCGGCCAAAGCCGGCGCATCGTATGTGAGCCCTTTCGTTGGTCGGTTGGATGACATCAGTTCCGATGGACTTCAGCTCATCGAGAAGATCCGAGCGATTTATGACAATTACGACTTCGGAACGGAGATTCTAGCGGCCAGCGTTCGCCATTCTATGCATGTCATCGAATGCGCTGAAATCGGAGCCGACATCATGACCGGACCACTGAGTGCCATTCTGGGCTTGATGAAGCATCCATTGACTGATTCAGGATTGCAGCAATTTTTGGCAGATCACGCCAAAGCAAAGGGCTGATGCTCCTGAGAATTCACCCGGACAATCCGGATGAACGGAAAATTCGCCAAGCCGTAAAAATCTTAAAGCAAGATGGCTTGGTGGTCATTCCGACAGATACCGTGTACAGTTTTGCCTGTGAATTGGGTTCTGCGAAGGGACTCGAGCGGATCGCTAGACTCAAAGAAATCCCTTTGAACAAGGCGCATTTTAGTATCGCGTGTGCCGATTTAAGCCAGCTCTCATCCTACACAAGGCCCCTGGACAATTGGCTTTTCAAGCTGATGCGCAAAACACTTCCTGGTCCGTACACCTTCATCCTGCCAGCGAGTAGCATGGTGCCCAAGTGGTTTATGGGAAAGCGGAAAAACATTGGAATTCGTGTTCCTGACCACCCCGTCACCCTCGCTTTACTCAAAGAAATCAATCGCCCTTTGATTGTTTCATCCGTGCGCGATGAGGATATCATTGTCGAGTACACGACGGATCCCGAGCTCATTGCAGAACGGTTTTCGAGTCAAGTGGACGCGGTTATTGATGGTGGAATGGGTCAGATTCACGCCTCAACAGTCCTTGATTGCACGGGGAGTGAGCCCGAACTTATTCGCCAGGGTCTCGGACCAACCGAAGGCTTTTTCGCCGTCTAAATCCCTCAGCCTTGGGCTCGATTCGTGAGCATCGGAACAAAGGCAAACTCACCATGTTTTTGGCGCGTAAAGTCCTTTTCGCTCATGCGTTCGAAGCTATACATGTGCTGTTTATCTCCTTCACCCACTGGAATGATCAATTTCCCACCAATGGTCAATTGCTGAAGAAGCGTTTCTGGGACTTCTGGAGCGCCGCAGGTCACAATGATTCCATCAAAAGGAGCAAACGTCTTTTTGCCTTTGTATCCATCCCCATAAAAAAGATGAGGTTTGAATCCCATCGAAGCCAAAAGCGGTCCTGCCTTGTCGTACAGCGAACGCTGACGTTCTATGGAATACACCTTGTATCCCATCGCACACAGCACAGCACATTGAAAACCACTGCCCGTGCCGATTTCCAATACTTTCTGTCCTGGCGTGAGCCCTAACAATTCCGTTTGCCGCGCCACGGTATGTGGCTTGCTGATGGTTTGACCCGCACCAATTTGAAAAGCTTTGTTTTGGTAAGCAAACTGCTCGAATGCTGAAGACAAGAAGAAATGTCTCGGCACGCGATCAATCGCGCTGAGCACCTCCTCATTGACGATGCCCAATGCCCGCAATTCATCCAGCAACTTCCTTCTCAAGCCTTTATGGCGGTATTCGTCTTTCATCATCTTCCGGGTCAAGATAGCACGCGTATCGGCACCTTTGAATTGAGTTCTTAGTCATTTTTGGGACAGACATTGTGAATTGCTTGTTCATGGAAACACCCGAATCAAGATGATCCTTCCACCCCTCTGGACGTACCTTTAAGCCATGACAAAACATTGGTTTACTTGCAAGGTCAAGTACGTCCGTCACGACAACGAAGGTGCTGAGATCAAGGCTACTGAATCGTTTGTCTTGGACGCATACAACTACACCGAGGCGGAGACGCGCATGACTGAAATCTGCGAGCAAGAGGGCATTCGACCTTTTGAAATTGTTCAAATCACCAAATCCGTGCTCTCAGAGGTCATTCGCTTTGAAGACGCAGACAAGTGGTTTAAAGTCAAGATTGCGTTGACTTCAATGGACGAACAGCGCGGCACAGAAAAGGAAACCAACGAATTCATTTTGCTTTCAGCGAATGACGTTCGTGACGCATACGACAAGGTGGCGCAGCACATGTCCAAGGTTGGACTCGGTTATGTGATCCCTTCTGTCGCGTACCAAAAAATTACAGAAGTGTTTCCGCTGGACGAAGTGGGAGGTTCCAATCCTTTGCCGTCCTCTGTAGAAACGCCACCGCACCACACGGAAACGCAGTCAACTTCTGAGTCGGAAGTCATCGATGAGTTTACCGGGGAAGTCCTCGCGTGATTTAGAGCCTGAGCTTTAAGACATCCACTCCCAGGCGCTGCGGTAGGCACCGGCCTCTTCCGCTAATTCCATCATGCGCGCGAAAAACGGATCTCCCCCGAGGGTCGCGCCGTCACCGACCACCAAAAGATGCGCCCGAGCTCGTGTCATAGCAACGTTGGTGCGCCTGTATTCTTTAAGAAATCCAATGGCTCCCTCCTCGTTGCAGCGGGTCAAGGACAGGATCATGATGTCGCGCTCTTGCCCTTGAAATGCATCCACAGTGGCGAATTCAATGCCTTCATGGGCCTGACCGAAGCGATCAAACCACAGGGACTCCAACACCTCAATTTGGGCCCGATATGGTGCCACCACACCGATGGTCGCCAATGGAGCTTGCTCGACCAACTCCGCCAATCGATCCAGAACAAATTGAGCCTCTTCTCGATTGCTGGTGCTGCTTCCCTCTGATTCGCGTTCCTCCGAAAACCCACAGCCCGCGGTATCAATCCAAGTCCAAGGTGGAATACCTTCGAGTGCACATGCAGCATTGCCGGGAGCGGCTTTCAATCGCCCTTCATAAAACCAATCTGATGAAGGCGTCATGATCGCCTGATTCATCCGGTATTGCTCCTCAAGCATCACATTCCATTCGGATCGTGGATGCCGCTGAAGCAGCTTTTCAATCAAACTCTTCTCGAGTCCAGCACCGATGGCTTTGGAGCTTTTGACCACGGGAGGAAGTTGCTGGTGATCCCCGGCCAGGACGACACAGGGCGCTTTGCGCATGGCGATCCAAACCGCCGGCTCCATGGCCTGTCCCGCTTCGTCAACGATCACATAATCAAAGGGCTCATCGCGCAGCATCATGTCCGAAGTCCCTGCGAGTGTCGCTCCGACAATAGCGCTCTTCCGGATGACCTTCTCCGCGATGTAAGCTTCCATCTCGCGGGCTTCTCGGCTCAAATCAAGGGCTTCTCTTTTGGCTTCAGCTTTCTCTTTCCTTTCGGCCGGTCCAAAATTGCGTCGAAACCGATCCACCTCCTTCCAGGATTGTGCAGAACGTTTACGAAAATCTCGGACCTGCTTGAATTCTGGTTCAGCCTCCACTCTTGATTCTAGGCTCAACGACCACACCTTGGGGTCCACCCGCATCGGATGACCAATCCGCACAGCTTCCATTGACCGATGAGCACAACCCAGTAAGATCCAATCAACAGCAGCATTGCTCTGGGCTGTTACCAACACACGTTTTCCGGCTGACACCAAGCCTTCAATAAGGGCCAGCAATGTGGTGGTTTTCCCCGTACCTGGAGGTCCGTGCAGCAGGGCAAAAGGACGCCCACTCCAAACTGCTTTCACCCAAGCACTTTGCAGTGCATTCAACGATTTCAAACTAGCTTCATGGCCAATAAATGGAGCTTCTAACTCGCTAGACGCAAGAGGAATCTCTCCAAATCCAAGCAGACCATCTCTGAAGGCTCGTTCCGCTGGATCTTCCGTATTGATCCAATGGCTCAAGGCCTCGGCCATGAATCGGAACGACCGGTCATCACCACGGACATCCAAAGTCCAACGTTCATGGAAATCCTGTGCGCTCAGCGGTTCGCCGTCCAGCACCACCTCCAATTGGTGCTTGCGTACTTTTCTCACCAATCCTCGACGGGGAGGCGGGCCATCGGGGTCAGGCACTCCGGCATCATTCGCTTGATATAGCGAAACCGGTGAACCGGTGCGAAAGGCTCCGACCTCTCCGCCATGTGGGGGTCTTGACAGGACGACGCAAGCGCGACCTCCAAAAGTTATGGATTGTGATTCCAATGTGACAGGCGACCAGGTCAACCTTTCCCGTTTTCGAAAGCGTAGCGAATGCCCTTCCAACCCTTCTGCCAAACGACCTTCCTCCTCTCGCTGCTCCCAAACGACTGCCTGGGCCAACACGCTGAGCTCCTCCGCTGCAGACTTCATCATGTCACAAAGCTCTAATCACGCAAAAGCATGAATGAACCACTCAAGTATTTGTACCCTTGCCCTTTGTCTGTGGTCTGTCCGTTGATATCTATGATTTCCAAATCGTCGTTGGTCCGAGCAATCCCCAAAACGTAATAATAGGTGCCTTCTGAAGCCTCATCAGAATCAGGACTCCAACCTGCTGTGTTGCCGAAGTCATTGCTGGAAAACATTTCCTTTCCCCAACGATTGTAAATCTGTATTGTACTACCATCATAGCGATCACTATCTAAGCCATCGATGATGAATGCATTATTCTTAGCATCTCCATTCATAGGCGTAATGACATTAGGGATGGTCAGCTCGCAAACATCCAAATTCACTACGAAATTACTCCTTGTTGACCAAGTGCATGGAGCTGCCATCGTCACGTCTACAAAGTAATCTCCATTTGAAAATACTTGTAACGCCCCATCGGTTCCGAGGATGTCGATGTCAAGAGTGTCCGGCTTTTTGTACCATTCGTAGGTATAGTCATCTTGAGTCGTTCCTTCCATCGAGAAATCGAGAGCTATCAAATTAATCGTATCTCCAGGACAAATCGACCCACTGAAGTCAACACCCGTTGGTTCCGGCACATAATTCACTTCTACATTTTGCGTGACTTCACAGTTGTCAAGGTCTCCCCCGGTTACGGTCACCGTCAAGGTCATGATGGTGTCTTGGGTCAATGAATCAACTTCCACATTCTGGACTAGGCTGTCACCGACCAACAAGCCTCCGGGTGACCAATCATAATTGTAATTGAAGTCTGCTTCTTCATTGGTCACATTGCCGATCAATGAAACTGGGGAGCCACAAAATCCAGCTGGCGAATTGATTTCCAATGTCGGTCCAGGAACGACCGTCAACTCAACATCCGTGCTGTAAGTGCAGCCAAAATTATTGGTTGCTGTATAGGTGTAAGTGGCTGTCTCTGTCGCAATCACCGTGATTTCATTGCAGTCATCACTTTCGTCATAGATGTTCAAGCCCTCCCATGAAGTACTGTCACATTCCATTCCAAAAACCGGGGTAAACACCACCGGTTCAGGATACAGCTCTGGGTCGAAATGAATGGTCCAATCGAAAATATAGCCGTCATCTGCACCCCACGCATCACATACTTCCACTTCCCAAGTCCCATTCAATGGGCACCCCTCTAAGAGCGTGAAAGGCTGCGCTGACTCATATGTTCCTGCGGGCAGCGTACCTCCTCCATTGTCCGCCCAAGTGCCATTGGTCGCTGTCGGAGACCAGTAATAATCCCAACCAACTCCTGGGCCTGTTCCGTCTCCCTGGTCTGGTACGCCGAGTTGAGTGCCTCCTCCACCTTGTTGATGGACAGCCAAGCTTTGGCCGTTGGGGCAAATGAAGGTGACCGTCAAGTCTCCCATATAACTATGCTCGAAATTGATGAACAGATCCAAAATGTCTGTTGCCGCATTTTCAACGATTTGGCCCGGTGAAAATGACGTGAAAGTCAACTCGGCATTGAAGCATTGGGTCTGATCATCTGGAATGAACAAGCCTCCCCCGAAATCAGCCGTTGGCTCCGAATCATACGTCACGCCCGCTACCATGCCATCCAATGGGAACAATTGGCCCGAACAAATGGTCGCATCCACAGAGGTTCCTGACCAATCAGGCTCTGTTGAAATCAAAACCAGATGGTCAATGAGGTTGTTGTTCGTGCAGCCATCAGGCTCATCATCCGTCACATTATTGTCCGCAATACCCAACTGCACTTTATACGCACCAGGTTGATCAAATGAGTGGGTCACGACCGCGCCATCCGCTGAAGTGCTCTCATCACCAAAATCCCAAGCCCAAGAAACGATTTCGAAATCATCGGCTACCGTTGATCCGGTTGCATCAAACGTAATTTCCTCTCCAGGGCAGGCTAAATGAGGAACCGGTTCTCCACTGCTCACTATAGCAAAAGGACGATCACACGGATACCCGCAACTCATCTCGGCGACGAAGTTCCCATTGCCTGTGTCATCGGTGGTCCAATGCAAGGTGAGACAACCTCCCGGATTGTCTTCAGTCGCAAAAATCTCCAATCCTTGCGCATCGAATTCTATGTACGTTCCGAGCAAAGGGCCACTGGTGTCCGTCCCATCATAAATGCGCAACATGTCTCCTGGACCGAAAGAGGCCAATGCGAAATAAAGCGTGACGATGGTTTCCGGAGCTTCCGGGCAGATGGTCATGACAATGTCCTCATTGGGACCATAGTCTGCCGCACTCAAACCTGTATCGACCAAGAAACCTTCACATGTTTCGAGGGTCGAATTCGAAATACTCGTCTCTTGCGCACTGAGCTCTGACATACCGCAAAGCAGGACCAACGTCATAAAGGAACCAAGGGTTATTACTGACTTCACCATGCTCATTGATTTGTTTGGTTTTTGTCCGCAGCCTTGTTGACTAAAAATCGCTGATATAAGACCTCGCAGCGGTCCAATCCATGCAAGTGGATGCCCGTTCCATTTGGAAAAGCCCATTGAATGGATTTCTCCAAATCAGGCTTCATTCCCCAGTCCAATGGACGAAATTCCGTCCCATTTTCAATTTCACCCGTCCAAACTGACATGTTGGGCTTCAATTCTTCAAGCACGACCCATCCATGCAATGCCCACCAACTCATTCGAGCCTCATCTTGAAGCCATTGCTCCCAAGAAACAGGGGCTTCAAGCAACTCATGCGCAGAAACTGGCATCATTTGTTGTTCCGGATAGTCAAAGACCAATCCGATAAACAGGCTAAAAATCAGAGAAAGTAACATGTCCTAACAGGTTTATGGCTGCAAGATAAACAACCTACAGCGGCTGATAGTTGCACGGGGTTTTCTAAGCTCAAATTCCCATTAATTCGATGCCGAATATCACTTTTTCCACACAAGCATTTGAACGATGGGAAATCTGTCTATCTTTGCCCCCCCAAACGAGGGAAATAGACCTCTTAGCTCAGCTGGTTAGAGCATCTCACTTTTAATGAGAGGGTCCTGGGTTCGAGTCCCAGAGGGGTCACAGAAAAGGACGTTTTTGACGTCCATTGTTTGCACCGCCCAGGTGCTGAAATTGGTAGACAGGCATGGTTGAGGGCCATGTGTCCTTTAGGGCGTGCGGGTTCGAGTCCCGCTCTGGGCACTTTGTCAGCTTACCTGAGTTTCACCCGGGTGGCGAAATTGGTAGACGCGCAGTCTTCAGGTGGCTGTGCCTTCGGGCGTGCGGGTTCGAGTCCCGCTCCGGGTACAAAACGAGAGATTATCGAAAGGTAACCTCTCGTTTTTGGTTAAGATGATTCGCATTGAACACCTGCTAATCCGCTATGCCCCCACTGTGCATACCTGTGCGATGCGCAGGAATCGAAATGCACTGCAAAACGCACATAAAATCTGATCCACTCGTTCACATTCCACGTGTCCATTTTCTGAAGGAACATGTTTCCCTGCCCTTTATTCCCTTGAACAACTCACGAACATCGCTTGTTAAACTGTATTCAGTGTTCAATACGTTTCAGCGGTTATCTTCGCAAAGTGGTGGTTAAAAATATTTTGGAAGCCTTTACGCTTCCCTCGAGCCTAGACTCAAGTCAAAGACCGTTCATTGTGAGCGGCCCTTGCAGTGCCGAATCGCGCGAACAGGTTTTGGAAACCGCCAGGCAGCTGTCAGCGCTAGGGCGCGTCAATCTATTTCGAGCAGGCATCTGGAAACCCCGTACGAGACCGCATTCATTTGAAGGCAAGGGAACTGAAGCACTCGACTGGCTGGTGGAAGCGCGTCAAGAAACGGGAATACCGATTGCAACGGAAGTCGCCAACGCCCAGCACGTGGAGGTGTGTTTGGAAGCAGGATTGGATGTTCTTTGGATTGGAGCCCGCACGACGGTGAGTCCATTTGCCGTTCAAGAAATCGCTGACGCTTTAGCAGGAACGAAGATTCCAGTCATCGTTAAGAATCCAATGCATGCGGATTTAAAGTTGTGGATGGGAGCAATCGAACGCATTTCCGAGACAGTCGGCGGTCCCGTTTGGGCCATGCACCGCGGGTTTAGCAGCTACGGCTTGAAAGAATACCGCAACGCGCCGATGTGGGAGATTCCGATTGGCTTGCGTGCGGAGATGCCTGACACTCCTTTGCTGTGCGATCCGAGTCATATTTCTGGGAATCGCACCCTCATTGCTTCGGTGGCTCAAAAAGCCATGGACTTAGGAATGCACGGACTGATGCTTGAATCGCACCGTTCTCCGGATGACGCTTTGAGTGATGCTGGACAGCAATTGACTCCACAAGATCTCGACACACTTCTTGATGGGCTCACCATTCGACAATCCGATGCAAAACCGGAGCAGGTCGATGGACTGGGTGCTATGCGCCTACAAATGGACTCTTTGGATGAGCAGCTCATTGAATTGCTACACGCTCGTATGGATCTCGCTCGCGACATTGGACGATTCAAACTGGAGCATGGCATGACCATTCTTCAACTCGAGCGATGGCACGAAGTGCTCAAGACACGCTCCGCTTGGGGCAACAGCTTAAAGCTGGGCCCAGAGTTTACCTCCAAACTGCTCGAACAGCTCCACAAAGAGAGTATTCGTGTACAAAACGAGGAAATGATCAAAAAAAAATAGGCTATTTAAATGACTGATTATCAGTTGTTTATTTAGTAGTTTCTATTTTTTTTCTCTTCAATCGCAACTTTTAATGAAAGCACCCCGTACAAGGGGATAGGTTTTGGTTTTGCCACACTCGAAAATGAGTGTAATGAATCAGGCGATTTGGTGAGAAGGGGTTCCTCAACGGAGGGACCCCTTTGATTTTTTAGACGTTTTTTTTCTAGCTACTTCCGTTTGACAAACAGGCGAATCCAAATGGATCTGCTTATTCGATAAATCAAAGGCAATAGCACCAAAAGGCACGTGATGCCGACCGTCAAGAAGGTGACCACGTGCGTGTAAAAGCCAAATTCAATCAATCCAACGGCATCAAACGTAGTCAGAGCCACCAAAACTGCAACCCACAACGCGACCGTGAGCGCATAGGACACGTATGCTGCACCAAAATAAAACCCCGGTTCTCGTTGAAAGTCCTCATCGCACACCGTGCATTTTGAGTTCATATCAGCCATTCTCTTCAAGCGGTAAGCATTCCGCTCAACAAACAAGTCGCCACTATGGCATTGGGGACACTTGCAATAAAGCAATGATCGAAGATTGGAAAAATCCCAGGACATGGTCTATGATTTCAAGAAAGTACACATCCCCGTCAATGCACATTTTGCATGTCCACAAGTCGCTTGTAAAGCCCGTCAGCAGCCATCAGGGAATCGTGTGTTCCCTCTTCAGCAATGCGCCCTCCATCGAGGACAATGATCTTCGATGCATGCCGTATGGTGCTCAATCGATGCGCGATCACCAGAGCCGTTCGACCATCCATTAAGCGATTGATGGCCTGTTGCACGAGCTGCTCGGACTCTGTGTCGAGTGCCGAAGTTGCTTCATCCAGAAGCAAAACACCTGGATCACGATACAAAGCCCGCGCTATGCTCAAACGCTGTCGCTGTCCTCCGCTGAGTTTACCGCCGCCATCTCCGATACGCGATTCAAATCCATCTTCCATTCGGTCGATGAATTCAGAAGCGTTTGCCGCTTCAGCAACGGAACGCAATTGAGTGACATCAAGATCTTCAACATTGGTCTTTCCCAATGCAATGTTGGCTGCAACGGTGTCATTGAATAACAACGCTTCCTGCGTGACCAATCCCATTTGATTTCGCAAGGATGTTACATCCAAATCTCGAAGGTCAATCCCGTCCATGGTCACCCGCCCCTCTGTTGGATCATAAAATCGAGCTAGCAAGTGTGCCAAAGTCGTCTTACCCGAGCCACTGGGACCAACAAGCGCAACCGTCTCTCCCTTTGCAATCGTGAAGCTCACCCCATTTAAGACTGATTCTTCACCGTACGCAAAACCAATGTTTTCGAAGCAAATCTCCTTTTGAAGCGGCGGGCATGGAAGAGGATTCAATGCCTGTTTCATCCCGACGGGCTCATCCAAAATCGCATTCAAACGATCAAGGGAAGCCGAACCTTTTTGGATTCGAAACCAACCATCACTGAATGCCCTTGCCGGCGGAATGATCTGGGAAAACACCACCAGATACCCAATGAACCAATCGCCGGTCAAGCCGCCTTCGCCGTTTAGCACCAATCCGCCTCCAAACCAGAGCAAGATGGCCATGACGGTCAAGGAAACCGTTTCACTGACAGGAGAGCTCAAATATTCGCGTTTGTACAACCTCCGCATCAAGCGGAAATACCCGTCATTGGATTCCCGAAAGCGCTCATTGAAACTGTCTTCTGCATTGAAAGCCTTCACCACACGCATTCCACTGAGCGTCTCTTCAATAATTGAAATCAAATCTCCTAGCTGCTCTTTGCCTCTTCTGGCTGCGTGCTTGAGACTCTTCGCAATGCGACTGATGAGATACCCACTCACCGGAAGAAAGAGAATGGAAAACAACGTCAGCTCCCAGCTCAAATAAAACAGTGTCGTCAGCGACACCACCACCATAATCGGAGACTTGAACAAAATTTCAATGGTCCCAATGATGCTAAACTCAACCTCCATTAAGTCGTTGGTCATGCGACTGATGACATCGCCTTTGCGCGATTCGGTAAACCAGCCCATCGGCAGCGTCAAAATTTTACTGTACAGCATCTGACGCAAGTCACGACTCACTCCCGTTCGAATGGTTGCCAGACTGAAAAGCGCCAAATAGCCGATGGTGTTTTTCAATAGCGTGATGACAACAATCCCCCCGCAAATCCAAGCCAATGCGGCCGGAGCACCCTGTTCAGCTGCAAATTGGTCGAACAGTGCTCCCCAACGTTCCAAGCCCTCCATAGACTCCAATTCCAAGGCGCTGACCTCGACCTGCTCGCGTTCAGATGTAAACAAGATGCGCAAAAAAGGCACAACGCTTAAGAAGGTAAACAAGGACAACACTGCATTCAGCACATTGCACAAGACGTTGACCAGTAGGTTGTACCGGTAACGGGTCACAAGGCTGAAGAGTTCTTTGAATTTACCCACGGATCAATCCTTCAATAAATCAACCAGCTCTGCTGCGTGTCCAATGTAACTGGCTGGTGACAGCTGCCGCAATTCAGCTTTGACTGAATCGCTGACATCCAATTGATCAATGAAGGCCCGCATGGAGTCCGCATTGATCCGCCCATGATTCCGAGTCAAGGCCTTGAGCGCTTCATACGGCTTCGGATACCCTTCTCTCCGTAAAATAGTTTGAACTCCTTCGGACACAATGGCCCAATTGGCATCCAAATCAGCAGCCATTTGATCGGCATTGAGCAACAACTTTCCCAGTCCTTTTTGCATGGATTGGAGGGCAATCAATGAATGCCCCAATGGCACGCCTACATTGCGAAGCACCGTGGAGTCCGTCAAATCCCTTTGCAGACGACTCACCGGTAATTTCTCTGAAAAATGACCCAATAGGGCATTGGCAACGCCCAAGTTCCCTTCGGCATTTTCAAAATCAATGGGATTGACCTTGTGCGGCATCGCACTGCTGCCGACCTCCCCTTCTTTAATGCGCTGCTTGAAGTAATCCATACTGATGTAAGTCCATACATCGCGGTTCATGTCCATCAAAACCATGTGGATGCGTCTCAAATTGTCACACCAGGCCGCAAATTGATCGTAATGCTCAATTTGAGTGGTGATGCGGCTGCGTTTCAAACCCAGTGTGCCTTCGACAAAAGCGTTGGCAAATGCACTCCAATCCTGCGCTGGATAAGCCGCGACGTGGGCATTGAATTGACCGGTTGCCCCGCCAAATTTGGCCGTAAAATCAATGTTTTGGAACGTCTCCAACTGAATGTCCAATCGCTCGACAAACACGGCCCATTCCTTGCCCACAGTGACCGGAGAAGCCGTTTGACCATGTGTTCTGGCCAACATGGGAATGTTTTTCCATTCGCGGGCCTGGCCCAATAGCGTCGCGCGGAGTTCCGTAAGTTGAGGTAGCAATACTTCATGCGTTGCACGCATCAACGACAGCGGAATGGCGGTGTTATTCACGTCTTGGGAAGTCAAACCGAAGTGCACAAATTCGCAAACCTCCCCCAATCCCAGTCTATTCATTTCCTCCTTGAGGAAGTATTCAACAGCCTTCACATCGTGGTTGGTCACCCGTTCAAGGGCTTTGATGCGATCCGCATCGGCTTCGCTAAAATTCCGGTAAACGTCGCGCAGCGGCTCCGCCAATTCGGAAGGGAAATCGGCAAGCGGTGGCAACGGAATCTGGGTCAAGGCCAGGAAGTATTCTACTTCGACTTCCACCCGGTGGCGGATTAAACCCCATTCCGATAAAAAGGGAGCTAAAAGGGCTGTGCGTGAGCGATAGCGTCCATCGACTGGGGCTAAGGCCGTCAATTCATTCAATTGCATGGAGTGGCTGGTCTGGAATCCTTGCAAAAGTAAGCCTCAATCCGGATCAATTGAAGGCAAAACAGGCTGGCTTCCCGGCATTTGACCCCCTTTTGTCCACAAGGGATGTAGCAGCCCCAAATTCCGCGACATTTGCACTCAGATTGACTGATTGCGATATCCTTATGGCGCAATCCGTGATTTCATGACTGAACAAATACGCGCTGCAACACCCTTCTTAACCACTGACTACCGCATGGAACTGCATACCATTCATACCGGATTATTCAAACTTGACGGAGGGGCGATGTTCGGTGTCGTTCCCAAAGCCCTGTGGCAAAAGCACATTCCCGCAGATGCCAACAATCTTTGCACATGGGCAATGCGTTCACTGCTTGTAGAGCACGAAAACAGGCTTCTGCTCATCGATACAGGGATTGGAGCAAAGCAGTCTGATAAATTTTTCAGTCACTACCACCTTCATGGCGACATGAGTTTAAAGAGCGAATTGGCCAAACGTGGTTTCGGGCTTGAAGACATCACGGACGTGTTGCTGACTCACCTTCATTTTGACCATGTGGGAGGAGCCGTTGAACGCCGGTCTGACGGCGTCCTTGAACCGACCTTTCCAAACGCACAGTATTGGTCTTGCGAGCGCCATTGGCAATGGGCCATGAATTCCAACCCGCGTGAAAAAGCTTCTTTTTTGAGTGAAAACCTTCTCCCCCTTGAAACCAGCGGACAATTGGTGTTTGTTCCGCGCGAAGACCGCTGGAACCGCACAGCCTTTGACCAGCTCTTTCCAGGCTTGGAGATTTTCTTTGCGGACGGCCACACCGAGAGTCAAATGATTCCCGTGATCTCCTATCGTGGTAAAAAGGTGGCCTTCATGGCCGATTTGATTCCAGCCGCTGCCCACATCCCCACCGCGTGGGTCATTGGATACGATACGCGTCCCCTTCTTACCATGGAGGAGAAAGCACTCCTATTAAAGCGGGCTGCAGATGAAGAGTGGGTTCTTTTCTTTGAACACGACGCGCAAAACGCATGCTGCACTATTCAGCACACAGAAAAGGGTGTTAGAGTGCTTGAGAAGGCCCCTTCGTTGGAGCAGCTCTTTCAAGCTTAAAGCCGATTCTGCTTAAGAATGGATTTGTTGATGTTTTTGACCAAACCGGGTCCAGCATAAATCAATCCCGAATACACCTGCAAGAGCGAGGCGCCCGCATCTAACTTTTCTTGTGCATCCTCAGCGCTGCAAATCCCTCCAACTCCAATGATGGGAAATGAACCGTTGGACTTCTGGTGTAAATACCGAATGACCTCAGTAGAGCGGTCGCGAACCGGCGCACCACTCAAGCCCCCTGCCCCCATCTTTTCAACCTCATCAGCGGGAGTCACCAAGCCACTCCGTTCAATGGTGGTATTTGTTGCAATGATGCCATCAATACCAGACTCTTGAACCAAATCGATCATATCATCCAACTGTTCATTCGACACGTCGGGAGCTATTTTCAAGAAAATCGGCCGTGGCGGCGACGCTGCGATGTTCCGGTCCATCACCGCTTTAAGCAACAAGCGCAAAGGCTCCTTGTCTTGCAATGCTCTTAGACCGGGCGTATTGGGCGAACTCACATTCAGCGCGAAGTAATCCACATGCGGATGCAACGCGTCAAAACACGTCACGTAATCATTGAGAGCCTCCTCATTGGGTGTCACTTTGTTCTTCCCAATGTTTCCACCTACAATCAGGTTCTCTGGACGCTGCTTCAATCGCTCCACTGCGTCCTCCACTCCTCCGTTGTTAAATCCCATGCGGTTGATCACCCCCTCGTCTTCAGGAAGTCTGAAAAGTCGCGGCTGCGGGTTGCCGTCTTGACCGATTGGCGTCAGCGTTCCTATCTCAACAAATCCAAAACCCAACGTTTTCATCTCATGGAGCCACCGAGCGTCCTTGTCAAATCCAGCGGCTAACCCCACACGATTGGGGAAACGCAATCCGGCTATTTCCACTTCCAAAGACGCGTCACTCACCCGATAGTATTGGGTTAAAAAACTCTTTACCACCGGATTACGACACACAAATGCCATCAGCCCCATGGTCAGATAATGTGCTTTCTCTGGCTGAATTCGAAAAATAAACGGTTTGAAGATCCCATACATGTCCGCAAAAGTAAAGCCTTGACTGCAGACACCCTGTGGAAAACACTGTGGATAGACCAATGTTTTCAACCCAATCCTGCATGATACAGACTTCTAAATTTGGTAGCGAACGATGAAAAACCTAGGTCTAATCAGTTGGCTAGCCAAACGCAAACTTTCGGAAGAACAGGTGGCGAATGTTTTCGTGGAGACAACTTTTGAATCGGTAGAGCAGGGTTGGCCGGAACTTGCAGCATTTTTGAATGAATCTGACGGCTTCATTCAATGTCCCCAGCTCGATTCTGAAGACTACGGTCGGTTTTTGATGATTGTCGTTGCAGCGAACATCCAACTGATCCCGCAGCACTTCGACAACGGTCATGATCGTCAGATCATCCAGCGCATCTTCAGCAAGTTCGCACGTGCACTCGATATTTCTCCTGATGTTTTTGCGAGTAAAGTCAAGCACTATCGCTCGTTTATGAAGCAAATCAATCAGCCTTCTAAAAACCTGGTAACAGCGATGACCCGCGCAGTCTTTTACAAGTATCACTTGAACCAGTGTCAGGCTCCTTTTTTCAGGGACATGAACGCCCCGAATCCAAATACGCAAAGGGAATTGAGGGATTTGATGCAGCATTTCCTTTGGGATTGGCCTGCATTCAAAACGACCTACCGGGTCGTTCAATCAAAAAACTGACGGTCAGTCTAGGCGATCCAGGTCACGTGCCTGATCCTTCTCTTTCAGGGCATCCCGCTTGTCATGCAACTTCTTTCCTTTTGCCACGGAAATATTGAGTTTGGCATATCCACTTCCTGAAACAAACAAAAGCACAGGTACCACGGTCACACCAGAGTCCTTGAGTTTTTTCTCTAATTTTTTCAGTTCGGTTCTCTGCAGCAAGAGTTTTCGGGGTCTTCTGGGCTCATGACCTACGTACCCCGCATTGGAATATTCAGCGATATACATATTGAATATGAAAAATTCGCCGTTCATGAAGCGACAATACGCCTCCATGATACTCGCCTTCCCTTGCCGAATGGATTTGATTTCTGAGCCGACAAGTTGAATCCCTGCCGTGAAATCATCCGTCAAGAAGTACGTGTACGCTGCTTTCTTGTTTTTGATCTCAACCGCCATGCGTCAAAAGTACAGCACCAATGGCCTTACCTCGCATACCTTTGTCGCATGAAGCTTCCCTCCTCCGTTACTGAGGCACTGCAAGACATGCAGAAAGTCGAATTGCATTGCCATCTTGAATTGGCCTTGCGGCAAAGTACTCTCCGCGAATTGGCTGCTATCCAAGGACATGATGTGCGAACAGCAGGGGTTTTTGAAGCCGAATTCCTCATTGAAAAACCGATGGGTAAATTACCGGAGGTTCTGCACAAATTTCTCAACACCCGGGATGTCATCGATTCTGAAGACTGGATGGAGCGCATTGCATTCGAAGCATGTGAAGACATGTACTTGCTGTCAAACGTTCGGATATTGGAATTGCGCTATGCTCCAAGTTTTCTTTTGGATAAACACAGCCACATGCAGGCCGATCGACTTCAAGAAGCCATCCAAAGAGGGATTGCCAAAGCAGAGGCCATGTACCCCATGGCCGTTGGGTTGATTTGCATCCTTCAGCGAACCAAGACATTGGAAGAGAATGCCAATTGGGTCGATTTCGCGCTGAATCATAGCCGTGGATTCGTTGCTTTGGATTTGGCAGACAACGAAGTCGACTTTGATCCGGAACCGTTTATCCCATTATTCAATCGCGCTAAAAAAGGCGGGTTGGGCATTACAGTTCATGCCGGTGAGCCTCTCATTCCTGGAATTTCCAAAAACATCCTCACGGCGATTGACCACATGGGAGCTGATCGAATCGGACATGGACTGCAAGCCATTGAAGATCCAGCTTTGATCGAGCAGCTCGCTCAATCGGGAATTCCGCTAGAACTATGCCCCACCAGCAACTGGCTCACAGGCGCCACTCCTTCCATCGAAGCGCATCCGTTCAAACGATTGCATGCAGCAGGTGTTCGGGTTACAGTCAATACGGATGACCCTGGAATCATGTGTACGAATTTGCTTCACGAATACCACCTACTCGCCGCCCACCAAGGCATTCCTCTTTCTGTATTTGAACAATGCAATGCGTGGGCGTTTGAATCTTCCTTCATTGCGGCAGACAAAAAGAAGTCGGTATGGAACTCCCCCAGTTGATGTTGCCAAGTCGAACAAGATCTCGGCCTTTTAGAAGTTGTGTGCTCCCCCAAGAATCCGCATTTTTGTCACCATGCCTCGAATGCGTTTCAACCACTCGTCAACAATGCCCCTTGAATCCATGAGATACCGATTGATTGCACTGGTCTTGATGATGGGTAGCCACGTTTGCTCATTCTCACAAGTAGAAAACACGGTCGGCACCATTGCTCTCAATCCTCAACTCGCCCAGTCGGGGTTGACATTGATGTATCCGCATAACCAGCCGAACGCGATGTTGATTAACCTGTGTGGCGATGTCGTCCACCAGTGGACCAACGACGCATCGCGCAGGCCAGGAAATGTCGCCCACCTGCTTCCCAATGGAGACCTCATCTGGGCTCATCGCAACGCCAACAATGCAGAAGATGCCATCTGGGCAGGCGGTGCTGGAGCAACCATAGAGCGGAAAACGTGGGACAACGAGTCGCTATGGAGCTACACATTGAATGATTCCACTGGGAGACTCCATCATGACTTCATTCCGCTCAATAATGGCCACGTCATTGCGATTGCTTGGGAGAAGTTCGATTCACTCGACTGTATCGCGGCAGGCAGACTTCCTGAAAATTTAACGAGCGAAGGCATGTGGAGTGACCGCCTCATCGAATTGGCGCCCGATAGTTTGGGAGGGGCCGAAATCATTTGGGAATGGCGGGCTTGGGATCACCTCGTCCAAGACCATGATTCTACACTTGCCAATTTTGGCACCATTGCAGACCACTCGAACCGTATCGATATCAATTTTGGAATGCCCAGTAGCGCTGCCCCCGACTGGCTGCACATGAATAGCATCGATATCCAGCCCGGCACAGGACACATTCTTCTGAGCGTTCCAACTTTTGATGAGCTGTGGATCCTTGACCGCAACGATTCAGAAGCCGGACTAAAATGGCGTTGGGGGAATCCTGAAGCCCATGGAGTGGGAGATCCTGAAGCGCAACAACTGCATTACCAGCACAGCGCCCATTGGCTCGATGCTCCCTACCTACAAAACTCCCCCGACTACGGGAAGATCGCAGTCTTCAACAACCGGAATCCAGGAGCGACGGGGCCTTATTCAAGCGCACACCTCATCCAGCCGCAATGGAACGACTCTGCGGGCACCTTTGTCGAAAGTGACGGTGTATTTGCTCCGGAGTCATTCGATTGGACTTGGACGGCCCCCACACCGACTGACTTCTTCAGTAGCGGACTTTCAAATTTTGAACGCCTCCCCAATGGAAACAACTTAATCTTAAGCGGAAGAACTGGTGAGGTTTTTGAATTCACAGCTGCTGGGGATACCGCATGGCGTTACCGATTGCCTTTGCAAGCGGGGCTTCCGATCACTCAGGGCACTGCTATGGGAATCAATGACAATTTACTCTTTCGGGCCAAGCGTTATCCGGCGGGCTATCCGGCTTTTTCAGAGATCCTTACCGAATTGAACCTTGCGGGCGAGCCCCTGGAATTGAATCCAACTCCCTTAGAGGCATGTCAACCGTGCCTATTGACAGCTCAAATGATTGAAACGGGTGCTGGGCTCTCATTGGAAATTGAAAATGCTACAGGAGCATATACGGTGGTTTGGAGCGATGAGCAAGGAACCATCCTATGCGACAGCATCTCCTTTGAGATTGACGGTGATTGTTCCACACAAGGACTTGAAGATGGCCAAGTCGTCCTTGCCACCGTTACGGATCAAAATGGATGCGAGGTGATGGTTGAAGGGGTTTGGCTTGTTTTTTCTCTTTCCGAACGGGATCATGGATTCACCTTTTACCCCAATCCGGCGAATGACCGCATCACAATCAAAGGACTCACACCGTTTGAGACCGTGCGACTCGTGGACCTGAATGGACGTGTTTTAAGCACTGCCCCCTTCGTCGGAGACCTTCATTCCATGGTTTGGGAGCTGCCACAGTTAACGCAAGGCCTATACTTCCTTCAAACAAGGAGCGCGCAGCGGCCCATTGTCATCGGACCGCGGTAAATTTGCACATCGATACCTCCTCACCCATGGCCAACTATATCCTGACTTCCAATCGCAGCAGTGTTCGTACGATCACCCTGAATCGCCCTGAAGTATTTAACAGCTTCAATCGGGAAATGGGAAAAGCGTTTCAACAAGCCTTGGATGACGCTGCCGCTGATTCCAGTGTCCGCTGCGTCGTCATTACCGGAACGGGTAGAGCATTTTGCGCTGGACAAGACCTCAAGGAAGTAACCGCGCCGGACGCACCGGACTTTACAGTCATTGTCGAAGAAACGTACAACCAAAGTGTTCGCCGGATTCGCAGTATGGAGAAGCCTGTCATTGGAGCTTTGAATGGAGTTGCCGCTGGAGCAGGTGCCAACATTGCATTGGCCTGCGACCTGGTCGTTGCCAAGGAATCTGCCTCACTCATCCAAGCCTTTTCAAAAATCGGCTTGATACCCGATAGCGGAGGAACATGGTTTTTGCCGCGCATGGTCGGAATGCAACGGGCCGCCGCTCTCGCCTTTTTTGGGGATAAACTGCCCGCGAAAGAGGCCGTTGAATTGGGACTCATCTACCGTGCGATTGATGACGAGGCATTCAATGAGGAGCTGGAGAAACTAGGAGATCGACTTGCTGCACTTCCGACACGGGGCATTGGCCTCACAAAGAAAGCGTTCAATGCAAGCTGGAATCACCCCTTGACAGAGCACCTCACATTCGAACGCGATCTTCAAATGGAAGCTTCTCAAACGGACGATTACCAAGAAGGGGTTGCTGCCTTTCTTGAGAAACGGTCCCCTCAATTCACAGGTCAATGAAACAAGCCCCTTGGATTCCAGTCATTGAGGCGTTGCCTGAGGACGATCAACGCATTCTCGCTTTTGTTCCGGGCAACAAAGTATACCTGCCCGGGAACGACCTGCAATTTGAGATTCGAGAAGTCATCGTCTTGCGTTTTTGCAAGGACTTCTATGCGTTAAATGAAGAAAAGAAAATGAAGTACGGCTTGCATTTTTGGTCCGGCGAAGGAAATAGCAATCAGTTCTTCAAGGACGTGTCTCATTGGCAACCGATCCCCAGTCCGCCAGAGCTGATTTAAAGGGCCTGTGCAAGAAGAAAAGTCTGAATCGCAACCAAGCCTGCCGTTTCCGTTCTTAAGCGATTCTCGCCCAAGGAAATGGCCTCCGCCCCCATGTCCATGGCCGACTGAATTTCAGTGGGCGTGAAATCCCCCTCTGGTCCAATTGCGATCCAAGCTTCTTGTCCAGGCACAACGGCTTGAAACAGCGGACGGCGCTCTCCTTCTTCACAATGTGCGATGAAGCCCGCAGAGGGAGCATCGGCGATCCAAGATTCCCAAGAACAGGCCGGACGCAAATCGACAAGCCATGCTTGTCGACTTTGCTTCAATGCCGAAATCAACACACGCCTCCAACGATCCGCTTTTTCTATCCTTCGCTCACTTCGCTCCGTCCAAACGGGTTGAATGGTGCGCACCCCCATCTCCATGGCTTTCTCCAAGAACCACTCAAAGCGATCGGTACTCTTTGTGGGTGCAATGACCAAAGTCAATGCGGGTGAAGGGGCCGGTTGCGTCTCTATCAGACGTGTTTTCAAAACACAAGTACGCTTTTCCAAGCGTTCGATTTCTCCTTCATAAATCCGACCCACACCATCTGTCAGCGCCAAACAATCTCCAACTTTCGCACGTAAAACCCGCGCAACATGCTTGGTCTCATCTGCGTCCAGCACATGAGGGTCCTTGATTTCAGAAGCGAAGAAAAAACGCATGGGCCAAAGTTACAGCCGACACCTCAGAAAATTACTTATTGGCCATAGGAGCACCCGCCATGATTGCGGGAGAGCACTCGTTTTCAAATAGAGCAAAATTCTTGGTGAACAAGCCTGCCAAATTATTGGCGGCTTTGCGATACGCCTCTTGGTCCGTCCACGTCTTGGATGGCTGCAACAATTCTGCTGGAACTCCAGGACAGCTTTGCGGACTCTCAAGGCCAAAAATCGCATCCTTTGTTGTCGGTACATGATCCAATTCGCCCCGCATGGCGGCACTGATCATCGCTCTCGTATACTTCAAGCTCATGCGTTTCCCAACACCATAACCTCCGCCACTCCAACCTGTATTCACCAACCAAATCCGCACTCCTTGAGATTCCAATCGTTCTCCCAACATCTCCGCGTAACGGGTCGGATGCAATGGCATGAAGGGTGCTCCGAAACATGCGCTGAATGTTGCTTGAGGCTCTACAACACCCACCTCCGTACCGGCCACCTTTGCGGTGTATCCAGATAAGAAATGATACATCGCCTGTCCTTTATCCAATAAGCTAATCGGAGGCATCACACCAAAAGCATCACAAGTCAAGAAGAACACATCTTTCGGATGCCCCGAAATCCCTGTCTCTAGCGCGCCAGGAATGTGAGAAATCGGATACGAAACGCGTGTGTTTTGAGTCACTGATGAATCCGTGTAATCCGGAGTAATGTCATCGCTCTTAAAGCCCACATTTTCTAGCATCGCACCGAAACGGATGGCATTGAAAATTTGAGGTTCACTGGACGCATCCAAGTCAATGGTCTTCGCATAACATCCTCCCTCCATATTGAAGACACCGGACTGGCCCCAACCATGTTCATCATCACCAATCAAGTTTCGCTCCGGATCACTGCTCAACGTCGTTTTTCCTGTCCCTGAAAGTCCAAAGAAAGCAGCAACGTCCCCGTCCTTGTTTACGTTACTCGAGCAATGCATCGGCATCACTTTGTGCTTCGTCGGCAACACGAAGTTCATCACAGAGAACATGCCCTTTTTGATTTCACCGGTATACGCTGACCCCGCAATCAGAATCATTTTTCGGGAGAAGTTAATGGCGGACACATTTTCTTTTCGGGTCCCGTGACGCTCCGGCGATGCCAAGAAAGAGGGAACACACAGAATGTGCCATTCGGGATCTGGAACCAACACATCCTGGTCAGCAAGACGCACAAACATATTGGACACGAACAAATTCGCCCAGGCCTTTTCTGTAATAACCCGGGTTTTAATTTGTGTCACGGGATCTGAACCCACAGCAGCATCCCGAACAAAAACACTTTTGTCTTTTAAATAAGACGCCATGTCTTGATGAAGCAAATCAAAGTGCTCCGTTGACATCGGTTGATTGATGTTTCCCCAATCCACTTCAGAACGGGTGCAATCATCTTCAACGATGAAGCGGTCTTTCGGAGATCGCCCGGTAAAGTCTCCGGTAGAAATGGAAAGCGCCCCTTCGGGCGTTAGCACCCCTTCTCCTCGAAGAAGGGTTTGTAAAATTAATTTAGCGGGTGGAAGATTCCAATGGACTCGAGCCATTGCATCTAACGAGATACTGTCCAAAGACGTATCAACGGGGGTGTTTCCTACGTTTTTCATAAGAGAATTGATCATTGCATTTCTCACGACAAAGGTAATTTATTCTCGGTCATTCTTAACGTAAAGCACCGCAATCGTTTGAATTGCCACCAAAAAAAAGCCTGCCGATAGGAGCACACCACCGCAAGGAATACACGGAGACATCAAATCAGAAACCATGGACTCTGGAGCCAAAGACCGAGCCGCCAGCCCCCCTGAAAACAACAGCAAGCCAGTGCCCAAAAGTCGCTCAGGCCATGGAGCATATGCAGACCAAAACCGCATCCAACGCAAAGCGGCGAGCACCATTAGGGACAATCCCATGATCATACCAAATTGGCTCGCAGTGCTTAAATTCTCTGCCCGAATCTCCGCGCCATCGGCCATCAAAATATGTTTCCCGGCGGCCCCTAGTAAAATACTGAACGCCACCCAAAGGGCACCACATGCCACCCAATATTTTGATTCGTTTTCAGATTTGTTCATGAGCTAATTTATTTTAATCAGCCCCTTCTTTTCTCTCTATATGATTCAAGAACTCAACAACAATGTCCGAACTTTCGCACATGTCACGTTTCGCCATTTTTGAGATTAAACCCTTTAAAAGTCTGGTATTCACAATGCGTTTATCCGCTACTCTCCTTCTTTTAGCCCTGGTCTTTTTCACATCCAATGTGCTCGCACAATTGGACGCTTCTTGGGAACTTTCAAGCGGACCGACAGTCTTTTTGGATGGTTCACCAATGGCCCATCCGTTTACAGGCGGGTTGACGGCACCTCAATGGTCCCCCATTGATTTAGATGGAGATGGAGATGAAGACCTTTTCGCCTTTGATCGGGATGGCAACCGCGTTTTGGCATTTGAACGATTGAATGCTCCCGCTATCGGCTGGGTTGAACGCCCGCAATGGTCCCAAGGGTGGCCTGAAATGAGTCACTGGGCCTTGTTACGGGATTTTGATTGTGACGGGCTTCCAGATTTATTCGCTGGCTATCAAAACAGCATCCACGTGTGGAAGAATGTCGGCAATACAACGGAAGGCGCGCCGAATTTCGAACCGCATGCCGTCCCTTTGATGGCTTCATGGGATTTTGGTTCCGGCGCCCAATTACTGCCCGTTGTATGCTTGACCATTGACAAACCGGCCATTTCAGATGTCGATGCAGATGGTGACCTCGACATCATCACGTTTACCGAAACAAGCACGACGCTCTATCGATTCTCTGGAATGACCTCTTGCTCGTTGGACATGGTCTGCACCAACCGGTGTTATGGGATGTTGACCGAAGGAGCGGAAGACAATTCACTTTTCATAGGCGACCAACATGAGTGCAGTTTCAATGTATTCGAACCTCGAGCAACCGAAACCAATCGTCCTTTGGACGATGCAGAGAGAGATGGGGTCCACGCCGGAGGGGCCATCACGGCATTGCAACTGGATGGAGAGCAATTTCACGATCTGCTCATTTCGGATGTGACCTACCCCACATCCATGGCCGTGCTGCTCGAAGACGCCATTGATGGTCAAGACAGCACGGCATGGATCGACCCTGCTTTCCCGGCACTATTGCCCCATGCAGGACCACAGGACTCCCTCGTCCTCCCTCGATTCCCTGCGGCATTTCCGATTGACTTCGATCAAGATGGAGATCAGGACCTCGTTTTTTCTCCGAATACGGCTTTAGAAACCGATGACGATGCCTCCGTTCATCTTTGGGAAAACCAAGGGACATCGGAATTGCCCGTTTGGGCATTTGTATCCGATCATTGGATCCAAAGTGACATGTTGGATTTTGGGCGTGGAGCGGCCCCTGTATTCCATGATTTAGACAACGACGGTGATCTTGACTTGGTCATCGCGAATAAGGAGCGTTACGAAGGAGTGGGCAATACACCTGCTGCTCTTGCCCTCCTTCGCAATATTGGCACGGCCAGTGCACCGGCCTTTGAATTGACGACATTGAATGCGCTCAACTTTCAGGAAAATGGCATTGAAAGCATTCACCCTGCCTTGGGCGATCTCGATGGTGATGGCGATGTCGACTTAATCGTTGGAGACGAATTGGGACGTTTGCACCAATACACCAACACCAGTGGAGCCGGAGCATGGCCCAATTGGGAAATGCAGCTCCTTTCAGTTCAAGACAGTGACGGTGATGCCATTGATGTGGGACAATTTGCGACCCCTCAATTGTTGGATCTCGATGGAGACGGAACATTGGACTTGCTCATCGGTGAAAAAAATGGAACCCTCACTTGCTACCAAGGATGCAATGGATCTTGGTGTTTAATTTCTTCAGAAGAGTCGGGACCAGATTGGGCTGGAATAACGGTGGAAAATACACTCGGGATTAACGGATACAGCGTGCCCGCCCTGCATGATGGACCAAATGGATGGCAAGTCTTCGTTTCCAATGAAACAGGAAAGGTGCAATACTTTGGTGAGGTGAACCCAAATGCTCCACATGCTCCACTGACAGAGCTGGAAGCAAACGTTGGAGGAGCACAACCTGGACTTCGCGCCGCCGCGTGTTTTGCGGACGTCGACTCTGATGGGTTCCCTGAAATGCTCATCGGCATCCAAAACGGCGGCATTCGCTGGTATCAGGGGACCATCACTTCGATAGAGAACGTGAATCAATCCGTCCAAACGTGGGGGGCATTTCCCAATCCTGTATCAGCCGGCTACGCATTGAATTTGACAGCGCCAGCCGATGCGATACCGCAAAACTACACGGCCCAATGGTGGACTCTCGATGGCCGTAAAAGCGGCTCCTCCGTTGCCATTCAAAACGGTCAGCAATCGTTAACTGCCCCTACAGAGCCCGGCTGTTACGGACTTGAATTAACCCCATTAAAAAAGGGCTCTCCGCAATTGGAGAACCCTTTCTTTATTCGCGTAATCGTTACGAACCGCTAATCAACCGTTCATTCGATCTAGCACTTCTGCTACGCCGCGCACAGCCTTTTCGCTTTCAACAAGCAGCGCTTTCTCTTCTTCGTTCAATTGGAGTTCGATGATTTCTTCAATTCCATTTTTGCCCAACTTCACCGGAACACCGATGTACAAATCATTGATTCCATATTCACCGGTAAGCCAAGCGCACACTGGGAAGATGCGTTTTTGGTCCCGAACAATGGCTTCTACCATTTGCGCGGCTGCGGCTCCTGGAGCATACCATGCCGATGTGCCCAACAAATTCACGATCTCACCTCCACCTTTCTTCGCACGGTTGACAATCGCCTCCAACGCATCCGCATCAATCAATTCCGTCACCGGAATGCCCCCGACAGTCGTATAACGCGGAAGAGGAACCATGGTATCACCATGTCCTCCCATCAATACGGCTTGAATGTCCTTTGGAGAGCAGTCCAACGCTTCGGCTAAGAAGGCGCGGTATCGTGCAGTATCCAGAATGCCCGCCATGCCCATCACTTTCTTGGAGTCCACCCCAGCTGCTAAATAAGCGCAATAGGTCATCACGTCCAATGGATTGGAAACGACAATGATGATCGCTTCTGGGCTGTGCTCTAAAATCTGACTGGTTACGCTCTTTACGATGCCCGCGTTGGTCGCAATCAAGTCGTCCCGGCTCATCCCCGGCTTTCTTGGAAGACCACTGGTGATGACCACGACCTCAGAACCTGCTGTTCTCGCGTAATCATTGGTGCACCCCACGGTTCGGGTGTCATACAAGTTAATGGGAGCGGTTTCCCAAATATCCAAGGCCTTGCCTTCTGCAAATCCGTCTTTGATGTCCAATAAAACGACCTCATTGGCCACTTCACGTGATGCCAAGACATTCGCACAAGTGGCTCCGACATTTCCAGCTCCGACGACAGTAACTTTCATGATCCAATAGGAATTAGGGGTCTAATTGCTGGCAAAACTAAGACAAGAGGTCTCTTGAATCTTGGATTGGGTGCAGAAAACTCATGAACTTTCGTTCACTTGTTATCAGCTGTTGCCTTGGATAGCTTTGTCGTCTGCCTCTCTTTGCTATTTTCGTACCCATGATTCACCCTTTCTCCCAACCGTCCACCATGCTCAGAGACCTTCTTATCACGGTCGGCTTTTTCCTCTTATTCTGCGCTACATCCTTGGCTCAACCCACCTCTCAATCGGGACCTCAGTGGCCAGAAGGTGAAGCCGGAGTTGACTACAACCTCTTGGATTCTGATGGCAAAAAACAAGGGGTTTGGATTCGTGTGTGGCCAAACGGAAGCCTCTATTATTCGGGTTCGTTTCAAGCGGGTGTGCCAGAAGGCGTGTTTCTGCACTATTACGAATCGGGTGAAATCATGTCCGAAATCATCAATACGGACAATGGAAATAAATCTCAGGCGAAGCACTTTCGTGAAGATGGATCTCTTCAAGCGGAAGGCATTTACGTGAGGACCAAGAAACTCAATGCCGAATTCGAGCCAATACGGCAAAAGCTAGGTGCGTGGAAATTCTACGATAAAACAGGCCAATTGAGACTCATGGAAAACTATAGCAATGGCAAGCTTCATGGAGCTACTCAAACGACAGGAACCAATGGCTTGATCATCGAGTCCGGGAGTTATAGCAACGGTGAACGGGATGGTGTGTGGAAGACCTTCAGCGAAACGGGATCCCTACTTTCAGAAATCGGATACAGCGAGGGACTATTTGATGGCTTGTGTCGAGCCAACTACCCGACTGGTATGCCGCGCTCGATCGGCATGTATAAAGGAGGTGTGGAGAACGGGTTTTGGAAAACATTCCTTGAAAATGGCAAAGTAGAAACGACGAGACAATTCGAGGATGGACAGTTGATTCAAGAAATTCCAGAGAACGGTCACGTGCTTCTTCTTTTTCCTGACGAACGTCCCAAAGAGGAGTTTACGGTTGAAGACACCTTGAAGGAAGGTGCTTTTACTGAATGGCATGACAATGGCGAATGGACCATGGTGGAAGAGGTTGATGAACTGAGCGGCGATACGTATGTCCGTCGGGTCATCAAAGGCCAACAAATTCGAAAAGAAGGCGAATACAAAGACGGGCTGTTAGATGGTGAGGTGTTTCACTTCGACATGAATGGCCGCCTCCATAAAACAGAACGATTCGAAGCGGGGGTATTGGTGGAAACCGATGAACAATGAGAGTCTTATGTCAGATTGGAGTTCTTGTTCTGATGCTATCAGGACTCAATCAAACGGGTCTCGCGCAGTCGGCGCCCGATCGTTATTGGGTACAATTTGAAGGAAAAGTAGCCGAGGACTTGCCTGATGGATACTCCACTTCGTATCTCTTGGATGCTCCTGAAGCATTTCTAAGCGCACGCTCCCTTGCCCGGCGCTCTAAGCAGAGTATCGCCGTTACAGAACGTGACATGCCCATTCCGCCCGATTATGTTGCCGCCATCAGGGCGATGTCCGAATTGAAAGTCATCCTGTCAAGCCGCTGGTTTAACGCCGTGACCGTGGCAACGACAGATTCAACTTTCGACCCTTTTTCCCTGACCGATTTGCCCTTCGTTGTAGCCGTCAAATCAGTCATTCAAATTGAATCAGACTCCATTGATCTCGATCCAATCGCGGTTGCGAAACGGAGCACACGCGATCACGGCAACACTGCTACCGAATATGGAAGCAGCTGGAAAGGGCTCGAACAGCTGCACGGAGATTGGCTGCATGGCCTCGGTTTCCGAGGCGATAATATGTGGATCGGAGTGTTGGATGCCGGATTCGAATATGTGGAATCCCTTCCCGTATTTGAAAGAGCGTGGCAAGAAGGACGAATTCTGGAAGGTTTGGATGCGATGAATAGCCAGGGAGGTCTGTTTGCTCACCACCGTCATGGAACATCAGTTCTAGGCACCATGGCTGGCTTTTTGGAAGATTCATTGATTGGTACAGCTCCTGATGCCACGTATGTCCTGTACCGCACGGAGGACGCTTACAGTGAGTACCTCATCGAAGAAGACTATTGGGTGGCCGCTGCCGAGCATGCCGACAGTGTCGGAGTGGATCTCATCAACACCTCGTTGGGATATAGCTTATTTGACGATTCAACCATGAATCATACACCCGACGACCTCAATGGTGTGACAGCCCGAATCTCACAAGCCATGACTTGGGCCGCTGAACGTGGAATTTTATGTGTCACGAGCGCTGGGAATAGCGGCAACGCTCCCTGGCATTCCATTACTGCGCCAGCAGATGCACATGGCATCCTCAGCGTCGGTGCCGTCGATGCAGAAGGGCAGCATGCTTCTTTTAGCGGTTGGGGGCCCGCTTCAGATGGTCGCATTAAACCGGAAGTCATGGCGCTTGGAGTTCAAGCCGCATATCCAAATGCAGACTCAACCATCCGCCATGGGAATGGCACGAGCTTCTCATCCCCCATTTTATGCGGTGCTGCTGCTTGCTTGTGGCAGGCTTTCCCTGCAAAATCTGCAGCTGAAATTCGAGCCGCCATTATCGCTTCGGCTCATTTGTCGACATCTCCAAATGACAGCATGGGCTATGGCATTCCCCATTTGCAGCGCGCATTTGAGTTTTTGGATGACGATGGAGCCGCAACGTGGTTTAACCCATCACAAAATGACCCATCGATTCTGGTTTTTCCTAACCCCACCACCTCATGGCCTGTGCGCTGGCAATACGCGGGTGATCAATCACCCAATGAATGGCGCATCGTATCGACCAACGGAAAATTGATTGCCACCGGGCTCATCGATTCTTGGATCACCCAGGAAGGGGTGCTGCAAGGGTGGATGCACGGACCTGCTCAACTTGGACCCGGTTCATACCTGCTTGAATGGCTTGAATCAGGTGAACACGTTGGTTCTACGCCTTGGATTTGGAGCCCTCAATAGCCGTATTTCTCCTTCCACATTGACCGCAATTGAGTCTTTAATTGCTGCTCACGAGCGTTGTCTCCCGGTTGGTAAAAAACACGACCACTCAACGCTTCCGGCATCAATTCTTGCCCGCTAAATCCTCCTTCGGCATCGTGGTCATAGGCATACCCTGATCCATACCCGAGATCCTTCATGAGATCTGTGGGAGCATTTCGCAAGGACAGTGGAATGGGTAAATCCCCCTCTTGACGCACCGCTTTTGTTGCTTCAGCAATGGCTGCATACGACGCGTTACTCTTTGCGCTGGTCGCCAAGTAAATCGTGCATTGTGATAAAATGATGCGTCCTTCTGGCATGCCGATGCGTTCAACAGCTAGAAATGCATTGGTCGCCATAACCAATGCTGTAGGGTTGGCCATTCCGATGTCTTCAGATGCTGAGATTATCAACCGCCTGGCGATGAACTTCGCATCTTCACCTCCTTCAAGCATCCGAGCCAAGTAGTAGACCGCAGCATTGGGATCACTGCCGCGTATGCTTTTGATAAACGCAGAGATGATATCGTAATGCGACTCTCCCGTTTTGGCATACGCCACCGGTTGCGTTTGAATAGAATCCCAGACCATGGCGTCAGTCAATGACAACTTGTCCGCTTGATGGCCTTCAACAACGAGCTCTAAAATATTCAATAATCGGCGGCCATCACCTCCACTAGCTCGCAACAAAGCACTCCATTCTTCGATGACAACGTCGGTCTTCTGAAAGAGCGGATCTTGCTCCATCGCTCTCGCTACCAATGACTTTAATTGATCTTCGCTAAAAGGCTGCAAAACATATATTTGACACCTACTCCTTAAAGCCGGAATCACTTCAAAAGAGGGGTTCTCAGTCGTCGCTCCAATCAACGTCACAAGGCCCTGTTCAACAGCTCCCAACAAGCTGTCTTGTTGAGATTTTGAGAACCTATGAATTTCGTCAATGAATAGAATCGCTCGGCCGGCAAACATTCCTGAACGTTTGACACTTTGAATGACTTCGCGGACTTCTTTCACACCACTGTGTATGGCAGACAACTGATGAAAAGGTCGTTCGGACTGTTCCGCTAATATTCGCGCCAACGTTGTTTTACCCACCCCTGGAGGCCCCCACAAAATCATGGAAGGCAGGTTGCCTGCTTCCAAGGCTCGTCTTAAAACGGTATCCTTTCCGACCAAGTGTCCTTGCCCGAGATACGCTTCCAAAGAACGCGGACGCATTCGCTCTGCCAACGGCGATTCATGCATGGGGTTCGGATTGGATTGGATCAACTGCTTGTGCCGAAGAATCTATGTTTTCATGCAAAACCTGTCCCTCTCCTCTGCGGTGCTTCCAGCGTTTGTGCGACCAAAGCCACTGCTCAGGGTTGCTTTTTACATCCTGTTCGAGCAGACGTATGCAGCGCTCCAAGATGGCTCCTTCTGGAAGGGTCCGAGGCGCATCTGTGACCACTTCGTAGACGGTTCGGTATCGTCCTCTTCCGGTTTTCTGAATGTGACCAAAAATGACGGGCAAGTCGTATTGACGCGCCCATTTTTCCAATCCAAAATACCAGGCCGTCTCCTGATGCAGAAACACATTCCACCAAGACTTTGCAGGGTCTGCTGGACTCTGGTCAAATCCCATAACGATCGCCTTTGGGCGATTCTTGCCCATGTGCTCTTGCATCCAGGCAGCGGAGTCAATGGTCCGAACCATTTCCAACCCAAACCGTTCGCGGGACTTCCGCATGGCCACATCCATCTCCAAATTTGACAACTTCTTATAGACCGCCATAACATCATGGGGAACACTCTGATGTGCCGTCAACGCATAGAGTTCCCAGTTGTTCATGTGCCCTCCCGCAATCAATACACTTCGTCCAGCAGCATGAAATGGATCGAAGACATCCGCATGGACGTATTCCATTCGACTCATGGCATCGGATTCTGAAACCGTGAAATGTTTGACCGACTCTACGGTAATCGCACCAAAATGTCGGTAATAAAGCCGTTCAATTCTCTGCGTATCCGTAACGGATGCACCCGGAAAACTGCGGGAAATATTGCCCCGAATCACCGCTTTTCGGTATCCAAAAACACGATGAGCGAGAAACGCTAGCACCTCGCCTAAAGCATGTAGCATGCCATAGGGCAGCCGACTCAATAGCAACAAAAACCGGAGCATCATGATATTTTCATTTGAGAGGAAACAACCAATCCATCGTATGCCAAGAAAACTCCTTTTGGCAGTTCCTTTTGTACCGATTCGTGTTGCCCCAATTGATGGCTAATGTGCGTTAAATACGTTTCTCGGGCGCCCACTTTCTCTGCAATTTCAAGGGCTTCACCCAAGGTAAAATGGCTCAGGTGTGATTCCTTCCTTAAAGCATTTAACACCAAGACATCAACGCCTTCTAACCGATCCCATGTTTGCGCTTCCAAGAAGTTGGCATCGGTGATATAGGCGATCCCTCCGAGTCGAAATCCCAAGACAGGCATGTCACCGTGCTTCACGGGCAAAGGAGTCCACTCATCCTCACCAATTCTAAACGGTTCATCATTGATCTCGTGCAATGTCACCCGAGGTATGCCGGGATACGTTTTAGCCGCAAAGACATAATGGAATTCTTGTCGTAACGCTTTTTGCACGCGGACGGTCGAATACACCGGCATTTCACGGCCACTTGCAAAATTGAATGCACGGATATCATCCAATCCCGCGATATGATCTTTGTGCTCATGCGTTAAGACCAAGCCGTCCAAATGATCCACTTTAGCTCGGAGCATTTGTTGTCGGAAATCAGGGCCTGAATCAATGGCCACCGTATGGCTCGACGTTCGCATCAGAACGGAAGTTCTCAATCGTTGGTCCTTTGGATCCAGACTCGTGCATACAGCACATTTGCAAGTGATTACCGGCACCCCCTGCGAAGTGCCCGTTCCTAAGAATGTCATTTCAACCTGCATGGCACGAAGTTACGCAGTGTTCGCATCGTACATTTGTTGAAATGGGAACTTTCCCTTTTCAAACTTCTTGCTTTGGACTCGAACCGTGTCATCCTTTCCGCAAAACAAAAAGCACTGCGGATCAACTTGAACGAAGACCTCTATGGCACCTTTGCTGAAATCGGCGCAGGACAAGAGGTGGTGCGACATTTCTTTCGTGCAGGAGGTGCTTCAGGCACCATTGCGAAAGCAATCTCTGCTTACGACAAGGATTTCTCCGATGCCATTTACGGCGTTGAAGAACATGGTCGATATGTCTGCGAAAGCCGTGTGAACAAAATGTTGGATCATGAGTACCAACTCATGGAAACGAGATTGCAGCGAAAGGAGCATCCATCCAAACATTTTTTCGCCTTTGCCAATACTGTAGCCACTGTCAATTATCACAAGACCATTCAAGGTCATGGATGGTTTGGACTGAAATTTCAAACGACTCCAGACGAAGACCCGAGCGAGGTGATCATGCACACTCGGCTTCATGAGCCCGACGTCTTGTTGCAACAGCAAACCGTTGGGACATTGGGTGTCAACCTCCTCTATGGCTGCCTTTTCTTTCATAAGAATCCTAAAGAACTGCTCATCTCGTTGTTTGACAACTTGGAACGTGAGCAGTTGGAGGTGGATATGATTCAAATGAATGGCCCCGCTTTCCGTGAGGTAGACAACCGTTTACTTTCGCTACAGCTTGTTAAAAACGGGATGACCGATGCTGTCATATTCTCTCCTGATGGTAAAAACCTTCAGGCATCAGATGTACTGTATAAGAAGAATGTTCTGGCCATTAGAGGCTCTTTTCGTCCTGTGACAAAAGTGAGCATCGATATGATTGCTCAAGGTCTTAAGGCCTTCAAAAAAGAGTCCAACGTCAAGGAAGAGGACATTCAAGTCTTGTTTGAGATAACGCTCAACAACCTATCTGCTGAGGGGGATATCGACGAACAAGACTTCCTAGATCGCGCTGATATCTTGTGCTCAATTGGTCAGACGGTTCTTATTTCTAACTACCAGAAATACTATAAGCTCGTCGATTTCTTTTCGCGACACACCAAAAAACGCATGGCCGTCATCATGGGTGCGAGTACACTGGCTCAAGTCTTCGATGAAAAGTACTACCGTGATTTAAACGGTGGAATCCTGGAAGCCTTCGGCATTCTGTTTAGTAGAGATCTCAAGATCTATTTGTATCCGTGGTACGTTGAGAAAACAAAAGAGCTTTGGACGACAGAATCCACCCCGATCCCTCCAAGGATCAAACCGCTTTTCAATTATCTCCTTTTCAATAAGCGCATCATAGACATCGATTTCGATCAAGAAGTCCTCGGTGTTTTTAGCCGAGACGCACTCAACTTAATCAAATCGGGCAATGAAGGTTGGGAAGCCATGGTGCCTGATTTTGTCGATCGGATTATCAAAGAGAAATGTTTGTTTGGTTATTGTGGCATTCCTTACGAAACGCCTACAGGTCCCCAAGAAGATACCGCTGAAGCTGCGGCAAGGGCTATTTCACAGCAGTCCAAGTTGAATTAAGAAAGCGGCTCTTTTTTCAAAAATTAGAGGCACAAAAAAAAGGCTCACCGGATGGTGAGCCTTTTTTGTAGTTAGTCCATTGAATCAAGCCTCCACTTCTGTTTCTACTTCTGTCGTTTCAGGAGCTTCAACAACGTGATTTGGCATGCGATTAATTGTCTTCTTTGTCGTGAAAGCACGTGTTCCAGTCCCTGCTGGAATCAAATGACCTACGATGACATTTTCCTTCAAACCTCTCAAGAAGTCCTGCTTACCACTTACAGCCGCTTCATTCAACACTTTCGTTGTCTCCTGGAAAGAGGCCGCCGATATGAATGATTTGGTCTGCAAAGAAGCGCGGGTGATTCCCTGAAGCAATGGACGAGCCGTTGCAGGAATGGCATCACGTCCTTCAGCCAAGGTGAGGTCACGTCTACGAAGTGAACTATTGATGTCACGCAATTGACGCGCAGAAATCATAGAGCCCAACTTCAAGTCTTCACTCTCTCCTTTATCCGTGATCACAACCATTCCGAAAATACGGTTGTTCTCAACCATGAAGTCATTCTTCTCTGCGAACTGCTTCTCCAAGAAACGAGAGTCTCCAGCATCTTCTACGACCACCTTCTTCATCATTTGACGAACGATGACTTCAAAGTGCTTGTCATTGATCTTCACACCCTGCAAACGGTATACGTCCTGAATTTCATTCACAATGTATTCCTGCACAGCTGTTGGACCCATGATATCCAAGATATCAATTGGCGTAATCGCTCCGTCTGAAAGCGGCATGCCTGCACGAACAAAGTCATTGTCCTGCACCAAAATGTGCTTCGACAACGGCACCAAGTACTTGTAGACGTCTCCAAGTCGTGATTCAACAATCACCTCACGGTTACCACGCTTAATCTTTCCGTAAGACACAATTCCATCTACCTGGGATACAACCGCTGGGTTCGATGGGTTACGTGCTTCGAACAATTCCGTTACACGAGGTAGACCCCCTGTAATGTCACCAGACTTTCCAGCTACACGTGGAATCTTCGTTAAGATTTGTCCAATTTTAGCCTCGTCTCCTTCTTTTACAGAAAGGTGAGCACCAACAGGAAGCGAGTACGTCTTCAAGACGTCACCCTTCTTATTGACAATCAAAATAGCCGGGTTCTTCTTCTTGTCTTTCGTCTCTGTAATTACGATTTCGCGGAATCCAGTTTGCTCATCAAGCTCTTCACGATAGGTCATGCCTTCTTCGATCATCTCGAATTTGATCAATCCTTTCTCTTCACTGATGATAACATTGTTGTATTGATCCCAAGAGCAAATCGAATCTCCTTTCTTGATCTTGTCACCCGGGAATTTGTTCAATACCGAGCCATAAGGCAGGATGGTTGTGCTCAATGCCACACCAGTCGTTTTATCAACCACCTTGAATTCTGATGAACGAGAAACGACAACCCTTTCCTTTTCGCCGTCCGCGTTGACTCGAGAAACTTCACGCAAATCATCGATTTCAACCACCCCGTCAAACTTCACCGACATCTCACTGTCGTCAGAGATTTTGGATGCCGTACCACCCACGTGGAACGTACGAAGTGTCAACTGTGTTCCAGGCTCACCAATGGACTGTGCTGCAATGACTCCGACAGCTTCACCCACCTGAACGGTGCGTGCTGTAGCCAAATTCTTTCCGTAGCACTTGACGCAAACTCCGGACATTGACTCGCAAGTCAAAACCGAACGTACTTCAACTTCATCAATGCCCGCTTCTTCAATTGCATTTGCCATTGGAACCGTAATTTCCGTACCCGCTTCCAACATCACCTCACCGGTGGTTGGGTGTACGACTTCATTGACGGTTGTACGTCCTTGAATTCGTTCAGAAATCACTTCTGCGATCTCATCGTTCTTACGCAACGGTGTCGCTAAAACTCCACGCAATGTCAAACAATCTTCTTCCGTGATAATCACGTCCTGGGCTACGTCAACCAATCGACGAGTCAAATAACCCGCGTCAGCCGTTTTCAAGGCCGTATCAGCCAAACCTTTCCGTGCACCGTGAGTCGAGATAAAGTACTCAAGAATCGAAAGTCCTTCTTTAAAGTTGGACAAAATTGGATTCTCAATGATATCCTGACCACCCGTTGCTGAAGATTTTTGTGGCTTGGCCATCAATCCACGCATACCAGAAAGCTGACGAATTTGCTCCTTCGACCCACGTGCACCTGAGTGCATCATCATATAGATGGAGTTAAACCCTTGCTTGTCCGTCTCGATGCGATCCATCAAGATGTTGGTCAAACGTGAATTCGTGTGCGTCCAGATGTCAATAATTTGGTTGTACCGCTCGTTGTTCGTGATGAGACCCATGTTATAGTTCTCCATCACCTCAGCGACCTGGGCTTTCGCCCCTTCCACCAACTTCACTTTCTCTTCAGGGATGATAACATCGTTCAAGTTGAACGATAGACCACCCTTGAAGGCCATGTAGAAACCAAGGTTTTTAATATCATCCAAGAACTGCGCTGTACGCGGCACATTGGTGCTATTCAATACGTGACTAATAATGCCACGCAACGATTTCTTCGTCAATAATTCATTGACATAACCTGCTTCTTTTGGAACATGCTCATTGAAAAGAACACGTCCACAAGTTGTATCAATCAGGTGTGTTACACCATCGATGTCAACAAATCGCATCTTAATCTCGGCATGAAGCTCGAGCTTACCTTCCTGGTAAGCAATCCGAACTTCTTCAGGAGAATAACACACCATTCCCTCACCCTTCACAGGATGATCCGGTGTTCCCTTGCGAACCTTAGTGATGTAATACAATCCCAAGACCATGTCTTGTGACGGTACTGCAATCGGAGCTCCATTCGCTGGATTCAGGATATTGTGCGAAGCCAACATCAACAACTGTGCTTCCAAAACAGCAGCACTGCCCAAAGGCAAGTGAACAGCCATTTGGTCACCGTCAAAGTCGGCGTTGAATGCTGTACAGGCTAGAGGATGCAATTGAATTGCCTTTCCTTCAATGAGTTTCGGCTGAAACGCCTGAATACCCAATCTGTGAAGGGTTGGTGCACGATTCAAAAGTACCGGGTGGCCCTTCATCACGTTTTCCAAAATATCCCATACTACAGGCTCTTTGGCGTCAACAATCTTCTTCGCAGACTTCACTGTTTTTACAATCCCACGCTCAATCATCTTGCGGATGATAAACGGCTTGTACAATTCAGCAGCCATGTTCTTTGGTAAGCCGCACTCATGCAACTTCAAGTCAGGTCCAACGACAATGACCGAACGCGCTGAATAATCAACACGCTTTCCCAACAAATTCTGACGGAAACGACCTTGCTTTCCTTTCAAACTATCTGAAAGAGACTTTAGCGGACGGTTGCTCTCCGTTTTAACCGCGCTTGATTTGCGGCTGTTGTCAAACAAACTGTCAACTGCTTCCTGAAGCATTCGCTTCTCATTCCGCAAGATGACCTCCGGTGCTTTGATCTCTACCAAACGCTTCAAACGGTTGTTCCGAATGATGACACGTCGATACAAATCGTTCAAATCAGACGTTGCAAATCGACCCCCATCAAGCGGCACCAATGGGCGCAATTCTGGTGGAATGACTGGCACAACTTTGACAATCATCCATTCCGGCTTATTGACAATCCGAGAATTCGCATCGCGAAGCGATTCAACAACTTGCAATCGCTTCAGAGCCTCGCTCTTTCGCTGTTGAGAAGTCTCCGTTCCCGCTGCGTGACGCAACGATGCTGCCAATTCATCCAACTCCAAATTCGCAAGCATATCATGAAGTGCCTCTGCACCCATCTTCGCTACAAATTTGTTCGGATCCTTTTCGTCCAAGTACTGATTCTCCTTTGGAAGCGAATCCAAAATATCCAAGTACTCATCTTCCGTTAGGAAGTCATTGACCGTCAATTCAGCATCCTCAGCACCTTTGGCAATGCCCGGCTGAATGACGACATAACGTTCGTAATAAATGATCTGGTCAAGCTTCTTTGAAGGAAGCCCTAAGAGGTAACCAATTTTATTTGGCAAGCTCTTGAAATACCAGATGTGTGCAACAGGAACGACCAATTGGATGTGTCCCATTCGTTCACGACGAACCTTCTTCTCAGTGACCTCTACTCCACAACGGTCACAAACGATTCCTTTGTATCGGATACGCTTGTACTTACCGCAATGGCATTCAAAGTCCTTCACTGGGCCGAAAATTCTCTCACAGAATAAACCGTCTCTTTCGGGCTTGTATGTCCGATAATTGATGGTTTCTGGCTTCAATACTTCACCATGCGACTGCTCTAAAATCATCTCTGGAGAAGCCAGAGAAATTGTGATTTCATTGAAATCGCTAGAAAGCTGTTTAGGTTGTTTTTGCTGAAACATAGAAATGCGGTTCTAAGCGATTAATCAATCAAGTGAAATGGTCAAGCCCAATCCACGCAATTCGTGGAGCAAGACATTGAATGACTCAGGGATGCCTGGAGCTGGCATGTTGTCCCCTTTAACGATGGCTTCATAAGCGCGAGCTCTTCCAGTGACGTCGTCAGACTTCACCGTCAATATTTCCTGTAGGATATTGGCTGCACCGAATGCCTCGAGTGCCCAAACCTCCATCTCACCAAAACGTTGACCACCGAACTGAGCTTTACCACCAAGCGGCTGCTGAGTGATGAGCGAGTATGGACCGATTGAACGTGCGTGCATCTTATCGTCAACCATGTGGCTCAACTTAATCATATAGATTACGCCGACTGTCGCTGGTTGATCAAATCGCTCACCCGTTCCACCATCATACAAGTAAGTTACACCGCATTCCGGCACACCTGCTTCGTCTGTGATAGAAGTAATCTGATCCAATGTAGCACCATCAAAAATTGGCGTTGAATAGGTCCTTCCAAGCTTTTGGCCGGCCCATCCTAACACCGTCTCATAGATCTGCCCCAAGTTCATACGAGACGGTACACCTAGTGGATTCAATACAATGTCCACTGGCGTTCCATCCTCTAGGAACGGCATATCCTCTGCACGAACGATTTTGGCAACAATACCCTTGTTTCCGTGACGTCCCGCCATCTTATCTCCCACCTTCAGCTTGCGCTTCTTCGCAACATAGACTTTTGCCAATTTGACAATGCCTGTTGGAAGCTCATCACCAACTGTTACTTGGAATTTTTTGCGTTTGTACGCTCCCAAGACATCGTTGTACTTCAAATGGTAGTTGTGGATGACTCGACGGACTAACTGATTGTTGTCTTCGTCGCGCACCCAACCATCACTATTGATGGTTAGATAGTCCAAGCTCGTCAAGATCTTCTGAGTGAACTTCACTCCCTTCTTGACTTGCTCCTCTTTGTAGTAGTTGTTGACTCCCTGACACACTTTACCGCCAACTAGCTTCATCAACTTCTCCACCAAGACTTTTTTCAAGTCCGCGGCTTCGACATCAAATTGCTTATCGATCGTTTCCAAGACAGCCTTGTCAGCAGCTTTAGATTTACGGTCTTTGATCGCACGGCTAAATAACTTCTTGTCGATGACGACCCCTTGTCCAGATGGCGGCATTTTCAATGAAGCATCTTTCACATCTCCAGCCTTATCTCCAAAGATTGCACGAAGCAATTTCTCTTCAGGACTCGGATCTGACTCTCCTTTAGGAGTGATTTTTCCAATGAGGATGTCGCCTTCCTTGACCTCTGCTCCTACGCGGATCAGACCGTTTTCATCCAAATCACTCGTAGCTTCTTCGCTAACGTTTGGAATATCACTTGTCAATTCTTCAACACCACGCTTTGTATCACGAACTTCCAATACATATTCATCAACGTGCAGGGAGGTGAAGACATCTTCACGAACCACGCGCTCATTGATTACAATAGCATCCTCAAAGTTGTACCCCTTCCAAGGCATGAAAGCGACCTTCATGTTTTGACCCAGAGCGAGCTCACCGTTATCCGTTGAGTACCCTTCAACCAAAATCTGTCCTGCCTTCACATGTGCACCCCTCTCAACGATGGGCTTCAAGTTCATGCAAGTCCCTTGGTTCGTTCGCTTGAACTTCGGAATATCATAGATCTTCACATCTTCTTCAAATGTGACCAATTGATCCTTTTCGTCCATCGCATATTTGATATGGATGAAATCTGAATCAACAAACTCTACAACACCATCTGCTTCAGCTCGCATTAAGATTCTAGAATCTTCAGCAACTGATTTCTCCAGACCTGTTCCTACAATTGGAGCCACTGGACGCATCAACGGCACTGCCTGACGCATCATGTTGGACCCCATCAAGGCACGGTTGGCGTCATCATGCTCCAAAAACGGAATCAATGATGCAGCAATCGAAGCGATCTGGTTAGGAGCAACGTCCATATAATTCAACTGGTCCGGAGCCACTTGAGGGAAATCTCCTTCCATTCGCGCCTTCACAATGTCATTCTTAAATGTTCCATCTTTTGTGATCGGAGCATTTGCCTGTGCAATCAAGCTTGAGTCTTCATCTTCAGCTGAGAGGTATATAACATCCTCCGGCTTGTTTGAAACCTTTCCGTCCTTAACGCGGCGGTAGGGTGTTTCAATGAATCCTAAGCGGTTCACTTTTGCGAAAACACACAATGAACTGATCAAACCAATGTTAGGTCCCTCAGGCGTTTCAATTGTGCATAGACGACCATAGTGCGTGTAGTGTACGTCACGAACCTCAAAACCAGCCCGTTCACGGGAAAGCCCACCAGGCCCGAGTGCTGAGATACGCCGCTTGTGCGTTACCTCACTCAGCGGATTCGTCTGGTCCATAAACTGAGACAGCTGGTTCGTTCCAAAGAAACTATTGATCACCGAGCTCAGCGTCTTGGCATTGATCAAATCCGTTGGAGTAAAGACCTCATTGTCTCTCACATTCATACGCTCTCGTATGGTTCGAGCCATCCTCGCCAAACCAACTCCGAACTGGCTATACAACTGCTCTCCTACTGTTCGGATCCTTCGATTCGATAGGTGGTCAATGTCATCGACATCTGCATTTGAATTCACCAAATCAAGCAAGTACTTGATAATCAGAAGAATGTCATCCTTAGTTAACGTACGATTTTGAACATCGTCTTTGATATTCAGCTTTCGGTTAATTCGGAAACGTCCAACTTCACCCAAGTCATATCGTTGCTCAGAGAAGAATAACTTGTCAATTACACCACGTGCTGTATCCAAATCTGGTGGCTCAGCATTCCGCAATTGACGGTAGATATACTCAACGGCTTCTTTTTCAGAATTCGAGCTGTCTTTTTGAAGCGTATTGTAGATTATCGCATAGTCAGCCTGGTTGATATCCTCTTTGTGCAGAATTATGGACTTGCTACCCGAATCAACAATCAAATCAATATGATCCTTCTCGACGATCGTTTCACGATCGAGGACCACCTCATTTCTTTCAATAGAAACGACTTCACCTGTATCCTCATCAACGAAGTCCTCTACCCATGTTTTCAAAACACGCGCTGCGAGACGTCGGCCGATGGCACGCTTTAAGCCTGCTTTGCTAACCTTAACTTCATCAGCAAGGTTGAAGATGTCTAAAATATCTCGGTCGGTTTCAAAGCCGATCGCCCGCAGCAATGTGGTAACGGGCAACTTCTTCTTGCGATCGATGTAAGCATACATGACACTGTTGATGTCCGTTGCAAACTCAATCCAAGACCCCTTAAACGGGATAATCCGTGCACTGTAAAGCTTCGTGCCATTCGCATGGCGACTTTGGCCGAAGAATACCCCGGGAGAACGGTGCAATTGATTGACAATGACGCGCTCTGCCCCATTGATTACAAAAGACCCTTGCGGCGTCATGTAAGGTATCGTACCCAGGTAAACATCCTGGACGATGGTCTCAAAATCCTCGTGTTCCGGATCCGTACAATACAGCTTCAGCTTTGCCTTTAAAGGCACGCTGTATGTTAAGCCACGCTCAATGCATTCATTGATAGAATAACGCGGGGGATCTACGAAATAGTCGAGGAATTCGAGCACGAATTGATTTCGTGTATCCGTAATGGGAAAATTCTCACTAAAAACCTTGAATAGGCCTTCCGATTCACGGTTTTCAGGATTCGTCTCCAATTGGAAGAATTCCTGGAAAGAGCGGAGTTGAATATCCAGAAAATCTGGACGTGACAACGGCATTTCAACGGATGAAAAGCTTATGCGCTCGGCGGTAGTGTGTTTCACCAAAGTCATGGTGGATTGTGATCTTAAGAGGAAACAGGCGATGGCGGTGACAGGTTAAAACAAGGCAATAAAGGTCCAGGCGGGGAACCTGCTTCCCCACCTGGACCTGAAAACGGTTAGCTATTGGGCTTACTTAAGCTCAACTTCTGCACCAGCTTCCTCGAGTTGAGTCTTGAGAGCTTCAGCTTCGTCTTTAGAAACACCTGCCTTTACAGTGCCAGGAGCTCCGTCAACGATTTCTTTCGCCTCTTTCAAGCCGAGACCAGTGAGTTCTTTTACTGCCTTAACAACTGCAAGCTTTGCAGCTCCAGCGGCTTTAAGGATTACATCGAATTCCGTTTGTGCCTCAGCTGCACCGGCATCACCACCACCCGCTCCGGGTGCTGCTACTGCTACTGCTGCTGCTGCTGGCTCAATGCCATATTCGTCCTTCAAGATTGTGGCGAGTTCGTTTACCTCCTTTACAGTGAGGTTTACCAACTGTTCTGCCATTGTTTTCAAATCAGCCATGATTGATGATTGAATTATTTGATTCTATTAATTAAATTCAGTGTCAAGCACCCCGTTCTTCCAGGGCTTTGACCAAACCAGAAATGGTATTGCCACCTGATTGCAACGCGCCAAGAACATTCTTGACAGGTGATTGCAATAGGCCAACAATCTCTCCAAGGACTTCTTCTTTCGACTTAATCGAAACCAGAAAATCCAATTGGTTCGCTCCTACGTAACAAGCTTCCTCAACATAGGCCGCTTTCAAAACAGGCTTGTCGTGCTTCTTCGCAAAATCTTTGATCAATCGTGCAGGTGCATTACCTACATCACTCATCAAAAGCGCAGTTTGGCCAACCAGTGTGTCATACAACTCACTGTAATCTTTGTCCTCTACGCGCTCCATTGCTTTCCGCAACAACGTGTTTTTCACCACCCGAACGGTGATGTCCTTTTTTGAACTTTCTCGGCGCAATAGAGTCGTCTGCTCTGCATCTAGTCCGGAAGCATCCGTTAAATACACAACATTCCTCTCTATCAGCATCTGAGAAAGCTCGTCAATCAATTGATTTTTTTCTATACGAGTCATAGTTTCTCAGATTAGGCCAATGCCGTTTTTTGGTCAACTTTGATTCCAGGTCCCATGGTCGAGTTTAAACAAACACTCATCATGTAAGCTCCTTTAGCAGACGCTGGCTTCAAACGCATCAACGTGCCAAGCACTTCTGATACATTCTCATTCAACTTCTCTACATCGAAGGAAACCTTTCCAACGGAGGCATGTACGATACCGTACTTGTCTACCTTGAAATCAATTTTTCCAGCTTTTACATCCTGTACAGCCTTGCCAACGTCCATTGTGACGGTTCCCGATTTCGGGTTAGGCATCAGTCCACGGGGTCCGAGTACTCGGCCCAATGCACCTACCTTGCCCATCACTTGGGGCGTGGTAATAATAACATCAACGTCGGTCCAACCGCCCTTGATCTTGTCAATGTACTCGTCGAGTCCTACAAAATCCGCTCCTGCATCCTTTGCTTCCTGCTCTTTGTCAGGATTGCAAATGACGAGAACACGAACTGTCTTTCCTGTTCCGTGAGGAAGGGAAACCGTTCCACGCACCATTTGGTTTGCTTTACGAGGATCTACGCCGAGACGCACGGCAATATCAACTGAAGCATCGAACTTGAAATTAGAGCACGCCTTCACCAAAGCTGTCGCTTCGGATAAAGAGTACACTTTGTCAGGATCGACCTTTTCAGCGTATGCCTTTTGGTTCTTTGATAACTGTCCCATTTTGCGCAATTATTGACGTTAGAAGGGTGATGTTCCTTCGACTCGAAGCCCCATACTTCTCGCTGTTCCCGCTACCATTTTCATGGCAGACTCCACTGAGAAACAGTTCAAATCAGGCATCTTGTCTTCTGCAATTAGACGAACCTGGTCCCAAGACACCTTACCCTTCTTAATCCGATTGGGCTCTGGTGAACCGCCTTTTAATTTGGCGGCCTCCATGAGCTGCACGGCAGCAGGGGGCGTCTTAATGACAAAGTCAAAAGACTTGTCACTGTAGACCGTGATCGCAACAGGGCAAACTTTGCCAGCCTTATCTTGAGTTCTGCCGTTGAATTGCTTACAGAACTCCATGATATTCACACCCTTCGCACCGAGAGCCGGTCCGACGGGAGGTGAAGGGTTGGCAGCGCCACCTCTAATTTGCAGCTTAATCAGTCCAGCTACTTCTTTAGCCATTGGTCATTTATATTGAACAGTCCTTAACACGCGCAAATGGGAAGCATTCGTAGGGGCATCGCGATAGTTTCGGCTGTCTGTTCCGGGTTTATACTTCTTTCTCGACCTGTAAATAGCCTAACTCCACTGGCGTTTTACGCCCGAAGATTTTGACCATCACTTTCAATTTCTTTTTCTCTTCGTTCACTTCTTCAATGCTTCCATTGAAGCCATTGAATGGACCATCGGTTACTTTCACCAGTTCCCCGATTTTGTAAGGAATGTTGATTTCCTCTTCCGTATCCGCCATCTCATCGATTACACCTAAGATGCGGTTCATCTCATTTTGACGCACAGCCATTGGCTCTCCTCGTTTCTTTGCTCCAAGGAATCCAATCACACCTGTAGCACCTCTCACAACGTGCGGAACTTCTCCAATCAACGCAGCTTCTAAATAGATATAGCCAGGAAATAAATTCCTTTCCTTACTGACCTTTTTGCCATTTCTGATTTGAAACACCTTTTCTACGGGTATCAGAATCTGGCCGACATAATGTTGCAAGCCTTCAGCAGCAATCTCGGCTTCGAGGATCTCCTTGATCTTCTTTTCCTGACCGCTGATGGCCCGCACTACGTACCATTTCTTTTCGATATCGCTCATGACAGTGTTTTGCACTTTCAATCTTTAAAGCACCTCATAAATCATTCCGACCAATCCACGCCATACCGAGTCTGCAGCATTCACTCCAAAAACCCAATCCATGACAAAAACCATACCCGCAACAATTAATGATGCTACGAATACCAAAACAGAAGCTCCCTGAAGTTCTTTCCAAGAAGGCCAAGTTACTTTCGTAACCAACTCTTGGTATGAATCCTGAATGTATTGAGTGAATTGAGACATCTAAGTATTGTTTTGCACGGGCGGCAGGACTCGAACCTGCAACCAATGGTTTTGGAGACCACTACTCTACCAATTGAGCTACGCCCGTAGATGAGGAAGAAGCCGCCCCACTTCTGGAGCGACTTCTTCCGTATGATTCAAATTCGAGAGTTGATTACGCAATCACCTCTGTTACTTGACCTGCACCTACGGTTCGACCACCCTCACGGATGGCAAAACGCAAGCCTACATCCATAGCAACCGGGTTGATCAAATGCACCTCAATGGATACATTATCACCTGGCATAACCATTTCGCGGCCTTCAGGCAACATAATCTCACCTGTTACATCCGTTGTACGGAAGTAAAACTGTGGACGATATTTGTTGTGGAATGGCGTGTGACGGCCTCCCTCTTCTTTCTTCAAGATATAAACCTCTGCCTTGATTTTGGTGTGAGGAGTAATCGTTCCTGGCTTGGCAATGACCATACCACGTCGGATTTGTGACTTCTCAATTCCACGAAGCAGCAAACCTACATTGTCACCTGCTTCGCCGTGATCCAAGATCTTACGAAACATCTCGACACCTGTAATGGTTGAAGAAAGATTCTCGTCTTGCATACCCAAGATATCAACGGCATCACCCGTGTTGATTACTCCAGTTTCAATACGGCCCGTTGCAACGGTTCCACGACCAGTGATCGTAAACACGTCCTCAATAGACATCAAGAATGGCTTCTCATTATCACGCGGTGGGATTTCAATCCACGAATCAACTGCTTCCATCAAAGCCAAGACGGAATCAACCCACTTGCCTTCTCCATTCAAAGCGCCCAAAGCGGAACCTTGAACAACGGGACCATTGTCTCCGTCATAATCGTAGAAGCTAAGCAACTCACGGATTTCCATTTCTACCAACTCGAGCAATTCCTCATCATCGACCATGTCCACTTTGTTCATGAACACAACGATACGAGGAATCCCTACCTGACGTCCGAGCAAGATGTGCTCTCGTGTCTGTGGCATTGGACCATCCGTTGCTGCAACCACCAAGATGGCTCCATCCATTTGTGCGGCACCAGTAACCATGTTCTTCACATAGTCAGCGTGACCAGGACAATCAACGTGCGCGTAATGGCGGTTGCCTGTCTGGTATTCGACATGTGAGGAGTTGATCGTGATTCCACGCTCCTTTTCTTCCGGCGCGTTGTCGATCTGATCGAACGAACGTGCTTCACTGAATCCCGCATCCGCGAGAACTTTCGTAATTGCCGCAGTAAGGGTTGTCTTACCGTGGTCTACGTGTCCGATCGTGCCGATATTCACGTGCGGCTTGGACCGGTCAAACGTTTCTTTAGCCATAGCCTAGCTGTTTTTTAGTTAACTACTGATTTCACATTAAATGGACTCGAGCCAATGACGGGAATTGAACCCGTGACCTCATCCTTACCAAGGATGCGCTCTACCCCTGAGCTACATCGGCTTATACCCTCGCGGGTTTGAGCGGAAGACGAGATTCGAACTCGCGACATTCAGCTTGGAAGGCTGATGCTCTACCAACTGAGCTACTTCCGCTTGTTGATTAACCGCGCTCGGTCAATCAGGTGTGGGGGTAATAGGATTCGAACCTATTCAGTCAGAGACAACAGAGTTACAGTCTGTCCCGGCTCTCCAACTCCGGCGTACCCCCAATTCCAACTATCTTCCCTAAAGAAGACAATGATGATGAGCCGATGGAGGGATTCGAACCCCCGACCCGCTGATTACAAATCAGCTGCTCTGGCCAACTGAGCTACATCGGCATCATTTTCAAAGAACAAGGCGATAAATCGCCCGGTTTTCAGGACGGCAAATGTAAGAAAGAATCTCGTGCATACAATGGCTTCAGGAATCTTTTCCTGAAACCAAAATACAGCACCCTATACAGACTTAACTATCAACGAATTACACAGCAACATCTCGTTGCTTTCTGTGCTTTCGAATTTGCCGGCGCAAGGCTTCAACAACCTCATCAAGTGAAGCCTCGAAGCTTGTCGCACGTCGTTTGGCAAAAAAGTCTACTCCAGGAGCATGAAGCTTGACATCGCACAATTTATTCTCACGTTGATCATTTTTTTCGATTCGAAGGAAAACCTCACATGTCATAATCTGGTCGTGAAACGTGTTGAGCTTTTCTAATTTCTCTTGAATAAAGTCGAGAAGACGCTGATCCGCGTCAAAATGAACCGAATGAATTTGCACTTGCATCGAATACAGAAGTGTTGCGGTCACTCCGTTGGCCTGACGTTCAACGGACTGTCCTGATGTAATTCTTTCAATCGCGCTAGCGATTGGTGTGTGTAAACCTCCGTTGAGCTCAACGATGCATGACCCAGTAAGTCCTTAACAGCGTTTAATTCAGCTCCGCGATTCAACAAGTGGGTAGCGAACGAATGCCTTAAGACGTGGGGACTGCGCTTCTGTAGAGAACTCACTAAAGAGAGATAATGATGAACGCGTCTGTAAACAAACGAGGGATACAGGCTCCTGCCCGCATCTGAAACGAACAGAAATCGAGATTTAAACGGTCTCATTCTCAAATGCTCTTCGACGCTTTCAATGGTCTCCTTCATTAACGGAACCCGACGCTCCTTATTGCCCTTACCAAAAACGCGCAGCTCACTTTGATCTCGCACAAGATCATTTGTTTCCAGAGCAATCAACTCCGACAGTCGTATCCCCGTTTCATACATCAACGCAATCACACTGCGATCTCTCCTACCCTTCCAGTCAGAAGGAAACACCTCTTCCTGAAACAATTCATTCATTGCATGCTCAGGAATCACATTGGGAAGACGCTTTGAAAGCTTGGGTAACGAAACGGAATCCGTAGGATCCAAATCCATGAGACCTTGACGTTTCGAAAATCGAACATAGGTTCGATACGCACTGATTTTTCTATGGATGGTTCGGGGAGCCTTTCCGTTGCGCATCATCTCTACGACATACGACCGCAACCACTCCGCTTCTATCTCACGCAAGTCCTCACAACCATATTGTTCCATCATAAATCGAATCAATTGATTCAAATCCGAGCGATAACAGCGCAATGTGTGGACGCTTCCCCTCTTCTCTTTTAGGAGATAATCAAGGAACTCTGAAATATGTGGCGAAACTTGGTTCAAAACAAAATGGGCGAAAGTCGCTCGACAATTTCGCCCATTTCATCTAAAAAACAAAGGAATTCCTCACTCGTTTTTCATATTTAGACCATTTTTATATACGGCCTTTTTCATTTGCTCCCGATTCTGCACGCTCGGCTTCACAAATTCACGACGAGCACGCAATTCTCTCATACGTTTCGTACGATCAAATTTCTTTTTAAAACGCTTTAAGGCGCGTTCTATGTTATCACCTTCCTTCACTGGAATCGAGAGCATGAGTTCAAAATTGGGACGCGAAGTTACGTTAAATGCATGAAAAGTCAAAAATCATTTGCCCCTTTTCATTCCTCGCGAATCAACTCACGCGCAATGACAATTTTTTGGATCTCACTTGTACCCTCCCCGATTGTACAAAGCTTGCTATCTCGGTAGTATTTCTCAGCCGGAAAATCTTTCGTGTAACCATAGCCTCCAAAGATTTGAACGCCTTCCGTAGCCACCTTCACACACACCTCTGAAGCCTCATACTTTGCCATGGCAGACACCTTCGTTACTGGCAAACCTTGCTCCTTTAAACTGCACGCTTTTAACGTGAGTAAGTCCGCCGCTTCAATGGTTGTATGCATATCTGCCAATTTGAATCCGATGGCTTGAAATCGACCAATGGGCTGACCAAATTGTTCCCTTTCTAACGAATAATCACGAGCCGTTTTCAAAGCACCCTTCGCGATACCCAATGAAAGTGACGCAATGCTGATTCGCCCGCCGTCTAAAATTTTCATGGCCTGAACAAATCCTTCGCCAACAGTTCCAAGGACCTGATCGTCCGGAATGAAACAATCGGTAAAGACCATTTCTGCAGTCTCCGACGAACGCATGCCCAATTTGTTTTCTTTTTTACCACCAGTAAATCCAGCCTGCTCCCTTCTCACCACAAAGGCCGTAATCCCCCTGCTATCAAGCAAGTCACCCGTGCGGGCTAAAACAACCGCTATCTCTGCTGAGATCCCATGGGTAATCCAATTCTTTGTACCATTCATCACCCACCCCTTTCGGGATTCATCTCGGGACGCTGTGCATTGCATTCTCATGGCGTCCGAACCTGTATTCGCCTCTGTTAATCCCCAAGCACCCAAATGCTCACCCGATGCCAACGAGGGCAAGAAACGTTGTTTTTGATCCTCACTTCCAAACATTAAAATATGATTCGTGCACAAACTATTGTGCGCAGCAACAGAGAGACCAATCGAGCCGCAAACTTGTGCGATTTCCTCAATCACAATCTTATATTCAAAGTAACCCAGTCCGGCGCCCCCGTATGTCTCTGGAACAAGAAGTCCCATCAACCCCATCGCTCCCATTTCTCGAAAAAGCTCCCTAGGCATGTGCTGGCTCTCATCCCAAACCATGCGATTTGGCAAAATATGTTGTTGAGCAAAATCGCGAACACTGGCCTGAATTGCCTTTTGATTTTCAGTGAAATTAAAATCCATTATGTACGACTTAATACGTTAATAAAGAATGAATTGAAGAATCCAATCGGCCTCTTCCTTGGAGCTGAGGAAGCTCTATAACAAACGCAAATCCCATGGTTTCCGCGCCCGTAAGTTCTACCAATTTATTCGCAGCCAATGCCGTGCCTCCGGTTGCAAGCACGTCGTCATGGATCAACACCTTCATTCCCGGCTTCAAGCAGTCTACTTGACACTGAAGCTCTGCTGTTCCATATTCTAACTGATAGCTTTCGGTAAAAAGCGTTCCGGGTAACTTCCCTGGCTTTCTAAAAGGAACAAAAGGGACGTTCCAATGAAGGGCCAAAGGCATTCCAAAAATGAATCCCCGGCTCTCAACTCCAACTACCGCGTCAGGCGCAAACCCTGAATCCAATTCAACCATCGAAGCCAGCTCCACAATCGACTTCTCGCAAAGCGATGCGTTTTGCCAAACCGGAGAAAGATCTCGAAAAATCACTCCCGTTTCGGGGAAGTCTGGAATTGACTTGACTGTTTGTTCAAGTTCAACTCGAACACTGTGGATGTCAGTCGTCAAGGATTGGCTCATTTAATTGATGTGCGCTACTAAGAAGATATGCAGAGACGAAGATACGGCTCCCAGCACCGATAGAGACTATCTGATATGGGAACCGCGTCCAGTAAATCAGAAACAGCATTCAATTGGTGTTGCAAACGGTAACGTTCGATGCGACGCGCACCCTGAAATCCAATATACGGATGCCGGCGCAACTCATCCCACGACGCCGAGTCTGCGCATAGTTTTTGATAGACTCCGTCACCAGGATGAAACCAGGGAAGAATAGCCTCAAGTTGATCCGGATAAATCCCCCAAACTTCACCCAGTTGTTCGACCGAATAAAACCCTCCCAACAACTCCCTGAACCGGCAAATTCTCCCTGCTAATTTCGGTCCAATCCTGGGAAGCGACTCCAAAAACACACTGTCCACTTCATTTAAGTTGTACGACCGGTTGACCTGTTCCGTATCACGCTGAGCGACACGCGATCCATCTCTGGTGCCATTGGCTTTCTGTTGATTCCTTGAAAGAGATTCAAACGGCATGTCCTGAACCGTTTCGAGTGGGAATTCCGACAGGAAATCCAGAAAGGAAGGTACCATCTGCTCCGAATAAACGTGAGCTCGAGCGTTGGCATTCGTCCAAGAATAAGCCATCACACCACCCCAAATCAACCACGAAACCAAGACAACAAAAGACACCACACGCTGTTCTGCACTCATTCTCTCTCCTCTAACTCTTTCGTTTACAAACGCACCCGTCTTCAGTCAAATCGTTTGATTGCACCAGACTTCACTCGCTTCAGGTAATCTTTCAAATCTGCTCGGACTTCAGGCGCCAAGAAATACAATCCCAAGACATTCGGGAAACACATGGCAAAAATCATGGCATCCCCAAAATCAAACACACTCTTCGCTGATATCGCAGAACCAACAACAACGAACATGCAGAAAATTGCTTTGTAAGAAAGATCTGCACCTCGAGATTCTCCGAATAAATACGTCCAGGCCTTCAGTCCATAATAGCTCCAGCTAATCATGGTGGATAAAGCAAACAGGATTACAGCTACAGACAACACAATCGGGAACCAGCTCATGGTCTGCGCGAACGCACTCGATGTTAGCTCGATTGCTTGCAAGTCACCGGATTTCGCCAAGCCCAACACCTGATCTTGATCCAATGATCCATAGCCCGAGATAACAATCACCAAAGCTGTCATTGTGCAAATGACCACCGTATCAATGAATGGCTCCAAGAGAGCGACAATCCCCTCACTCACTGGCTCATCTGTCTTTGCCGCAGAATGTGCGATCGAAGCCGAACCAATGCCCGCTTCATTTGAAAACGCAGCACGTTGAAATCCGATAATCAAAACTCCAACTAAGCCGCCATAAGCCGCGTCTGAAGTGAAAGCACTTTTAACGATTAGAGCGAATGCTGCTGGCACCTCTGTAATGTTTCCAAAGATCACAAACAATGCTCCGAGCACGTAAACACCCACCATAAACGGCACCACCTTATCAGTGACTTTCGCAATGGTCTTAATCCCGCCGATAATAATCATCCCAACGACCATGGCCATGACAACTCCGAAAATCCAACTGTTACCAAACAAGAAGGACTGATCACCCCCTGTAACCAAAATTAATTGCTTGGTAGCCTGATTGATTTGGACCATGTTTCCTCCTCCAAAGCTCCCTCCAATGCATGCAATTGCAAAAATTGCTGCTAAAACCTTACCCAAGCCTGCCTTGCCTTGTTTGGCCAATCCGTCACGCAAATAGTACATGGGACCGCCGGAAACAGACCCATCATCATTGGTCTTTCTGTATTTGGTACCCAACGTGCATTCGATGAACTTGGAGCTCATGCCCAACAAACCCGCTACGATCATCCAGAAAGTAGCTCCTGGACCACCCAGAGAAACTGCAAATGCCACACCTGCAATATTGCCTACACCAACGGTACCACTCAACGCCGCAGTCAGTGCTTGAAAGTGACTGACTTCGCCGATGTGACTCGGATCATCAAACTTGCCACGAACGACATCAAGAGCGTGTCGAAAGGCACGAATATTGACAAAACGGTAGTAAAACGTGAAGAATAGCGCTCCAGCCAATAGCCAGATCAAAACGAATGGAATAGACAAGTCACCGAATGAAACAGTGAAAAAGATCACTTTCATAATCGCATTCGTAACGGGCTCCATGAAGCTATTGATGCTATCGTCAATGGCGCTTGCTTGAGCTACGGCTGGCGAAATGAGGGCGAAAAGAGCCACCAAAAGTGAAAAAATACGGTGCATGAATCGTTGTGTTTATTCGAAAAGCACCAATATACAAAAGCACTTTGCAGGAAGCGACTCCTATAGCGTTGGACTTTGTATTCCAAGGAATTCGTTCAACAGACGTATCTGATCTGCTGTGCCAAGGACGAACAATTTCACGGATTGATCCAAACGCGTTTCGGGGGCTGGATTGATCACCATTTCGCCAGAGGCGCGCTTCAGCCCAATGACATTGACCCCAATTCGATTCTTTGCGTCCATCTCTCCCAACGTCTGAAGCTGCAAGTTTTCTGGCAACTGCGATACCGAAACCTCTTCTAAGTTGACCGCGTCAATCCCTTGGATACGAATGTGATCCATAAACTCCACAACGTCAGGAATCGCAACAAGAGAAGCCATGTGCGCGCCTCCCACCTGGTCGGGCATGATTACATTTTGAGCTCCAGCAACACGTAACTTGCTCACTGCATTGGATTTAGATGCCCGAGAAATGATGAGCAGGTCTGGACGTTTCTCTCGAGCCGAAAGAACCACATACAAATTCTGCGCATCGTCTGGGAGCGTAGTAATGAGTGATTTCGCTCGATCAATGCCCGCATCCACCAAGTTCTCATCAAGCGTGGCATCACCCGCCAACACTCGCCAGCCCTTTTTCTGCAATTGTTTGACCAACTCTAAGTCCGATTCAATGATGACGACATCGTGTGCATGATCGCGCAATTCCTGTACCGCTTTCTCCCCGACTCGTCCATATCCGCAGACGATCACATGTCCGTGCAATCCTTTCATGATGCGTTGAATTCGTTTAACTCGAAGGCGTTCTCTGTATGCTCCATCTAAAAAATAGTTGGTACTTGCTGAAATAGCAAAGGTGAAGGTACCGATACTACCGACCACCAAGAAAGCTGTAAAAATCATTCCTAATTGAGACAGTGGTCTCACTTCGCCAAAGCCAACAGTGGACATCGTGATCACGGTCATGTACATGGCCTCCACCAATGTATAGTCCTCGATCACCATAAATCCGACACTCCCAACAAGCAGCACTCCAACAAAAAGAATGACAGCCAGTCGGATACGATTGATAGGGCGAATCATGGCCACAAATTAAGGTTTCTCAACCGTTCGTCTTCTCTTGAAGAATGGCTTTCATTTCATTGCGCAAATTCAATGCCGATTCTCGTGCTTTTTCAGCGAAATCAGATCCCGAACTGGCGTATAGAATTCCTCGCGAAGAATTGACCAACAACCCACATTGAGCATTCCATCCCGCATCAACGACTTCCCGCAATGCACCACCCTGCGCACCAACTCCTGGCACAAGGAAAAACGAATCTGGAGCGACGGTTCGCGCACGGGCGATGGCTTCTGGGCGTGTTGCACCGACAACAAACATCAACTCATCTGGACTGCCCCATGTTTGTGCACGTTCCATCACGCGCTCGAACAGTGGAGGGTTTCCATGAAACTCAAAATCCTGAGCACCTGGATTGGACGTCATGGCCAACAGAATTGTCCAACACCCCTCCCGGAAATCAACAAAGGGGCGAACACTATCCTCTCCCATATACGGTGCCACGGTAATTGCATGCGCACCCAACCCTTCAAACATGGCCTGGGCATAGCGTGCGGCAGTGTTTCCGATGTCCCCTCTTTTCGCATCCGCTATCACCATGCAATCCTTCGGAATGTGCGCTATGATACGTTCTAAAGCCGCCCACCCCTCAGATCCGTATTGCTCAAAGAAGGCCAAGTTTGGTTTGAAAGCCACAGCCAAGTCGTGTGTGGCATCAACGATGGACTTGCAAAATTGCTCCATGCCTTGAACCCCTGTACCGCAAGACGCTGGAATTCGTTCAGCATCCGGGTCCAAACCCACGCATAAGAAAGATGACTTGAGCTGTATGTTCTCAAAAAGTTCTTCTCGATTTCTCATGTGTTTTCTGTTGTTTGAGCGGCTAACAATTCCGCTTGTTCAGCTTGATGCAGCGCGTCGATGACACCTTGCAAATCGCCTCCCAAAATTGAAGGCAAGGCATGCGATGTGAAATGTATGCGATGATCCGTAACACGACCCTGTGGGAAATTGTACGTTCTAATTTTTGCCGAGCGGTCCCCTGAACTGACCAACGTCTTCCGAGTGAGGGCTTGTTCAGCGTGCTGCTTTTCACGCTCACGTTCGAATAGCCGAGTGCGTAATACTTCCAACGCATGCTCATAATTCTGGTGCTGTGATCTGCCGTCTTGGCATTCGACCACGACCCCGGTTGGATTGTGTGTGAGACGCACCGCAGACTCCGTCTTATTGACGTGTTGCCCTCCTGCACCGCTCGCTCTGTATGTATCTCGACGCACATCCGACAAATCGAGTGCAATGTCCACCTCTTCAGCAACGGGCATGATTGCAACAGTCGCTGCACTCGTATGAACGCGACCTTGAGATTCTGTTTCAGGTACACGCTGCACACGGTGCACACCACTTTCGAATTTGAGTAAGCCATAAACGCCCTCACCTTCAACGCGTGCAATGATTTCCTTGTATCCGCCTGCTGTTCCTTCGTTGGCATTCACCAATTGCACCTTCCACCCTTTTGATTCTGCAAAACGACTGTACATGCGATACAGATCTCCGGCAAACAATGCCGCCTCGTCTCCTCCCGTTCCAGCGCGCAACTCCATCATAACGGGACGGTCATCCGCCTCATCACGTGGAAGCAACATCAAACGAGACGCAGCGTACCCCTTTTCCAACTTGTCCTGAATTTGAGGCATTTCTTCCTTGGCAAGCGCAACAAAGTCTGCGTCACCGTTGAGAATCCATTCTTGACATTGATTCCAATCCGATTCCCAAGCTGTTAGGGTCTTGTGAATCTCTACAAGAGGCGTAAGCTTCTTGTACTCCCGCATCAAATCACGATAACGGGTTGGGTTCGACACCACTTCGGGGTCACCTACACTTTTCTCGACTTCACGGTAACGATCCACGATGAAGGCGAGTTTGGTCATTAATTCCTCCTCGCGTTTCATGGGCTTAGCTAATCTCCGTAAACAAACGTTCCGTGCTCACCTTTGACGGTTACACGTTGACCCATGTGAGGTTCACATCGACCTATAATTTTCGCATCAATACCATTGGCTTCTGCCATGGAAATGATATCCGCCGCAGCGTCTGCATCCGTGTATATCTCCATCCGGTGCCCCATATTGAAGACCTTATACATTTCAGACCATTCCGTTCCAGACTCTTCTTGAATCATGCGAAACAAAGGAGGCGTTGGAAACAGATCATCTTTGATCACATGCACGTCTTTCGTGAAGTGCAGTACTTTGGTCTGAGCGCCACCGGAGCAATGGACCATGCCCATAATTCGCCCCTTGAATTTGGGAAGAATTTCGGCAATCAAGGGGGCATAGGTGCGCGTTGGGGACAGAACCAATTTACCCGCATCGATGGGCACACCTTCAACCGCATCCGTTAAACCATGCGATCCAGTATACACCCACTGGGCATCCGTATTGGGATCAAAGCTCTCTGGAAAACGCTGCATCAAATCCTTCTTGAACACATCGTGACGGGCCGAAGTCAAACCATTCGATCCCATACCACCATTGTATGTCGACTCCCAACGTGACTGTCCTGAACTGGACAATCCAACGACGACCTGTCCCGGTGCGATGTTTGCGTTGTCGATGACATCGGAGCGCTTCATGCGCGCAACTACGGTAGAATCCACAATAATCGTTCGTACCAAATCTCCCACATCCGCAGTCTCACCTCCGGTACTTTGAACATCGACTCCAGCTCCTCTCAATTCCTCAAGCAACTCTTCTGTCCCTTGAATGATCGCTGAAATGACCTCTCCAGTAATGAGGTGTTTGTTCCTACCGATTGTGCTCGAAACCAAGATTGGGCCGGTGGCCCCGACGCAGATCAAGTCATCCAAATTCATAATGAGGGCATCCTGAGCTATGCCTTTCCAGACAGACAGGTCGCCTGTTTCTTTCCAGTACATATACGCCAACGCGGATTTCGTACCCGCACCGTCAGCATGCATTACAATACAATGGTCAGGGCTACCGGTGAGGTAATCCGGAATGATTTTACAAAAAGCCTTTGGAAAAAGTCCTTTGTCTACATCCGCAATCGCCGCATGCACTTCCTCTTTACCAGAAGAAACTCCCCGGGAAGCATAACGAGAATGATCCTCTATCACTTGCCAGGGGCATAATCAAAACGCAAGATTCGGAAAACCGTTCTTCGATTGGCCTGGTGTCCGCGCTCCTTTTCTTCTTCGGAGGACATGCGATTGATTTCAGCATCTGAAACCAACAACATGGTTTCTCCCTGTCCTAAAGCCACCAAACGATCAACTTCAATACCACGACTTACGAGGTAATCCACACACGTTTGGGCTCGACGTTGAGAAAGCTCCTTGTTGTATCCGTCCTGACCACGGCTGTCCGTATGAGACTCCAATTGAATCACAAACGATTCGTTGCGTTCCATAATGTCCAGCAAATAGCTCAATGAATCCGCACTGTTTACCGTCGCATCAATCAAGAGTTCTGCTTCATTGAAAGGATAGAGAACCAATGGCATCGCATATTCTTCATCCAAAACAACCTCCTTCAAAAAATATTCCCTAGCGAAGGTTGTGCTTTCGGTCATTCCAACCGTCGCAAAACGATCACCTGTGCCGATGTAACCTTCAAGCTTCACATCCACGTCGTATGTCGTTGACCCTTTTATTTCTTTATCGCACAAGGCAATCGACCCATCTGCATCTGCAGTCAAGGTCCAAGAATCACCCGTAGAACTGCTGATCGACATGTCTGCCATCAAAGGCATTCCCGTATCGTAATCATAGACATTGGCACGGTAACAGAACTCCATTTCAGGCAAACTAAAGGCGTACAAGTCATCTTTTCCTTTGCCTCCTGGTCGGCTTGACGTGAATACGCCTCGATCTTCATTGTCGGCATAAATCAACCCGAAATCGTCCGATGAACTGTTGATCGGGTAAGGCATGGCTGTACTCATTTCAAAAGCCATGGCTCCATTCCCTGGATTCGCTTGGAAGATATCCAATCCTCCCATGCCTCCTTTACCTGAAGAAGAGTAAATCAACGCTCCATCAAAACGCATCGTTGGGAACATCTCATCCCCTGCAGTATTGATGTTGGTACCCATATTGACGGGACTTCCAAAAGCATCTTCCTTGCTATCATAACTAACATACCAGAGGTCTTTCCCTCCTTGACCTCCTGGCATGTCCGAAACGAACATCAGGAAATTGTTGTCCGTTGTGAATGACGGATGGCCCACTTGAGAACTGTCATTGGAATCTCGGTCAATCAACTCTACGACCTCCGCAGGCCCATACCGATTGCCCATGGCATCCGCGCGATAAAGGTCACACGCAAATGAATTCTCATCATCGGAAATGCACCGCGTGAAATAGATTTTTTTATACTTTTTATCAAAGGTCACTGTTCCTTCATTGGATGACGTATTGATCGTACTGTTCAAAGGCTCAGGAGTACTCCATCGTCCCTTCTTGTCTTGTTCAGAGTAGAACAAATCCATGAAATTCTGCCCGGTAATGGGATCTTCACCAGATCCTGTTGCGGACTCTCGGGATGAGGCAAAAACAACCTCATCTGCCTTATCCGAAGCATAGCCGGCACCATAATCGTAGGAATCCGAATTGAGCAACAACATATTCTCAACGCGGTAACGACTTGGTGGCTCATCGAGAGCCAATGCGTCATTGTCCGCAGCTGTGATTTTCTGTTCAGCAACCGCTTGATCGCCTCCATTTTTCTGGTATGCCATGTACCACTCAATGGCATCATCAAACTTCTGTTGAGATGACATGACCTCACCGTAATTCAAAAAGACTTCAGGATGGCTTTCGCCGTAACGCAGTCCAATGGCCTTGTCATACCATTCTTCTGTAGCTCCTGGATCCATCAACATTCGGAAACTTTCTCCGATCATGAAGGCAATCCGTCCCTTCTCATCAATATCCTTCACCTTGGCGTAAGCCTTGATGTATTCTTGAGCGGAAACATGAAATCCACCTCTCGCATACGCCGCGTCCGCCTCGGCTGTATAATTGGTTTGAGAGAAGGCCGTGCCTATCACGATGGTCATCAACAGAAAGGTGGTGCCAATCCGTGTGTAGAAAGCTTGCAGGAAGTTGTGCATTTATATACCGTTAAATCAGTCCCCGAATGTAAGGCACGAAGGCTAGAACTAAGAAATGTTCATCAGAAAAACCACTGCAAATTCGATTCAAATAAAAGAGGGGCCATTTCCAATTCAAGAAATGCCCCCTCTTCTGAATGCGGCAAAAGCCTGTAAAACCTATCTCGCTCTATCGTGTAAACAACAATTCTGTGAATTTCGGCAAAGGCCATAACGCATCGTCCACAGTGACTTCCAATTGCGCACACGTTGCTCCCAACGCCTCCATGCTTGGGAACATCTTCTCTGCGTAACCTTTGGCTTTCTCTGATGCAGATTCCAGTTTTTCCAAAGCATCATGGATTGAATCCAACTCCAACGATTCCCGGTGGATTTGTTGAATTAAAGCGCCTGCTTGTTTGACCAATTCCAACTGAGCGCCACCATATTTTGGGGCATCCTCTCCAAAGACATCGTTCAAACTTTGGACATTCAACAGCAACTGACTTTGGTAATCTATCGCTGCTGGCAAAATGGTTCCTCGAGCCATTTGCAACAGAACGCGGGCCTCAATTTGAAGCTTCAAAATGTAATTCTCCAATTCCACTTCCACGCGAGCATGGACTTCTTCCTTCCGGAGAACTTGTTGCTTCTCAAAGAGCTCAATCACCTCTGGACGATTGAATACTTCCAATGCCTCAGGCGTGTTTTTCAAATTGGAAAGACCTCGCTTGGCAGCTTCGACAACCCATTCATCGGAATAGCCATTTCCTTCAAACCGAATCGCTTTGCTCTGCGTAATTAACTTCTGAAGTTCTTTGAGCAATGCATCGTCCTTCTTTTCGCCTTTGTCTATTCGCTGATCGACAGCGACTTTAAATGACTCCAACTGTTCCGACACAATCGTATTCAAAACAGTCATCGGCACAGCACAATTGGCCGTACTTCCAACTGCACGCAATTCAAATTTGTTGCCTGTAAACGCAAACGTAGAGGTCCGGTTGCGATCCGTGTTGTCAAGCAAAACCTCAGGGATTCGACCAATTTCTAACTTGAGTGCGGTCTTGTCTTCTGGAGTCAATTTCCCCGCCTTGATGCTGGTTTCCAATTCATCCAGCAATTCGGACAATTGAGAACCGATGAAGGCACTAACAATAGCTGGAGGCGCTTCGTTCCCTCCCAGTCGGTGGTCGTTTCCTGCTGACGCAAAGGATGCACGCACGATGTCCGCGTGCGTATTCAAAGCGGCCAACGTGTTGATGAAGAACGTCAAGAAGCGCAAATTCGTTTTCGGGTTGTTGCCCGGCTTCAAGAGATTTACTCCCGTATTCGTTCCAAGAGACCAGTTGTTGTGCTTACCGGAGCCGTTGAGCCCTGGGTATGGTTTTTCATGAAGAAGCACCCTGAAATCGTGCTTCCGAGCGACTTGCTCCATCACCTCCATCAGCAACAGATTGTGGTCATTGGCCAAGTTGGCTTCTTCAAACACAGGAGCACACTCAAACTGATTCGGCGCCACTTCATTGTGCCGTGTCGTTACCGGAATTCCCAACTTGTGGGATTCCAACTCAAATTCTTTCATGAAGGCACTTGCGCGTGCAGGTATGCTTCCGAAATAGTGATCGTCAAGCTGCTGCCCTTTCGCAGGAGGTGCGCCAAACAACGCCCGGCCCGTTAACTGCAAGTCAGGTCGTGCACCGTGGAGGGATTTATCGACAAGGAAATATTCCTGTTCCCATCCCAACGTGGCCACCACCTTGGTGACATTCTTATCGAAATACTGGCACACATCCGTTGCAGCAGAATCCACTCGTGCCAATGCCTTCAACAAAGGCATCTTATTGTCCAGCGCAAATCCTGTATAGCTGATGAAGATCGTCGGGATGCACAATGTACTCTCCCAAACAAATGCCGGGGATGTTGGATCCCAAAGGGTATAGCCCCTTGCTTCAAATGTGTTTCGAATCCCTCCGTTAGGAAACGAACTCGCATCCGGTTCTTGCTGTACCAAAAGCGAACCGTCGAATTTCTCGATCGCACGTCCATCTCCGGTTGGAGTAATGAAGCTATCATGCTTCTCTGCCGTTGCTCCGGTTAAAGGTTGAAACCAATGCGTGTAGTGGGTAGCTCCTCGTGAAATGGCCCATTCCTTCAAAGCAGACGCCACTTGATCTGCAATAGAGCGACTGATCGAAGTGTGGTTGTCCATCGCATCCATGATGCCATCACAAGCCTCATCTGTCAAGTACTCTCGCATCGTATGCAAGTTGAATACGTTCTCACCGTAATACTGTGAAATTTTATTCGAAGGACGCTCCCGGTACCGCGGAGTGCGTTCTAACACATCCTCAAGGGCTTTTTGGCGAGAAATACTCATGAAAGTCGGTTTTTTCTAATAATTTCACGAAGGTACCCCTAAATTTGAGGGGGGTCACTCCGAATTATTTAAAAAATTACCAACAAAATCCGTTTTTTTGACACAAAAAGGTCAAACAAATCAAAATAAAGAGCTACACAGCTGGTTCACGTCAAGAAATCAGAGCATTGAATCACTTGCGACTCACTTGAATCCACTGGGTCGTGTGTTGTCCCATCTCATTGGTGACCGTTAATGCGTAGGTCCCCTGTGGACATTCCTTGAAAGACAGAGCGAGCAATTCACCCGAATTCAGCCTTCTTGCTCCTTGATCAATCAATCTTCCCATGGGATCACGCAAACTCCAGTTCGCCAACTGCCCCTCATTCCATCCATCAAGACGCACATTGAATTGTGCATCACTGGGGTTCGGAAACACCTGGAATCCGAACTGACGGTTCGAAACGAACTCCTCCACGCCAACCAGATTCGTTTGAAAGAAGAAAGCCTGTGAAATGGACTTGCCAAAGTCCGGCTCAAAATTGATGAAATTTCCACCCGCCACTTTTTTGACACGTGTATACCCGCTGCCATCATTGTTGGCCCAAAAGCCTTGCCCATCATCTCCCGAATCATAAATGGTCAATCGGTAGCAGCCTTGATTCAGAGACAGGGTATCTCGGAAGGTTGTATTGGCTTCTGCATAACCACGTTCCCACACCACGTTGCCTGCGGCATCAGTCAACTCAATGGTTGTTTCACTCGGGACTAAATTCGTTTTGGTCCACACAATGATGCGGTTGTCATCCAAATCGGGGTAAGCCCACGTTGGAACACGATGAAATCGACTGGTCGTAGCATTGTTCCGAGGCTCTTGATCCAATTGATTATTGGGAGCATTGACCGCCACTTCAAAGATCAACTCTTCTTCGTTGTCTCCTTCAGAAAGAGACGGGTCGATGTAGGGCAAATCCACCACAGCCGACTCTAAAAACGCGAGTTCACCTGTCCATTGGAAGGTCGCTTCTTCTCCCCCTTGAATGCCATAATTGAATGTACAGCTCGTCAATGGTTCAGCGCCGTTGTTGCGAATGATGACTTGTGGCGACTCGCAAATTGGATTGAATCGGGACTGTAACTTGTTATCTGAAGGAGCCAAAACTTCCGAGATTTCGACGTCATGTTCCATATTGGCCTCGCCGTAAGCAACGACTTGGCCTTCAAAGCGATAGTTGCCATCGGGATCATATGTAATGTCATAATCCACAGCGAAAGGCTCACCCGCAGTCACAACAGAGGTCAATTCAAACTCTTTGGTATCCACGGGAGCGCCCGGACACCAGGCCGCACGGTCATAAATCCAAGTCCCTCCCTGAGGGTACAAGGGATTGTCTGCACATTCCCTCATGACTTCCCAGGTCCACTGAGTCTCTCCGTTTACTTGAACGGAATGGGCGTTATAGCAAAACTCACCACAGTTGTTGCCCGATCCAAAACCATGCCCACTTGCACGGGTTTTGAGTTTGAACATGGCTTCCCCAGAAACAGGAGTAAAGACATGATCCGTGACGTTTTCATCAAAACTGCTCAAATTGTACTGCCCCTTCCAAAACGCTTCAATCCGCTTCACATCGCGAGCAGGAGTCCCTTCAATAAAGGCAAATCGAAGGTCCAAAAGCTCTTGCCAATTTCCAGCTTGCAGCTCCACACTATCACGCAGCATGCCCACAAAGTCGGTTACGTCAAACACCCATGTCCAGCCTTCATCGCCCAAAGTGAGTCCGATTCCGTACGGTGTGATATAACGTGCCAATTCATAACGATCAATGACTTCAAATGACGGAGAAAAATACTCCAGCGTGTCGTTGACAAGAATGACCGACGCCCCTTGAACGGGGTAAGTCGCCAACAGCTCTCCGGTTGACATGCGGGTTTCCATAACAGCATCGTGCGGCCAAGCGTACTCCAACGCAGTCCAGTTGACGTCATTGCCAAACACGGCCCATTCAGATACACTGAGCGGAGGAACGGGGACTGTTCGGTCGACCACAATGGATTCATACGAAACGGGTGTCCCGCTCAACCACGTCATGACGGGACGGGCCGCATCGGGCATTGCACCTTGACGCATAAAGGCATCAGAACCTCCATGCGCTATCCTTCCAGCGTTGCCATGAAAAAAGCCTGAGGCTCCAACGCCATCAATTTGATACCCTCCTTCCGTTTCCCAATCAAAATGCGCCTTGAGCTGATCGAATTGCGGATGCTCCTCACCAGGTGTCTGATCCATCCATTCTGCAATGGTTGCAGCGTTCAATGCTGACGCCCAGATCCTAAACTCATCGACGTCGCCCCGATAATCATTGCCACCATTGCCATTGCATCCGATGTGAAAACGAACCATTTCTCCAAACGCATTGTCCAGGTCCTGTCCTGTGTGCCACAGCAATCCATTCAAATAAATCGACATCACTCCTTCCGTTGCATTCTTGACAAAAGCCCAGTGGTTCCAAACGCCTTTATACTGTTCAGCAGCTGCTGCTTGGTCAATTCTATCGTACCCACCATCGTATCCGGCGTCCCAGTATACGCGTCCATTGGACCAGGGAAGGTGAATATTGAGCTCTCGCTGGTTCAAAGCATTGAACCCCTCGCAAATGGAGTTGTTTTCTGGCTGAAAAATTTCGTTTCCTCGCTGCCAAAATTCAACGGTGACTTCTGCTCCGATACCATCCAATTCTGAAGCAACCACTTCGAAGCGGTCATTGCCGTCGAACCGAATAAAATGACCTGCAGAGGTTGCTCGCCACGTTTGCTCTGGCGCATCCACAGATGGAATGACGACCGAAGCCGGGTCATTCCAAATCGCCTCCTGCAGTTGAAGTTCAATAATCAAATGCGCTTCACCATCCCAAATCAAGGGTTCATTCCAAACAAAGCGACCCGCGTTATTCAAATCAGACACTCCAGACGAAGCCGCAGCAGAACCATTCCAAAAACCAGCCAAGGAATCCTGAGTGGTCCAATACGCCTTCCACTGTGCGCCATCCCGTTGCTCAGACAACTCCTCGATCCAAGGAAGTTCAAAACCCGCAGATGTGGAATCAACCCACCCCATAACGCCAAGTTCAGATGCTGTCCACAACCACTGATAACGCGCCGTTTGCGGCACAAAATTGGCCGAGCTCATGGCGTCAGACCACACCAAACTTGTATTGGAAGCTTCCTCCGTGGCTTCAACATCACCCAATTGAATCAGCTCATACAGGGTGCGAATGGTATCGGAGACCGTCTCACTTTCAGGCACATAAATCAGCGTATCCGCCACAAAGTTCACATCGTCAACAAGCCAATGGGGATGAGTTAAGAGGTTGCTGTCTAATGTTCCTGTGTGATCAAATAAATAATTGTACGTGAGATAATCCCATTCTCCACAAGCATAGCCCAAACCTCCTGCAGTGCCATCCTCAAAACACTTCAACGTATGGTACATCAATACCTTTTGATACGCCGTGTCATTTGTGGACGATGGAAAATCGAACCATCGACGTCCAGGACTTTCATAGTTGGTCGCCGGGTTGTTTTGCTCTTCCCAGGTAAACGTCTGGACCCACGTGGTATCGGCTGTTTGAGCATTTCCTTGCAGGGACAAACATCCTGCAAAAACGAAAAAAAGACTCCATGGGAGCAGCGAGTAAAGGCGATTCATTTGGTGGTGATTATCGAATAATGTAGCAAGATACACATGAGACATTGTGGAATGCACATTGCCCCAGCCAACCCAATGCAGGCCGCTTCACATTCTCACCTCCCCAAAGCAAAATAGCCCTCTGCGTTTCACGTGAACTTCAGGCCAATCAAGAATGGTCTGCACGAGCGGCGTATGCCTCCAGTCCGTGACGCAAACATTGAACGGCTTTTTGAATTTCTTCCAGTTTCAATACATACGCCATGCGGACTTCTTGCCTCCCCAACTCAGGCGTCGCATAGAATCCAGTGTTGGGCGCCATCATTACAGTACACCCTTCCCAAACAAAGGAATCCAGCATCCATTGACAAAACAAATCAGCATCGTCAATGGGCAATTTTGCAACGGCATAAAAAGCACCACCAGGCATCGGACACTCCACTCCTTCAATCTGATTCAATCCGTTCACCAACTCGTCCCGACGTTTCATGTATTCCGAACGGACCGCATCGAAATACGAATCCGGTGTTTGAAGAGCGGCCTCCGCGGCAATCTGCGCCACGGTGGGCGGGCTCAGTCGAGCCATTGCAAATTTCATTGCAGCGCTTTTTACCTCTGAATTCCTCGTGACCAAACAGCCCACTCGCGCTCCACACATGCTGTATCGTTTGGAAACACTATCGATCATAACGGCATGCTCCTCGATCCCTCGTATGCTCATGATGCTACGCGGCAATTCCCCGCCGTAGGTAAACTCACGATACACCTCATCAGCGAACAAGAACAAATCATTCTTCTTGACCAGTTTCGCCAACCCCTCCAAATCTGAATCTGCGTAATTCGTTCCGGTCGGGTTGCCCGGGTTGCAGATTAAAATGGCCTTGGTTCGCTCATTGACCATGGCCTCAAAATCCTCCATCGGAGGCAGGGCAAAACCATTTTCAATCGAAGCTGTTACGTGAACAATATGGACACCCGCTATTTCAGCGAACGCATTGTAATTGGCATAAAAAGGTTGAGGAATGATAATCTCATCCCCCGGATTTAAACAGGCGAGGAAGGCGAACATCAACGCTTCTGACCCTCCCGTTGTCACCAGGATATCTTCTGACGTCACATCGACTCCAACACCATGGTAATACTGAGAGAGGCCTTTTCGATATGAGGAATATCCCTCGCTGGGGCTGTATTCTAAAACCTTTCGGTCGATGTCTCGAATGGCCTGCATGGCTATATCCGGTGTTTCTATATCCGGTTGTCCAATGTTCAAATGAATCACATGCACCCCCCGCTCTTTTGCAGCATTGGCAAAAGGAGTCAGCTTCCGAATAGGGCTGTCGGGCATTCGAAGCCCTTTGTTGGATAGTATCGGCATGACTAGAAAATGAAGCCCTAAAATTAAAGTGACCGAGCCATCATTCGATGGAGGCCGATGTGCTCGATTTCAAATTTATCGGACACAAATTCAAATCCCATTCGCTCATAAAAACCGAATGCAACCTCGCGAGCATCACACCACACATACACTATGCTTTGACGGCTGCACCAAAGACAAACGTAGTCGATTATCGCTGCTGCTGCACCATGACCTCGAACTTCTTCAACGGTCCCCATCACACGCAATCGATACACCGCAGCATCGTTCGATATGGCGTGAGGAAAGCGCTCTGAACGTTGCTGAAACAACGAACAAACACCCACTAATTTTCCATTCGAGTCAAAAGCACCGACATGGTGCGCCCCTACTTGATCATCGATGTCAATCACACAAGACGCGGCACTCGGCAGATGCGGCCATAAAACCTCATGCCGAACAGGACGCGTCTCCGACGCCGTGATGTTCCGGATTACAAAGTCCTTTTTCATTCAAAATGCTTTTCCCAATCTCTGCGATCACGCTTTGTTGGCCGACCAACTGGACGCCCCAAGTCACGCTGAGCGGCTCGGATATCTTCCCACTTCTTCACTTCTTCAGGCGCTGTAACATCCCGGGCATAGGTTTCGACAAGTGCTGCACCGACACGGCTTTTTGGAAACGAAAGCACCTTCCACTCAAATTGAACCGCACCCTTTCGAACCCGGATTTTTTCCTCCCCGGATAAAACGTGAGCTGGCTTCACCACTTTCTCGCCTATAAAAACCTTGCCCTCACGGCAATGAGCGCTAGCAAGAGATCGTGTTTTGAACACCCGTATGGCCCATAGGAATTTGTCAATGCGCATGCCTTCGAAGATAACCGATTCCGCTTAAATCGGCGAATCCAAATTCGTGACTTCCTGGAGCACATCTTGCGCCATTTCGCGGTCTGTGAAGTCATGCAACACACGGACAACTCCATTCTTTTGATGCCACATCAATTCCCACGATTCGATTCCAACATCATATGCCCCGCGCCGGTTCATCAACGTTTCTTTGGTATGATCGAGTGACAGTTGGGCATCATTCGGAAGTATGCGCCATCTTCCCCAACCGATCCAGGCACCTGCAATCATCCAACCCGTAGAAGACCGAAAACTGCGAGACTCGCGTTGCCACTGCAGCCCCGTGCGAGCCGTGAAAAAGAGCACCGAGGACAGTGTTCCAACAACACCACAAATCCACCATTCATTGATAATAGCTGCCCCAGTGCAAATGAGAGAACTCACGGCATGAGGCAAACAGGACCAACTCATTCCTTCATCCCAAAGCTTTGGTTGCATGCATCAAAGTTCGATGATGATTCCCAAAGCAGGTAAAACCGCTCCATTACTCGGGTCAATTTGTCGTTGGTCATAGAACCCCGGCTGGGTCTGCGATGGGACAGGCGCACCTGTCAATGGGTTTCGTGCCACATCACTGAAGTTGGGTTGCGGAACGGCCGCACCAGTAGCATTCTGTACTTCCATGAATACATCGAGCGACCACCGCTCAAAAAACCACTTCTTGTCAATGCGAATGTCCAGTTGGTGGAATGCCCCGTTGCGTTCTGAATTCAGTAAGCTGTAATCCAACAAAGGCCGACCGTAAAAATCCCAACTTTCAATGCTGTAAGAACCTGCATCCGTTGGTGTGTAAGGCAATCCTCCACTGAAAAGCAAGCGCGTCCCAATTTCCCATCCATTCTCGAATTTCTTCCCTCCCGTCATGCTTAGGATATGGCGGTTGTCCCAGCTGCTCGGAACAAATTCACCTGAGCTATCTTCAAATTCACTCCGTACAAAGGTGTAGGCCAACAGCCCGTAAAAGCCTTTGTAAAGACGTTGTTGAAGCAGGAGTTCCGCCCCATATGACCGCCCCAATCCATCAAAGGTTACGGCTTCATTGCCCACCACCCCAAAGTCCGCTCCCAAATTGGCCAAGGCCACCCCTTGCAATGAACTGATCGGAGAGTTTTGATAGCCCTTGAAAAAGCCTTCCACAGAGACCACGAAGTTCTTTTCACTGCCGTCCCACTTCAAACCTGCAACCAATTGCCTGTTGTTGAGATACGACGTGGAGTCCGTCGCATTGACGCGCGCATCACCCACTGCATACCCTAGGATGGTGTAGGCGGGAAGTTGAGAATACATGCCCGCATTGGCATTGAAGGTCCAGCCCGGAGCAAAGGCGAAACTCGCAGACACCCGAGGAGACCACTGTTTCAAAGGATTCACCAGCCCCGACGCAGCCGTCGAGCCATCGATACGCATCCCAGCTGACAATGTCAATCGCTCCTGCATCAATCGCCGATTGGCTTGAACAAATGCGCCGTATTTGTGTGCCTTAAAATCCGATTGGAAGTCAACCGACTCCAGTGCACCCGTGGCTGGATTCAGTCGCTTTTCTGAAGTGCTATTGTTGTATTTAGCATACTCGTACAACACACCATAGGTCGCCTCCATTCCTTCTTTCAGAAATAATTTCCGCTCTGCCCGGAACTTGTTCTCAATCTCCTGAGAGAGGTAATCCCGAATCAAGCGGTTCTCTTCGTCATTGTCCAAGTGTTTGAAGGCGCGGTTGTTGAGCATGTTCCGACTCGCGACGAATGTCCATTTTCCGTTGTCTTGATACCGATCCCACTTCACGCCCTGCGTGTAGTTCCATTGCCGTTGGATGTCCAACGCTCCCAAAATGGCCACTTGGTCAAGATAATTGTCTTGGGCGGAGTCCTGAGCAATGCCCAAGTTCAGTTCGAAATTATCCAACGCCCCCAAACCAATGACAGTGATGGCGTTGCGGTCATCAGGACGCGCCGTCCACTTGAACTGGTAGTCATTGTAGATCGGCAAAAACGGCAGTCCGATGGCCTCGAAAAGCAGCTGCAAATAACTTCTGCGCATGCTCATGATGAGCGATGACTTTTCACCTGTTGGGCCTTCGAGGGTCAATCCCAGGTCGCTCGTACCCACGACCATGTTGGCCGTCCATTCATCGGTTCGCGCTTCTTTGAAGCTGAACTCCATCACGGAACTCAGGGCATTTCCACGGGCTGCGGGAAAAGCTCCGGCATAGAAATCGATGTTCTCAACCAAGTCAACATTGATCATGCCTACCGGACCGCCGCTCGCTCCCTGTGTCGCGAAGTGGTTGATGTTGGGGATTTCGATGCCATCGATGTAAAACCGATTTTCATTGGGAGCCCCTCCTCGAACGACAATGTCGTTTCGAAAACTAGGGATGGCAGCCACCCCCGGCAACGTGCGAATCGCCCGGCTAATGTCCCGACCTCCTCCTGGGTTTCGCTTGATTTCATTGGAACCCAAACTCCGAACGCTCAGAGGTGCTTCGGCTTGCGTAGCGCGTCGCGAACCCTGCACTTCGGCTTCAGCGATTGCGACAGTCGACGGCTTCATAACCACACTGATGACGGCTGGTCTCGATGGCGTGACCTCGACTTCAAAAATGGTTATGGCATCGTAGCCTACAAAACTAAATTGCACATTACGAAGCCCTGTAGGAACCTGTGCCAATTCAAAAATACCATCGAAATCAGTCGTTGTCCCTTTGATTTCACCCTGCAATACCACATTGGCAAAGGGAACGGGATCGTTGGTCACCGCATCGGTCACCTTTCCTCGAATCACCCCTATGGATTGGGCAAACATTTCCGTCGAAAAGGCCACGACAGCAAAAATCGTAAAAACCGAAAAAATGCGCTTCATGTTGTTTAAACCACTAATGAGGTCAAGTCGTTCAATTGAAAATAGAAAAAGTCCCGATCCACGTGGAATTTGAATCTGTGTTTTATCCCAAATCCAAATCCAGTCGTTTTCTCAACGTGTCTAAATGTGGATTTTTGTCCACAAAAACATCGTATCGCTCGCGTTCCGTTAAGAATTGAGACGAAACTTCGGATTCAGCAGCTGCAGGGACGTGCAAGTTCAGTTCGATGAAATCGTTCTTCAAAGCACCTCTGAGATATTCGAGCAATTGGACACGAACCTCCTTGATTTGCTCTTCTTGAACTCTATTCAGCAGCTTGATTTGAATTTGTTTCTTTTCCAATCCAACCGAACACGCCAAAAGCGTCGAACTTAAATTGAGTAGATCCGCTCGTCTCTGCACCTCCGCAAACTGATTCCAAGCCTCCTGAAGCTGCCCCAAATCAAATTCTTCGCGCAAGACGGGTTCGAATTCCTTGACCACCTCCGGTGTGTCCACCACCAACGATTGGAGCGACTTTGGTTTCGATAGGGCTACCCTGCGTTTTTTCAAGACCCCCACTTCAGGGGACTTCTGAGGCTCCTGCCTTTCTTCAGCAGCCACAGCTGCCGGAATCACATCTTCGGATGCGACCGGCATCGGCTGAGCTTCCGCGACATCTATACCCTTCACAGGCATGGCAGGTTCAGGAGCCACATCGCGCTCTACAGGAGGTTTCTGCGTTGGAGGAATTGCGGGGCGGCTCACTGAGCGGCTCGCCCGCCAAGCATCCGCTTGAATCGCTATGAGGCTATTTTTTTTTTTATCCACTCCTCGAAGGGAGCAGATTTGCATCAGCGTAAGCTCAACAAGGAGTCGCTGGTGATTGCTACCTCGGTATTGAACATCCGCTTTATTCACATGATCGAGCGCTTGAACCAGAAAGTGCAAATCCGTCTGTTGCGATTGCTCAACAAATTGCCTTCGCAGGTCATCCGTTCCTTCCATGAGCTGAACCGTGGAGGCATCTTTACTCACCAACAAGCTGCGCAGGTGGGATCCCAATCCTGAGATAAAGTGATGGGGGTCAAAACCGCGTGCGATGATCCCGTCGAGGACCAGCAGTGCCGGAGCGACTTCGCCGGCCAGCGCACAACGCAACACTTCAAAATAGGTTTGATGATCGAGAACATGCAAATGCTCCGCTACCACCTCGTACGTCAACTTCTTCCCAGCGAAGGCCACCAGTTGATCAAAAATACTCAGCGCATCTCTCAACGCTCCATCTGCCTTCACTGCCACGACGTGCAAAGCAGCTTCTTCGGCTTCGATTCCTTCTTGCGTGCAAATGCCCTGCAAATGTGTCACCATGTCGGGCACAGTGATGCGATGGAAATCAAAGATTTGGCAACGCGACAGGATCGTGGGAAGAATTTTATGCTTTTCGGTTGTAGCCAAAACAAACACCGCATGAGGCGGCGGTTCCTCCAACGTCTTCAAGAAAGCGTTAAACGCCGCTTGAGAAAGCATGTGCACCTCATCGATGATGTACACTTTATACTTACCGCGTTGAGGCGGGATCCGCACTTGGTCTACAATGGATCGAATGTCTTCAACCTTATTGTTGGAGGCGGCATCCAATTCAAAGACATTGAACGCATAGTCTTCTCCTGAATTTGCATCAAAATCATTGATGGCCCGAGCGAAAATCCTCGCCGACGTGGTTTTACCGACACCCCTTGGACCGCAAAACAAATAGGCTTGAGCCACTTGATTTTGATCAATGGCTTGCCTGAGGGTACGTGTAATCCCTTCTTGTCCTACAACGGCGTCCCATTCCTGTGGACGATATTTGAGGGCGGATACGGTATAGGTTGCGTTGCTCGATTCCATTTTATTGATAGACTCTGCGAATATCGGGCGCTGTTCTTGGCGAAGGAAGCGGAGTTTTGAACAGACAACGAACAACGGCCCACTCAGATTGGAATAAAGCCACTCGAAATCAGCACGATCAGTTATTGTTTTTCAGCGGTTCCTGAATTACTTTTGCCCCCCATTTAACAAACCCCGTTCTACATGAATCGTTACGAAACTGTTTTCATTATGACTCCCGTGCTATCTGCTGAGCAGGTAGCGGAAACAGTAGAGAAGTACCGTGCATACCTCAAGGACAATGGTGCTACCATTGATCATGAGGAATCATGGGGATTACGAAAATTGGCCTATCCCATTCAGAAGAAGTCTTCGGGCTTCTACCAACTGTTTGAGTTTGAGGCTGAGGCTCCTGTAATCCTGCCCTTCGAAACTGAATTCCGGAGAGACGAGCGCATCATCCGATTCCTATCGACTCGGATGGACAAGCATCACACTGTGTATGCTGAGTCACGCCGCAACAAGTCGAGCCAAGCCCCTACGGCCGCTCCTGAAACTGCCGAAGAGGCTTAATTCTTAAAAAAGAATCACCATGGCTGACAAGAATGTCCGTTACCTGAACCCCATCAGCATTGACACCCAGAAGGAGAAGTACTGCCGCTTCAAGAAGAAAGGCATTAAGTACATCGACTACAAGGATGCTAGTTTTTTGTTGATGCTCTGCAACGAGCAGGGCAAGATTTTGCCTCGTCGATTGACAGGCACCTCCCTGAAGTACCAACGCAAGGTGGCCCAGGCCATCAAAAAGGCACGTCACCTGGCTTTGATGCCATATGTGGCTGACAACCTCCGCTAAATCCGACGATCATGGATATCATTCTGAAGCAAGACGTCGAACTACTTGGTAGCAAAAACGACATCGTCACCGTCAAAAGCGGTTACGCACGCAATTTCCTCATCCCAAAAGGGTTGGCTACATCCGCCACTCCTTCCGCACGGAAGGTGGTAGCAGAAGTCATCAAGCAACAGTCTCACAAGGCTGCGAAAGCGATGGAATTGGCTCAATCATTGGGCAAGTCACTGGAAGGATTGACATTAAAAATCGGAGCGAAAGCCGGCGAAAGCGGCAAGATCTTTGGTTCTGTCAACTCCATTCAATTGGCTGAAGCCATTCAAGCTGCCGGTCATAACATTGACCGGAAGTTGATTCACTTCACCGATGACAGCATCAAAGAACTCGGTTCGTATGAAGCAACGATTAAGTTGCACAAAGAAGTCATCGTTACGGTGAAATTTGATGTAGTGGCAGACTGATTGCCACAACAACTGCAAGAAAAAAGCCAGGCCAAAAGCCTGGCTTTTTTGTTTCTTAAAATCTCGGATGAATTGCGCTTCACCGCACGTAAATTTGAAGCACCTACCGCATGAAATTCAAACTCCAAAGCGAATACAAACCTGCGGGTGATCAACCCGAGGCCATCCGACAACTTGTGGAGGGCGTGCAACAAGGCACCAAGCACCAAACACTTCTAGGAGTTACAGGATCAGGAAAGACGTTCACGGCTGCCAATGTCATCGCGCAGACACAACGCCCGACGCTGGTCCTCAGTCACAACAAAACGTTAGCCGCACAGCTATACTCGGAATTCAAGGAGTTTTTCCCTGAGAATCTCGTTGAGTATTTCGTCAGTTACTACGACTACTACCAACCTGAAGCCTACATCGCCTCAACCAACACCTTCATAGAAAAGGACTTGGCAATCAACGAGGAGATTGAAAAGCTCCGGTTAAGCACGACCTCAGCTTTGCTGAGTGGACGACGGGACATCATTGTTGTGGCATCCATTAGCTGCATCTATGGCATCGGCAACCCGGTTGAGTTTCACAAAAGCATTATCCCTCTCAACGTTGGACAGAAATGGGGGCGCAATGCCTTCTTGCACGCCCTGGTCAGCAGCTTGTATAGCCGAACACGTGCGGAGTTCAAGCGGGGTACATTCCGCGTTCAAGGCGATACCGTCGATGTGTTCTTAGCCTATGCAGATCATGCTTTGCGCATTCAATTTTGGGGAGATGAAATCGAAGCATTGCAGACCATTGACCCGGAATCCGGACAGACCCTACACACGTTTGACGACATCGTCATCTACCCAGCGAATCTATTCGTCGCGAGTAAATCAACAACAGACCAAGCTGTTTGGGAAATTCAACAGGACTTGGAGAAACAAAAAGACTTCTTTCAAGAGCAATCCAAATTCCTGGAAGCCAAAAGGTTGGAGGAAAGAACTTTGTATGATTTAGAGATGATCAAGGAAATCGGCTTCTGCAATGGAATCGAGAACTATAGCCGGTACTTCGACCGCAGAAAACCCGGAGAACGCCCTTTTTGCTTGCTCGACTATTTCGCAGATGACTTCCTACTCATCGTGGATGAAAGTCACGTGACCATGCCTCAAATTGGGGCCATGTACGGTGGTGACCGCTCGCGAAAGACTGCCCTGATTGACTATGGATTCCGACTACCTTCTGCCCTGGATAATCGTCCACTCAAAGGCGATGAGTTTCATGACATCACGGGGCAGCTGCTCTATGTTTCTGCAACACCCGCCGATTATGAATTGGAGAAGTCTGAAGGCATCGTCGTGGAACAAGTGATTCGCCCTACTGGATTGTTAGACCCGCCCATCGAAGTCCGGCCTTGTGAACACCAAGTGGATGATTTGGTGACTGAGATTCAAGGCACCATAGCCGCAGGAGACCGCACTCTAGTGACCACCCTGACCAAGCGTATGGCTGAAGAGTTGACCAAATACCTCGAACGCCTGAGCATCAAAACACGCTACATCCACTCCGATGTCAAAACATTGGACCGTGTCGAAATCATACGAGAATTGAGAGACGGTGTATTCGATGTGCTCGTCGGCGTCAATCTTTTGCGGGAAGGCTTGGACATTCCTGAAGTCGCACTGGTTGCGATTATGGACGCGGACAAAGAAGGCTTTCTGAGATCAAACCGCTCACTGACTCAAACTGCGGGCAGAGCGGCTAGAAACATCTCAGGCCGTGTCATCATGTATGGTGACCGGATCACCAAGTCCATGGCCATGACGATTGACGAAACAGCACGGAGAAGAGAGAAGCAAGAGGCATACAACGTGAAGCATGGCATGAAACCGACTCAGATTAAGAAACAGCGGAATACCATGTTCGAGCAAAGCAATAGCATCGAAGACCGGCCACGCCATTTGGCGGCAGAACCCGATGTCACCATGGAAACACTATCTGCTGACCCTGTTGTGAATGCCATGGGTGTTGAGGCGCTTCAGAAAACAATCGAGCGTACGAAGAAGGTCATGGAACGCGCAGCAAAAGATCTTGACTTTATGGAAGCCGCTCGTTTACGTGATGAATACTTGGCATTGAAGAAACTCTTAGAATCCAAAAAAGCATGAGCCCATTGGGAGAACGCACGCGTCCAGAAGCGTATACCGAATCCGAGACCGTGCCCGTGAGAGTTGTTCTTGAGAACATTCGATCTGGACTCAATGTCGGTGCTTTCTTCCGAACGGCAGATGCCTTTCGAATTAGCGGCATCGACTTGTGCGGCTACACCGCTCACCCTCCTCAGAGGGACATCCTTAAGAGTGCCTTGGGTGCCGATGAACACGTGCCTTGGTCAGCCCATTCCGATGCACTTTCAGCCATTATGAAATTGCGCGAACAAGGCTATAAAATCGCATCGATTGAGCAAACAACAAACAGCATTTCCATCCTCAACTGGGAGCCAAAAGTCGGAGAAAAATGGGCCCTTGTGTTTGGCAATGAAGTGAAAGGCGTTGAGCCTAACACGTGTGATGCATCCGAAATTGTGGTGGAAATCCCCCAATTCGGAGTCAAACAAAGTCTGAATGTCAGCGTCTGTGCGGGCATTGTTCTATGGCATGCTGCAAAGCGCATCGGATTGCCCGGTTAGTCCGCCTCCTCAATTTCAGAGAGCGATCCGGTGATGGGCATTTCCAACCACCGCTCCAATGCCTTCTTGACTTCTCGCTTTTGATCCGAATCCATCGTTCGAATCCGCGCTGAGCTGTGGCTTTCACCCTCTAAAAAGAAATAAAGGGCGTCGCGGTCCTCGCGCTTTGGCATCGCTGTTGCACTCCACGTATCCAAAGCTCCATTGATGTACAGAATGCGTTCGCCCGATGCCTCCAACCAATCGTACACCTCCCGAGCCAATGCTCCTCCATCGTAAGGAACCTCTTCGTGATTCGGAGTGAAGATTGCTGATGGATTGACGTCTGTTGGAAGGGCGCGAAGCAAATCGGAAACCGCCTCCGTTTCATAGCTGTAGTAACCAAACTCACGCGCACACTGGTAATAATGTGACGCATAATCTGTCATGCTCGTATTCGAGAAAAAAGCCAAGCCGCTCACTTCTAAAAAGTGGTCCAAAACCACCTCTAAGTCCGCTGAGGCATCGGGTATGTCAGAGCAATCCATCCCCCATTGCCAAAATGAAAAAGGATACTCGAGCACGGCATATTCAAAGGCCTCTTCCAAACTCAAATAACCAAACTCCAACCCCTCACCCTTCGCGTGCCACTTTAAACGCGTCAAGCATGCTTCATAATCCGATAGAATTCGTCGTTGTATCTCGAGAATGTCCCTTCGACACGATCGAGAGCCCACAACATTCAGAAAGTCATAAATCCGGGTGTCCTCCAAAGCCAAATTGATGGGTGCTACATACGGCACGCTCACCGCAACATCTTCCGGATAGAGGTACCGGTAGTACAACGTCGTTTGACCTCCTTTACTAATCCCCGAAGCCAACCACGGCACTTCATACAGACCGGCCAACATCTCCTTGATCCGATGCAAATCAGCTGCAGCTTGACGAATCGTTAGATACGTATAGTCCATGGAGTCTGGCATGCTGGCTCCGTAGAACCGATGCTCCACAACCACTTGATTGGCTCCGATAGCCGTTGCCAGTTCACTCGCATAATTTCTTCCTCGATTGTACCCTTCTGTCACCAAAACAACAGGACGGTCCGCTTCATAATGAGACAGATATACTTTTTGACGAAAACTCCCCAACTCAGGGTGTTCATGGTCAAAAGGCTGTTTCACCATCAAAACCCAAGATGATTCAAACGGAGAAGGTGCAGGAATTGCGTCAAATTCTACGCCAGGCAAATCGAATAAATGGGTACTGACCTCTTTGCTCGTTTGGCCCAATCCATCGAACGCATTGAACATCCCAAGAAGCAAACAAAAAACAACCGTCGCGTATTTCATCTGACCAAAGTAACCAAGTTCTCGCGGTTTAAAAACGAAAAAGGCCACTCCAAATGGAGCGGCCTTTTTCGAAATGCTTTCGAGCAATTACATGCCCAGCTGGTCTCTGACATTGCGGAATTCCAAATCTTTTTCAGATTTAGCACGCAATCCAGGATCCTTAGCTAAAGCCTCAGCCAAATGAACTTTCACACCGTTCGCATCACCCAAACGGGCACATGCAACGGCCATCAAATAGCTTGCGACAGCACTGTCGTCGCCTGCATTCTCCAAGGTTGTTTTTGCACCAGAGGCATCTCCATTGAGCATCTTAGCCAACGCTACATTGACCGTAGATGAACGACCCATGTTTGAAATCGCAGAAGGATAGTCACCCTTTTGAATCAAAATGATGCCTTTGTTGTAAGCCACTTCAGGACCTGCTCCGTTCGCTTCGTTGAGCAATTTCATTGCACCATCAACATCGCCTTCCTGACGCTTGATTGCTGCTACATTGTTCAAAACAGCTTTGTTCCGGCCTAAAGTCAACGCTTGATTGAACAACTCCTTCGCTTGTGTATTGCGGCCCATTTCAGTCAAACACCACCCAGCGTTGTTGTATGCCCTGAAATCAGTTGTGTGCACGCGCATCGCGTTTTCAAAAACGGTCAATTTATCATTTACCGATTCGAACAAAGTCGCCGCGAACAACAACTCATCTGCCGTTAACATTTGCGGACTCTCCATGCTCATAGCAATCAACTCTTCATCCGTGTAGCCTTCAACATCATAGCTCACTGCCATCTGAGAACGACGCAGTTCAGGAAGGATGTCCTTCTCGATCTCCTTGTACGTCTTGGCGATGTTGCGAATTTCTTCCTCTCGCTTGTTCTTGTCAGAATACATCTCCAACACGCGCAAGATCAAATCCTTGTCCGCAATCGAAGAAGCCTTCATCAAGCTCTTAAACCCATTCCAATCCTCTCCCTTAGGAGATTCATTGTAAAAGGCATCGTTGGTAGCAATTTTAGATCGCTTCAACTCATTGGCCATTGCTTTGGCAGCAGAACCTGCACGGTCGCTGGCCAAATCTTCATTCAGTGTAATCTCACCCTCTGGTGACGCATACGACTCGATGTTCACTCCTGTCAACGTCACACTGTCTGCAGACGCAGCCAATTTGATCAACGTCTTGAGCTCTTGCCAATCGGCATCTCGCAATTCTGATCCGCGCACCCCTGATGCATTTACAGAATAGTTGACTGTAGCTTCTTGCGTGTAAGAGATGACACGCTTGTACGCATCAGGAACAGCGATGAACTGGTCATCTGACTGCACCCACAATGGAGTCGTGATCACACCCGCTCCAATGACCACCGGATCAAACGTAGCCGATTTGTTGCCTTGTGTTCCGGAGATTCGGACAGCCAATTCAGCCGCATCTTCCATTGCGGCGTCAAAAGGAACTGACGCCTCATAGACGAACGATTTGCCTGCTTCAAATGGGATGACTTGGAAATTTCCAGCGGCATCCTCGCCCTGGAATCCCTGGGCGTCATATTCAGCGGCACCTCCTTCCCATGTGAGAACGGGGGTCGCTTCCATGCTGACTTTTTTAGCAAAGTACTTGGGTGGAAACTTGCCTTCAATCTTCAGTTCCACCTGGTCACCGCGTAAAATCAGCGGTTCAGGTGTTGCTTGGAGACCCAAAGCTTCAATTTCTTTTTCCATGCTTCCCAGGCCGGTACATCCGGCGAGAAACAAAAGGGAAGCAGCAACCAACGTGATTGGAGACTTCATGGTGTAATAAATACGGTTCATACTGTGTTGTGAATCTTCAAATTCGTGACAAAACTAAGCAATCCCGAGACAACCTCAGCCATCGACGACTCCCATCGACGAGAACTTACGAATTCGCTGATCGACACGCTTATTGGCGTCCATCGGCATGAGCTTCGCTAAGTGCGTTTTGATTTCCTTTTTTACCAAGTCATACATCGCTTCTCGATCTGCATGGACTCCTCCAAGCGGCTCTGGAATGATCCCATCGATCAACTCCAATTTGAGCATGTCCTCCCCCGTTAATTTCAATGCAGCAGCAGCTTCCATTTTATGTTCCCAATTCCTCCACAAGATGGAAGAACACGATTCAGGACTGATTACGGAATACCAGGTATTCTCCAACATCAAAACGCGGTCTCCGATCCCGATGCCCAAAGCCCCTCCTGAGGCTCCTTCTCCAATGACGATACAAATGATGGGCACTTTCAACTGACACATCTCAATGAGATTGCGTGCAATGGCCTCTCCCTGACCGCGTTCTTCCGCTTCAAGTCCAGGATATGCTCCAGGAGTATCAATGAGCGTTACAACCGGTCGATTGAATTTTTCAGCCAACTTCATCAAGCGCAAGGCTTTCCGGTACCCTTCCGGATTGGCCATACCGAAATTTCGATACTGCCGCATTTTTGTGTTGATGCCTTTTTGTTGACCGATGAACATGACACATTGGTCATCAATAAAGCCAAAGCCTCCAACCATGGCTTTGTCATCTTTGACGGTCCGGTCTCCATGCAATTCCATGAATCGACCGCCGGTGATGGCGTCGATGTAGTTCAAGGTATACGGTCGGTCTGGGTGACGGCTGACTTGCACGCGTTGCCACGGAGTCAAATCCGAGTACACTTTTTCAGTGACTTCTCGAATTTTAGACTCTAAGTCCTGCACCAAGGCCTCCATGTCCACATCACTCGTCTCTTGCAACTCTTTTGCCTGGGCAAGCTGGTCACGCAACAAGCGAATGGGCTCTTCAAAATCCAGATAATTCATCTGCACTGCAGTTTACAGGACAAAGATGCAACTTCTTAGCGTTCACGCGCAATTTTCATTGAAACCTTGCCAACAATGCATTCACCATTTTTCGCACCGCCTGACCACGGTGACTCACGGTGTTTTTTTCTGCCGGACTCATTTCAGCAAACGTTCTGGATTCTGAATTTGGATGAAAAATCGGATCGTATCCAAACCCTTCTGTGCCTTCCAATGCCAGCGCAATCCTGCCTTCACACACCCCCTTTAACACAACTTCCTCTTCACCCTGGATCAGGCAAATACACGTACGGAACCGTGCCTGCCTCTTGTCTTCTGAAACCCCGTCCAACGCGTGAATCAGCTTTTCCATGTTCGCACTTGAGTCTGCATTCTCGCCTGCATATCGGGCTGTTTTGACACCCGGAAGCCCACCCAAGGCGTCGACTTCTAGTCCCGTATCGTCAGCAAAACAATCCAACCCATACTGTGTCTTGACATAGCGGGCCTTGATTTGCGCATTGCCCTCCAACGTGGTCGCATCTTCAATGATTTCTTCATTGCAGCCGATGTCATTCAAGGTGAGGATTCGGTAACGCCCCTCCAACATGCGCTCGACTTCAGCTGCTTTGTTTGCATTGTGGGTCGCAAATACCAACACCGGTAGATCTTCCTTTGTCATCATCGGGGGCTTTTCCATTTTCCTGAGCGGGTTTTTTCCATGGGCTTCCATTCTATCGAACGCGGCGCGTGGTTCCGAGGCAGCGACGTAGAAAACACGTGATTCAGCTCAACGCGCCTCTGGTCGGCATCCTGCGGCTCTTCTTGTGCATGGATTCTCAAAACAACCTCCTCTCCCAATCCCTCATGGGGCCGTCCATAGACCACAAAAGGCTCCGCAATGTTTGGCGAAAGGAGGGCCGCAATGGCACTGGGATGCACCTTCACCCCACCCGAATTGATCACGTCGTCGAGGCGACCGAGCCATCGGAATGTCCGAGAATTGACGATCTCCACGGCATCGTTCGTTTGTACCATTGACTGATTGGGCAATTGGACGCTCAACGCCCCATTGGATTCTGAGGAAACTTCAATCCCGGGAAGACATTGAAATGCATCTTCTAGAATTGGCGCCACTTGCCGAACGGCAAAGTGACTGATCGTTTCCGTCATTCCAAAGGACTCGTAGACCTTTAATTCCTTTGACAACCCTCCAAGCCAATCCGATTGAACAGGCGCTCCTCCGAGCAATAACGTCTTCCACTGACCCATCTGTTGGCCATGCTTTTTTGAGGCGCACATCGCGCGCGCTTGCGCCGGGGTGAGCGCTACAAAGTCCATTGTGTTCTTCGAAAAAGAAGGCATCAACTTCGGTTCCACGACTTCCAATTCCAAGCTACCAACGGCTGCTCGGATGACCATCATCATGCCACCTACAAATTCGGCAGGCATGGCGAGAGCTATACGCGCTCCAGGGCTTAATTGAAAGTGCTGCAACGTCCGGATAGCACTGGCTTCAATGGCCGATTTTGAGTGTTGAATCAAACGAGGAGAACCGGTCGAACCCGAGGTCTTCATCTCCATGGTATCCAACGAACTCCACCAGGATGACAAAACCTGCACCACCTTGACTTCCCACGGATCCGATGCCAACTCAAGCGCTCGGCTCATGGAGTCGGGCTTCAACGGTACAGAACCGTTGGCGAAATGTAGCATCCCTGAATCCATCATGCTTCAAACGATTTTGGCCACGCCCATCCCCTATCCGCGTCAAACCGCAACCGCTCACCTTCAATGACCAATGGCGAGTTGACGTTATTGGAAAACAATCCGCCTGTCCCCAATCCTTGGGGCAACGGCGTCTCTTCGTCCTCCAACAGGCCTGCCGTCCACTGGGCTATGGCATTCAATCCAACATTGGATTCCAATGCAGACGTCGTCCACCACCCCGCCCCATATTCTAGCGCCTTATCCACCCACGTTTGCCCAGCATCCAACCCACCAATCAAACTGGGTTTTAAAATGAGATACTGGGGGCGAATTGAATCCAACAAACGGTCTTGGTCAGCACCCAACACACCGATCAAAGATTCATCTAAAGCAACGGGAACCGGACTCTCTCTGCACAGTTCAGCAAGGCCAATGGGGTCTGAAGCCATGAGCGGTTGTTCAATGCTGTGGATTCCTAAATCCGCCAAACGCTCCAACTTTTGAAGGGGCGTCCAATCGGCATCCTTTCGCGAAAAAGCACCGTTGGCGTCTACTCGCAACGTGAAACCTGCCGCCAATGGCGCCAAATCTCGAATCACTTTCAACCACTCCAACTCCTCTGAAAAGGAGCCAATGCCAATTTTCATTTTCAATGTCTTGAACCCCCGTTGGATCAAATCCGTTGCCTGCTGCACCATCTGCTGAGGCTCATTCATCCAAATCAACCCATTGATTAAAATGGACGTCTCACCTTGGGAAAACGCATTGTCAACGAGTCGTTGCTTGCCACCACTGACAAGATCCATCAACGCCATCTCCACTGCAAAGCGCACTGCTGGCAATTGAGCAGGAATCGAATCGGGGTCTAAGACAGCCGATTTCACCACATCCTGAAGGGCTTTCAGAGCGACTTCTTCTGATTCCGGACTGAGGCCTGGAATGAGACTGCACTCACCGCAACCGAATCGACCGTCTGGATGGTGGGCCAACAAGAAATAGGTCGGCTTTGATGTCAGTACATCCCGTGAAGTCTGCGCGGGTCGATGGAACACAAGCGGGTGTCGAATGACCCGAAGCGTCAATCCATCCATGCGCATTCCACGGGCCATCATACCGCTAAATCTTGGGTTTGAGCCAGCAATAAAAACAAGGCAATCAAGGCCGTGCTCAAAGCGACACGTTTCAATTCCGGGTCCAAGGCCTGCGGGTCTGAGGTTTGAAAGACGCGAACAAGATGTCCGAGATGCAAAAGAGACAAGGCAAAAATCCACAGCGCACCGCGCCATTGACCCGGCTCAACAGCAAGACTGAACAACCACCATGCCGACCAAGCCAAGGCGAAACAAAACACATGGTACCGCTTGGACTTGTCCCATCCCAAGCGCACAACCAACGTGCGCTTTCCCGCGGCCTCATCGGACTTGAAATCCCGCATGTTGTTCAAATTCAAAACCGCTACGCTCAATGCTCCAGTGAACGTGCCCGGCAATAACCACGTCCAAGACCAGGTGTGCGATAAGAGAAACGCCGTTCCAGCTACCCCTACCCAACCGAAAAAAATAAAGACAGCGGCATCTCCTAGTCCGGCATATCCATATGGGTTTTTTCCGGCGGTGTATCGATACGCAGCAACAATGCCCAGTATGCCCAATAAAATCAAGATGATAGCGGACAGGAATAGTTCGGTTCCTTGCAACGCCATGGCTACGGTGCCCATGCCACCGAACAGGACCAAAACGGCCAAAAGAATCACAGCGCGTTTCATGCTTTTTGGCGAGATACGTCCTGAAGCAACTGCTCGATCTGTGCGATCAGGGCCGTCTGCTCCGTTTTCATGGTCGCCCAAATCATTCGCCCAATTGGACAACACTTGGAGTCCAAATACAGTCAAGATTATGCCAGCGAAAACCGGCCAAAACCGCACAGAAGCAAGTGGACTGTCTTGGGCCGAGCTAAATGCCACTGCGGCCCCTACCATAACACATGCAGCAGCAAGGGGAAGGGTTCTCAGGCGCGAGGCTTCTATCCAATCACGGCCATTCATCCTGGAAATTTGGGGAATTGCTGAAAGTCTGGATCACGCTTTTCTAAGAACGCATTCTTGCCTTCCTGCGCTTCCTCCATCAAGTAGTACATCAAAGTGGCATCACCGGCAAACTCCATCAGGCCGCGTTGACCATCCAATTCTGCGTTCAAACCACGCTTGATCATACGCAAGGCCATCGGCGATCGCTTCATCATGGTTGCACACCACTCCATGGTCGTGTTTTCCAATTCTTCAAGCGGAACGACTTTATTCACCATGCCCATGGTTTCGGCTTCCACAGCAGAGTATTGCTCGCACAAGAACCAAATTTCACGTGCTTTCTTCTGACCAACGTGGCGGGCCAAATAACTCGAACCAAACCCGGCATCGAAGCTGCCTACTTTCGGTCCCGTTTGACCAAATCGCGCATTGTCAGAAGCAATGGTGAGGTCACAAACAACATGTAGGACATGCCCGCCCCCAATGGCGTATCCATTGACCATCGCAATCACAGGCTTGGTCAGCGAACGGATCTCTTTGTGCAAATCCAAAACGTTCAATCGGGGTACACCATCTTTTCCGATGTAACCGCCGCTGCCTTTGACATTTTGATCGCCACCACTGCAAAATGCTTTGTCGCCAGCTCCGGTGAAGACAACGACGCCGATGTCATTGCGATCACGACAAATGCTCATGGCATCCAACATTTCAATGTTGGTTTCAGGGCGGAAGGCATTGTATACCTCCGGCCGATTGATTGTGATTTTAGCGACGTGATCGCACCATTCAAATCGAATGTCCTCGTACGTCTTAATTGTGGTCCAAGTTCGTTGACTCATATTCGTGTGGGATGTGTTACTTAACCCGTTTGCATTTCCTTCCCCAACGCTTCCTGCAATTCTTGGAAACATCGAGAAGACGTCGCACCAGGCGTTTGAATTTCTAACAATGCAGGAGCTTTGTTGTTGCTCCATGCATCAAAAACATTTTCAAGTTCAGCAGCGTCATTGGCTCGGAAATAGGCAAGCCCTACCAGCGCTGCGGAGGATGCAGCATCCTTTAAGAACGGAACCTCAAAATGAGATTCAAGCATACCGACCTCCTTCGGTCCATTCAACCAATGAAAGATATTTCCTCCTCCATTGTTGATGACAATCACTTTCAAATTCACTGGCATGGGCTTGACCATAAGACCATTCAAATCATACAGCCAAGCAGAATCTCCCGTAATGAGAACGACTTCGTGGTCGGGATGCATCCGGGCATCTCCAACGGCCGTTGATAAACAGCCATCAATCCCTGCCACGCCTCTATTGGCATGCAAACGAGCCGCGTTCCAAGGAAACCACTGGGCGTAGCGAGCGGATGTCGAGTTGGCGAAGTGAAGCGCGCCTAGAGGATGCGACACACCAAGCGCACGTGAGAGCGCAGAAAAAGCAGACCAGTCGCTCCAGGGCATATCAAACGATGCCAAAACGCGTTTCTCTACAGCGTGAATTCGGTCCATGAGGACATTCCATCCAGCGGCAAATGCATTGTATTCGGGCAACGAGTCCAGCAAAAGCATCATTCCTTCCGGCGCTGGCACCTTCCACTGTTGAACACCCTGACCAAACAGATCCCACCCCTCGCCATCCGATCCAATATGCCAGTGATCCGCATGAAACGACGCTAATTTTTTCCGCAGCGCTTTGCTCATTGGAGGCAGCCCCGCACTGATGATACAGTGCGGCTTCAATTCTTCTAAATCCACACCAGACAACCCCGCTAACACACGTTCGGCAGATCCGTCCAGGTCTTCTCCTCGCACCTGACTAAAAACATCCACAAACGTCGCCACCTTGGTCGAAATCACTGAAGACAATGCAGCCCAAGTTGAATCGGGAGCATGGGCTCCTAGCAACACCAAAACGCGGGGGTCATGCGTGCATAAATGATCCAGCAGGTCTTCGGGGATGGTCATTTCTTCCGGCAGGACAGCTGGCTCTAAATCGGCCTCATCCTGTACATCCTCCCATTCCCGCAATTCATACAAAGGCTCTTCAAAAGGGATGTTGATGTGGACAGGTCCGCAGCAAGCAGCGTTCCATGCTTGCTGAGCTTGGGAACGCAAAACCGATTCGCTCATCCTGGTTTCGTCGAGTTCTCCTTCCCAAAGCGCATGGGCTTGAAAGAGGTGCTGTTGACGAACGACTTGACCCAAGCCTTCATGCCTGCGACCAACCGGTCGATCCGCTGTGATGCTAATCAGAGGTGTCCTTTGAAAATGTGCTTCTGCGATCGCCGGTCCATGATTGACCGCTGCCGTCCCCGAAGTTGAAATGACCACTGCCGGAATTCGATTGCTCAATCCCATGCCCAACGCCACATATCCTGCAGTGCGTTCATCCAGAGCGATAGTTACCCGCAACTGAGCATGCGCTTCTGCTGCAATGACCAACGGCGCGTGTCGTGAACCAGGGGAAACGACAACGTCTCGCAATCCACAAGAAGCCAGAGCGTCCAGGACATGAAATGCTCCGGGATGGCTAGACGATTTCATGGGGTAAAGTTACGGCCTTGCGGCCTGCTCATCCACGAGAAAGTTGACGAATGGATTGAAGCTTCATTACGGTTTCTTCCCATTCCGCTGCTGCATTGGAACCGGAAACAATTCCACCACCAGCATAAAAGCGTGCGCCGTCTGCAAACCACTGCATGCAGCGCAAATTCACATAGTAAGTCGATTGATCACCGGTGGACCAACCAAGGTAACCCGCATAGTATCCTCGGGACTTTCGCTCATGCAAGGCGATGAAATCAAGCGCACTTTCACGCGGTTCACCACCGACAGCTGGCGTCGGATGCAACGCATCAAGCCATTGGTCTACTTCGGCATCGGAATCAAACTGAATCCGAGATTGCAAGTGAACAAAGGGACCATAAGCGGAGTCCTTCGCTGAATCGATGACGACATTTTCAGCTTGCTGAAGGTGCAATTGACTTGCGATAAACTCGGTTACCAGAGCCTGCTCTCGAACTTCTTTGGCTGTCCAGTCCCCGTTGATTGCATGGCGTGTACCTGCCAAGGAAACCGTTTCAAAATGACGACCCTGTTGGCTTAACAACAACTCAGGAGTCGCGCCTAACCACACGCCCGCTTCGGGGATGTTCAAAAGGTAGACCAGCGCATTGGGATGTTCCTTGCACTTCCGGATAAACACGCTTTCGGGATCTCCCTTCTCATCCCACCAATCCGAACGACTCAGCACAACCTTCTGCAGATCCGAGTTTGCAATCGAATCCAAAGCCAAGCGAATCGTCTCCAAATAATCAGATTGCCCGACGACCGAATGGTCCTTGGACGATGGCAATGAAATGGTTCCTGGAACAGGCGCTGCGCTGCGCTCAATGCGACCTCGAACAGCGCATCGGGGGTGGTGTTCGGAGGAAACAAACGGAGCTAGATGAAAAACAGTCGGCCCCGAGGCATCCGGAATCAACGTCCAGATCTCATCGGAGTCCGCGCCGGGATTTCTCCACCAAAGATCACATTCAGGCATGGGATTTTTTTTCAGGTCCAGACACGATCATCACCGTCAAACGACTCGTGCAAATCAATCGCTCCTTGTCATCTACAATCGTGATGTTCCAAACATGCAATTTCCCCCCTTTGTGCTGCAAAACGGCTTCTCCATGAACCCAACCGGAACGAACACCGCGAACATGGTTGGCATTGACCTCGATTCCTACCGCTTGCTTGCCCTCTGGAGCTACCAAGAAATGGGACCCCACAGACCCCAACGTTTCAGCGAGCACAACACTCGCTCCGCCGTGTAACAGTCCATACGGCTGATGCGTCCTACTATCAACCGGCATGCGTCCTGAAACCCGGTCCGCTTTTACTTCCAACACTTCAATGCCCAAGGCATCTCCGATGTTGGGCTTCATGCTCTTTTCATCCATGGCCATTCCCAAATATTTTCGTCCGAAATTTACCACATGCAGGAGCAGCCTCCACTTCAACCGCGCATCCTTCTTGCCGAAGACGACCTAGCCTTGCGTCGGATGCTCAAATTAAACTTTGAAAAAGAGGGGTGGTTCGTCCTCGAAGCGTCCAACGGCGACGACTCGCTGCGCCTCGCTCGCCAGAACCGCGTCGACGTAGCTGTATTGGATGTGATGATGCCCAAGCTCGATGGGCTCTCCGTTTGCAAGTCACTCCGACTTGAAGGAATGGAGCTTCCCATCTTGTTTTTGACCGCAAAAAATCAAATTGAAGACCGCGTTGAGGGCCTTCGCATTGGAGCGGATGATTATCTCGGAAAGCCTTTTCACTTAGAAGAACTGCTCCTACGCGTCCGCAAACTCATCCGTTTGGGCCAGGGTAAAGGCCGCAGCATGGCGTCAACACGCATTGATTTCCACGCCAATTGCTGGATTGATTTCGCTACATACACCATCAAAACACAGGCCGGTGAGGAGCGTTCTATTTCGAAAAGAGAAGCGCTTCTTCTCCGTTTATTGGCCTCAAAGTCAGGAGAAGTCGTGAGCCGAGAAGAGATTCTAGAAGTTGTTTGGGGATACAGTGCATTCCCTAGCACAAGAACGATTGACAACTACATACTCGCCTTCCGAAAATACTTTGAACCGGACCCTAAAAATCCGAAATTCTTCCTCTCAGCCCGTGGAGTCGGATATCGATTTGAGTCCGTCTAACGTTTTTTTTTCGGTTCGAAGGCAACCCCCCGTTTTTTCATCCGTCTAAGAGTCAAACACGGTCTGAGAATACTGTGTTGGTTTCAATTTCTTGCAGGTTATTGAAGAGGGACCCAAAGGGGTTCCTCTTCTTTTTTGCCGTTTTTTTCAAACTGACGCGTCTCACTGCATCTTCACGTAGACAACCGCCTTTGTCTCAAAAAAAGGTTGAGGGAACCACTGCGAAACTTCAATCACCTCGGTGGGCTGAGAAACTTCGGCTAATTCCTCTTGAAGATCCCCCCCTTTCAAATAGAGAATTCCATTGGGCCATGCATTGATGGTCCGGCGATCAAATCGATTTTGCACCCAAGGCACAAAGCCATTCAACCGCTTTACCGCGCGACTCACCACAAAATCAAATCGCTCTCCTTTCAGTTCCTCTGCTCTTCCGTGCACGGCAGACACATTCTTGAGTTGCATCGCATCCACGATCGCTTGGACAACTTTGACTTTTTTCCTGATGCCATCGCAGAGTACGAATTCCACATCGGGACACGCTATTGCCAAAGGAATGCCAGGGAAACCTCCTCCAGTCCCCACGTCCAATACCCGAGATCCAGGGGCAAACGGCATGGCTCGGAAAATCGCCAAACTGTGCAACACGTGGCGCTCATCAAAAGCTTCCATGTCCTTTCGCGACACCACGTTAATGGCGGCGTTCCATTCCTCATACAAGGGCTTCAACGCGCGCAATTGATCTGCTGCTCCTGGAGGCAATCCAGGCAGCAAGGCTTCGTAATCCATCATGTTATTTTGGGGTCAAATGGTCTCGCGTACCTCCTTCATCACCTGGAACAAAATGTCCCGAGCACGAAACAACTGCGCCTTGACCGTTCCAAGAGGCAAATCCAATTCTTCGGAAATTTCCTCGTAGCTCCGCTCTTCGAAATAGCGCAATTCTACCAAGCGTCGGTAGCGCGGTTTCAATTGTCCGACAACATCCCGCATCCGCTCAATGCGCTCCTTTTTCTCCAATGATTGGAACGGATCGAGTCCATCATCAGCAACGTGGATCTCAATGGAGTCCCCATCATCATTTTGGAAACCCTGATCTAAGGACAGCGCCTTGATGCGCTTCTTCCGAATGAAGTCAATCGTATGATTCGAAGCAATTTTGAACAACCACGTCGAAAAGGCGAAGGCTGGAGTGTACTGTTCTAGCCGCTGGAATGCCTTGCTAAACGTTTCCATCGTCAAATCCTCCGCGTCGTCCGAACTGAAAACCATCTTATTGACCAAATGAAAGATAGAGTCACGGTAACGCTCCATCAATTCAGCGTATGCTTTTTGATCCTTTTCCTTGGTGGCACGTAAGACCAGCGCATAATCGTAGCGTGCTTTGTCTGATAGGTTCGGATTCACGTCCATGTTTGGCATTGATGCGATCGATGACACTCACCGATGAGGGTGAGAGGAGATTGGGTGATGCCGCTGCGTTTGGAAACTGCCTCAATCCCAAGAATCCGAATTTCGAAATCCCCGTGACCGGCCAACCTGCCACCCTAACCAGGTATCGAGAAAGGGCTGAGCCCAGCCCAACCAATACCACGAAGAGGGTGTTCCGCACGCTTGAGCGAATGACCGAAAGTTAAGCATCCTCCACCCCCATCCTCCGAGCAATAGACCACCGACTATCCATAAAACATTGTGCAAAACCCCTTCCTGAAATCCACTCCAAATCCAAGCGCCCATACTCGTCCAAACCAGCACTGCCGCAATTCTCGGGAACATTAGTCCCCACTGGTGCTTTGCACTGTAACGCCATGCAGTGGTCCAATGCCGTTGTTTCTGACGAGACCATGCCGCCCATGTAACCGGCGCGTGCGTGTCCGTTTGGGCTGAACGATGAATCAAAGGCACAACCTGAATTTCGTCCCGCTGTAGCCACGACTGCACCAGCAAATCATCGTCACCAGAAGGCACATCTTCATGTTCAGAAAACCCCTGAAACAACTCTTTTCTATACGCCATGTTTCGACCTACTCCCATGTAGGGACTTCCGGATTGAGCCCATCCTACATACGAACGGGCGATGCGCAAGGCATCCAGTTGTTGGCATGCCCCAAGCAATCCAGAACCCGCTGATCGGAGCGGCAAACTGACTCCAAGAACACCATCAGCACCCGACAGGAATTCCGCGTGCAATTGAAAAAGCCAGAACGCATGACTCGGTATGCAATCGACATCGGTAACCGCAATCAGCGGAGTCTTGGCATGACTTACTCCCCATTGCAGTGCGTCCTTCTTCCCTGGCCGAGAAGCCACCATTTCAAGCCATTGTACGGAAAAACCAACCTCCTCCTTCTTTGCTTCTGACCAGCGTGATTGCAGACCATCCGTCGAAGCATCATCCACCAAGACCAACTCCCACACGATACCCTGTTGTTCTTTCAAGGATTTCCACAAAGCATCCCAATGGGACGCCCCATTTCGGATGCAAATGACCACGCTTATTCGAGGATCTTTGCCGTCTAATGGTGTGAAAGGGAGCTCTTGGACACGAACGCTTCGCATTACCGACCGATGCAACCAGCTCTCGTGACTCCACGACATCACCACCGCAACGCATGTCGCTGTCGCCGCTAGCGGGGAGGCCGTTATGGCGGCGGCCAAATCAACGAGCCACACGACCATGCTCAATGGAGTCAGTATAAGCGTAGAAGAACCTCATTCATTCACGAACAAAGGCAACGAGATGGCCCCTTGGTCAGCGTGTTCCAAAAGAATAAAATAGACTCCCGGCGTCCAGCTATCGACACCAACATCCGTTGGTCCTTGTCCCAGCTGACCTCGAGCTACTTCACGCCCCGTTGCATCCACACAACGCCACTGACCGCCACGCCATTGGTTGGCCTGAATCGTAAACTGACCATTGGTTGGGTTCGGAAACAACAGTGGACGCATCGCTCCGTCCAGCGACGTTACATCAACAGCTTGTGTGCAAAATGTTTCTTGGTCTACCTCTGTATACTCGCCACCCGTAGCCACCGAATTGCCCTGGGGATCCAAGATTTCCCATCCTCCTTCTCCATATTCACAACACAATCCATCGCCATAGCTATCCGAGATTTCAAACGTATAACATCCCGCTTCCAAGCACCACTCCAATGCTACTTCCGTCCCATCCAGATCATCTTGGTAGGGACCTCCCGTATACAGTACCTGGCTCAATTGTCGCAACTCCCACGTCACCTCGCTCCCGTAGTCATCCAACGTCAAGATCATCTCATAATTGACCGTTGGCCCCGAAAAGGAACTAAAGGATCCTGCAGATGCATTATTGAACGCATTCTCATCCTCAGCCCCATTGGGATTTTCAACCCAAACTTCCAATTCATTCGTTCCAGAGGCGATTGTCAAGGTTGGTAAGTCGATGGCTTCAGACTCGTATTGCGCGAGTGATCCAGTCCATTCAATGCTTTGCGGAGACGCTCCATTTAAACTGTAATTCACCGTTGCTGACACCAAATCATTCAACCCCATGTTGGTCAAAGTCACCCCTGGAGAAATCGTTTGAACACCGCACAAGATGGTTTCAGGCAATCCTGTCACTTGCACCCCAGCGTCCACGTCATAGGCTACGGCACCCTCTGGCCAACCGTCCAAAATCAACACGCCCGAATTGGCCGGATCCAACCAGTCCCACAATCGAGTCGACGCTGACGCTCCATCCCAGCTCACGTCAAAACGTCCATAGTAATCAACGAGGCCATTGTTCACGGAACCGGAACAGGCTGCTGAGCCTCCATACAACTGTCCGACGACACGGTGGTTTTGATCAAACAAAGGAGAACCTGACGAACCAGGCTCTGTCACTCCATCTTCCCACTGGTTGATATACCACACAGCGGCGCCAGCGGCATTCTGAGCATTGGGGCCGTCTTCATCAAAACAAATCTTCTTGACATCCCCACTCGGATGGTGAATCCCGGTCACTGTGGATGGATTCTCTCCACTCGCATCCCAGCCCGCATACTGAACGTTATAGGATGCAGGTGGAGCTTCACTCAATTCCACTAAAGCAAAGTCGCTTCCTGCATTGCTCGCCTTCAAGGTTCCTCCGCTGATGACATCGGAGGTCGGTGCGCTGTTTGTATTGCCCGTGCAGTCAGCGATTTCATGATTGAACAAATAAATCCAGTTGTTGGGATTCCCCAAGCAGTGGTTGGCCGTCAAGAAATAGGGTGTTCCATCTTGCGCCGTGTTGTTGACCAACGCCCCTGTACAAGCGGCAAATCCGCCCTGTAGGATGAGTGCCACACTCTTGCTTTCTGTTGCCCATGGAATGCCCTCCGGACAATTCACGTTGATGTTGCAAGCACCTGAGTTGCCATAAGGCCCTCGATTCTCCAAAACAGCCTCTGGTCGAAATACACTGCGGTACGCGTGCACGACTTGCGCAATGTGAAGGACTGCTTCAAAAGCAGCATTCAAGGGTTCATGGTACTCGATGACAACGGACGAACCTGCTGTTTGTCCAAGCGCTAGACCGCCCCAATCCTTATTGTTTCGATGGTCAAACGCTCCAATGAAGTCCGTTCGAGTTGCATTCCAAACGAACAACTGCGCTCCTTTCGGCACCTCAAATTCATCGAAATAGAAACTCAAAGCCAACGCCTCAGGTGAGTCAAATTGCATGCGCCAGATCCGCTCATTCGCCTCCATTGTCCATTGACCTTGTTGAGCTGGTGAAATGTCCACTTCAAACTCCACCCCAAAACGCCAAGGCACCTCTTTGTAGGTGTCCGTTACAGCATCCTCTGCGTCCAATGAACCCCGGTCGATGGCAGGCAATCGGAACGTTGGAATCTCTTCCACAACAACATCCCAATCAGGAGAGCCTCCTCTGCTAATTTGGGCGAGAGAACATTGGGCAAAACAAAGAGCAACGAGACAAACGATGCCAGTTCGAAAAGAGCGCTGGAGATCAGTCATAGGAATAGGGTAAAATAAGCGAATCAAGGAGGACAATAGTCGTCCCATGAGGGGACAATTTATAACGCGACAAATCAAACATTTGTTCATTCTGAATCAAAGCACGACACGGGTCTCCCGTTGATTCATGGACAACTACTACCGGCTGTTTCGGCGGCAAGCTTTTCATCGCTGGACCGGATGTCATCAGACTGAACCGGTGGTCGCCGCATCCACCTCCGTAGCCCACGACCACTCGAAGCGAATCTCCAACCACCTCAGCCGAGATCACGTCAACCGACGCGTTTTCCCAAGAAGGACCGGGAAGCTCCATTGAAGGCGACGCGTCTGGGTTCAAGGCCTCACGAGGAAGCCCTTTTTGATCTTGGCATCCGTAGCATAAAAACACGATTGCAATGCCCGCAATGGCGCACATCTTAGAGCTGAATGTCGGCATGTCCGAATATAAGTCAACAACAAGAATTACGTGAACATCGACATCATAAAGACTTCGAATTCACGTACCAACCTCACTCCTATCAGCGGATTTCAATCTGGTAAGGCATGCGCGCTTGAACTCGATCTCCCGACTCCAACATCCGATGCACACGCATCAGTTCGAGCGTCTGCAGTTGAGACATGCCCATGCGCTCCAGGACTTCGCCTGCCACGGTCACACCGGCAAACTGTTCAATGAAGGCTTCGATTGGATCTTTCATTTCAGGCAGATAAACGACATCGTCAGTTCCCAGTGAATCCAATCCCGCCAATTCAACCGCTCCCGCGATGGCATCGTCCAAGTTTCCGATGACATCGACCAGTCCACGCTCCTTCGCATCCGCTCCAGTCCAAACCCGTCCACGGGCCATTTCATTCACTTCATCAAAGGACTTGCCGCGTCCCTCCGCTACAATCGAAACGAAATCATTGTAGATATCGGTGATCGATGCATTCATCGCTTCCATCTGCAGCCCATCCAAAGGTTCGTCCAACCCAATCCCAGCATGAGGATGTGTACGAACATCATCAAAAGCCAATCCCATCTTGTCCTTGAGCAATTCACCGGCATGCGGCAACATCCCGAACACACCGATAGAACCGGTAATTGTGGTGGAGTTGGCATAAATACGGTCCGCTCCAGCACTGATGTAATACCCCCCTGAAGCAGCTAAATCTCCCATACTGACGACCAAAGTTTTTCCGGCTTCCTGCAGCAATTGTGTTTCTCTCCAAATGACATCGCTAGCCAAAGCAGATCCTCCAGGACTGTTTACGCGCAGCACCACCGCTTCCACATCCGGAGCGAGGCGCGCCTGACGCAATGCTTTGGACAAGGTCTCAGATCCAATTGTTTGGTCATCTCCTTCTCCTGACTCAATCGCACCCACCGCATAGATCACAGCCAAGCGACCGCCAAGAGGCTCCTCCTCCTCCTTTTCCCCTTCTGGCTCGTTCATAAAGCTCATGAAGCTCAAGTCCAGTGCGGCTTCTTCCATCGTCGGCATGAGGTAGTCACTGAATGTCAAATATTCTGGCTCCTCACCGACTTGCTCACGAACCCAATCCTTCACCTCATCCTCGTACATCAACCCATCGAACAGGCCGACATTGACCCCGTCTTCCGCCACACGCAAAGACAGCGTAGCTGCAATCTCATCCACCTTGTCTTCACTCAAGTTGCGTCCTGAAGCAATGCCTGATCTGACTTCGCTCCAAATTCCATCCAACAGCGCATTCATCTGTTCGCGATTGGCATCGCTCATGCTCGTGCGGGTAAAGGGCTCAACGGCACTCTTGAATTGATTGTCCGGTCCGCGCAACACGGTCATCTCCACTCCGAGCTTATCCAACATCCCTGTGAAATAGGTCGTTTGCAAACGCATGCCACTAAAATCCGCGAAACCGTTGGGATGCAGGAACACTTCATCAGCGACCGAACCCAGATACATGGCTCCCATCGTGGTCATTTCACTCCATGCCATGATCCACTTGCCTGAGGATTTGAACGTTTCTAAGCCCGCGCGCAAATCTTCCATTGTCGATGGTGATGCCGCTACGGAAGTCAAGTTCAAATACAGCCCTTCCACGTCGTCGTCCTCAGCAGCCTCTTCCAGGCCTTTTAAGATTTCGAGCAATCCCAATCCTGTATCCGATCCCAATCCTCCAATATCAATGGCCGAGCCTCCTGCTCCGCGCTCCATGATGGGACCGTTCAACTTCATGACCAATACGGTCGGCTCTTCGAGCCCTTGCTCTTCATCCATGTCATCCGATTCGAATGCTGAAGCAAACCCTCCAACCAAGGCTCCTACAAAAACGAAAATCAAAATGGTACCGCTAATCAATAGCGCTGCAGATGCTCCAACGAAAGAGGAGAGGGTATTTTTCAAAAACGACATGGATATTTTTTTAAGTGAGTCAAAGCTAACGTTTGGCCCTCAAGCTTTACCCAAGTGCATGGAGGTTTTTGACCCAATCCGTTTAAATTCAGTGTTTATTAACAAACCCCTGCTTCATTCAACCGAACGTGTTTTCACACCATGTTTGCACCGTGAAGCGAAGACACTTGATCGGCCTTGGAAGCAACTTGGGAGACCGGGAGCATTTGCTTGACAAAGCCATCCAAAAGATGCAGGAATTGTGGGGTGTTTTGCCGCAATGTTCCAACCGGTACAATACCCCTGCATGGGGAATGCCCGACGGCACACCTGATTTTTTGAATCAAGTGGTCATGTTCGCATGGGACCATTCTCCTGCTCCAGAATCCATCATGCACGCATTGCTGGAAATTGAAAAAGAGTTGGGCCGCACGCGCATTGAAAAGAATGCAGGGTACGTATCACGCACCATGGACCTGGACCTGCTCGCAATCGAGGGAGTGGTATGGAACACTCCCGAGCTCACCTTACCTCATCCGCGCATGCACCTGAGGAAATTTGTCTTGCTCCCAATGGCGGAGTTGGCTCGTGATATTCGAGCAACCCCAGATGGACCTACCGTAGATGAACTGTTGAGCGCGTGTCCGGATGTATCTTCGGTGCAGCTTTGGCCCGCTCCTGGATTGTAGAATTGAAAATTGGACCTTCCTCTCGTGAAATCCCCTTATGCATACATTGCCATTGAAGGCAACATCGGCGCTGGAAAATCCACCTTTGCCAAGATTTTAGCGGATCACTTGGGCAGCGATTTGATGCTGGAACAATTCGAAGAAAACCCATTTTTGAAGCCATTTTATGAAGATCCGGAGCGCTATGCGTTGAGCGTTGAACTGGCCTTTGTCAGCGATCGGTATCGTCAACTGAAGAAAAGATTGGGTGCACGCAACTTATTTCGACAGAAGCTCATCGCTGACTACAGCTTTGTGAAAAGCATGATTTTTGCCAAGGCGAACCTGCCTGCTGCTGAATTCAAGCTTTTTCAGACCATGTTCAAACTGATGGAGGCAGACGTCGCTACACCTGAAGTCACCGCTATTCTGCATCCGAGCCCTGAAAAAATCCGAGCGCAAATCAAGGCGCGCGGGAGGAGTTATGAGCAGGACATCACCCAAGAGTATCTCGATAAAATCGCATCGCACTACCAGCAACATTATCGGTATGCGCGCGGTTCCCGAATTCTCTGGATTGACACAACCGACTTGGACTTTGTTTCCAATCCAAAAGATGCGCAGCGACTCATTGATTTGATTCTCACGCCACGAAAACCCGGTGTGTACGAATTGACTCCATAACGAACTCTGCGATTATCTTGCGTTCATGCGCAGATCAGATTTCCTCAAAGCAAGTGGTTTCCTCGGATTGGGTGGGCTATTCAGTTCCTTTTCCAAAGCACCACGACACCCGGAAGATTTTCCAGACTACATCGCCCACAAAGTCAAGACTGCCGGGATTGACGGCAGTGCCTTTGATCTGAAGGCGGAAGCCCTCCCAAAAGTTCGAATTGCTTTGTTCGGATTGGGCAATCGCGGGCAGAGCTTGATTGACATGTTGCAATGGCTCGTTCAGCAGGGCCACGCCGAAATCACCGCAATCGCCGATATCAATGGCACCAAGGTGAATAAGGCATTGGAACAAATCCGTGCTTTTCAAACGAGTGTTCCCCAGGTTTTTACAGGCGAAGAGCTGGCCTGGAAAGCAGCCATGCGGACGGAAGTTGCAGACCTCGCTTTGATTTGCACTCCTTGGGAATGGCACACCCCCATGGCACTCGAGGCCATGCGGAATGGTTTGCATGCGGCCTCGGAAGTCCCCATTGCGTACACTCCAGAAAATAGCATTGAGCTGATTCGCACCGCCGAAGAGACCCAACAGCATTGTATCATGCTGGAGAATTGCTGCTACAACCGGGAAGAGTTGTGGATATTGAAGATGATTGAAGAAGGCGTCTTTGGTACGTTGACCCATGCGGAATGCGCGTACATCCATGACCTCCGGCAATTGATGATTGACCCCGCGTATTACGAGGACCGCTGGCGTTTGCGCCACCACCTCGAGCGCAATGGCAACCTCTACACCACACATGGACTGGGTCCAGTCTGCATGTACTTTGACATTCTCCGCGGTGACAATTTGACGCACTTGACTTCGATGAGTTCACGAGAAGCCGCTTTGTCCGAAGCGTTGGCAGCCTCGGATGATCGGGAGTTGCGCAAGATGTCCAAGCAAGTCGTTTGTGGCGATGTCAACACCACGTTGATTGGTACAGCCCAAGGGCGATCCATCATGTTGCAATTCGACGTGCACAGCGGACGACCCTATACACGCTTGGACAAGGTCATTGGATCGAAAGCCGCCCACTACGGTTACCCTTCCCGTTTGTACATTGACCATGGTGCCTCTTGGGGTGGACACGATTGGTTGGAAGACGAGCAAAAAAGTGAATTCCAAGATCAATACGAGCATCCCCTTTGGAGCCGCTTGCAGCGCCTTGCAGACGACCACCAGCAGGGCCACGGCGGCATGGACTTCATCATGATGTACCGGTTAATTCGCTGCTTGAATCTCGGAGAATCGCTCGACATGAATGTCTATGACGGAGCCCTTTGGTCCCTGGTTGGAGCCTTGTCCGAAGCCTCTGTGGCATCGGGATCCAAGCGCATGGACATTCCAGATTTGACCGCAGGACGTTGGAAACAATCCGTTCCTCACCCCATCGGTCGAGACATCTAATACTTAGGCGGTGACGCCTAAAACTTCAGCCATCTTCGCTCCAATGTGAGCGGGGCTATCCACTACGTGCACGCCACATTCACGCAACACGCGCTTCTTGGCTTCCGCTGATTCCTCTTCACCACTCACGATGGCTCCGGCATGTCCCATAGTACGCCCTTTGGGAGCCGTCACACCAGCGATGAATCCAACGACAGGCTTTGTGCCGTGCTCCTGAATCCAACGGGCGGCTTTAATTTCTAAATCGCCTCCGATTTCACCGATCATGATGATGCCGTCTGTATCGTCATCCGCCATGAGGAGCTGAACGGCTTCCAACGTGGTGGTACCGATGATGGGATCTCCTCCAATGCCGATGGCTGTGGATTGTCCCATTCCTGCTTTGGTCACTTGGTCAACCGCTTCATACGTCAACGTGCCTGACTTTGAAACGATACCGATGCGGCCTGGTGTGAAGATGAAACCGGGCATGATGCCCACTTTGGCTTCTCCAGCCGTAATGATGCCTGGACAATTCGGACCGATTAAAGTGCAGTCTCGACTATCCACATACATTTTCACACGGGTCATATCAGCGACAGGAATTCCCTCCGTGATGGCCACAATCACACCAATCCCGGCATCAGCAGCTTCCATGATCGCATCCGCTGCAAATGCTGGCGGAACGAAAATGATGCTGGTATCCGCTCCGGTTACCGTCACCGCTTCACTCACCGTATTGAATACCGGCTTGCCCAAATGTTCCTGCCCTCCTTTGCCTGGAGTGACGCCTCCCACCACTTGCGTGCCGTAGTCAATCATCTGTCCAGCATGGAAAGTTCCTTCACTGCCGGTAAATCCTTGGACAATGATTTTAGAGTCTTTGTTGACGAGTACGCTCATGATTCAGTGGATGTGGTTGTTCGCGCCGCGAATTTAGGCGAATTTCGCACCATGAACCGAGGAATTGCCGCAGCTTTTGATGGAAAAACCATTTGTGCGTTGTCTACACCCATGGGAATGGGCGGAATCGCCGTAATCCGGGTATCTGGTCCAGATGCATTTGACTTGGCGAACCGGGTCTTTTCGAAGGACCTCGCTGCTGTGGAATCGCACCGCGCCGTATTTGGCATCCTGAGGAATGCCGCAGGTGAGACCGTCGACGAGTGCTTGGCAACCGTGTTCCGAGCACCCGGAACCTACACCGGCGAAAACACGGTGGAGTTTGGGGTACACGGTTCCACCTTCATTCAAACGGAGGCCGTCCGGGCATTGATGGATGCAGGGTGCCGCCATGCGGGTCCTGGGGAATTCACTGCACGCGCTTTCCTCAATGGCAAGATGGACTTGACCCAAGCGGAGGCTGTCGGTGATTTGATTGCCGCAGAACATGCTGGAGCGCACCGGCTGGCCATGGAACAACTCAAAGGAACGTTCGCTAAAGAAATCACGGCTTTGCGCACCGAGCTGATCGGGTTTGCAGGATTGCTTGAATTGGAATTGGACTTTGCCGAAGAAGACGTCGAGTTTGCAGACCGTGCTCGCTTTGATCAGCTGCTGGAAACCTTGATTGCACGCATCGCCAGCTTGGCCGATTCATTCCGCAAGGGCAATGCCATTCGGGATGGCATTCCTGTCGCCATCTTGGGCGCTCCGAACCGCGGGAAATCTACCCTACTCAATGCCTTGCTTGGGGACGACCGGGCCATCGTCAGTCCCATTCCCGGCACGACACGCGACACCATCGAAGACACGTGTGTTTTGGGGTCATCCAAGTTTCGCTTTACCGATACTGCAGGGATTCGAGCGACCGATGATTCCATCGAGTCCGAGGGGATTCGAAGGGCCTGGCAAACGGCGAAGCGGGCTTCGTTGGTGCTGTATGTCCTTGACGCGAGCCAAGACTCCGTCGCCGAGGCCAACGCCGCATTAAGTGCATTGGAGATCGGACCCGAAACGGACGTCATCGCTTTGTGGAACAAGACGGATCTTGCTGATGCGCCTGCATTGTCCGGGTGGGAGAGCCTCTCCATTGCCGCCGCCGAAGGGAAGGGCATCGAGGAATTGAAGGTGCGATTGGAGGCGCTGGGGCTTACAGACGATTCAGAATCATCGATCATGGTCACCAACCTTCGGCACTACGAAGCGCTCATGGAATCCAACGCATCCTTGGTGACCACACGGGCCGGGCTGTCCAACGGAATTCCCGGTGACCTCGTTGCCAGCGATGTCCGGCAGGCGCTGCACCACCTTGGCACCATCACGGGAGAAATTGACCCGGAGGACATCCTCGATCACATCTTTAGCAATTTCTGTATCGGAAAGTAACCGATGTAAACCTTGCAAGGGTTAAACGCACAAACTGGTTGAATCAAAAAGGCTGATGTGAAGACAAAAAAGCGCGCCCCTGCATTGCAGAAGCGCGCCATTCACAAGTCAATCGCTGAATCCGATTCAGAAACCGTAACCCACCGAAAGCTGTAGGTTTGGCAGAACACGGCCATAGCCTAGTGTGTTTGGAATTTCATCCATGACAGCCATGTTCACTGCAGTTGTTCCTGTTGATGTAACATCACCACCTGATGTGTGCAAACCACCGATGTCAAATCCTACGGTGAATCCTTTCACAGGTCGCGATCCAAAACCAATCCCTACGTAACCGACGGGATTGTTATCGTACAGAATAGAGTAAGCGTGATTCTCATCATTTTGATCTGTGAGTGTTCCTTCGATGCCTCCGATGCCAATTCCAACGCTGAATCGAAGCCAATCAAAGTCTTCGAATGGACGATGGTTCAAGAATACACCCATCCAGTTGGTTGCAGCTGTACCATCGAAAGTGACCCCACCTATTTCTTGAGAAACAGGATTGTCACCTGAAAAAGCCCCAACGCCAACATTGACCGTTGTCTGCTCAGACAGATTGTGCGTGAAGTTCAATGAAGGGCCAAATGGGCTGATGCCAACGCCAACGTTGTAAGCAGCAAATTCCCTTGCCCCGTCGTCTTGAGCTTGAGTAAAAGTGCTCGTCGCTGCAAATAAAGCTGCAGCCGCTAAGATTGAAAAAATCTTTTTCATAACTGAAAATTAAAAGGTTCATAACAGATGCAAGAAAAAAAAGATTCATCTCCAAATCTAGAAAGCGACATCGAGTTTTGACAACGAATTGTTAAAATCACCAGGCTCCTGATGCTCGGGGAAAGGTTGCTCAGATGACTTCGAACGAGGTGCAAATGAAACTCGACGTGAATGGAATGTAGAATGCGGCGGAAATGCCTGACCTTAGTCATTCAACGAACTCGCGCCATGGACAATATCCCGCCTTGCCCTCAATGCCAATGCATGTATGCTTATTCCAACGGCACGCTATTGAATTGTCCTGAATGTTTTCATGAGTGGAGCCCTGAAGCCGCTTCGGAATCACAAGAAGCCGATGATTCGGATCAGGTCTTGGACTCCAATGGCAACCCGCTTCAAAACGGAGACTCCGTCATTGTCATCAAGAACTTGCCCGTCAAGGGAGCGCCGAAGCCGGTCAAAGCCGGCACCAAGGTGAAGAACATTCGCTTGGTCGATGGCGAGCATGACATCGCGTGCAAGATTGATGGATTTGGCGCCATGGGGCTCAAGTCGGAGTTTGTCCGGAAGGCCTGAGACGACCTGCCAAAACAACTCACTCGACCTCCAGAATCCAGGCCGCCCAGGCGGGTACTTCGAGCGTTGTAGAGGCGACGATAAGCTCTCCGGTCAATGCGTTGGTCAGACGTGCATCTGCAGGAAGCACCTCGTGAAAACGCGACAAATCCAAGGTCTCTGACGTATCGCCTTGATTCAAGAGCATCATGATTTTCTGATCCTCATTGAATCGGAAATACACATAGGTGCCGGCCTCAGGTACGTAATGCTTGACATCCCCTCCGTGAACCGCTGAGGCGGTCTTGCGCCATTGTAACAACTCGCTAAACTCCGTCTGAAAGCTCAAGGCTTCTGCGGTCAAGCCCTCACCGGTAAACGCATTTACCGCATCGCCCTCCCATCCCCCAGGAAAATCACTGCGGATGTTGCCGTGGCTATCGTCGCCGGTATTGGACATGAGGAATTCTGTCCCATAGTAGAATTGAGGGGTGCCGCGCATCGTTGCCACAAACACAAGGGCCAATCGAGTTTTGCGGGCATCATCTCCCAACTGGGTATGGATCCGGCTCATGTCATGGTTGTCCGGAAAAATGATGTGGTCGTCCGGATGTGCATACAGGAAATCATTGCCCAACATCTCATACAAACGGACCCAATTGGAATGCCAGGCCTCCTCTTCCGTGAGGCTTTTGATCAACGCATCGTGGAGCGGAAAATCGAGCAATCCCGGCAAACACGAGGTGTAGCCATTGGCATTGACCTGATCGCGCTGCCAGTAGGCCAATACCGCCGGATTCAAACTCCATTCTTCCCCACAGATATTGAATTCCGGATAGGCCGCCATGATTTCACACGTCCAGCGGCTCATGAATTCCGCATCCGAATACGGGTAGGTGTCCATCCGAATTCCGCCGAGGCCCAGATACTCAATCCACCAGATGGTATTTTGAATCAGGTAATCCCCCAACAAAGGTTGGCGCTGGTTCAAATCCGGCATGGTCTCCACAAACCATCCGTCTGTGAAGGCCTGAACGTCCGATTGTGCGGCATAGGGATCCCGCAAAGACGTGCGCCGGTGTGTGGTGGGCGCGAAGGTTCCGCCGTGATTGATCCAATCTTCGGTGGGCGGATCTGCGATCCAGGGATGCTCATCGCCGCAGTGATTCATGATCATGTCCATGATCACCTTCATGTCCCGATCGCGCGCTGCATCCGCCAACTCCCGGTATTCTGCATTCGTTCCAAAACGCGGATCTACGCGGTAGTAATCGGTCGTGGAATAGCCGTGGTAGGACCACTGGGGTTGGTCATTCTCCAAAATGGGATTCAGCCAAATGGCCGTAAACCCCATGCGATCAAGGTAGTCGAGGTGCGCTTCAATTCCGGCAATGTCCCCCCCATGGCGGCCGTGATCATCTTCGCGACTCACGCCTTCACGGAGCCCATTGACCTCATCGTTGTCCGGATTGCCATTGGCAAAACGGTCGGGTGTAATCAGGCAAATGGCGTCTGAATTGTCATACCCCGCTTGCTGAACCGTGCGCTCATGCAGCACATAATTCGACCGGCCTGCTTTGCGATTCTCCGCGTTTTTCCATGCGATGGAAAATGAGCCCGGCTGCACGTCCTTGCCGATGTTGAGATAGAGAAACACGTAGTTCTCACTGTCGCCCGCCACTGTGCGGTCAATGCGGATACCGGGCGCGTCGATGGTCGCTGACCAATTCGCCACGTTGTCACCATAGACCATCAATTGAAGTTCCTGGTTGTGCATGTCCACCCACCAATGCGGCGGGTCGATGCGATCAATCCCCTTTTGTGCCGTGGCACTCGAGATGACCATGAGGCCCAACACCACGACAAACTGCTTCATCCACTCCATTCCTAGTTCGTTTCTTTTTATCCTCACTGAAGTTAGAGAGCCGACATTACAACCACCGCAAAACGATGTCAATGAGACGGCTTTTGCGTTGAGTATAGGGTGGCATCAGCGCCGGACCAAAGCCTGCCCAACGTTGCGCATACATCCCGCGATAATGGGTGAATTCACGAAATCCATACACCCCATTGCTAGATCCAATTCCGCTGGACCCGAGTCCTCCAAAGGGCAAATCGGTGCTCGAAACATGAATGACGCTGTTGTTGATGCTCACTCCTCCCGAAGGGATTTCCTCGATAAAGCGTCGTGTCAATGACCGTTTCTTGCCATAGAGATACAAGGCCAATGGCGTGGGTCTCGCCCGGATGAATGCGATGGCCTCCTCCGGTTCTTTCCACGTTACGATGGGCAACACTGGACCAAATATTTCTTCTTGTAAAATCTGGGAATCCGCAGGAACATCCACCAACAATGTTGGAGCAACTTCACATCCTTGGACATCCACCTGACCACCTTGTACCACTTGGGCTCCTCGCTCCTTCGCATCGGTGATGAGTCCTTGGATGCGTTCGGCGTGTCGCGGGTGTACAATGCGCTGGTAGTCCTGGGCTTTGGAATCGGCATTGGGATACAAGGCATCCATCGCCTGCTTGAGCGCTTCAACCAATTCATCGCGTTTACTTTCGTGCACCAAGATGTAATCGGGCGCCACACAGATTTGACCTGCATTGGACAATTTGGCCCAAGCAATGCGCTTGGCTGATGCTTTGATGTTGGCCGAAGAGTCCATGATGACCGGCGACTTTCCACCCAATTCCAAGGTCACACTGCACGGGATTTTAGCCGCTGCCGCCATGACGATTTTGCCGACATCAGGAGAGCCCGTGAAAAACATGTGATTGAATGGCAATTGAAGCAATTCCGTCGCCGTTTCTACACCGCCTTGCACCAGCGCCACTTCGCGCGGATCGAAAACAGCATCCACGATTTCAGCAAGGACTTGAGCGGTGTGCGCTGTGTATTCAGACGGCTTGAGCATGACTGTACACCCCGCTGCGATGGCCGCAACCAAAGGACGGAAAAGCAACTGCATCGGGTAATTCCACGGAGCAACGATCAGCGCCACACCTTTGGCTTCAGGACGAATCCAAGACGACGAACCAATCAATGACAGCCCTCCTGGCACACGTTGAGGTCGCGCCCAGGTCTTCAATCCTTTTTTGATCGCTTTGATTTCTTGCTTCAAAACAAAAATCTCCGTCAAATCCACTTCTTGCGGTGGCTTTTGAAAATCATCCCACATGGCCCGTTTCAAATCGTCTCGACGTCGCCACACTTCAGCATACAAGGCATCCAAACGTTTGACGCGCGCTTTTACGGACAACTTTCGTTGCTCCGGCGCATGCTCTTTCAAACCTTCGAAAAGCTGATGGATGGATGCCGCAGGAGGCGAGACAGGTAGCAGTTGATGACTCATGAACAGAGGATTGTAGCAATCTAACAATAGAATGCTGCAGATTCCTCGATAAAATTTAGAACTTCGACTCATGAAATCACCTTGGGACATTCGATACGCCAATCAAGAGGCGCTCTATGGCAAAGCTCCCAATGCTTTCTTCTCGCAAATTTTGCCCCTCTACCCCTGTGGAACCATTCTTTTGCCTTGCGATGGTGAAGGCCGAAACGCCATTCACGCCGCGAAAAAAGGGTGGGATGTTCACGCGTTTGACGGGAGTCAAATCGGAATTAACACCGCGCAGCGATGGGCTGCAGAAGCGAATGTTGCCATCCAATGTGATGTGAGTGATGCCTTCGATTTCGCCCCAACAGAACAATTTGATCTCGTGGGGCTGTTTTACGCCCACATGCCGTCAGAACGAAGGAGAGCATTCCACCACCTCGCCATTCAATGGCTTAAGCCCGGAGGCACTCTGATTCTAGAGGGGTTTCATACCGATCAGCTGCACTTCCAATCAGGTGGCCCACGGAATGAATCCATGCTTTTTACACCTGAAATGCTCGCAGAAGACTTCAACGAACTGCTCGCCACGCAAAATGAAGTGGTACAGGTTACATTGGACGAAGGGCCACTGCACCAAGGTCTTGCAAGTATCGTCCGATATATCGGCACCAAATAACAACTCATTCCATGCGTTATCCTGTTGTACTCTTGATCCCGGCTCTTGTTATTGGTGTGAGTTTGTATTCCACTGCGACACCCCAAACCGTTGATCCCTCGGAAAAAGGAGAAGCGCTGTACGCCCAGTGGTGTCAAGATTGTCATGGCACGTCAGGACGCGATTTCATTGAACGCTCCTGGAAATTGGGAAGCCGTGAGGAAGACATCGCACGGGTCATTCGCGAGGGGCACGAACTCCTCGGAATGCCGGCTTACAATGAGACTTTGAACAAGGCGGAAGTCGATTCACTCACTCGCTATGTTTTGGATCGGGCAGCCTCTGAAAAACGATTCCAACCCGCAGGACCACGTTTTGAATCCACTTCTGATTTGGAAATTCGAGCCGATGTCATCGTCGATGGGCTCGAGACTCCGTGGGGCATGGACTTCACGTCAAGCGGAGCCCTTTTAATTACAGAAAGAGAAGGTCGACTCTGGCATTTGAAAAATGGCGTGAAACAAGCCATCACGGGCCTTCCAAACGACATCGTGGTCCAAGGTCAAGGCGGATTGCTTGATGTCGCCTTTTGGGAAGATCCGGCAACGGATTCTTCATGGGTTTATTTGACCTACAGCCGGCAACACCCTGAGAACAAAAGTTTTTCAGCAACGGGCTTGGTCCGCGGTGCGTGGCAAGAAACCGGAGATACGGTAAGCTTGGGGCCGCTTGAAACGCTGTTCATCGCGACTCCTTATGAGAAAACACACCACCATTACGGAAGCCGCATTGCTTTTGGTCAAGACGGGATGTTATACCTCACGTGCGGGGAGCGGGGCAAACGAGACATTCATCCACAAACCTTGACGACACGACCAGGAAAAGTGCACCGCTTGCATCCGGATGGCACCATTCCCACTGACAACCCTTTTGCCAACCAAAGCGACGCCGAAGCCTCTATTTGGACCTGGGGACATCGCAATCCACAAGGCCTATTTGTGCATCCGCTGACCGGTGAGGTTTGGACACATGAGCACGGTCCTAAAGGCGGCGATGAAATCAACATCCTCAAAAAAGGAGCGAACTATGGTTGGCCCACCATCACCTTCGGCCGGAACTACAGCGGAACCATCATCACACGAGACACAGCGAAAACAGGCCTCGAACAGCCTCTCTACTACTGGCTTCCTTCTATCGGGGCTTGTGGACTTGACATGGTGCATGAAGGACCGTGGCCGGATTCATGGCAAGGCGACCTACTCGCTGGATCTTTGAGTTTTGAATACCTGGAGAGACTCTCTTTGAACGCCGACGACGAAGTCATTCACCGGGAGCGATTGCTTGAGGATATTGGACGCGTTAGAGACATTGCTCGAAACGCATCCAGTGATATTTTTGTCGCCATTGAAGGCGCAGGGGTTGTTTACCAACTCGTCCCTTTACAACCTTAGTGTATTGGTGAAATTCATCCTCCCAAAAACGGAATACAGGTTGCTCTTTTTGATAGGAGCAATGCTTTCGTGCGCTCTTTTGTCCGCGCAATCGATTACCAAACCATTGACTCCTACCGAGGAAAAAGCATTGCGCATGGAGTCCTCTCCTGTGCCTCCTACGGACACCCTTATGTGGGAGCACGTCGGACAATTTGGTGTTCAATTCAGCCAAGTATACTTGAGAAACTGGGCTGCTGGAGGGCAGAGCAATTTGTCCTTGTTGACCAAATTGGATCACAGCTGGAATTACGTCCATGAAAGCTATGGCTGGGATACGGAACTACACTTAGCATTTGGCCTTCTGCATCGTCCTGAAGACCGTGTTTTCATCAAAACAGATGACCGCATTGAATGGTCAACCAAATGGGGCTATCGCGCAACGGAGACAGGGTTCATGACGGTGATGGCCAATTTCCGTTCGCAATTCGCTCCTGGATATGCGCTAGAGGAAGGGATTCCCAATCGAGACAATTTGCAATCGAGTTGGATGTCACCGGGATATGGGGTCATTGCCGCTGGCATCGACTACAAAAACACAGACGGAAACTTTAGCTTGTTTTTCGCTCCCTTTACGTACAAAGCCACTTGGGTATTGGACGACAGCCTATCCCAAGCGGGAGCCTTTGGAGTGGAACCTGGAGAAGCATTTCGCTATGAAGTCGGAGGGTATCTGAAGTTGGGTTGGAAAACGCCAATCGCTGAAGGCATTACGTATGCCATTCGATTGGACTTGTTTACCAATTTCATTGAACGCCCGGAAAACATTGACATCTTCAGTGATCACGTTCTCACACTCAAGGTCAACGACTGGCTTTCCACCACGATCAGCGCCGCTTTGATTTATGATGATGATGTGATGTTGAACAAGGAGCCGATTGAAATCGAAGGCCAAATGGTTCCTCAACAAGGGCCTGGCATCCAACTAAAGGAAGTGCTGGCCGTTGGTATCTCCATCAAATTCTAAGGCGATCACATCGTTTTCTACAACGGATTTGACATAATTTTACCGCATGAAAGCATATGTATTTCCGGGCCAAGGCGCCCAATTCTCAGGAATGGGGAATGACTTATTCGAAGCCTCAGCCGCGGCGAGAGCTCGTTTCGCACAAGCCGATGAGATCTTAGGATTCTCCATTTCGACCACCATGTTTGAGGGAAGCGATGCCGACCTAAAAGAAACGTCCGTGACGCAACCGGCGATATTTTTGCATTCGGTGATCCTTGCTGAATTGCTTGGAGAGCAATTTCAACCGGAGGTTGTCGCTGGACATAGCCTGGGTGAATTCTCCGCATTGGTTGCTGCCGGAGCGATGCAATTTGAAGATGGATTGCGCCTCGTCTCTGAGCGTGCACAAGCGATGCAAGCCGCATGTGATTCTACACCATCGACCATGGCAGCTGTTTTGGGATTGGACGACGAAGTCGTTGAAAGAATTTGCTTGGACACCGAAGGCATCGTTGTTGCCGCGAATTACAACTGCCCGGGTCAACTGGTCATTTCCGGTGAAATCACGGCTGTCGAAAAAGCATGCGCAGCCCTGACAGAAGCAGGAGCGCGCCGCGCATTGATGCTGCCAGTAGGAGGCGCTTTTCATTCTCCATTGATGGAACCGGCTAGAGAACGTTTGGCCCAAGCCATTGCCAACACTGAAATCCAAACCCCTCGGTGCCCGATTGTGCAAAATGTAAATGCGCACCCTGAATCCGATCCTGAGCGCATCAAAGCAAACCTCATTGCTCAGTTAACAGCCCCCGTTCGTTGGACGCAATCCATGCATACGATGATTGAAATGGGCGCAACCGAAGCCATCGAGGTCGGTCCCGGAAAAGTACTTCAAGGGCTTTTCAAGAAAGTCGATCGTGGCTTTATCGTCTCCGGAGCATTGCTTCCTAGCGAGGCTTGAGACCTGAAGCCTTCCTCAACGCGTTTTCAAGGCATAAAAAAGGGCAGAGATAAAATCTCTACCCTTTTTAACTTCGGACACTGCTGAACGTGTCGTGGTTATGACTGTGCAACCTCGCCTGCGTAAGCGTGCAAAGTCTGCAATTCAGTTTCACTCACCAATAACGCTTGCTTCAACCCTCCATTTTCAGCACGCAATTCATCGCATCGACGCTGCGTACGCGCCAATTCGTTTTTTAATCGCATGAATTCTTTAAGGGCTGACACGCGCTCTTCACGAGCTGTTTCCAATTGGAGCATGAGATCTTGCATACTACAAAGAACGCGTCCGAAAAGGTGCCATTCAAAGGAGCTGACATTCACTTATCCACCTTTTCCGGTTCATTTCAACAACAACAAAAAACCTACTGTATCAGGCCCATTTTTTGCGGAAAATCCAAAGAAAAACGGAACTCACGACTCCGAGCACAGCACAAAAGCCATACAAACGGGGAATGGCTTCTAGGTTTCCAGAAAACCGATACCCAGAGGACACTGCTCCAAACCCAATGCCCAGCTCTAACGCCATGAGCATGGTACCAATGGCCAATGCGATTTTTCCTGGTTTGGCCAAGTCCGCAGTCCAAGCAAAAATTGTTGGCATGTTAATTCCAACGGATGCCCCATAAATCAATCCAGCAATTGTGGCGGAAAATTTTGAATCGGCATAAGCCAAGCCCATCATCCCCACCGCGAGAAGCAAGCCTCCAATGACGAGGAGCGGCACTCTACCATACTTATCGGATGCCTTTCCTGCTACAAACCGCATGGCAATAGAGGAAGCTACAATGATCGAATTGAAAGAACCTTTGTACACATACCCCAATGAATCCACGAAGTCTGGCGTAATCGTAAGAAAGGTTCCAAAGGCAAAAGCAACCGGGAGCAAAGCAACGGACGATGGCCAAGACGACCAATCCAGCACCGGACCACGGAACACATTCATGTCCTTCCATTGCACTTTGCGCGAGCCAGGCAAAGACTCCGGTAGCCGGTATGTCAAGATCAACGCAATGATGCCCAATACCGTTGATCCCATGAACATGGCGTCAAACCCATACTCTACAGTCAACCAACTTCCGAGCGCTGGCCCTCCTGCCATCCCAGCGTTACCCGCAACGCCCAGATACCCCAGCGCTTCTCCTCTCCGATTCAATGGTGTGATGTCAGTCAGGAAAGCAGTGGTTCCGGTCGGGCGAAAACCGGTACTCATTCCGTGCAAAAGTCGAAGCAATAAAAAGCACCAAACGGCAATCGGCAACGAACCGCTCCACGAAGGGAATGATGCGGCGTGAACCCATCCCACACCGATGTAGCATACACCAGCTATCACCGTAACCCAGGTTCCAAATAACATGACGGGACGGCGTCCAGCGTGATCGGCAATGCGCCCACTCAGAAAACGGGAGAAAAACGCTCCTACCGTGAATAAACCGACAATCCATCCGATCAAATCCGGTCGACCCAATTCAGCCAAATAGCCAGGCAATTCAGGCATGACCATGCCGAAGCTGGCCATGAACAAGACCGTGCTACCGCACAACATCCAGAACTTTCTTGAAAACATGGGCCTTTCAGCGGAGGAGGATGCGGTATTCACTTGGCGGCAAAAATAACACCCCCTATCTTGGTTCCATGCAATATCCTGCCAAAGTCTTGCTTGCTTGGGGCGAAGCCATCAGCGGGAACCGCCAACTACTTGATTGGCTGATGAAAAATGGCTACCCGGAATTGGGAATGACCTGCCACGCCATCCGCTTAGTCGATACGGCGCGCGCTTGGCTGATGAGCAACGGACACCCGCACTTAATGGCCTTGGTCAATGGAGCTGAAGGCAATAAAAATGCCATTGTTTGGCTGCATCAATACGGATATACCTATCTGGCAGACATGGCTTTAGGGGCAGACAACGATGATGATGCAATACAGCGGCTCATTTCAGCAGAACAAAGGGAATGGGCGGGAGTTGCCTTGAAAATTCGTTCTGTTAAAAATCAAATCGAAGAGCGCCACAACGATGTGCACAGCCTTTCTCCCGATTGAATGGCCGGTCGCTTCAGCGGTCCAAGTAGACTAAATGACTCAAAGCTTCAGGGGCAAGAACCTCATTGGCGAGTCTCAATACATCCTCCGCTGTGATGGCCTCTACGGAGGCGAAAACAGATTCCAATGACTCCACGCGGTCATAGAGCATGAAGCTCTTCCCCAACCCCGTCATCATGCTACTTCCTGAATCTTGAGAAAGCGCAATGTGGCCCAAGACCTGTTGTTTGATGTCATGGAGCTGACGCACACCCAGTTTTTTCTCTCGGAGCTCGCGCAATTCTTTCAACACCAATTTCTCCGCACGGGCATGCAGCCGCCTGTCCGTACCGAAATACACACTAAACGTACCGACGTCGCTGTAGGGCGTATACGCACATTCAATGTTGTACGCCATCCCGTGCTTCTCTCGCACGTTTAAACTCAAGCGGTTGTTCATCGTCGGTCCTCCCAAATGGTTCGCTAAAAGAGCCAACCCAAGTCGATCCGAATGGTCACTTCCGTGCGTCACTGTGCCCATCATATGATGCACTTGGTGAATGTCCTTCGCAGTGCGCAAATCAAAAGACTGGTAGTTCTTAAACGGAATCCGCTCCAACTTCGCTTTGCCACTTGGGATGGACGCGAAGTGTTTCTCGCATATCCGTAACACCTTCTTCCAAGGTGTTGCGCCCACCGCACTGAACACCATTTGATCCGTTTGATAATGACGATCGACAAACCCTTTGAGCACCGTCCGGCTCATTTTCGCTACGGATTCTTTGGTTCCAAGAATATTGCCTCCCAGCGGATGGCCTGCAAACAAGCGTTCTTCAAACTCATCGAAAATAGCTTCCGCCGGACTGTCCAGATAGGCGTTCAGTTCATCGAGAATAACATCGCGTTCTTTCACGATTTCCTTTTCTGGAAACGTGGCTTGAAACGTAATGTCAGCGATCAACTCCACAGCCCGTTCCAGATGTTGCTCTGAAAAAGCCGCGTAAATCCACGTATCTTCTTTGGACGTGTAGGCATTGAATTCGCCGCCCACGGTGTCCAACCGGTTTAAGATGTGAAATGCTTTGCGCTTTTGTGTTCCCTTGAACAACGTATGTTCAATGAAGTGCGCTGCTCCCGACTCACCGTCCTGCATATTCTCATCACGAGAACCCGCGTTGATCACGAGACCGCAATGGGTTACCGGACGTGGTACCTGCTTGTAAATGATTCGAAAACCATTTTCAAGTCGCGCTGTATGCAACTCTTCCTTTCCCCAATGAGGGAGGCTTTTCGAAGTGGTCTTAGACACTCAGCTCAGCATTTGACCCGACCCTGATCACCCCTTGAAATGCGTTCAAAAGGGAAGATCATCATCGTCCGCTGCAGGAGCCGTCGGCATCGGAGGGACATCCGGCATCGGTGTCGCAGCAACGGCATCAGGCGATGCAGCAGTAGCTGATTCACCTGATTCTACGCGCCACGCATTGAGGTCGACATAGAACTTGTCATTGTACTCATTCCCGCGGATATCGAACTTCACCAAAACAGCGTCACCTTCTTGAAGCTTGGCGATCTGTTCCGTTCGTTCTTTCACCGTGGTGAATTTTACATCCTGCGGATACTGTTCTTCCGTTGTGATTACAAATTCGCGTTTGTAAAAGCCACTCGGAAAATCTTGTTGTTCGAAGATTTTTTTAACCTTCCCTTTCATTTCAAAACCCATTCAACGAAGGTATCGATGCGGAATCAAACTGCACAAGAAAGCGCAAGAAAAAACTAAGAGACCTTGAATCAACCGGGATTGAAAGCTAGGAGGGCTTTGATCGCCAGCTCTGGCTGGCCTTGAGCAATGTGATCTGCAGCAAAACGATGCAACGCAAGCTCCAATGCAGCGCCATTGTCTTCATGTTCCATGAATACGTCAGACAATTCCAATAGCTTGAAGTCGTTGACTTCGGTTTCATCAGGCCACATTTGAAGGGCTCCCAATTGAGCCAAATCACTGCCCGTCAGCAAGCTGCTTTCACGCACTTCTTTGGGCAAGGCATCCACTCCGATCCCTGGAGAGGACATGGGCTTTGGCAAATCGAACAAGGCTTCTCCGGATGCGCGAACATAAGAGCTCCCACCGCAGCGCCCAACCAAATCCAATTTGTGCGGATCGGGGTGGCCCTTCTCGTTGAGCACATCATCCCGAAAATGCATGCGAAGCACTTCACAAATCACCAATTGTCCCGCTCCCCCCTGCTCGCCCAAGGAATCTACACGCAACACCTTGCATTCCAATTGCACTGGACTTTCCGCCACACGAAAAGGCTTGACTTGGTCTGAAGCCAAAGGAGTTAGGCCCGTTTTCTCAAATTCATCGACCCCTTCTGGAAAATCTGAGCTGGCAAGAGAACACTGGTGGACCATGGCGAAATCGACCAAGTTGACCACCACTTCTGGGACCTCCTTTACATTGTCCAACGTGTGTTTTGTTGTGTTGTCTCGCAACCGTCGAGCTGGCGAAAAAATCACGACAGGAGGCTGCGCAGAGAACACATTGAAGTAGCTAAAAGGTGCAAGGTTGGGCCTTCCTTCGGCATCCACTGTACTGGCAAAAGCGATGGGCCTCGGTGCAATTCCGCCCAAAAGTTTTGCATGTAAATCACCGGGATTCAATGATGCCGGGTCAAAGGATGTGTGGTCGTGTTTTGCCATGATCAGGCCTGTGGCCGGTGATTTTCAACCCGCTCAATCGACGCTTCCACCTTCATTTTAAGGGCCTCCTTGAAGGTCTCCATTCGGTCCATCAAAGCAGCGTCTCCAATGGCGACCATTTGAGCTGCTAGAATCCCCGCATTGCGTCCTCCATCCAGCGCCACAGTGGCAACAGGAACTCCCGATGGCATTTGTAAAATGCTCAAAACGGAATCCCACCCATCGATGGAATTGCTACTCAGAATAGGGACGCCGATAACAGGCAGTGGCGTAATGGATGCTGTCATTCCAGGCAAATGCGCTGCTCCTCCAGCTCCGGCTATGATGACCCGAATCCCTCTAGACCGGGCATTTCGGGCATGTTCCATCATGCGCTCGGGTGTACGATGCGCTGAGACCACCGTCATTTCATAAGACACAGACAATTCCTCCAAAACTGCGGCCGCTTTTTCCATGACCGGAAGATCACTTGCTGATCCCATGATAATGCTCACCAAAGGGGGGGACTTGGATTCCATGCTGCGCTTAGTTGGTTTTTTTCAATTGATCAATCTGGTCTCGCAATTGAGACGCTTTCTCGTAATCTTCTCGCGTCAAAGCCTGTGCCAATTCGTTTTCAAGTTCTTTCAACGAAGGGGCCTTCGGCTTCTCTTCGATCACTTCTTCTTCAGTAGTATCAAAAGCATCTTCAGATTCTTCCAATTCTTCGGCTTTTATGCCGGCCGTTTGCAGCACTGATTCATAGCATTGAATGGAGCAACCGAATCGATACGCCAAAGCGACAGCATCACTCGGACGGCAGTCAATTTCAACTTCCTTGGCGCTATCTGCGCACATTAACTTGGCGAAAAATATGCCCTCAACCATATTGTATATGAGGACCTCAGTGACGCGAATGCCAAAAGCGGTAAACCCTGATTTGAATAAATCATGGGTCAAGGGACGGGAGGCTTTCATCTTCTCCATTTCAATGGCGATGGCTTGTGCCTCTGCTCCACCAATAACGATGGGCAATTTGCGATTCCCTGACACCTCGCCCAAAACCATCGCATAAGCGCCTGAGGAAGATCCACTCAGGGCAATGTCCGTGATTTCCATTTCAACCTTCTTCATCTACTTGGATTCCGTTCGTTGCGAAGTTACGATGGCAATTTGGTTCAAGAATCAGGCGTCCAATGCCTTGACAGCAGCAGTCAATCGGGGAAGAACCTCAAAGGCGTCTCCGACAATTCCATAATCAGCAGCCTTAAAAAACGGCGCTTCGGGATCCGTGTTGATCACCACGATGACTTTGGATTGATTCACTCCAGCTAAATGCTGAATCGCTCCTGAAATACCGGCTGCGATATAGAGATTCGGACGAATGGTGATTCCCGTTTGGCCGACATGTTCATGATGAGGGCGCCAACCGATGTCTGACACCGGACGCGAGCACGCGGTCGTTGCACCGAGGGCTTTGGCTAAATCTTCTACGATTCCCCAATTTTCAGGTCCCTTCAATCCTCTTCCTGCACTGACCACCAATTCCGCCTCTGGGAGCGGTGTTTGGCCATCAGCACTGGCAGGGTCAAAACCGGTAACCTGCTCACGTGAATTACCCACTTCAGCAGAAAATGCGGTGACAGCAGCGGGGCTGCCACCGTCACGCACCCCAAAAGCATTGGGTGTCACAGAATAAACAACGACCTCTGAAGACACTTCAACATCCGCCATTGCTTTCCCGGAGAATACATTTTTACGAACGGCACCTGCTTGTGGCAACGCTGTTACCCCACTCACCATGCCTGCGTTCAAACGCACAGCCAATCGGGGGCCAATGGCCCGACCGGTATGGTCATGGGTTAGAACAACTGTTTTTGCGCCACACTCCTGCGCGGCGGCGGCGGCCAAGCGTGTCCATTGGCTGCTATCAGTCAGTTCGTCCGAACACTGCAGCACTCGAACGACTCCGGTCGCACCCAAACCTCCATCGGTTTGAATGGACCCCGCCACAAGTGCGACAGCTTCCAGGCCTTGATCTTTCGCAAATGCAGCTGCATAGGAAGCCGCTTCCAACCCTCCCTTGGTGGGTCGACCATTATTAAGGGGAACGATAGCTAATACTGACATGATCAAATTGCTTTGGCTTCTTCACGAAGTAAACGAATGAGTTCTTCTGCCTGGTCGGCAGGAATAATTTTGCAGGCTCCTTTTTCGGGTGGAAGAGAGAACTGACGAACCGCAGACATCGCTGTTCCATCGGCCTGTTCTACGTTCAATGCTTTTGATCGAGCAGACATGATTCCACGCATATTGGGAATGCGCTGCTCTGCCATGCCTTTCGCAGCACTCAAGACCAATGGCAAGTTCACCTTCACATGCTCTATCCCTCCTGTCGCTTCGCGCTTCAGTTTTGCTACATTTCCTTCTACTTCCAAATGAGTTGCTAACGCAACAAAAGGCCAGTCGAGCATTTCAGCAATCATCGCTGGAACCATTGACCCATTGTGGTCGATGGTTTCTTTGCCACACAAGATCAAATCAAACGCTTGATCTTTCGCGTAAGACGCGATGAGTTGGGCCGTTTGCATTGCATCCGTTGGCTCGGCATCCATCCGGACGGCATCGTCCGCACCGATCGCAAGCGCTTTGCGGATCACCGGGTCACAAACAGCACCTCCGACAGTCATTGTCGTTACCGTACCGCCGTGGGCCTCTTTGAGTTCAATGCCACGTACCAAAGCATACCATTCATCGTATGGATTTACGATGTATTGCACCCCGCTCGAATCAAATGTCTTGCCTTCGTCTGTAAAGGCAATGCGACTTGTCGTATCCGGAGCTTGACTAATGCAAACTAGAATTTTCATCTCCTCGAATTTGATTCAAAGATACGGTGGACCCGACCAAAAACGGACGAAAACTACTATGCGTGCATACTAAAATATTCAGGGCAACAGATCCCTCCATAATGCACCCATAAAAAGGACAATAATCTCATTTAAAATTCCTGTTTTGTTCCATTTCCCGATGACTTATCTTTGCCGACCTATTGTAAATGACAGATTCATGCGCGAAGTACAATTTAGAGAAGCCGTTCGAGAGGCTATGAGCGAGGAAATGCGCCGTGATGAGCGCGTTTTCTTGATGGGTGAAGAGGTCGCCGAATACAACGGTGCTTACAAGGCTTCGAAGGGTATGCTTGATGAATTTGGTGCCCGACGCGTCATTGATACGCCCATCGCAGAGCTGGGATTCTCCGGAATTGCCGTGGGTGCAGCCATGAATGGTCTGCGTCCAATTGTTGAATTTATGACCTGGAACTTCGCTGTTTTGGCGGCCGATCAGATCATCAATCATGCAGCTAAAATGCTGCAAATGAGCGGCGGTCAATACCATGTACCGATCGTTTTTCGAGGCCCCAATGGAACCGCTGGTCAACTTGGCGCAACCCACAGCCAGTCTTTTGAGTCCATGTACGCATCGATTCCGGGCCTGAAAGTCGTGACTCCATTTACACCATATGAAGCCAAGGGATTGCTCAAAGCAGCCATTCGCGATGAGGATCCTGTTCTCATCATGGAAAGCGAGCAGATGTATGGGGACAAAGGTCTGATTCCTGATGGAGAGTACCTCGTTCCTATTGGCAAGGCCAACGTACGTCGCACAGGAGATGCCTGCACCATCGTTTCATTCGGTAAGATTTTAAAAACCGTGCACGCTGCTGCCGATGAATTGGAAAAGGAAGGCATCGAAGTGGAAATCATTGACCTGGTTACCATTCGCCCGTTGGACCTGGATACGATCATTGAAAGCATTCGCAAAACGAATCGCTTAATCATCGTGGAAGAGAGCTTCCCGGTGGCCAGTATCAGCAGTGAAGTGGCCTACCGTGTGCAACGGAACGCATTTGACTTTCTCGACGCACCGATTGTACGGCTCTGCCAATCCGACACCCCATTTGCTTTTTCTCCTACACTCATTGACGAAGCGCTCCCGCAAGTCAAAGACATCATGGAAGCTGTAAAAAGCGTTGCCTACGTGGCATAAATTCAATTTAAATCTAACTGCATCCAACAACATGGATGCCTACTGACAATCAATATGGAGATCATTCTTTATTCTGTACCAGCCATTGCCATTTTGGGCTTGGTTTACATGGCCATCCAAGCTGCTTGGGTGCGCAAACAAGACGCGGGCACCCCGCGCATGGCGGAAATCGCCCAACACATCCACGAAGGCGCCTTGGCCTTTTTGAAAGCGGAGTACCGGGTACTTTCCATCTTCGTTGTTGTCGCAGGTGCATTACTAGGTGTCGTCGCGCATTTCGTTCCAAGCACGCCTTACTGGATCGTCGTAGCATTTGTGATCGGTGCCATCTTTTCTGCAATCGCAGGAAACATCGGCATGCGGATCGCTACGCAAGCGAACGTACGGACAACCCAAGCCGCCCGAACAGGCATCGCACACGCATTGAAGGTATCCTTCAGTGGAGGCACCGTTATGGGACTGGGTGTCGCAGGATTGGCTGTATTTGGCTTGAGCATGTTGTTCATGCTCTTGCTAGGCATGCTGAGCGGAGGTGAATGGCAAGGCGTCTCGGCAATGACAGAAGTTTTAGAGGCGCTCGCTGGCTTCTCTCTTGGAGCTGAATCCATCGCCTTGTTTGCTCGTGTTGGCGGAGGTATTTACACCAAAGCTGCTGACGTAGGTGCTGACCTTGTAGGTAAAGTAGAAGCCGGTATCCCTGAGGATGACCCCCGAAACCCCGCTACCATTGCGGATAACGTCGGTGACAACGTAGGTGATGTCGCAGGAATGGGTGCTGACTTGTTTGGATCTTATGTGGCAACGGTTTTAGCTGCAATGGTCTTAGGAAACTATGTCATCAAGGACATGGGAGGCTCCCTCACAGATGACTTCGGAGGCATGTCTACCATCTTGTTGCCCTTGATCATTTCTGCTTTGGGAATCGTTTTCTCCATTCTCGGCACGCTCTTTATTCGTGTTAAGGATGGCGCCAAGGAAGCTCAAGTTCAACGTGCGTTGAACATGGGCAACTGGAGCAGCATCATTATGACAGGGATTGCCTGTTATTTCCTCATTGAATGGATGCTGCCTGGTGAATTGACCATGGAATTTTTCGGTGAAGCGAATCGCACGTTCGATTCCATCAATGTCTTCTATGCAGTATTGGTCGGTCTCACCGTGGGTGCAGCCATCAGCTACATGACAGAGTATTACACCGGATTGGGCAAGAAGCCAATCTTGGACATCGTTCAAAAGTCATCGACAGGAGCTGCAACCAACATCATTGCAGGATTGGCCACGGGCATGAAGTCCACTTTCGGTCCCATCTTGTTGTTTGCCGCCGCTATTTTCGCTGCGTATGAATTCGCAGGTTTTTATGGTGTAGCGATTGCAGCATGTGCCATGATGGCAACGACTGCTATGCAGCTCGCCATCGATGCGTTTGGCCCCATTGCGGACAACGCTGGAGGTATTGCTGAAATGAGCGAATTGCCGGATGAGGTGCGTGAGCGAACGGACATCTTGGATTCTGTTGGAAATACCACTGCAGCGATTGGTAAAGGGTTTGCCATTGCATCAGCTGCATTGACCGCTCTTGCTTTGTTTGCTGCCTTTGTCGAGTTCACTGACATTGATGGCATCAACATTTTCAAGGCAAACGTCCTAGCGACGTTGTTCATCGGCGCTATGATCCCCGTTGTATTCTCGGCTATGGCCATGAATTCTGTAGGAGAAGCTGCCATGGAAATGGTCAAAGAAGTCCGTCGCCAATTCAAAGAGATTCCTGGAATCATGGAAGGGACGGGCAAGCCGGAATACGACAAGTGTGTCGATATTTCAACGCAAGCTGCACTTCGCGAAATGATGCTTCCTGGCGCGATGACCATCATCGCTCCGCTCGTCATTGGATTGCTTCCTTTGGCATTCGGAATGGACGGCAAGTGGGCTGCTGAGACCTTGGGTGGCTACATGGCCGGCGTAACGGTGAGTGGTGTGTTGTGGGCTATTTTCCAGAACAATGCTGGAGGAGCTTGGGACAACGCCAAAAAGTCATTCGAAGCCGGCGTCGAAATCGATGGTGAGATGACCTACAAAGGGTCTGAAGCGCACAAGGCAGCCGTCACCGGCGACACCGTTGGAGATCCCTTCAAGGACACCAGTGGACCTTCTATGAACATCCTCATCAAGTTGACGTGTTTGGTCGGTTTGGTCATTGCTCCCATCTTGCATGGCTTCAATGCTGAAGAGCACACAGACGCTGCGATTGAAGCACCTACAACACTTGTCGCTGAGACGGCCGTTGAGGTTGCTGAATGACATCAAACATCTTCAAAAGAAAAGCGGACCCTCGGGTCCGCTTTTTTTATGTCCTGCAATGTGATGTTGTTGGCGCCTCAACCTCTTCTTGGTAAAGGCGAAGGGCTTCAGAAGACCGTTCGTTGCTGCGTCAACGATCGCCCTAAAGGGGAAGCTTAAACGAACAAGCCGTGCAACTCCGCGTCCACCCCTTCGATGACCGCTCCGAGATCCAACTTGTTTTCATGAAAGCGATTGGTGTCGACGTCGATGATCAACAACTTCCCTTGAGTGTACGTGCTGATCCACGCCTCGTAGCGCTCGTTGAGTCGGTTCAAATAATCCAACCGAATGGCTTCTTCATAATCCCGTCCCCGCTTTTGGATGTTCTCAACGAGCTTTGGCACAGACGCCCGCAGATAGATCATCAAATCGGGCGGTGAGATGAATTTCTCCATCAATTCAAAAAGGTCCTGATAGTTCTTGAAATCGCGCGAACTCATGAGACCCATCGCATGCAGATTCGGCGCAAAAATGTGTGCATCCTCATAAATCGTACGATCCTGAATGACCTTTTTGCCACTTTCTTGCAATTCAGAAAGCTGGGCGAAACGAGAACGCAAGAAAAACACTTGCAAGTTGAATGACCAACGTTGCATGTCCTTGTAGAAATCGTTTAGATATGGATTGTCATCAACCTGCTCAAAATGAGGTGAATAACGATAGTGCTTAGCAAGCAATGTGGTCAAGGTGGTTTTTCCTGACCCAATATTTCCGGCGATGGCTACGTGCATGATTTGGATGTCCGATGAGCGTGCAAAATAGGGCGTTTAATAGGGCTATGAAAAAATCGTTTTCCACACTCCCCCAACATCGAATGAACGACAATGTGTTGATGAGGCAATCGATGCAAAAAGACTGAAAACGCGCTTCAATCGCTTTCAACAGACTTCAGCTGATCTTCTGATGTGCGCTGGCGTATGGATTCAATTTGCTCAATCAAATCACGTTTATTGGACAGTCGCGGGACTTTATGTTGGCCTCCCAATTTTCCTTGGGATTTGAGCCATGCATCAAATGTTCCCGGTTCCAAAGCATGTCCGATGGGTTGTTCGATGGCCAAGCCTCCCGTTCTCTTCACGGCATAATCTGAATTCTGGCGGATTAAGGATGCATCCAGAAAATCCATGAACTCCAGCATGCCAGTCTGCGGCTTCTTGACGAATTCAATGAACCACTCGTGCCCCCCTGTCCGGTTTGAACGCATGTAAACGGGAGCAGCTGTAAAATCCCTTACCATGGCACCGGACAACGTACACGCCTCTGCCATGGCCTTCTCTGCTTGATGCCCCATCAACTCTTCGCCAAACGCATTGAGGTATGCATTGACACGACCCGATACCTGCATGCGAAAGGGATGGACCTCAGTAACGCGAATAACATCCCCTAACGCATAGCGCCAGAGTCCTGCGTTTGTGCTGATGACCAACGCGTACTCTTCCCCAACTTCCAATTCTCGGAGTTCAAGGGAAATGGGATTGGCACTGTGGCATTCCGAAATTGGCACAAATTCGAAATAGATTCCATAGTCAAGCATCATCAACAGATCATCTTCATTCAGGCGATCCTGCAAGCCAAATAAGCCCTCAGAAGCATTGTGCGTTTCGAAGTAATCCAACGTGTGCTTTGTATTGCCAATCAACGACTCAAATTCAGCTCGATAGGGCGAAAAATTAACTCCTCCGTGCATGAACAACTGCAGGTTTGGCCAAACCTCTCCCAATGTAGAGGCTCCTGAGCGCTCCAAAACGCGTTTCACAACCACAAGCATCCAGCTTGGAATTCCCGCCAGAATACGGACGTCTTCAACCATGGTTGCCAATGCCATGGCATCCACTTTTTCTTCCCACCCGTCCATCAACGCGATATCCCGATGTGGCGTCCGCCTCGACTCGACCCATATCGGTAAATTATCGACTAGAATAGCGCTCAAATCTCCCGTGTAACCATGCGACCCTAACTCCATCAAAGAGGAAGAGCCTCCTAACACCAGATGCTTCCCTCCATACAGTTTGGAAAGTGGGCGGGCGTCACTGAATAAAGCCAGCAGGTCTTGCCCTCCCTTGAAATGACATCCAAAAAGTGCACTGCGCGTTACGGGGAGGTACTTGCTTCGCTGTGACGTTGTCCCCGAACTCTTGGCAAACCAAGGGGTCTGGCCTGGCCACAACACATCGTGCTCTCCATTGCGTGTCCGATCAATCCACGGCTTGATTTCATCGTACGTGCGAATGGGAACATTGCGCTGAAAGTCCTGTAATTTTCGCACAGAATCAAAACCATGCTCCTTTCCAAAGGATGTGTTTTTTCCCGCAACGAGAAGGTTCGAAAACACAGAACGCTGGACTTCAACCGGCATGGTACGCACCATTTCGATGTTGACCATGCGGCGGCGAATAAACCAACGGAAAACAGAATTTAGCGGCATGTTCTGCGATTCAATACCCAATGTAAGAAATGCGCGCACATCATTCGCGCTTTCTCAAGAACTATTGCGAAATGGCCTTAAGCAAAAACTTTTTCGATAGCCACCAGCGCCTCGTCAATATCAGCCTCAGTCGTGTAACGTCCGAATGAAAACCTCAGACTAGCCCGTTCACTGTCATGAAATTGAAGCGCACGCAATACGTGAGACCCCAACGTTGCCCCGCTTGAACAAGCGCTGCCACCGGAACAAGCAACCCCCTCTAAATCCAATAAAAAGAGCGCCATCCCGTTTTTCGGGTGCGGTGGAAATGAAACATTCAAGACCGTGTACAGACGACTTGAATCATCTGAATTTCCATTGAATCGAATGTCACTAAATAAGGACTTTAAACCCGTCACCATCTGAGCCTTCAATGCACGAATGTGGCGCTCATGTTCGTTCAAGTCATGATAGGCCATTTCCATGGCTTTTGCCAGCCCTACAATCGAATGGATGCTCTCTGTTCCAGCGCGAACAGCACGTTCTTGGCTTCCTCCCTCAATTTGTCCCCCCACGTTTAAACCTTCTGCGATATACAAAAACCCGATGCCCTTTGGGCCGTGAAATTTGTGTGCTGAACAGGTAACGAAGTCAATCGGCAGCTTCGACAGATCAAAGGGATAATGACACATGGTCTGCACCGTATCCGAATGAAAAAGCGCTCCATGCTCCTTGCACAACGTACCGATTCTATCTAAATCTTGCAACACACCCACCTCGTTGTTCGCGTGCATCAGACTAACCAACGTCTTGGGACCGGACGATAAGAGCGCAGACAAGTGTTCCAAATCCACAGTGCCGTCTGAAAAGTGGTTCACCAATTCCAAGACAATGCCTTCACTTCGAGCCAATGATTCGGCTGTTTTAATCACCGCACTGTGTTCAGCTGCAGACGTAATGATCCGTTGACATTTCAAATCTCGAACAGCCGATCGCAGGGCTAAATTATCGGCTTCAGTTCCTCCTGAAGTGAAGTAGATTGTCTTCGCATGGCATTGCAGATGTCGGGCAATGGCTCTTCGGCTTTGCTCAATAATCACCCGTGATTTCCTTCCAATGGCATGACTCGACGAAGGGTTTCCATAGGAATCGCGCAGCACAGGAATCATCGATTCCACTACTTCAGGTGCCACGGCAGTGGTGGCGGCGTTATCAAGGTACACGGACATTTCGTGAGCAATCAGGAGGACAAAAATGCGCTATTCAATTCATTTAATGCAACCGCACTTGAAAAAGAATCCATTGCCTGCCTACTTGTTTTTAATCAACTATTTGAAAATCAAACTTTTAATGACAAGTATCCCATCAGTTCTTCTTTGAACTTTAGTCCGAGAGATTGCGCTAAATCCTGGGTTTCGGCCTCGGCATAGACCCGAATGATCGCCTCCGTATTGGAACGGCGCAAATGAACCCACCCTTCTGCCAAGTCAAATTTCACTCCATCTACGGTATTGACTTCGGCATCGGGATGCGCAGCGACCAATAAATCCAAAGCCGCATCCACATCGGCATCCGGAAGTTCCAATTTGTCTTTTGAAATCACCCACTGTGGGTAGTGCTTCCTCAGTGCCGAAGCCGTTTGATTGGAATCAACCAAATGCGTCAAGAAAAGCGCGGCGCCAACCACAGCATCACGACCACAATGAGAAGCCGGATAAATGATTCCACCGTTGCCCTCTCCCCCAATAACAGCATTCGTAGCCCGAATTGCTTCCACAACATTGACTTCACCGACAGCGCTTGCCGTGTAGTTCCCCCCATGCTGTTCCGTGATCTGACGCAAAGCGCGGGTTGAACTCATGTTGCTCACCGCATTTCCTGGAGTGCGTTTCAGGATAAAATCCGCAACGGCCACCAAGGTGTACTCTTCCCCAAACCATGAACCGTCTTCACTCACAAATGCCAATCGATCCACATCAGGATCTACACTGATCCCCAAGTCACAGCCATGGGCGACCACAGCAGCGCACAAATCCGTCAAGTGCGCTGGAAGCGGCTCTGGATTGTGTGCGAAGTCCCCTGTCGGGTCACAATGGACTTTCACCACTTCACACCCCATGGCTTCCAAAAGAAGCGGGATGATGATCCCTCCCGTCGAGTTCACCGCATCCACAGCGATTTTCAAACCTGCTTTTCGAACGCTTTCACCATCCACCAAATCCAAATTCAAGGCATGCTCAACGTGCCGTTCCATCCAACCACTATTCTGAGTGGTTTTTCCAATGGCATCAATTTCAGCATACCGGATTTCTTCCTGTGCGAGTTGAAGTACACGTTCACCACTCTCACTTGACAAAAACTCACCGGAAGCGTCCAACAATTTCAACGCATTCCATTGTTTCGGATTGTGGCTGGCGGTCAAGATGATTCCACCATCAGCACATTCTCCCGTAACAGCCAATTCCACCGTTGGCGTTGTGCTCAATCCAAGATCGATGACATGGATACCCAAGGCATTCAACGTCCCAACAAGACAGTCTCGAACCATTTGACCGCTCATGCGGGCATCCCTTCCGATCACAACCGTAGGCTGTTCTTTTTTCACAACCTCTTTGACCCAAAGGCCATATCCAGTGGCAAACCGGACGACATCCGGCGGATTCAATCCTTCCCCTTTCAAACCACCAATGGTTCCTCGAATCCCTGAAATTGATGTGATCAGCATGGCGCAAAAGTAAGCCGATTGGAAAAATGGTGGACTAATTTGAACGCGGATGTGAAAAACCTTCACCTGAAAGGGCGCTCCTGTCGCTTCGCCTGCGTAAATTTGAGGGTGATGAATGACGAGGGACGCGCATATAGAGATGAACCAGCACTTTTGGACTTGATCCGAAAGTTCGAAGACATGGTCAAACGCGGAGAACAATCCTTTTTTGACGTCGATGAATTGGAGGTGGTCATTGAGCACTATATGGAGTTGCGAGAAACGCGCAAAGCCAAGGCTGCACTGCAATACGCAGCCCAGCTATACCCCAATCATCTCAGTTTAAAACTGCGTCACGCTCAAATCTTAGCCAACAACGGCCAACCCGTTAAGTCAGTGCCCATCTTGCGCGAGTTACTCGCCATTGAGCCACATAACGAGGAAGTGCATTTGACCTTGGGGTCGGTTTACAGCCACATGACCGAGCACCGTTTGGCAATCCAACACTACGAAAAGGCTTTGTTATTCGCTGATACAGAGACTCGTCGAGACATCCGAATTGACATTGCGTTGGAATTTGAGAATCTCGGTGCCTGGAAAGAGGCCATCCGAAATTTAAAAGAAGCCCTTGCTGAGGACCCCCTCAATGAAACGGCTGTCTATGAACTTGCATTTTGCTTTGAGCGTACGGGACAGTTCAAACATGCGGCTGCTTTTTATGAGCAGTACCTCAATGAGCAGCCTTATTCATTTGCAGCTTGGTATAGCTTGGGCAATGCATTGCAGCAATGTGGATTGTATACCAAGGCAATCGACGCATACGACTACGCCATTGCGATTGAAGACGCGTTTGGCCCCGCATACCATCAGAAAGCGGAAGCCTTGGTTTCCATGGAGCGTTATGCTGATGCGCTGGAGACTTACCACGAAACACTTACGTTTGAGGACGTCTCTCCAGCGACCCAATGCTACATGGGAGAATGCTTAGAGCGCCTTGGACGGCTCGATGAAGCCAGTGAATATTACAAAGCAAGTCTTGTATTGGACCCTGCATTTCCAGACGCATTCATCGGTCTTGGTGTGCTGGCCGATTTGCGCGGAAACCTCCAAGAAGCTTGTGCTCAATTTGAACGAGCCATTGCCTTGGAACCGATGCATGCCGATTACTATTTATTGCTTGCAACAGCCAATAAAAAACTTACCAATCACGAGCTTGCCGAAACGCTTTATGCCCGAGGCCTTGCTCTTGAACCCGCCCACGAAGAATTGTGGTTTGAACGCGTTGACAACATGCAGGTTTGGTCCAAGCATGAGGAGGCGTTGGACTTGGCGAATCAAGCACTGACCCATATCGTTGATGCCGTACCCATTATGTACCGGCAATTCATCAGTCAATATGCCTTGGGGAAATTTGCACAAGCATTTGACTTTCTTGAACACCTGCTGACCCATCATTTTGATGGCGCGACAGATTTATTGAATTTGATTCCAGCGCTTGCCAATGATGCGCGCTTCGTTGATCGTTTCGATCGATATAAACCGTGATTAGAATAACATGAAGCATCTTCCCTCCCGCCCAAGTAAACCTAGAAACAATGGCCTAACCATGGTCATGGACAAAGGTCTAAGCATCCGACAGGGTGAAGATTTGGTTGCGACAGGTTCCGAACTAATCGATTTTTTGAAACTCGGGTTTGGCACTTCGCTGATCACCCCCGGTGTGAAAGAAAAAGTCAAGATGTACCACGACAATGGTGTCGAAGTGTATTGCGGCGGCACCTTGTTTGAAGCATTCTTGGTGCGAAACGATTTGGATGGCTATTTGAAATTCATCGATAATCTAGGCATCGAATGTCTTGAAGTCAGTGATGGCTCAATGGTCATTCCGCACGATGAGAAGTGCGAATTGATTGCTCGACTGAGCAAAAACTACAAAGTACTTTCCGAAGTCGGATCCAAAGAAGAAGGCATTCTCATCAGTCCAGCAAAATGGATTCGTATGATGAGCAAAGAATTGGAAGCGGGAAGCTGGAAGGTCATCGCAGAAGCTCGGGAAAGTGGCACTGTCGGTATTTACCGGCCAAATGGCACGGCACACGTGCAGTTGATTCGTCGAATTCTCGCCAATGTAAGCTTGGACAACATCTTGTGGGAAGCGCCTAAAAAGACGCAGCAAGTGTGGTTCATTAAGCAATTTGGCGCCAATGTCAACTTGGGCAACATCGGACCGAACGACTTGATTCCATTGGAATGTTTACGATTGGGGCTCCGAGGCGACACCTTTTTCGAGTATCTCCCTGAAGAGCTCGCCGAAGGCAAGCGCCTTGCTCCTGAGCCCGTTGAAGAAGATTAATGATGGCCGGAGTTCCCCAAATGACCGCAAATGAATTGTCGCTTTTAGTCAAAGGCAATGCACCTCATTTCATCTTGGACATTCGGGAAATACACGAGGTTGAAACGGGTCATTTGGAACAGTCCGTGCACATTCCAATGGCCTTTTGTTTATCACGTCAAGCTGAAATTCCCCGTGACATCCCTGTCGCCGTCTATTGCCGTTCTGGAGCCCGATCTTCAGCCATCGTTAGCGCATTGATGACAAAGTACGGTTTCACGAATTTACACAGCTTGACAGGAGGCATCACTGCGTGGGCCAAGGACATTGATCCGCAAATCGAAGTTGGATGAACGGTCCATCCTCGTCCCGCTCATTTCGTGACTATGCTCTCATTTGGTTGAAAGGAATGGCCATGGGAGCCGCCGATTTGGTCCCCGGCGTCTCTGGAGGAACCGTGGCGCTCATTACAGGCATCTATGACGAACTCTTGGGCACCATTGCCCAATTGCATCCGCGTATGATTTCAGACCTTTTCCGAAATGGATTGAAAGCTACTTGGAAGGAAGCCAATGCCCCTTTTATTGCGGCTCTTGCGGGGGGCATATTGACCAGTGTTGCATTGTTGTCAAAACTGCTTCATCACCTGTTAGTCAATGAGAAGGAAGCACTGTATGCTTTCTTTTTTGGCCTCGTAGCAGCTTCCGTTCCCCTGGTCGGAAAAACAGTCGCGAATTGGAAAATCCCCCAAATTGGATTGGCTGTTCTAGGAACAGCGATTGCTGCTGCCATTACATCGTTGCCCGTTTCAATGGGCTCTGATGGCCACTTATTTTTAGGTGCTTGTGCTTCCATTGCAGCCTGCGCGATGATCTTGCCCGGAATTTCAGGCAGTTTCATTTTGTTGCTTTTGGGCGCCTATGGCGCTGTCATTGGAGCGCTCAAAGATTTCGATGTTTTGCGCATCGGAGCCATCGCTGGAGGTGCCATCCTAGGGCTTTTAGGGTTCAGTAAATTGCTCCAAAAACTGTTGAAAAAAGCCCGTGCTCAAACCTTGGCCTTGTTGACTGGATTTTTGCTGGGATCATTGCAAGCGCTTTGGCCTTGGAAAAAAGCACTTAGCTTGCTCTACACGCACTCCGACGGACGGGAAACATGGTCTCAAACCAATGCGTGGCCGTCCACTGAATCCGCGGACATCTTACTTCCTTGTGCTGCCTTTGCTCTTTTGGGTATGTTGGTGGTAACCGGGGTGAGCCGTTTGGGAAGCTCCATGTCAACAAGCACATCATGAGACGCTACGGACTTCTTGGAAAATCGCTTCAACACTCCCATTCACAAGCCCTATTCGCGCAAAAGTTTGCTCAGGAACAGATCCAAGATGCGTCCTACTCTTTGTTTGAATTGTCTGACTTGGCCAATTGGAGCGCTTGGTCTGAAGCACAAATTGGACATCCGGAAGGAGCGCTCTTGGGATTGAATGTCACAGTCCCCTACAAGCAATCGATCCTCGCACATTTGGATATTTTGACGCCCGAAGCTCAGGCTATTGGAGCAGTCAATGCCATGCGCCCTATGGGAGCTGGGAAATGGATGGGACACAACACAGATGGCATTGGATTCGCCAAAAGCATCCGTCCCTTCCTGACATCAAAACATGATCGTGCTTTGATTTTAGGCAATGGCGGTGCTGCTGCTGCAATACGTTTTGTACTCGAGTCCCTGGGCATCGAAGTCGTACACGTAACACGAAATCACGACGATTCCGTGCGTACCATTCGCTTCGATGAATTGACACCAGAAGCTGTGCGGTTTTTTGGCTTGATTGTACAAGCGACTCCGGTAGGGACGGTCCCCAATGTATCGGATGTCCTTCCTTTCCCATGGAGTGGATTGAACGATGAACACCTCGTCATTGATCTGATTTACAATCCAACCGAAACGCTTTTTCTGCACCGTGCGAAGTCCCAAGGAGCGACGGTGCTCAATGGAAAAGACATGCTATTCAATCAGGCCCAAGCTGCATGGGAATGGTGGAACCAATCAAAATGATTGACGTTGTTTTCTTAACTTGAACTTTGTGAATTCCAACCTTCCTCCTACTGAACAACTGGGGCCATTGGCCGATTTAGAGCAGCGCAGTATCGCTGAATTGACCGCATCGATGCACGCGCACAACGGAGCTGTTCAACATGGAGTTGAAGCGGCAATCCCTGCATTGAATCAATTCATGGAAGCCTTGGTTCCGCGCATGCAACAAGGAGGGCGTCTCTTTTATATTGGAGCCGGGACTAGCGGAAGATTGGGCGTAATGGATGCCAGTGAGTGCCCGCCAACATTTGGCGTATCGACCGATCGGGTCATTGGGCTCATCGCTGGGGGTGACGGTGCTTTGCGCCTCGCTGTGGAAGGAGCTGAAGATGACATCGCTGCTGCCTGGCAAGACCTGACTCCATACCAACCCAATCCACACGACACCCTCATCGGAATTGCGGCCTCTGGGCGAACGCCCTATGTCATTGGTGGATTGCACGAAGCACGAGCGGCTGGTCTGCTCACAGCGTGCATCACTTGCAATCCAAGCAGCGCAGTCGAACAAGAAGCCGAACATGCCTTAGTAGCCGTTACGGGAGGTGAATTTGTAACCGGAAGCACCCGCCTCAATGCAGGCACAGCGACTAAACTGCTTCTCAACATGATTACGACGGTGGTCATGATCCAATTGGGTCATGTCCAAGGCTCACGGATGGTAGACATGCAACCCACCAATGTTAAATTGATGGAGCGAGGGCAACGCATGATTGTGGATGCCACAGGAGTCTCCAATGAATCGGCTCTTAAAGCACTAGAGCTTGCAGGCAATGTGCGCGATGCCATCCAACAAATTCAGGACGATGCACACGCTTGAGCCCTACTACGCCTGGCGCAATCACTACATCGCGAGCGAAGATCCGAAAAGTCCATTTTTTGATCGTGAATACAGTGAGTTTGAATACTCTACCAAGATTTACAATTACTTCATCCACCCGCAGTGGGACACCATTCAATCTCCAACGCTGTTTTGCAAAATCTTATTCGTTGATTACGAAGAGCGCTTTGCCATTCTTGAATTTATTGGTGAATGGAATGACTGTCTGTACAACGACATCATGCAGCTAAAGCGGGAAGTCATTGATGTCTTGCAAGCAGAAGGGATCCACCGGTTTATCCTGATCGGAGAAAACGTCTTGAATTTTCATTTTGGAGATGACTGTTACTACGAAGAGTGGTTTGATGAAATTACCGATGACGACGGATGGATTGCTTTATTGAATTTCAGAGAACATGTAATTGCCGATATGCAGACCATTGATGTTGATAGCTACTTCGTTCTTGGAGGCGAACTCAATGAGTTGAGTTGGCGCACCCTTTCTCCAGCCCACCTGTACGAGCGCATCGACAATTGCGTGAGCCAACGGCTTGGCTTCATAGGTTGAGCTCACCGCTACGCATCTGTAATTTCTGAACCGCTGTTTGATCGGTTAGGAATCGAAACGTTCGGTAATCCAACGTTCTCCAGCATTTCCAACTCACTTTAACCTGCGGTTCTCCGCCAGGACTAGAGGCTGGTTCCTCAGTCCAAGTGGTGTCTTGATCTGACTGCATCTGAAACAAGTAATACAGCGCGATGACTTGCTCTTCTTTGCGAAAAGCACTCCTCACAAATGGATCAGCAGTATGAAAAAGCTGCGCACTCTTCATGGCCGGCTGGCATCCCAATTCCTCTAGAGACTCTCGCCACCAAGCCTCCAAAACTCCCTCACCAAACTCCACGCCTCCTCCCGGGAATTTCTGGGCATAGCTTCCGTCCTTGAGGCGCTCATTGCATACCAAAACACGATCCCCTGCTGCATCCAGAATCAGCCCGTAGACGCGAACATTGAATCGATCCACCGGGTGATTGACTGCGCGCAGCATCTCCTTTTTACCGGGAGGGCCGGGCAATGAGCAAACGTCCCATCCTGCGGCCATTAAATTTCGGCGGACAACCCCTTTCGCACAGTACGTCACAAGGATACCGCCCGGACGCACAGACTGCCTCAACGACCGAAAAAGGTCATGATTCCAAAGTTCAGGCTGGTGAGATGGTGCAAACGCATCATAAAAAACCACGTCGTACATCCCCTCCGTTTTCAAGTCATCTTCGATGCTTATTTGATCCCATCGGAACGTGTTTTCACCGAAAATTGATGCGGTTGTATTCATGGCCATACCGTGCAATCGCTTCATGCAAGCAGACACTTCTGAAGGCCATTTTTCCCAGGGGAAATCATCCCACAAAGAAGAGGGCAACGGATGCGGTTCCAATCCGCGGTAATGCACTGTGCGGTGTTGATCTCGCGCCCACACCATGGTCAGCGCTGCATTGAGCCCCGTACCAAAACCCACTTCGAGTACCTGAATGGATGCGTCCAGCGGCAAATCAAGTGATCCAATTCCGTGTTCAATGAAAACGTGCTGCGCTTCAGTCAACGCCCCATGAAGGCTGTGATACGTCACTTCACAATCGGGCAATTGCAATGTAGGTGATCCGTCACCGGTCAGTCGAATGCTTGGATGTGTGGAGTGCGGCATGAGCAGGCAATTTTACGATTCCATGCATTCCATCAAAACCCCTCGATGGCTCCAAGACCGAAAAGAGCAAAATCCATTCGCACAGGATCTTCAGGGTCCACCTGTCTCAGGGCATGCATCATCAATTCCACCGTCTGCCAATCATTGGCCTTGCGATCAATCAACCCCAGCTTTCTCGCGACATTGCCGGTGTGAACATCCAAAGGAATCATCAGATCTGCTGGAGACAACCCCTTCCAAATGCCAAAATCGACACCGCGCGTTGCCGGACGAACCATCCAGCGCGTATACATATTGATTCGTTTCGCTGCGGAGCCTTTTTGTGGCTGAGCGACATGTTTTTTGGTGCGGTCTGCAGGCCAACCTGCCTCTGCCGCTATGTTGAAAAACACCTGATGAAAATGCCCTATCGCAGCAGCCATTGGACTGACCGTAGTGCCCTGTGACAAACCATGCCCTTCGACAAAGACATTTTCCAATCGTCCATAACGCTTCAAAATGCCTCGAAGCGCAATAAAAAACAACGCGGCATCTCGCTCTTGGAACGTCCTGTGCACAAAGCCCGTTGTCGCATCCCGCAACTCATTTGGAGAAGCGTCTCGCAAAAACTCAGCGGGCTGGTGATCCATTCTTCCCATCAATGCATTTGCACTCTTGAGGATGGACTTGCGGTTTCCCCAAGCCAAAGATGCCGTCAGAAAACCCGCCACTTCAATGTCTTCAGGATTGGAATACCGATGTGGAATGGCAATCGGATCATCTGCAATAAAGCTCAGACTCTCATACTCTGCAGCCTTTTCAAGCAAAAATGACCTCATGGATTCTGGAAGATCTTGCTTCAATTGCATCGCTTTAGGTGGATTGTTTTGATTCTCCTGAAATGTAGCTGCCATGGGCGGCAAAATTGGACCTAAATTTGCACAGAATGGAATTTGTGCATCCAGAAATACTTTGGGCTCTTAGTGCACTCGCTATTCCAATAGCAGTTCACCTCCTTCATTTTCGTCGATTTCGGAAAGTCGCCTTTTCACAGGTGGCATTTTTGAATGAGGTAAAGAAAGAAACCAAGGCGATGCAGCAGATCCGACATTGGATCATTTTATTGCTCCGTCTCCTCGCTTTATCAGCGATTATCCTCGCTTTTGCTCAGCCATTCTTCCCTCCAGAAGGAGCGACAGCTGATGAGAATGACACCATCGCAGGGCACGCGATTTCCATCTACGTTGACAATAGCTTTTCGATGCAAGCCATTGGAGAAGACGGTCAATTGTTGCAATCCGCAAAAAACAAGGCTGCCGTGGTTGTGGAGCAATTCGAAGCTACCGATCGGTTTCAAATTGTAACCAACGAATTTTCTGGCCGCGATCAGATTTTCTTGACGCAGGAGCAAGCGATGGAGCGCTTAGCAGAAATCAAAACGAGCCCCGTAGTTCGCCCCGTCGAAGCCATCATGAAACGGATGGGAGCTCAACTGGAAAAAGAACCGTTGCGCAAGCGCATAGGGTACTTGTTTTCAGACCTGCAGGAGACTACTCACCGCTTTTCCCCAGAGTCAGCGGCTGCAGACACGAATGCCCAATGGCACTTCATCCCAGAATTTGCAAGCACATCCCCCAATATTTGGATCGACTCCATCTGGTTTGAAGAACCGCTGCAAATCGCAGGCCGCCCTGCTTCTTTGCGCATCCGATTGCGTCACAATGCCAAGCAACCGGTGCAAGGCATCCCCATGCACTTGAATATTCAAGGAGAACGCGTGGCAGCCGGAACCTTCAATCTCCAGCCCGGTCTTCCTACCGATACTGCATTGCGCTTTACGCATGGATTGGCTGGACTGCATCGCGGACGGATCACCATTGAAGACGCTCCTATTCAATTCGATGACGACCTGTACTTCGGGTACGATGTCCGTGATGAAATTCGTATTCTGCACATTACCGATGACGCCAACAGTGAAGCGTCACGATCCATTGAACGAGTTTACCAATCAGCAGAAAACCTCTACCGCCTCAACACGGTCACGACATGGTCCCCCCGTGAGCTTGAAGATGAACAGTTGGTTCTCGTCTCTGGTGTATCGTCTCCTTCGTCTGGGTTAATCCAGACACTCGCCACCTTTGTAGACCAAGGCGGATCCGTTTGCTACATGCCTGAACGCACATCCTCAGACCCTCAATTTTTCCAGGCTTTCGATGGCCAAAGTAAAGGGTCTTGGATTTCAGTTTCTGACCGTGTTTCAACCCTCGAAACCAGTCACCCCTTTTTCACCGGTGTTTTTGACTCCCAGCCGGAACGGCTTAACCTTCCTACCATTCGTGAATTGTGGCATCGTGAGACCTCTGCTCGTGAAGAAGTTTTGGCATCGACGCTTCTCGGACATGCCTTTTTCTCACGGTTGACCTTTGGCAAAGGCACCGTGTACTTCTTAGGGACGAGTCCAGATCCATCCTGCTCAAATGTGACTCGACACGCTTTGTGGGTACCGCTATTGCTTCGAATGGCGGAGCAATCCAAAGCGACTCCCGTTATGTGGGGAGTCATTGGACAAAAAGCGCCTATTGCTGTAGCAGCTGAACCTGACGCTATCGAGTCCGTATCCTTCAGTGGACCAATCGCTCCCGCAGCCCCGGTTGACCAGTCCATTTCAAAGGAACCTAATTGGCTTCCTGAAGCACGTGTCATTCAGGGAAGAACGTCCATTGAAATCGGCAATCTCAACCTTGACCCTGGACATTATCGAGTCCGTTTTGGAGCGAAAGACATCGCCCTGTTCGGAATCAATCAAAATCGCCAAGAGTCTGACCATCGCGCTTTCACAGTGGCCGAATTTCAAGCCCAGTGGGCCGAATGGAATTGGTCACATGTGGATGTGGTACAGGCTTCCGCTGCCTCATTATCGGAGGCCATTGACCGATTGGAAAAAGGAAACCCCGTGTGGTTCCTCTTTATGTACATCGCACTCTTCGCCTTATTTGTAGAATCATTTTTGTTACGCTCATGGAAACGATCCTCCTGAAATCCGTTCGGATTATTGACACCGATGGACCGCACCACAATTCCGTGTGTGACGTTCTGATCCAATCGGGTAAAATCGTTGAAGTATCAGGGCAGATTAAGCCGCCGGCAGACGCTCACATATGGGAACAAGAGGGCAGTGCCATTTCCACAAGCTGGATCGACGGCCAAGCCGATTTTTGTGATCCGGGAACCGAAACCCATGAAGGTCTTGAAAGCGGTCTACAAGCCGCTTTGCATGCCGGGTTGGGCCATGTCATTCTCAACTCGGGAACAACCCCGGCACCGGACCACAAATCAGCCATTCGTTATCTCGTAGAGCGAAGCGCTGCGTCGATTTGCCTTGCTCATCCGCTCGGCTGTATTTCTCAAAGTAGAACGGGAGACCGTTTGGCTGAACTGCATGATTTAAGTGAAAGCGGCGCGGTAGGCTTCTCAGATGACAAGCCCATCGATCGAACTGAAATGCTTCGAAGAGCCCTTGAGTACAGTGAGTCCATCAATTTGCCGGTCATCACATGTCCTTTGGACGAGGGGTTGAATTCTGAAACCATGATGCATGAAGGGCCTGCCAGTACTGCAATGGGGGTTGCAGGAAACCCGAGCAGCGCTGAAGTGATACGGGTGCAACGGGATCTTGAAATCCTTCGTTACGCAGGGGGACGCCTTCATTTTTCTGTCATCAGCTCGGCCAAAAGTGTTGACCTCATTCGCGCGGCTAAAAAAGAAGGACTGCAAGTCACTTGCGGAACGACAGCGCATCATTTGCTTTTTGTCGACGATGATTTGATGACATTTGATGGAACCTTGAGAGTCTCTCCACCCTTCCGCTCAGACGCTGATCGGATGGCTCTTTGTCAAGGAATCGCAGATGGCACCATCGACGCTCTCGTCTCCGATCATCGCCCTCAAGATTTGGAATGCTCTGATGTAGAGTTTGCGCTTTCCCAGCCCGGAATCGCCGGCATTGAATCGCTCTTCGCTGCCGGTTTTTCTGCATTGAGCATGCAATTCACGACTGGGGAGGCACTTGCAGCGATCATTCGCAGCTTGACCGTTGGCCCGCGCGCGGTATTCGGATGGGACGCAGCAGCAATAGCCGTGGGACAGCCGGCTGATATCACGTGGTTTCATGAAGATCTGACATGGAAATCAGCTCATGCCTCCAAGGGCACGAACACCCTTGAAGCGGATCAATTGATTGGGAAACTCAACGACGAAGGCGCGCTCAAGGGCCAACCGTTGGGCGTAATCACACCACGTGGTGCTTTCCGTCAACCGGAGTAACGGTTAAATTTAAGCCTCGCCTTGAGGACCACTGAATGTCAGAGGCAACGAAGCGTCTGAACTTCCCTTCAGTGGCTGAATGGTGCCGTGCTGGCTCTCAAACCGCTGTACATTTTCATTGAGCGCTTGCAACAATCGCTTGGCATGGTGCGGAGCCAGAATAATGCGGCTGCGAACTTGTGCCTTCGGCATACCCGGCATCACCTGGGCAAAATCGACAACAAACTCTACCGGACTGTGGGTAATCACCGCCAAGTTTGAATACGTGCCCTGCGCTTGATCTTCGGGCAGATCAATGTTGAGCTTTTTCTTTTGTGTAGGATCTTCCTGGGCCATAATGCTTGTCTTGAACTTCGAAGGTACGTGTTAAATAATCGCTGCGATTGGCGCGATTTTCAGCTGGGATTGTAAAGAGGCAAATCCAGTACATCCTTTAGATGCTTTACGGTTCGCCAAATTTGTTCTCTGTGTTGTTCTCCTCGCGGATTGAAATGAACCTGCCGCCAGCCACTCTTCAACGCACCGATCACATCACATTCCAAGTCATCACCGATCATTACAGCATGACTCGGGATACTGCCCGTTTGCTTCAAACAATGGCTAAAGGCCTCTGGATGGGGTTTTTTATGCCCGATGGCATCACTCGTGAAAACGATTTCAAAAAAAGGATCGAGCCCCGAATTTTTCATCTTAATGTGCTGCACTTCGTCAAACCCATTGGTCAAAATAAACATCCGGTGGCCTCGCTCTTTCAATGTCCGGACCACCTCAATGGCATCAGGGATCAATCGCGTGCAGTATGGCGCTCGTTTGACATAGGCCTCTCCCATGGAATCCGCCAAAGCCTCCATCTCCTTAAAAGCAGGAATTCCTAGCCCTTCCATGGTGCGCTGAAACCTGAGTGGTCGCAGCTCTGATTGAGTCAATTCCCCAGCACGATAAGCGCGCCAACACTTTTCATTTTCAATTTCATAGACCTCAATGAAATGAGCCGCAGTGAGAGAAGCAGGCAAAATGGGCGCCGCCAACTCCTCAAAGATGGCATGCAACGCCTCCCGCGAATTGAGATCAAAATCCCAAAGCGTCCGATCCAAATCGAAAAACAAATCTGACGGTTTCTGTTGTCCTTTCATACGTCTCTTATTCAACCCAATTGTAATCTACTGCGACACTAAGACTGGCTAATATCAATGCCCAAATGACAAAAGCAAGCATCAACAACCAGGGCATCCGCTCATCCTTCGCATGATATTTCGCAGCCAAGACCGCCGAAATCGGAACAGAAATCAACCCGGATATCGCGCACAAACCCCACAGTCCAAAACGTCTTTGAAACCGAACCCATCGCCGTCTGCCTGGAGTGAATACAGTGCGTTTCTTTTGACTCTTTTTCTTATAGCGGCTCCACTGAGTAAAAATCCATTTACCGAAATAGAAAAATACGTAGACACCAAAAGCGGCACCCACCGAGCACGTGGCAACCGTCATTCCCCAATTCACACCCCAACCAATCATCAGCGACGGAGTCAAGACAAACTTGACCACCGCTGCCAACATCCACAACAACGTTTCGATTGGGCCAATCATGAGATTTTACTTCCAAACGCTAAATCACCGGCATCGCCCAGACCCGGAACGATGTATCCCTTTGACGTCAATTCTTCGTCAATGGCACCGGTCCAGATGTGGGTTCCAAGTGGCATCGCTTGCTGAACATCTGCGATTCCTTTGCTGCTTGAGATCGCTGCGACGATGTGCACAGCAGCGGGCGTTCCGAAGGCACAAAGCCGATTGAACACGCCAACCATCGAAGCTCCTGTTGCCAGCATGGGATCGACCAAAATCAAAGTGCGTCCTTCAATGGACCCTGTGCTGATGTAATCAATTTCAATGGTGAATTCCCCATCGGGTTGTGTCTGACGATAGGCCGCTGCAAAGGCAAGGTCTGCACGGTCAAAGAACCGCATCATGCCCTGATGCATCGGAAGACCTGCTCGCATTATGGTCGCTAGAACAGGTTGACTCTCCATGTGATTGACCTCTGCCTTGCCCAAAGGGGTTGTGACCGTCTTCTTGACATAGTCAAGGTGTTTGGACACTTCCCATGCCATGCATTCACCCAACCGTTCCAAATTCATTCGGAAGCGCATTCGATCTTTTTGAACGATTTCATCCCTCAATTCGGCCAGAAAGGTGCACGCAATGCTCGGTGTTTGAATCAACTCGTGGATCATGAATCCAAGGTAATTCCATTCTTATCCAGAACAACAGCCTCTAACACTTCTTGGTAAAACCCCATCCAACCTTGCCACTCCCACCGATCACTCACCGACTCATTGTGCCAAAGCAATACCATGACACCTTCCACCTCTTTGACATGAGAGGAGAGCTGCCTTACGCGCTCCAGGGCTTCTTTAGGGCTGAGCTTCAAATGCCGCATGAGGGTGGCATCCATCACAGCAATCGGATGCAAGACGATGTCCATGATGCGTTCTTCTGTTATATCATACGCTCGAAACGGCCGCGACATCCCAGCGCGAAATCCAACAACATCTGCGTAGCCCAAAGAATGATCCGACGTGATTCCCAAACGCTCCAAGCGTTTCCAAGATTCAGGAAAGCGTTGGAGTAAATAGTGCTGTCGGCTGACGAGAACCCGTTCATTCAATACGCCTGCTAATCGCTCAATTTCATGGTGCATAGAAGCGTCGTCTGCTGCGTCATGAGATGCGAATCCAGGATGGATGCCGATGGCTGCAGACTGGCGAAGTGATTGGATGCACGTTCGGAGCTGACTTGCGTACCAAGGCACACCCCGATCATACCTTCCTCGATCGGAAAGCAGGAAAAAATACCGTGCCCTCAATGCCACGTTTTCATGTGCTTTTTCCAGCCAGGCATACGTATCGTAAGGATCCGCTCTCCAACCCAAGAGCACCAAAGGGCGTTCGATCAAACGTAACCACCTCCCTCGAATCAAATCGTTGGCCGACGCCGCAAGCGTCAACTTCCAGCCTTTGTGGCGGTATGCATAGGCGCTATCCACATCAATGGTTGGCTCAACACTGTATTTCTGCTGCAACGGCATGGATACCGTGCTGTTTTTGGCCCAAATCCGAATGCATTTTTCGACAATCGGATAAGGCAGCCACCCCTCCTGATGGGCCAGTGATTGACTTCCCTTGAAGCGTCCCAAGTCGTCGCGAAAAGCTTCTTGATGCTCCACCTGCTCTTCCATGCGGCTTGCCATCCAAAATACCCAGCTCAGCCAATCAGAATGTACCCCACCCGTCTCCTCATCTTTCACTCCGAATGGCAATCGGATCGCCCCGGGTGTCAAAGACGCATCCGACCAATCCAATGCGATGTCCTGCACCCCCTTCGCATTCAGTAAACCCGAATCTGGAATCCACTCAACACCTTTGGGGGTTTCGGATTGAAGACCGCCGTATTGAATGCACACGGTGTTTTCATTTGCCCTCAACTCTTCCTGGGTACACCACTCAAACTCCCATCCAAGAACAGCTTGAAATGCAACATACGCCGCATACCGATGCCGTTCAGTGATGGCAGCGTCCAACTGCCTAGACCATAGTTTTACTTTTGGAACCATGCCTGCAATGCCTCTGCGATGTGTTCCGCTGCATGTCCATCTCCAAACAAGTCCGTTTCAAAAACCCCCTTGTATTTCCGATGAAGCATCCCTGAAGACCGCTCTACCAATTCAGCAGGGTCCTTGCAAAGCTCTGTGGCTCCGACGTCCAACAATTCAGTCCATTCCGTAGTCGTGCGCAACACCAAGGCTGGACGGTGAAAGAAAAACGCCTCCTTCTGCAATCCACCCGAATCAGTCCAAACCGCGACCACTTCCTTTAACCAATCCGTCATCTGGACATAACCGGCCGGAGGTTGCACATCGATTCCCCACGTTCTCATTTGCGTGCTCCATTCCGATCCAAACACTTTTTTCAGCGCATGTGCGGTGCGAGGATGTACCGGGAAAATCACGTGAAATCCATGCTGTTTTATGGAAGACCTGATGGCATCTATCCATCGATGGAGTTGGTCTGGGTCATCCACATTTGATGGACGATGCAGGGTCAATAATACCTTTTTACTCGTGGGAATGACTGGAGTAGGAGCCCCTCCGATCCAACGGGCCGTATCCAACATCAGGTCCCCACTCGCTTGTACTAGAACCCCTGGACGGCAATCAGTATAGATGCCTTCTGATTGCAATTGTTGCACTGCAGCATGCGAAGGGCAGAGCAATACGTCACTCAACTGGTCCGTCAAGATTCGGTTAATCTCTTCAGGCATTGCCCGATCAAAAGACCGCAATCCCGCCTCCATATGAATCAAAGGAACTCCAGATCGAGACGCAGCCCAAGCACCCGCCAAAGTTGAATCGGTGTCTCCATATACCAGAACTGCATCCGGTTTCACACGACCGATTGATTCCGAAATGCCGTGCATCATTTGTCCCATTCGTAGTGAAACGTCCGAATCAACTTGGAGTCTTGTTCCGGGCTCGTTCATTCCCAGCTCTTGAAAAAACACTTCCGACATATCAGACGATACATGCTGGCCTGTATGCACCACATGTTCGCATAAACCGTGGGCATTCGTGTTGAAGACCCGGCTCATAGCCGAGGCTTTGATCCATTGTGGTCGAGCCCCTATAACGGTCAGCAGTGTCTTCATCTCAGGAGGAAACGCTTGATGCGCAAAAGTGTTGTTTTAAAGTTCACCTTGATCGGCAAAGCTAAAGTAGCGCTCACGCGAAACAATAATGTGGTCAAGCAACGGACAATCCAAAATAACTCCCGCTTCTTGTAAGTTTTTGGTGAGCATTCTATCCGATTGACTGGGTTGGATGTTGCCCGAAGGATGATTGTGCACTGCAACTATTGCCGCAGCTCGAAACGCAAGCGCCTTGCCAAAAATAATCTTTGGATCGGCCACTGTACCCGTCAGACCACCTCGACTGATCATGAGTTCAGCAATAATTTCATTGGATCGACGCAATAAAATGATCCAAAACTCCTCATGCTGTAAATCCGTTAATCGGAGAACAAATCGCCGGTGGACATCCGACGAAGCACGAATAAAAGCTGAGGATTGCGTTCGTTCAACGGAACGGTGTCTTCTTCGTCCCAATTCGAGCGCGGCCGATAATTGCACCGCTTTGGCCGTTCCAACTCCCGCAATTTCCATGTACGCTTCTGTTGGTATTCGCCCCAAAGAATCCAAATTGCTCGAAACCAAATCCAACAGCCTTCCCCCGACTTCTATAGCGGTGCTACCGCGGGGTCCAGAACCGATGATAAGCGCCAACAACTCCGCATTGGATAGTGCTTGTGGGCCATCCATCAACAAACGCTCTCTCGGGCGAACCTCTCCTTCCATGCCCCGTCATTCGATTTTTTGAAACAAAAAAAGCCCCCTGTTTCCAGAGGGCTAGTTCGTAAAATATCAGACCAATCAGAGCTTCGCTATGTAAATGGCAAGGCTTGATTTGAGGTTGGATGCTTTGTTTTTATGAATCACGTTGTTCTTAGCCAACTTATCGAGCATTGCACTGACCACTGGCAACATCTCTGCTGCTTTCTTCGGGTCGGTCGTAGCTCGCAAAGCGCGAACAGCGTTACGAGTCGTTTTATGGTAGTAGCGATTCTGGGTCGCTTTTTTGCGATCTGAACGAATGCGCTTGAGTGCGGATTTGTGATGAGCCATGTCGTTTTTTCCGGTAAGGGGGTGCAAATATAGTTCATATTCAAACTCATGCAAGCGATGCATGCAAATCATCTCTTAGAATCCACAATCCAATCGATTCGCGAATCAATCCATGATGCGATTAAAAATAGAAAGGACGCACCCCTGCGTCCTTTCACTTTAACAATCTAGTTGCACCTAAATGTGGGAAGAGCCTGCAAACTTCACCCACAAATGCGCTGCGATATTACGAATTAATTTCTTCGAATAGCTTTTTTTTCTAGACGAATTAAGTTATTTTAAAAGAAGAACTCATTATACATCCTGAATAAATCGAGAGATTCAGGGCATCGTACTGGATGATCACGCGTTCTTTAAAGTGATTCAACTAAACAAATCACGTAACTTCATGGCCTCGAAATCCATGCGCTTTTCATCCTCCCCTACCGCTATTTACTTTCTCGGCTTGTTCAGCGTGATGCTCGGCTCGTTCCCTTGTGCTGCATGGTCGCAAGAGTCGCTCTTTCAAGACATTTCGCAAGCAGTAGGCATTGACCTTGAAGGACTGCACCATGCTACCGCCATTGGTGATTATGATCGCGATGGATTCCAAGACATCTATGTTGGAACCAAAAACTCGGCGAATAAGCTGTTTCGGAATCTCGGAAACATGGAATTCCAAGAGGTAGCTGTTGCTGCAGGGGTTGACGATTCAGGAAATACCCAAGCTACTATTTGGGGAGATTTCAACAACGACGGCTATCTGGACCTGGTCAACGGAAACTACCTCCAGTCCAATCGATTCTATCAAAACAACGGCGACGGGACATTTTCGGACATGACCGCAGCATTGGGCATTGGAAACTTAGGCCCCTGCAGAAGCTTGCATGCTGCAGATTACGATCAAGATGGCTGGTTGGACTTGTACGTTGTCAACATCAACAGCCACAGCGTTATGTGGCGCAACCTGAATGGAACAGGATTTCAGAACACGACATTCCCCTCTGGCACAGTGGATGTGGGCATTGGGATGGGAAGTCTTTTTTTTGATGCCGACAATGATGGCGATGTTGATTTGTATTTAACCCATGATGGCAATCAAGTGAATCGCTACTATCGCAACGATGGAGATGGTACGTTTACAGAGGCCGCTGCGGAGGTGGGATTGGATTATCAAGGGAATTGCATGGGGGTCGATGCCGCGGACATCAATCACGATGGCTGGATGGATTTGTACATCACCGACCTCTATCCCAGCGAGCTCTTCATCAACGATGGAGATGGCACATTTACTGCCATCGGAGAAGCTTCAGGTGTTGACGACACGGGAATGACGTGGGGATGCGCATGGTTTGATTACGACAACGATTCAGAGACAGACCTGTATATCGTCAACGACTATGCCTTCGCAGCCTATCCCAATTTGCTCTATCGAGGCTTGGGAGGGCTCGCGTTTGAGATTACCAGCACAGGCATTCCTGACCTGGAACATCCCTTTCAAGATTACGGCATGGCACAGGGAGACCTGGATGGAGATGGCGATTTGGATGTCGCTATCGCCACATCAGGGTCTTCGATACAGCCGGGCTTTACCGTGTTGGAGAACCTCAATACCACGGGGCACGCTGCTCACATTCGACTGGAGGGCACAGTATCCAATCGAGATGCCGTCGGGGCGCGAGTCACCGCCTACTTTGACAACCAGGTGCGCACAGATGAAGTCCATTGCGGACAAGGCTACAGTGGATCGAGTTCATTTCAGGTACATTTTGGCTTAGGTGAGTCCACTTCTTTGGATTCGGTGGTCATCCGCTGGCCCAACGGCATCGTCAGTCAACAAGGGCCGCTCGACGCTGACACGTTGTACCACATTTTAGAACCGGGCTCGGAACCCTGGTTTTTCACGGGTTGTACTGACTCGCACGCCTGCAACTTCCAATTGGGTGCAGTCGTCGATGACGCAAGTTGCTCGTATCCTGAAGCAGGTCTCAATTGCGACGGAACCCCCATCGTTTCGTTTCCGACATTGGAGACACATAGCATTGCCCGGATTTGGAGCGAAGCGCTGCTAACTGGAATTCGCAATGATTGGGCGCGTCCTACCATCCATGCGCGCAACCTGTGGCATAGCTCCGCACTGATGTATGACGCGTGGTGTGCTTTTAGCGAGCCCAGCGCTATCAGTCCAAAACCTTGGCTCCTCGGTGACACCATCGAAGGATACGTTTGCCCCTTTGATGGCATCGCCGAACCGCTCAGTGCCGAAGCACGACTTCAAGCACGTGAAAGCGCAATCAGTTACGGAGTTTACCGGCTTATGAAGCACCGTTTTGCACAAGCTCCACGCTCTCATTTGATCCACGTCCACATCGATTCTCGAATGATTTCGTTGGGGTATGACACGGCATTTGTTTCCACCGATTTCGATACAGGAGACCCCGCACTCGATGCCGCTGCGCTCGGAAACTATTTGGCCGAACACTACATCAACTTTGGTCTGCAGGACGGTTCCCATGAAGAACTCAACTACCAAAATACGTACTACAATCCCATCAATTGGAATCTGGTCATGGATGACCCGGGCAATCCAAACCTGTTCTTCCCCAACCGATGGCAACCCCTGCAATTGGCTGAGTTCATTGATCAATCTGGAAATGAGGGCAGCAACATCTCTCCTGAATTCCTCAGTCCTGAGTGGGGGGATGTGACTCCATTTGCGATGAACCCGAGCGACACCAGCGTTTACCAGAGGCTCGGGAGTGACTACACCGTTTACCACGATCCAGGCCCTCCACCATTCATCGATCCAAATGAAGAAGTCCAACTGGAATCCGATTACAAATGGGGCCATCTTATGGTTTCGCTTTGGTCCTCCCATTTGGACCCGAGTGACTCTGTGATTTGGGATATCAGTCCGGGTGCTTTCGGTCGAGATGGGTACTTACCGCTCAACATGGAAGAGGCGCGTTCCTACTATGTCTTTGAGGAGGGCGGAATCACCGAAGGTTCCAATGGGCTTGGTCACGCCGTGAACCCTACCACACAAGAGCCCTATGCCCCGCAACCGGTGTTACGGGGCGATTTCACTCGCGTTTTAGCTGAGTTTTGGGCCGATGGGCCTGAGTCAGAAACGCCTCCTGGACACTGGTTCGACTTGCTTAATTACGTCAATGACCAACCGGAGTTGGAACGGAAATGGCGGGGAACTGGCGCCACGTTGTCTTTGCTTGATTGGGATGTACTCGCGTATTTTTCCCTTGGCGGAGCCATGCACGATGCCGCTATTGCAGCATGGAGCTGCAAAGGGTGGTATGATTACTTGAGGCCGGTTTCCGCATTGCGTTGGATGGCCGACCAAGGACAATGCAGCGATCCGGAATTGCCCCATTACAATGGTGCTGGATTGCCACTGGTCCCGGGGTATGTGGAATTAATCACGGCTGAAGACTCCGTGGACCTACGAGGGGAAAACAATGAATTTGTTGATGACATCAAGCTCAAAGCGTGGCGCGGGCCAAGTGCCATTGACGTGCCGGCCATTGACCAAGCGGGCGTTGGCTGGATACGGGCAAAGGAATGGTGGCCATACCAGCGGCCCACATTTGTAACTCCTCCCTTTGCAGGGTACGTCAGCGGACATTCCACATTTAGTCGGGCGGCAGCTGAGGTGTTGACATTGATGACCGGTGACCCCTTTTTTCCTGGGGGAATCGGGACATTTACAGCCGAGGCCAATTCGTTCCTTGTATTTGAAGACGGTCCAACACACGACATCGAATTGCAATGGGCAACGTATCGTGATGCCGCCGATCAAAGTGGACTGTCTCGCATCTGGGGCGGAATCCACCCTCCTCAAGATGACTTCCCAGGGCGCATGATGGGCGAAGTCATCGGAGTCGATGCTTTTCTTCTGGCTGAAATGCACGCCTTCCCGCTGCTCGTGACAGACTGCACAGGCTTGAGTGACTGCCCTTGTTTTGGTGACTTCAACGCTGACGGCGCCCGCAACCTGTTCGATTTATTGATCCTATTGGTCCATTATGGTCAGACGACTGGCCTTGAAGGCAATGGAGCCTCCCCCATCATCGACCTCGATTCTGACGGCATGATTGACACCGGAGATTTGCTCGGTTTGCTTACAGTGTGGGGATTCCCCTGTACACTCTAATCGCTGCCTTTATTGGCCGTGAACGACCAATTCATCCAAGAACATCCAAGAAGGGGATGATGCCGCGTCATGCCAGTCGGGACACGCCCCTGGATTGACCGCTTCCATGCGAATAAAACGTGCGGAGGCATCCACTGCACATGCGATGCGCACGATGTCCTGGGCATCTGTCGGACTGAGAACGTGGCTTCCAGAATATGTGTGCAGGTCAATCCGAGACTCCTCCCATTTCACGCCATCCACAGACCATCCAAAAACAAGTGTTTGCGGTAAAAATATCCACGCATCCTGGTACCGATAACATTGCATACTCAAAGAATCCAACTGGATTTTCTGCGGCAAGGCGAGCGTGATGGACATGTTTTCCGATTGCGTGGCTTGCCAACAACCGTCTCTAAAGTCGATGCTTCCTAGTCGACCATCGGCCAAACCACCTTCCCCTCCTCCGGGGTAATAAGGACTCAAGGAATGCCCGATGGAAGCGTCGCTATGCACACCAATATGACCCGCTACTGGCAACAAAACAGCATCACGCAATGGACGTCCATCCCGCGTCAATACCGCCTCCAGCATACCCTCACCTTTGACGAAAATTCGAGACCCTAATTCATGATGAGAAGGGGTTAAGTGAGATGACAATGGCGTAAAAATCACATCCCCCTCAATCCGATCCAACGCCGCTTCCACCTGCACTTCAACGCCGAAGACATCGCTCCCCTTATCCCATGTAGCATTCAATGGGTCGCTCTCCAAACCACTATCGACCCCCCATGCAATTAGTCGCTGATCATGCAGCAATTTGCGGCTTTGAAACCCTTCAAAATCTCGCAGCACCTTGGGACTCCAAAGCACTTCTGCCATGGCCAACATGCGCGGAAATATTTTGGATTCCACGATATCTTGGGGAGCATGTTCGGTCCACATATTGCACTCTCCTCCTAAGATTCGACCGGAGCCTTCCAGATTTTCCGGCACGGGCTCAAATGCATACACCTCTTCCAAATCTGTCGCTGACAACGGGTAGTCGAAATAACAGTGGGATGTAGGAGACATGATGGCATTTCTTCCCGCGGCAACAGCGGCAAGTCCACCCTCCATGCCACGCCACGATTGCACCGTAGCACCATCTGGAAGCCCACCCTCCAAAATCTCATCCCACCCGATGAGTTTTCTACTGTGTGCTTCGAGGTAGCTTCCAACCTTAGAAATGAACCACGACTGCAGTTCATGGCTATCGTGCAAACCCTCTTCTTCCATGCGACGCTGGCATTTCGGGCACGCATCCCATCTGACTTTAGGCGCTTCGTCTCCTCCGATGTGAATGTATTCAGAGGGAAACAGCTCCATGACCTCATCCAAAACAGTTTCCAAAAAACGAAACGTCGTGTCTTGACCCGCACAGTAGATGTCTTTAAAAACACCCCAGTCATTTGGCACGGGCAAGGTGTCCCCCGTGCAACTCAGCCATGGATAAGCGGCAATGGCAGCGCGGCTGTGTCCGGGGAGTTCAATTTCCGGAATGACCGTAACACAGCGATCAGAAGCATAGGAAACGATTGCTCGAATTTCATCTTTGGTATAGACTCCTCCATGCTGTTCGCCGGTCTTCTCCTCTCGCCAAGCCCCCACTTTTTCAAGATTCGGATATGCCTCTATCGGCACCCGCCATCCTTGATCTTCTGTCACATGCCAGTGAAGCACATTCATCTTGTGCAGCGCAAGTTGATCAATCATATGCATGACGAAAGCAGGCTCCATGAAATGGCGGCAACAGTCCAAAAGCAAGCCGCGGTGTTCAAATCGAGGAGCATCCTGAATTTCAAGTGCTGGCAAAATAAAACGCTGCCCTTCCGATGACAGCTCCATCTCCACCGGAAGCAACTGGCGCAAGGTGGTCAGCGCTCGAAATACTCCGATTTCGTCAGAAGCTCCGATCCAAACCCCATCGGTTGCCGCAATGCGAAGTTGGTAGCCCTCAGCGGGGACCCCTTCAATTTTCTCCACGACCAAGTGCGCTCCATGGTCATCGGGTTGACCGGGCAACCATGTTTTCCAGAATGCCGATTGATCATTCCAAGTCGTCTCAACTTGCCAGTTCCATGTTGCTGAAGGCACCTGCAATCCAGCAGCTGTAGAATCTACTTCTAGAAAAGCAGGAAGAGGAATGAGGCCATCAGCTGACCCCGTAAGTTCAACATTGGGAAGCTGACAAGAGGATGCAAGTACAATCGTTAGGACGAGAAGAAAGGATGGACGCATGCCTCAAAAATAGGGGAATCCTTGCTTGTGAAAAACGGAGGTGCGTGGCGCAATGTCTTAAAACCAAGCACGTACATGCTCAGAAGAAACCGGGAATGTTGCGCCGTCAAAATGCCGAACGGGCAAGGATTCTTCGACGCGACAAGAAGCATGGAAGTTTCGCACACCGCGCTTCAGCCAATCCTCCTTCTGATCGGGCCTTACGCCGCTCGCAACCGTGACGTCAAATCCCCATTCCAGCAATTGATCAATGCGTTGCCGACCATCCCATGCCTGCGCCTCACCTCCGCTACTTAGAATGCGAGAAATACCCAACGTGCGCAAAGCTTGCGCATCGTCATCCCAACGATTCGAAGCATCGAGAGCGCGATGTATGACCAACCGATGTCCTCCAAACAACTCCACCCACTTGCGTATACGCTCCAACTCAAAGCGACCCCTCTGATCCAAAGCGCCGACGACTACGCGGCTAGCTCCCGCCGATAACGATGCTTCAATCTGATGGGTCATCCGCTGCCATTCAGCTTCATCGTAAGTAAAGTGACCTGCACGAGAGCGAATGAGCGCGTACACGGGCACCCCCTCTTGAACAGCACTCCGAATGTCGGATTCCAAGGGTGTCAAGCCACCGCATTCCCAATGGGAACAAAGTTCAACTCGTTGCGCACCGTTCATCGCCGCAACATGCACATCTGCAGGGCTGCTCGCACAGACTTCCAAAGTCCACGGGTCCTGAGCAGCACCCAGTCCTTGCGACACTTTTTTGACATCTCCCAAACGTGTCAAGTCCATCATCGACTCCTGGACGGGGATCACCGCGATCTCAACTTGTTTCTGCACCATGCTCGAAATGGCAGCGGGCAATTCTATTTCATTTCTTTCTGGATGGGGTTGCAAGGAAACGATCTCCGGCAGTAATAGCGCTGGGTCGAGTCGAAATAAATTCATGGAAACACCGCGATGAGGTTGCGTATGAAGCCACTGTTTCCAGGCGGCATCACTCGGCTTCTCAACAATGTTTTGAAGCCTACCAGCCGAAGACTCCACAAGCGCAAACGCTTTGACGCGCTCTTCAGGCAAGTCCAAGTGATCCATGTGATACGCGAGCATTGCTTGGCCTTTTGGAAGACAACGCAACGTGGACAACGCGTGCACAGAAGGAAGGTTATCTCCATTGCAGAGGACAAATCCCAATCCCTCAGGAATGGGGTCCCGTTCGAGAGCCACTTGTACCGCATGGCCGGTCCCTTTCGCTTCTTCTTGAACAACCAAACAAATGCGCATCCGCATGCCTGTTGTTCGTTGATTCCAAGACACGATAAATGACCCGGTCACCGTATCATCTGGCGCGACCACCAGCGTAACTTCTGTAAATCCCGCCGCCTCTGAGGCCTCTAGGAGGGATTGTAAAAAAGGTTCGCCGGCTGGTCCTACCCGAATCATGGGTTTGGGTCGGATGCGAGCGTCTTCTTGCCACATTGCAGGAACTCCGGGGGACGCTTCTTGGGCACTGGACTTCATCCGTGAAGCTCGACCTGCCGCCAATATGATGATTCGATCGCATCGCATGCCTTAAAGGTCTGTAAAAGCCTTCAATTCAGAACAAGGGCAGGCTCAATCTTGATAAAACACCTCAACACCTATTCCACCTAACGCAATGGGGATTGCATGTGCACCTGTGTTTTCCGCGGCCTTCTGAACGTCATCGATGCTGTCAGGGGGTCCAACAACAAAACACGTCCCTCCTCCTCCTGAACCGTTTATTTTGCCGCCCCAGGCGCCGGCCAATCCCGACGCATTCAAGATGGCTTCGATGCGGTCTGTTGAAACATGAAGCACATCGCGCAGTAGGCAGTGGTGCTGCGTGATTAGCGTCGCCCAGATCGCCGGTTGTGTGGAGAGCGATCGGAGTGCCTCGGAACCTCTTTCAGAAATGTCCCGCAATTCCAAGGTGCCCTGCATCAAAGCGCGTTGTTTCGCATCAAAAGACTCAGGAAATGGAGGCGGCATAGCGGAAGAGGTCAAACGCCACGTGGCACTCCAAGCTTCCAACAGCTGCACGCGCTCCGCTTTGGCTCGATGCAACAGCGTCAACGTATCCTTGGGTTGAAGGGAGTCCAACAACAACCATGAGCCGGCTGGGACCGGCATAGGCAATGCTTCGAAATGCGGTTCGAATGCAAAACGATGAATGCCGCCAAGCGCACACGCGAAGTGATCCATTTGTCCGCCCGGCTCGTTGAAATAGGTCACTTCAGCTCGGTGCGCAGCACACGCGACCCATTCGGCGTTTACCGACTGTCCTGAGCGCGCGGCAATTAAAGCACACCAGGCCACGACAAGAGCTGTGGAACTGCTCGCACCGGCTTGCTGCGGGATCGTACTCTTTACGGATGCATTCCATCCTGATTGGGGAAGCCAACCTTCGGTATCAGCCACTTTCAATGCTGACAACCAGTACGCCCTCGGAGCGGGCTCTGGCAAATCATCCAAATCAAAACAAAGTGAGGTACCGAGATCTTCCAACTGCACATGCACCATGCGGTCCTCTCGGGACGAACTTTCAATGTGACACCGAACATCAATCGCCGCTGCTACGACGGGCAACCCTAAATAATCTTGATGCTCGCCAAACAAACAAATACGCCCCGGTGCCGATGCCGCAATTCTCACTTTCGCGTCTTGTTGATGCGAAGCAGCAATACCGTGCACATCACGGTAATTGCTGCCAATCCCCAAAAGCGCGGCATTTCGTCATACAACCATGATCCGGTCGCAAACAGCGCGGCATAGACACCCATACTCGCCAAAGCCATGGACAACATGCCGCGAGGAACAGACCATACCACCTTGTTTTCTGAATCTGCAGGCGCCCATTTTCGCCACCCCGGTCCACCCGGCTTTACTTTGTCTACGAATCGCTTTAGAGTGGCATCCGATTCGGCTGGAGTCAGCAGCGTGCCAACCAACCAGACCAACGTGGTCAACAGCGTGCCCCAAAGGAGTTTCTCATAATCAGCCAAAACAACCGAACTCCATTGGTCATGCACAAAGGTGAAATATCCCGCCACCACCAATGAACCGAACATGGCAATCAGTTCCGTCCATGCGCTTATGCGCCACCAAAACCACCGCAAGATGAACAGTCCTCCTGTGCCTGCTCCAATCAACAAAAGCAAATTGAAGGCCTGACCTGCATCCGTCAACAGAAGACCCAATCCCCCCCCTAAAATCAGGGACACCACAGTCGCCAGCCGGCCCGCTCGAACTTGTTCTGGGCCAGTCGCATCCGGTCGAAAAAAGCGAACCCAGAAATCATTGACGAGGTAGCTCGCACCCAGATTGAGTTGGGTGGACATGGTGCTCATGAAAGCTGCTAACAGCGACGCAGCAACCAATCCCAGCAAACCAGGAGGCAACAGGGAAAGCATGGCAGGATAGGCCAAGTCGTGACCAATTTTATCTGCGGGTATATTGGGGAAAGCCTGCTGCAAATCAGCCAATGTTGGAAAGACCACCAAAGAAGCCAATGCAATCAAAATCCACGGCCAAGGACGCAAGGCATAGTGAGCAACATTGAATAGCAACGTCGCTCCGACGGCATGCGACTCGTCTTTGGCACTGAACATGCGCTGGGCGATATAACCACCACCACCGGGTTCTGCTCCCGGGTAATAACTCGCCCACCATTGAACAGCCAGCGGCACAAGCAAGACGGGCATCCACGCAGAGGGATCGCCCATGTCGGGAAGGATCGCGGTTTTAACCGAAACATCAGGGTGCTCCAACAAAGCGGCCAAGCCTCCGATGATTTCCAGATCAAGCAAATACCAGCAGGCCCAAACCGAACCGACCATGGCCAAAATAAACTGAACAAAGTCCGTAAGAATGACCGCCCGAAGTCCGCCCAAAGCACTGTACGAAAGTGTAATGACACCCGTAATCAACAAGGTCAACCAGCCCGGCCATCCCATGAGAATCCCTCCCAATTTGATGGCGGCTAAGGAGACTGTACCCATCACTAAGACATTGAAAACGAGACCCAAATAAAGCGCCCGAAACCCTCTCAAAACCGCTGCGGCTTTGCCTCCATAGCGCAGCTCATAAAATTCAATGTCCGTCATCACGCCGGAACGCCTCCACAAACGGGCATAGACGAAGACGGTTAGCATGCCTGTCAAAAGAAAAGCCCACCAGCCCCAGTTTCCACTTACCCCCTGTTCTCGTACAAGTCCGGTGACCAGGTTAGGCGTATCGGTTGAAAAGGTGGTCGCGACCATGCTCACCCCAAGGAGCCACCAAGGCATCGATCGCCCTGCGAGAAAAAAGCTTTTCGCATCCTTTCCGGCTTGCTTAGAAGCCCACAACCCCACGCCGAGGGCCAATAGAAAATAGGCGCCGATGATGGCCCAATCAAATCCTGTTAACTGCATAACACAAGGATAAGAAAGCGGCGGCCACCTGACCTCCTCGTGTTCATAAACCGAACTCCATTCGGGATTTCTTCGTCATCCCTTTGACCACACAAGCATAACTGTGTTCAATGAGCTCTGCCGCGACCTTCCACGACACATCGGAAAGTGAATCGACTGAATTCCAATGCTTTTTATTGAGATGAAATCCCGGACGAATGCCCGCATACGTTTCACGCAGTTCCAGCGCACGTTCAGGATTGCATTTGAGCGAAACCCCCTTAAAATCATAGATGTTAGCGATGGCAAACACCTTGTCTGCAACCTTCCAAACCATCGTGTGATCATCAAAAGGAAAGGACTCTGTCACGTGTGGTTTAGAGAGACAAAACGACCGCACATGCTCAAATTCAAATGTTCTCATCGTTCAATGGGAAAAACGAAGTTAATTTGCACAAAATTCAACCAAACACCTTTTCACCATGCGATTCAATCTGAGCATCTTATTTGCAGTCCTTCTTTCGCCACTTGTTGTGCAATCTCAATGTACCGATTTATTCATTTCAGAATACATGGAAGGCACTGGAAACAACAAAGGACTTGAGTTTTACAACCCAACAGCTGAAGCCATCAACTTGTCTGGATATCAACTGCAGCGTTGGAGCAATGGAGAAGCTACCGCTACCGACTGGGTGGACTTGGTAGGAGAAGTTGCTCCTTTCGGCACGTGGGTATTGGTCAACGGACAAACAGAAGACGTGGACTTGGGCGGAGGTGCAACCTCACCTGCTGTGGACCCTGTTATGCAGGCGTTGGCTGATCAACTGGACAATCCATATCCTGCTCCGACGTACATGAACGGAGATGATGCGCTCGTTTTGGTAAAAGACGTCACCACCGTTTTGGATATTTTCGGCAAGCCAGGAGAAGATCCGGGCGTAGCGTGGACAAACGATGAAGCCAATGGATATATAGACATCGGAGATGGCGCTGCTTGGTTGACTTCCAACCACACACTTCGCCGCAAGTACGACGTGATGCAAGGTGTCGCGATCCCTCCCGTCTCATTCAACACGTTTGCTGAGTATGACACGTTGGTGGTCAACACATGGGATGGACTGGGCGCGCACGCTTGTGCTTGCAATCCTACAGGAATCAATGACGTTCTGGTAGAAGTTCAGACATCGGTTTTTCCCAATCCTTCCAACTCAGGTTCAGTACAAATAGAAGCCAATGCACCTATTGAAAAGGTGACCATTTATACGGCCTCTGGTGCTTTGGTTCAGGAAGACTGGGCAAGTGCTGTCTCATTGAACGGCTGGAAAGCGGCCCGTCTAGAAAGTGGTCTGTATTTCGTTAACATCCGAATTCAAGGAGGAAGCGTCTTTTCTCATCGCATCCTGATTCAGTAACACATGGTATTACGAACTGCTTGTTTGTTCGCTTTCTTGCTGGGGGCGCTTGGACTTGATGCCCAACAATCTGGAAAAGTGTACGGTGTGGTATCTGACGCCATCACGGGTGAAACGCTGATTCAGGCGTCCATTCGGATGGGGGATGGTGGCACGGCAACTGATTTTGATGGACGCTATGAACTACTGCTCCCTTATGGTGAGCATGAAATCACGGTACAATACATCGGTTACGAAAGCCAAACAAGGCGTGTGACGATCGACGGAGCTTCATTTCAATTGAATTGGCTGCTTGCAACCATCGTTCTGCGAGAAGCAGAGGTCGTAGCCGATGTCGCCATTGAGCGTGAAACACCTGTTGCTTTCTCGAACATCAAACCCGTCCAAATTCAGGAGGAATTGGGCTCACAGCCCATGCCGATGATTTTGAATTCGACACCGGGAGTCTATGCAACACAAGCAGGTTCAGATGACAACGGCCCGTCGATTTCCATTCGTGGCTTCAAACAGCGCAACGTCTCTGTTTTGATCGACGGCATTCCGGTGAACGACATGGAAAGCGGAGCGGTTTTTTGGAACAACTGGTTCGGTCTCGACATGGTCACGCAGACCATGCAGGTGCAGCGGGGATTGGGCGCTTCTAAATTGGCGCTTCCGGCCATTGGAGGCACGGTCAACATCGTGACCCAAGGCATCGAAAGTTCACGCAAAACTTCGGTCAAACAAGAAGCGGGAAGTTTCGGCTTTACCCGAACATCAGTTGGACACACAAGCGGTCGATTGGACGGCGGCTGGGGTTACACCATGGCAGGTAGCTTTCAGAATCGACAAGGCTATTTTGACCAGGACTACAACCGTGCGTTCTTTTACTATATCAAGGTGCAGAAAGCAATGGGGAACCACACGCTATCCTTTAGCGCTACCGGATCTCCCTCTGAAAATGCATCCCGTGGTTACCAGCAACGCATCGCCACCCACGATAAGGACTATGCGCGTTCCTTATTTGAAGGAACCGATGAGGAGTATGCACAACTGCAGAGCTATAGTCAAGCGTATGATGGCATTTTCAACAATGACACCCTTCTTGAGCCTGAAGAACAGTCTGCTTACGATGCCTTAAACACCTCATTCGGATACAATTCATCGGATGACTTTGAAGAAAGCGTATCGGCCACTGACTTCATCGATACGACGGGATTGGTCAGCCATGGCAACAATTACAATGTGCATTGGGGCATGCTCAATAACGAGGTGCTTTACGAGCGACAGAATAAATTCCATAAACCCCTCTTTTCGGTTCGCCACAGTTGGAGCGCTGGCGATAAATTGTACATCTCCAATATGGCTTATGCCAGCTATGGATACGGCGGAGGTTCACGATTGGAAAACAGTTTAGGTGGCGGAGACTATACACCTGATGGGCAGGTCGATTTTCAAAAATTTTACAACACCAACACCATAGGTGGCTTGTTTGGCCCTCCCATTGACCCGACTTACAGCGACTCCTTGCTCAAATCAAGCCGAATTTTACGGAAGCTTTACAACAACCACTATTGGTACGGAGTGCTCTCAACCTTCCGGCATGAAACCACCGAAAATTTGACCCTATCCGGTGGACTCGATTTTCGCACCTACCAAGGAGAGCACTATGCAGAAGTCTTTGACTTGCTCGGTGGAGATTACTTCGTGGACACACAAAATTCCAACGCCAACACTGCAATGCGCACGGTTGGAGACAAGATTGGATACCACAACGACGCCTTCGTGCGCTGGGGAGGTGCTTTTCTATTGCTGGAATACAAGGGCTACTTATGGAATGCTTTCTTTAATGTGAGCGCGGTAACCCAAGGCTACAAAAGCGTTGATTATTTCGCAGAGGCCCAAGAAGACGGATCATTTGCAACAAGTGGATGGAAATGGATTCCGGGATACACCATCAAAACAGGAGGCAATTACAACTTGTCTGAATATTCCAATGCCTTCATGAATTTGGGTTTCCTCAACCGGACTCCTGTATTCCGAAATGTGGTTGACTACCAAAATGAGTTTGTCGAAAACACCGAAAATGAGTTGATCAGCTCCGTCGAGTTGGGATACAGCTTCAGTAAGTTTCCATTTAGCATCAATGTCAATGGGTACTGGACCGATTGGCAGAACCGACCGTTGCAGTCTTTGCTTCGTTATGAAACCGTGGAAGGCGACATCGTACGTGCCAATGTCAACTCCATGAGTGCATTGCACCGTGGACTGGAAGCGGATGCCGCGTGGCAAATTCGCCGGAACTTGACATTGGAAGGCTACATCAGTCTAGGCGATTGGACCTGGACCAGTTCCGAGGACAGCTTGATCCTTTTGGATGACGAGACCAACCTCCCTTACATTGATCAAGAGGGCAATCCCGCAATCGTTCAATACAATGCGGAAGGTGTGGCCGTCGGTGATTCACCGCAACGTCAATATGGCGTCTCGTTGAAGTACCGGTACAAAAAAGTGTATTTGAAGCCGCGTTTCACCCTCTTCAGTCGGCACTTTGCCGATTTCGATCCTTTCAGTTTGAACGGTGAAAACGAAGGACGCCAGTCATGGCAAATCCCGAGTTATGGCTTGCTAGACTTGCATGCAGGATATAACATCGACTATAAAGGAACAAACATCGATTTCCGATTGAGTGCATTCAATATCCTGAATACAGTCTATCTGAGCAACGCTCAAAACAATGACGCATACGGGGAATGGTATTTCACCGATACAGGTCGAAAATACGCCTTCAGCGAAAACAACTTTGACGCCGGTTCTGCCAGCGTTTACATGGGGTACGGATTCCGTACCAATTTCTCCATTCGAGTCCGATTCTAATTCAACGAACATGAACACTATCCGCATTTCCTTGCTCGCGTTTTTCGCAGCAACCCTCTCCATTGTATCTGCCCAAACAGACATCTTGGATGCTCGTAGCAACTACAGCGTTGGACAATCTGTGACCGTTTCAGGCATTATAACCAATGACGGAAACTTGGGTATCGTCCGCTATTTGCAGGATGAAACTGCAGGCATCGCATTGTATCCTGGAGGAGATTGGACTCAAAATGGGTGGGATGACCCACAACCTGGAGATGCCGTCACCATGACGGGTGTTTTAAGTGAGTACAACGGCTTATTGGAAGTGGGACCGGACAACGTCACACAGGTCGACATCACCTCCTCTGGCAATGCCCTTCCCGAGGCGCAAACGGTCACACCTGATCAACTTGGCGAAAGCATGGAAGGTGAAATCGCCTACATCGAAGGAGCGGTCTTCACCAACGGGGGAACGATCATCACGGGTAACAGCACATTTAGCTTTACCGCCAACGGTGAGAACGGAATCATTTACGTTCGCAATGACAATGAACTTGTTGGATTGGTCCTTCCTGCAGGCGAAGTCAACCTCTTTGGCATCGTATCGCAATTCACTTTTGACGGTTTCGGTGGGTACCAAATGCTCCCCCGCGGATCGGCTGACTTGATTCCTACTTCAGCGATTAATTTGAGCACCCAAGTGGATCAGATCAATTTAACGACGACCAGTTTTGACTTGACTTGGTCTACAGATGTTTTGGGTGATTCTCATGTAGAATATGGTTTGACTCCCGAGTTGGGGATGGAAATCGTGGAAGATGAGCAGTTGCTGACCCACGCTGTAGCATTGACCGATTTGGAGCCCGGCACCATCTATTACGCCCGTGTTTTGTCCATCGCTGGAGAAGACTCGACTGCTTCAACCATCCGTCCTTATGCCACGGTTTCTCAATCACCTGGATACATGCGAGCCTATTTCACCCGTGAAGTAGACAATAGCGTAGCAACCATTGAGAATGCCTCCACATTAGGGACCAATACGAATGATACCATCGCTGCATACATGGCCTTGGCTCAAAACACGTTGGACATTGCCGCGTACAACATGAACAATTCTGCCATTGAGGCAGCCATCAACTTGGCCGTATCAAACGGAGTACAGATTCGATACATCGCTGAAGGCCAAAACGCCAATCTAGGTTTGAGCAATGTCGATGACAGCGTTCCTGTTCATTTCCGAACGGACGGTGAAGGCAGTGGCATGCACAACAAATTTATCATTGGCGATGCGGACAATGTAGACCGCGCTTTTGTTTTGACCGGTTCTACGAACTTCACAACCGGCAATTTGAATACAGACCCCAACAATGTGATCATCTTCGGAGACCAAAGTTTGGCTCGTGCTTACACCTTGGAGTTTGAAGAAATGTGGGGAACGGATGGTCCTCTTCCAGATGCTACAAATTCACGATTTGGCCCACTCAAGACGGTCAATACACCGCGCAAATTCATCATCGGAGGCAGTGAAGTCGAATTGTACTTCTCCCCAACCGATGGAACCACTTCAGCCATTTTACAGGCCGTTGAATCCACAGATTATGATTTGTCTTTCGCAACGCTCTCGTTCACACGGAATGACTTGGGCGCTGCGGTCATCGAAGCGGGCTCAAGCATCTTCATCAACCCTCAAGGAGCCATCGAAGACGTGAATGCAAGCGGGTCGGAGTATGAAGCTTTGGTCGATGCGGGTATTGCCGTTTACTCGCACCAAGGAATTTCCGGACAGTTGCACCACAAATATGCCATTGTAGACCAGAGTGAGACGCTTTCAGATCCCACCGTGGTCACCGGATCGCATAACTGGTCCACCACGGCTGAAACCACCAACGATGAGAACACCGTGGTCATTCACGATGCGCGGATCGCCAATTTGTACTACCAAGAATTCCAAGGCATGTTGAATGCAATGGGAGTTGGTATTCATGAAGCAGGTGCCGCGGAGCCGACTTGTCGCATTTATCCGAATCCAGCTTCCACTTCCTTCACGGTTGAGCTCACCGAAAATGCTTCGATCGGAGAATGGATGGAGTTGCGTGATGCGATGGGACGAATCGTTCTTCGGGAGCAGATTCAGACCCTACGCGCTTCGATCGATGTCAGTGGATTGGCTCGTGGACATTACTTGGTTCAATACGGAACCAGTGTCCCAGCGACATTGGCTATTCGGTAATTTGTCCCGAGCGACTTAACGAAACAACGCGAACGATCCGAGAATCACCAATTCCGGGTTTCCGTCTGCGGGATACTGTATTTCTCCTGACTCTTGAACGATGGAAATGGGTTCGTCGCCTCGCTTGATGCGCAACTCATACCAGTAGGTGCCTTCGCTGGCTTCCTCCGCTTTGGGGTCCCACCCTGCTGTGGAACCAAAATCTTGGGAAGAGTAAATCAAGTTGCCCCAACGATTGAAAATACGGACGCTACTTCCTGGCCAATTTTCCAAGCCATCAACGAGGAATGCATTGTTGATGACATCTCCATTGGCTGGTGTGATGACATTGGGGATGGTCAAGGCGCATTCTTCGGTGTACACGACAAACGAGCCGAATGCTTCATAACACGGTGGCACAGTAGCCATTTCGACGGTATACGTCCCATCACCAGAGCTCTCAAGACCGGCACCATTGCCCATGACCTCACCTGTTCCGTCGTCAAAATTCCAAACGTAGGAATAGTCTGTTGAGCTGGGTTGCATCACTACAGTGTTGACCGTCATGTTGATATTCGCGTCAGGACAAACGACCAAGTCTTTTGGATCCCAAGAAAGCGGTGGTTCGAGAAGTGTTAGATCCAGAGACACAAACCCTTCACCGACATTGCCGCAATTGCCCTCCACAGAACCCGAAACGTCTGTCAAGAATAACATGTATGTTCCGCTCGCAGTGATTGGTGTTGCGATGTCCATTGAAAACATCGAAGCCAATCCACCGGATTCATCCAAGGCAGTAACACTGGTAAACAGATGCGCCGAGGCATCGGGAGCAATCAACTCAAAATCCTCCACTTGAACACTCGACAATAGGACAGGCTCATCAATTCGCAGTCCGAATTGAAAGAGCGTGCAATCCACCCACAAGCTGTCTGGTTGCAGTGGTTCGAGAAGTGTGAGATCCAGGGACACAAACCCCTCACCGACATTGCCGCAGTTGTCCTCAACGGAACCTGAAGCGTCTGTCAAAAACAAACCGTATGTTCCACTCGCAGTGATTGGCGTTGCGATGTTCATTGAAAACATCGAAGCCATTCCACCGGATTCATCCAAGGCAGTAGCATTGGTAAACAGATGCACCGAGGCATCGGGAGCAATCAACTCAAAATCCTCCACTTGCACACTCGACAATAGGACAGGTTCATCAAATCGCAGTCCGAATTCAGAGAGCGTGCAATCTACCCACAAGCTGTCCGGTTGCGGCGGCACCTCGTCATAAAGGCTCGCCGTTGATTGTCCAAAATCAATGGTATACCCTTCCAAACTGTTGGTCCAATTCATCACAACAAGAGCGTATTGCTCTCCAGCCAAAACCGGCAAGTCTGCATTGAAAGCAGGACCGTTTAAATTTCCCGGACCATTTGAGTTGCCAGTCCCACCGTTGGCCGTCGAAACTCCCGTTGCTCCATTGGGCTCAGGAGCAGCAACACCATATGAATTGCACCCCATTTCAGGAGACAAAATCTGGGACCCAATGCCATCACATCCACCGGTGGTAATATTGAAGAGCCCCCAATCGTAATCGTCTATTGGGTTCAAGGGGTCCAATACAAAACTCAACAAGCCATCGGCCTGCACCGTGAAGGTGTACCAAACACTGCTTTGCTCCAAGTTGGCATTGCACCCGCCTGTAAATTCATAAAAATCCCCCGTGTTCAAACTCGCATTGACCTCTTGATAAAGGTCACCACAGAGCACCACGGCACCGCTACAATCACTCGTCGTTTGCCCGTTTAAAGAAGTTGAAAGCAGCCCGGAACTGCACACCATAAGCAGCGTGCAGTACGATACAAGTCCGGGAGATGTTATGTTACAAGTCATTGGTATGCAGCAAAGTAATAAAATATCACACGTGACCTTCAAAAAGGATCACCCAACCACCATGCATCCTGAACCACCGTGTCATTCAATGTCATGAGAAAGTCGACCAAAGCCTCGCGTTCAAAGGTGTTCAAGGCCAACTGGTAAGGTTCCTGACCGTCGCCATCAACTCCTGTAATCGTCAATCGCTCATCCAAATAAGGATGCCAAGCAATGGAATCCGAATAAAAATCAACCACTTCACGAAGCGTTTCAAAACGGCCATCGTGCATATAAGGCGCCGTCATTCCGATATTCCGCAAAGACACCGTTCTGAATCGACCATCGTCATCGGCATAGCCGGTCAACTCACCGATCCCAGCATCTCCTGCTGCGGCATAATCCACTTCCAATCCATTGATAAAAGCCTGTGTAGAAAAGAAATTCAAACCACTGTGGCATTGATTGCAACGCGTGACTCCATTGAAGAACAACTCCCGCCCTTGCAATTCTGAATCTGAGAAGTTCGCAAAATCGGTTTCAAGGCCTTCATCGTAACGGGATGAGTGCACACGAATGCAACGAATGAATTGACCCAACGCTGTCGCTATCCGATCCGTAGAAATCACCGAATCGCCAAATGCCGCTTGAAAAAGGGTGCGGTAATAAGGCAACCCCGACAGTTGATCCGGCAAATCCGACAACACCATACCCATTTCATCTGGATGCTCGATGGGCTCTAAAACTTGATTTTCAAGGCCCACTGTTCGCGCATCCCAAAAGAGACGTCGCTGGTAACGCAAATTGGCTAAAGGCATCGCATTGCGGCGACTGGGCTCACCGGTCAAACCTATAGAACGCGCCGTATTGTCACCAAACCCGTGTGCTTGCAAGTGGCATGAACTACACGAAATCATGCCATCCACTGAGAGCATTGGGTCATAAAACAAGACCCGGCCTAGCGTGGCTCCCGCATCGGAGATTTCAATGTTCGCACCTGAGGCACCAAACAATTGTAGCGCGGAGTCATTGAGCCAGCTGTCAGGAAATTTTAATTCGCTGTATGCATAAAGTGAGTCCGGCAAATTGGGCGCTTTTACCGTGGTTGCAACGGGAGCATCCTCCGTCGGCTCTTGGTTCTTTTTGCACGCATGCAACAAGACCAAAACGAGCACACAACCAACGTATTGACTCCACCTTCCAATTCTTGCCATTTCACAAGGTAACCAAAGCACAACAAGAAAGAGAAGTACTCACAGGCTAAACGAATCTCCCAACCGCGCTATATTAAAGCCGCGCTCACGGACTTCTCGGTATGCCGCGCTCGCTTCCTCCAAACACGGGTTGGTGTGATTCATGTGAATAAAGTGCACCTTGCTGCGCTCTTTTTGCGTTAAATCTTGAAGAAGATCCATGGTTTCAATCATGAACGGATGTGGAATCTCAGCCATGTCCCGATAGCCCACCTCATCCACATCATAAAATGTTGCATCCAGATAGGCCCGGTCAACCTGCCTCAATTCATCTTCCAAAAGACGATCCCATTGGTCCCATTTATTGATGTCCGGGATGAAGAGAACCGAACGACTCGGCCCAACAATCCGGTAGCCAACCGTTTCTGAAAATTCATCCCGGTGGGGCACTTCGATGGGAATAATTTCCAACGCATCACTGGCCTGCACCCTTTGCTCGTTCTGTAACGGCATCAACGTGATATTCTTCAATTCTACCAACTGGCTCCAAGGGCCGTTTTCTTGAAGAAACTGCATCATGCGGGGCATGGCATAAACAGGCACTCCATGCGAACCCAACGCTTCTCGCCCCAAATGCATCAATCCTGAATAGTGCCCCATGTGGGCGTGCGTTAAAAAAATCCCATCAGGCCACTTCATTTTACCTCCACCTAATTTTTGGAGATGATGCCATTGCGTCGGCAAATCAGGGGTGGCTTCGAATAGAAATGACTTCCCGTTGTCTGCGTCGATTAAACCAAGCGAAACAACCTGGCGGTCCGTAGCAGGACGAAGAAATAAATTCCGACAGCAGATCCGATCGCAGCCAATGTGCGGCGACCCTCCATCTTGAACGGTTCCAAGCACGTGGATAACAGGGGGTGTAGTGTCCAATAAAACCGGATCGGTATCGGGTACTATTGCCGTCAATAGTGCGACTGTAACGACCGTGATCGGAAAAGAAAACCATCCAAATGAGTGCCATAGCATTGGCACAATAACGGGCATTTTACGTGATTTAAAAACGACGTGTGGGCACAAAAAAGGCCCGCCCAAATGGAGCGGGCCTTTCGTTGACATGTGTCGAATCTATCGGCTGATGATGAACCGCTTGCTCGACTTGCCTTGATTCGAAATCAAATGCATCAAGTATGTTCCTGCCTGCATAGAAGACGTCTGAAGCTTCAGCTTTTGCTCGCCTTGCGAAGCTGTGCGCGTCTCATTCCAAACGATACGTCCCTGAATGTCCGTAACCCACCACTGATACGTTGCATCGCTTTGAAGCACAAAGGAAACATTCACGACATCATCAGCCGGGTTGGGGTAGACATTCATCATAGTAAACACGTCAGGAATCATTTCCGTCGTTTCTGAATTGGCCTCACCAGAAGGAACGATCACCTGTCCCCAACGGCCTCCCTCAACACAGCCTGTAATCAGGACATCATCCAAATACACTTTGTCGTTGTTACCTGATGCATCACATCGGAATCGGACTCTTGTATTGTCGGTAAATGGCCCAGGGATCAGCACCTCACTCGTGTAATTCTGGTTGTTTGAAAAACTTGATCCCGAGACATAGGTCGCTACTGTCGTATAGCTCGATCCTCCATCCAAGGAAATTTGCAACCAGAAATCTTCATTGTTCTCCATGCTTGATGCGATGAAATCGAATGAAACGGTCAACTCCTCGTATCCACTCAAATTCAAATTATCCGTTGTCATATTTGATGTGGACGTGTTGTCTCTGAGACGAATAGCATACGTGCCATTGGCATAGTTCCGGTCTCTCCTGTTCCGTCGGCAATCAGAGCCTCCGTCATTCCATATTCCCCAACCGCTTTCAAAGGATTCACTGTCCACTGTTCCATAGGTGCAAGGGAGACTTTCACATGGGCTGCAATCCGAACCGCCGCAATCAACGCCTGTCTCCGTGCCGTTTTGGATGCCGTCATCACAGGTGGCACATGCAGTGCACGATCCGCCGCAATCAACGCCCGTCTCTGTGCCGTTTTGGATGCCGTCATCGCAGGTATAGCCGGCGAGGCGTTTGAGTTGCTGGACGAG
>CAJQIB010000003.1 GCA_905478325.1 uncultured Flavobacteriales bacterium | reverse complement strand
TCTTCAGAGGATGTCCGACTTGTCCGTCAATTTGAAGGTGCATTGGATCGGGTGGTTGAGAAGCAAAAGCCGTCGCAATTGGAAAACCTTAGATTTTTCAAGGACTACCAAGTGGGGTGGATGTATTTCCGTTATTTCCTGTGGAATTACTCCGGAAAACAAAGTGATGTGCAAGGACACGGGGACTTTATGGAGGGCAATTGGCTGACGGGAATTGATGCCATTGATGAAGAGCGTCTTGGAAATAGAAGCGTACTCTCAGAGCAACGGGACAATAACAAGGCCCACAACCATTTTTTCTACCTGCCTCTGCTTCTCGGCTTGCTCGGTTTTATCTTTCAAGCAGTTCGGGATCCTCGGCAATTCTTGGTGGTTGCTTTGTTGTTCGTGATGACGGGGCTGGCCATTGTGGTCTACCTCAACCAATACCCCTACCAACCACGTGAGCGTGACTATGCTTTCGTTGGCTCATTTTATGCCTTCGCGATGTGGATCGGATTGGGCATTATGGCCCTCTTTGAAGCGTCTCGTAAGTTGGAGTTGAAGCAGTTGGGGCAGATTGCTGGAGCGGGGCTGGCAGCAGGTCTTATCCTGTTCGCGACGGAATCCTTTGCCGGAGGTGGCCACGCGTTGAGCTATTCTGTGCTGTTTTTGAGCGTGGTGGGAGGAGGTCTTCTAGCCTTGGCTTGGGCAATGAACAAAGGGGCATTGAATGAAGCATTGCGTGCTCAGATTTTGGTGGTCATTGGACTTCTGGTGCCTGCGCTTATGGCAAGTGAAGGATGGGACGACCACAGCCGGGCTCATCGGACCACCGGCGTGGATTTTGCGAAAAATTACATGGATTCATTGGCGCCCAACGCCATCCTCTTTACCAACGGAGACAACGATACATTCCCACTCTGGTATGTGCAGGAAGTCGAAGGCTACCGCACGGACGTTCGCATTTGCAATTTGAGCTTGCTCAATACAGACTGGTACATTGACCAGATGAAGCGTCGAGCGTATGAGAGCGCTCCTTTGCCGATTCGCATGGACGAAGAAAAATACCGTCAAGGAACACGGGACATCGTGATCTTGGATCCTCCCAAGGATACAAACAAGCCTTACATGGACTTGAATCAAGCCATGGAAACGGCATTGGACGATGATCGTAAGCGGGACTATGGGGCTGGAAAGTCCTATTCAGTATTGCCTTCGAATAGTTTCCGGATCATGGCCGATAGCGCGGATATAGCGCGGCATGGTGTTCTCAATGCGGAAGAGATGAAGTCCAGGTTGGATTACATAGACTGGACGTTGACCGATGAAAAAGGCAATCCAAAGGGCTATATCCTGAAGAATCAATTTGCTGTATTGGACCTGCTTCGCAACAACAACTGGGAGCGACCAGTGTACTTCGCTGTGACAACGGGCCCGGACAGTTACATGGGATTGGAGGAGCATTTCCGCCTCGAAGGATTGGCTTATCGACTGGTACCACTGCGCTACCCGAAGAACGATAATCCGAATATGTTTGGCGGCGTATCCACCGATATCATGTATGACAATGTGATGAATAAATGGCATTGGGGAGGGATGGACAACTTGGAGGATGGCGTTTACATGGATGAAAATAATCGCCGCATGGTGACCAATTTCAGATTGCAAATGGCCAATCTGGGCGATCAGCTTCTGCGGGATGGAGATGCTGATCGGGCATTGGATATTTTCGATAAGGTGCTGACGGTGATGCCAGAAGAAAATGTTCCCTTGGGAAGGGTTCTGTTGTCTGTTCAAAGTGGTTTGCTAGAATTGGCAGCTACGGAGGCTGCGCCTGGATTGGTGATCTATGAGTTGTCTGATGAACGCCGTGCACGTGCAAAGGAGTTAGGAAAGCACCTGACCCGCCGGTTGTTTGATATCCAAGCTGATGACTTGCGCTATTTCCACTCTTTGGAGCGATCACAGTTTGATGCTGTTCGAAGAGACCGTCAATTGTCCAAGCAAGTTGCGGAATTGATGGTGCAGACAGCGGATATCTTTTTGAAGGATGACTCGCTTTCATCGGAACTGAATCGTGAGATGCAAGCGTTGGACGAAATGATTCAAGCCACGGAACGGTCGTTCTACGATCTGGGCTCGTATGACTTTTGATCCGTGAATGAACCCCAAACAGTTCGCAAACGGCGCATCGCTATTTTGACTTCGGGCTCCGGCTCGAACGCAGCGGTATTGATGGGTCATTTTGAGTCTCATGCAGACGCCGAGGTGGTTTTTGTAGGGTGCAATCGCTCACCGGAAGACGCAGGGATTTATGAAAAATCCAGAGCGTTTGGTTTGGAAACCGTGCGTTTCAGTCGCGACGACTTGCGCGCTGGTAAAGTCACGCGTCAATTGCAGGAGGCCGGAGTGGATTGGATTGCTTTGGCGGGTTTCTTGCTGCATATTCCACTTGAAATGATTGCCGCATTTGAACATCGAATGATCAATGTCCACCCCGCCTTGTTGCCGAAATACGGTGGGAAGGGGATGTACGGACGTCATGTGCATGCTGCGGTTGCCGAAGCGGGAGAATTGGAGTCAGGCATGACCATACATTGGGTAAACGCTGATTACGACGAAGGAGACATCCTCTTCCAGGCATCCTGTCAGTTGGAAGCAGGAGATACTCCAGAAACAATCGGGGCCAAGGTGTTGACGTTGGAACATCGCTATTATGCGGATGTGTTGGAACATGTAATCCGAGAATCTCTAGCTCAATCCCGGGAGGAGCCGCGCATCTTCAAGGAAATTTAATCGAATAGTTTTATGGCACGGGTTCAAATCTATACGGATGGTGGAGCAAGTGGGAATCCCGGACCAGGAGGCTACGGGGCCCTTATGATGTATGGAGAGCATCGAAAGGAGTTAAGTGGGGGATTTCGCCTAACGACCAATAACCGCATGGAGTTGTTGGCGGTGATCACGGCATTGGAGGCCCTCAACAAGCCTGGAATGGAGGTGGATGTCTATTCGGATTCGAAGTACGTCGTCGATGCGGTAGAAAAGCGTTGGGTCATGAATTGGGAGAAGAAGGGATATCTCAACAAAAAGAATCCTGATTTGTGGAAACGATTTCTGGTGATTTACCGCCAGCATAACGTTGTGTTTCATTGGGTTAAAGGCCACGCAGGGAACCCATACAACGAACATGTAGATCAATTGGCTGTAGCCGCATATCAAAAGGGTTCTTTGCTCGTTGATGCAGCATACGAGGCGTCAACTGCCTGAACTGGGCCGGCAAGAAAGCCATCTTCGTGACCGGCTGCGTATCTTTGTGCGCTCAACGCAATAACCGATTGAAACGATGCGGACTGATCTCTACCAAGGCCACGATTACTATATGATGGACGAGATGCTCACTGAGGAGCACAAACTCATTCGTGAAACGGCTCGCGCTTGGGTCAAAAAGGAAGTGAGTCCCATCATTGAGGATGCTGCAGAAAAGTGCATATTTCCACGTCACCTCCTCCCAGGTCTCGGCGAAATAGGAGCCTTTGGCCCATACATTCCTGAAGAATACGGAGGCCCTGGTTTGGACCAGATCAGTTACGGTTTGATCATGCAAGAGCTGGAGCGTTGCGACAGTGGATTGCGCTCAACGGCGTCTGTTCAGAGCAGCTTGGTGATGTATCCCATTTGGCGTTATGGAAGCGAAGAGCAAAAGCAAAAGTTCTTGCCCAAGCTTGCATCAGGGGAGATGATGGGTTGCTTTGGATTGACTGAACCAGACCACGGTTCGAATCCTGGAGGCATGACCACACACTTCAAAGAGGATGGCGACGACATCATTCTCAACGGAGCGAAGATGTGGATCTCAAACGCACCCTTTGCAGATGTTGCCGTTGTGTGGGCAAAAAGCGAAGCAGGGCGGATCACCGGAGTTCTTGTGGAGCGTGGAATGGAAGGGTTTACAACGCCGACGATGCATGGAAAATGGAGTTTACGGGCTTCTGATACAGGGGAGTTGATTTTTGACAATGTCCGGGTTCCAAAGACGAATATTTTGCCAGGAAAAGACGGATTGGGAGCTCCATTGAGCTGCTTGGATTCCGCCCGTTATGGCATTGCTTGGGGCGCGATCGGTGCGGCGTTAGATTGTTATGACACCGCCTTGCGGTATGCGAAAGAGCGCATTCAATTTGATCGCCCCATTGGCCAATTCCAGTTGCAACAAAAGAAATTGGCTGAGATGATTACGGAGATCACCAAGGCGCAATTGCTCACGCTGCGCTTAGGTCAAATGCGGGATGCGGGTACGGCTACCTCAGCTCAGATTTCGATGGCCAAGCGCAATAATGTGGACATGGCATTGACGATCGCTCGGGACGCACGACAGATGTTGGGCGGAATGGGTATCACCGGAGAATATCCGATCATGCGTCACATGATGAATTTAGAATCTGTGGTGACCTATGAAGGAACGCACGACATTCACTTGCTGATTACGGGCTTGGACGTCACGGGCTTGAACGCATTCGTCTGATCACAAACGATTAAATCACGTCTTGCAGAACGGGGAAGCGGTTTCGGTAATCGTTCAATTCCGCTTTGCTCAGTGTCGCACACACCCAGTGAGTTTCTTGACGCGCTGAGGTGGCGATGCGTTGGCCTTTCGGGTGGTGAATGGCACTTGATCCGCTGTGATTGATTCCATTGGCATCGACCCCGATGCGGTTCACTCCGCCTACATACGCCTGGTTTTCTATGGCACGAGCCTGGAGCAACGTTTTCCAAGCGGATGTGCGAACTTCAGGCCAATTGGCAACATAGAGAGCGAGGTCGTAGGGCGAATCGGCCTCATTGCGACTGGATTCTGGAAAACGCAAGTCGTAACAGATTTGCAATAGGATGTTCCAGCCGCGCCATGGGATGATCACGTGTTCTCTTCCGGGGCTATACGACGCATCTTCGCCAGCAAAACGGAACAAATGTCTTTTGTCATACCACCCTTTCAGACCATCGGGAGTCATGAAAAAACAACGATTGACACAGCGACCTTCATCCAATAAATTGCACGATAGGCTTCCGACTACGGCGGTATCGTGTTGCCGACTCCACCGTTGCATAGCGTGAAGAGGTGCTGGCCATGATTCTTGGGAATGCGCACATGACGTGCTCCAGGGAAGCCCCTGTTGTGCAGGGTTCATCGTAAAGCCAGTGGCCCACATTTCAGGCAATACAAGAATATCGCAGGCTTCCGAATCGATTTGCGGATCACGCATCATGGTGTCGATTGCAGCGATATTGGCGTCAGGATTTTCCCAGACCAGGTCCAATTGAAGCAAGGCCATGTTGAGGTCAGCTGCGGGCTTCATGACACGGGATTGGAGATGATGAGCAAGCGCCGAATAGCCTCGTCCAGCGTGTTGTCGTTTTTGGCAAAGCAGACGCGAATGCGATGGGTCGGATGTCCTTCCGGGATGCCGGTTGGATAAAAGGGTGAAAGCGGAATCAGCGCGATCCCGTCTTCAGCGCCTTTTCGACACCACGCTTGCACGACAGTGCGATCGTCTCGTTCGTCAAATTGACCGTAGTCGAGTACCTGAAAAAAACCGGCTTCAGCAGGCCTCCATTTCCAGGGGCTGCCCGCTAAGCCTTGCAACAGCCTGTCGCGCTTGTTTTGATACAAGGACGGCAAGCCAATCAAGTGGTCTTTCCCTTCGGGGCTATTGAGAAAGGCTGCGATGCCAGATTGGATCGGAGCGCCCGTTGAAAAGACATCGTATTGGTGCACTTTGCGGACTTCATGCATCAATTCGGAGGGCCCCAATAGATAACCGATTTTCCATCCAGTGGCATGCAGGATTTTGCCAAATGACGCCGCGATCAACGCCCGTTGCGAGAGCGCCGCGTGATGGCACACGCTCAGGGCCTTGCGGCCATCGTGCTGCAACGGTCCGTAGACTTCGTCGCTTACGACGATGACGTCCGTATTGTCCAAGAGCGCACTCAATCCATCCAAGTCGTCCATCGACCAGCAACTTCCTGTGGGATTGTTGGGGAAGTTGAGAATGAGCATGCGGGTGGATGGTGACAATGCCGCTTTGATGGCCTGCAGATCAAGATGATAATCGGTTGCGTTGAGCGGAACTACGACGAGCGTGCCACCAGCCAACTCTACGGCTGGTTGATACAAATCGTAAGCAGGGGAGAGAACAATGACTTCTTCAGCGGGACCGACAAAGGCTTGTATGGAGGCGAACAACAACGACGACGCACCAGCGCCGACGGTTATTTCATGGGTGACATCATACGACCGGCCTGTTTGGCTTTCGGTTTCTCCTGCAATCCATGCACGAAGATCTCCGTCTCCTGCCATCGGGGCATATTGATTTTTCCCTTGGTTCATCGCATCAAATACGGCGGTGCGAAGTGCTTTCGGGGGGTCAAAATCGGGAAACCCTTGACTCATATTGAGTGCGCCATATTCAGCAGCCATTGCGCTCATCTCTGTGAAGATTGTGGTCTTCACATGGGGCAATTTTGAAGCGGGTGGTCTGATGGGTCGAGCCATTTTTGATTACCGTGTGACTGCCAACTTCGTGGTTCCTGCAGAATTGCCATTGGAGTCGGTCGCCCAGATGACATAGACCCCATGTGGAACATCGGTTCCGTTCATGTCTTTTCCGTCCCAAACAGCACGTCCTCCTTGTGATTCCAGCATAGCGATCAAACGTCCTGAAGACGTTGTAATGTGCACGGTCGATTCATAAGCGAGTCCATTGATGGCAATCAACCCCTCGAAGTCAGACCGGACAGGATTGGGATAGACCTCAATCGCATCGATTTCGACAACAAAGTTGGTGGCGTCGCTGCGCCATGCCATGAGGCCCTGGGCTGTTCCAATGAAGGTCTCCCCATTGTGATGGTTGATTGCGATATCGAAGATGGTGTTGCTCAAAAGCGGGCTATTCTCATCTGTAAAATGGGCTTCCTGCGTGGCTCCATCCGGACTGAGCAGGTACAAACCGGAATTCTGAGTCCCAATCCATTTCCGATTGCCACCATCAATGCAAATGCTTCGAACGATTTCAGTTTCAAGCAGCAATTGATAATTTCCATCTTGCTGGATCAAAATTTGCGATGCAACGGGGTTGGAGTTCTGAACATCGAAAATGCTACTAGGCAGGTAGACTACGCACGGTCCGGCGGCCGTCCCAATCCAAATCTCTCCATCGAGGTCCTCTTCGATGGAATAGATGTCATCCGAAGGCAAACCTCCTTGATTGACTGCGTCAGTGAGCAAACGCCAGTCGTCGTCTGAGGTGTCTCCAGGGGTTTGGTTGGTGTCGTATACAAGCAGCCCTTGATTCCGCGGCATGATGCACCAGATGTATCCATTTCTAGCGGCCAAAACGTCGCTCATCCACCCGTTGGTCCCCATGGCATTGCCAACATCCATTGCGATAAAAGTGCCATCTGCTAAGCGCACGTGCAAGGGTTCAGCCGCGTATGCATTGGTAAACCACAAGTTTCCCCAAGCGTCAAAATCGACTCCGCCCACTCCAATGCGAGGGCTTCCTCCGAAATCAGCTAACTGCAATGTGCTATTGGTGGTATTGTAGGTCTCAATTAATGTGCCATCAAGCACCTCGATCAACCCTTCTTCCCACGTTCCGAAAAAGGCATGTTTTGGGTTGGTTGGATTGATGCTGACAACCATGACATCATTGATGCCAGCAATGTCATTTTCACCTTCTGGAGGAAGGATCCATTGCCATTGTGTTCCGTTTAATCCATAGAAGCCTTGTTTATGGTAGCTGTTAGTCCACGTCTCGTCTACCCCCCCCGAAGCCACCCACATTTGATCATTCCAGGCATCGATGCAACGAACCAAAGCTTCGGGCGGCCCCGAAGGAGTCCAATGATCGTCCAATTCAGCGCCTGTAATGTCAAGCTTAAGCAAGCCTTCCTGTTTATTTGCGATGTACAGATCTTCGAAAGCATACGAATACCCAGTGGGTGTCTGTACCAAGCTGTGGTGGAAAGCCATATGGCGAACACGAAGCGGAACACCGTCCGCAGAATAGTCCAATTGAAGGGGTTCAAAATCAGAGTTAAACAAATGGATTGAATTGTAATCAGCAATGGCTAATCTCCAATCGCTCGGTTCAGAACTTATTGCGCTCGCAACGATTTCATACACCTTGGGGTCCTCCCATTGAGGCAAGGGCCCCCAAACACCGTTGCTTTTCCACCACAATTCATCCGGTTGTTCCGGGTTGTCTGTCTTTCGATGTACAATGGGTTGGCCTTCTGGATGGAAAATAACGTGGCGGTAATCGCCAGTTTCTAGCGGGATGTCATCCCATCGGGTCCACGCATCCGGAGCACTTAAGAAGGGGTCGTTCGGGTCGGCTTCAAAAATTCCGGCATCCGTCCACACGACAATTTTACCATCGTGAAACTGGAGCCCGTGACAGGAGCGCAATTCTTGTTGTCCTTCCAGAAACCACGTGTCTCTTACATCGAATTCACGCGGATTAATGAGAACAATGCCAAATCCACATGCCGCATAGATCCGGTCAGAATCAGCACTCCCAGGAACCAACGCGTTGACGGTTTTGTCACCGATAAGGTTACTGTCTTTGATGTCGCTCATGGTGAAGATTCTTACGCCTTCGTCTGAGAAGAAGTCAATGACGCCCGAAGCATAGCCCACAACGAGCATCTGACTTTCTACGTCCCAAGCCAATGCGGAGGGGTTGCTTTCGCTCATGCCATTCGCCTTGGAAATGGTCTGGATGCTCCCATCAGAAAAGACGAGAAACAAGGCGTTTTCGGCTCGAACTGCCCAGAACCCGTTGGTCCCTGCTGGTACAGAGGTCTTGCCGCAAAACAGCGTCTCGAGCGCAGTACTATAAGGTAAGTGATCTCTCCATGTTCCGACTTCTCGGTAACTGCCAATCGAAGTTTCGACTGGAGATTGAGCCGAAAGCGCTGTTCCAAGAAAAGCGAGGGAAGCCCAAGCAAAAATACGAAGAAAGGAGGCGAGGTGATAGCTCATAAAAGGGTTCAGCGGGCAAGGTGTGTTTTGCATACGTATCAAAGGTCGGAATATTGTGTTGCTCACCGATGGTCTTTCCAACGAAAAGCGTCGACTCCCGAGCTTTCCAATTGATCCAAGGCATCCCCGTCATTCAAAGAATAGATCCACCCCTTGGGGCCGTACTCCCATCCTACGATTCCCCAAACGATCAAGAGACATAGCAAGTCCTCGGCGGCATCGAAATCGAGGCGTCCCATCCTTGCAACGTGACGAAATGACAAGGCCCGGCCAGAACGCCAAGCGCTGAACAACTTTCCAATGTGCTGGTCGTATCGAAACTCCGATCGGTCCAACCGCATTTCGTATTGCCACACCTTAACGAGTACTGGACTCGCTCGGTGGATTCGGTCTTCACGGCGCAAATATGCTTGGAGTTGGTCCTTCTCGTCTTTACAAAAATGCGGGCGCGATGCGGAGCGGGGGATTTGCACTTCCAAAATGGTTTTCATTTCGGCTTTCCAAATTTGCACGTCAAAGAGAATGGGAGGCTTGCACTGCATTTCAGCCGCGGCCTGAATCATATGAAACTCCTCATCCGCTCTGACTCCCGCAATGCTGCCATTGTCTTTCACACCAATCAAGAGTCGCCCTCCATCGGTATTGGCAAAGGCACAAAGTGTGCGCGCAATTTTGCCCGCGTCTTCTACGCGCATTTTAAAATCTTGCTTTTGGTGTTCGCCTTCAGCAATCATTTGGATGACATAGGACATGTTCGAGGTAACGATAAAATTCGTGTGAGCTGTGAACCAACGAAGTTAATGGTCATATTGACAAAGCAAGTTTTAGGATATCCATTTGAAAACGCTATCTTTGCAGGGATTATCGAAGAATAGGAATTGAAGAGGGGTCTCAACCCCTCTTTTTTTGTCTTCTTCTCATCATCATTTTGACCAAACGCAGTGATTCAAGCATCGACAATTCGGCAGTTGGCTGAGGCCTTCCTAGAAGGAACCTCTGGTTTCATCGTCGACATCCGTGTGGGTGAAAGCAATGCGATTTCTATTTTGTTGGATGACGATGGTGCGACGAGCATTACCCAATGCATGGCGTTGAGCCGTTATCTAGAAGATGAATTGGACCGTGAGGCTGAGGATTTTGGATTGGATGTGAGTTCACCCGGTTTAGACCAACCCTTGCAATTGCTTCGGCAGTACGAAAAAAACATAGGGAGAGGGGTGCAGCTCAAGATTCGCGATGCAGGGAAGGTTGAGGGGGAGTTAGTGGCTGCTGCGGAAGATTCGATTACGATCAAGACGAGGGAGAAGCAGCGCATCGAAGGGCGCAAGGCCAAAGAATGGGTCGAAGAAGAAAAAACATACGCATTGACCGAATTGGACTGGACGAAAGTTCAAATCTCATTCAAGCAAAACTGATATTTTGATTTTGTCATTAACCGCAAACAGCACAACACTGAACGCATGACGCAACTCAATCTGGTGGATTCTTTTAAGGAATTCAAAGAATTCAAAAACATCGATCACGAGGTGATGATGGGGATTCTTGAGGATGTATTTCGCGCAATGATTTTAAAGAAGTATGGAGACGACTCCAACTTTGACATCATTATCAACCCGGACAAGGGGGATTTGGAAATTTGGCGTAACCGTGACATCGTTGCAGACGATGCGGTTGAAGACGAAAACCAACAGGTCTCCATTTCCGAAGCGTTGCGCATCGAGGATGACTTTGAGGTGGGTGAAGAACTTTCTGAGGAAATCAAGTTGGAATCGTTTGGACGACGAAATGTACTGTCGCTGCGTCAAAATTTGGCCGGTCGCATTATGGAATTGGAGAAGGACTCTATCTATCAGAAATACAAGGAGCGGGTGGGAGAGATTATCTCTGCAGAGGTGTATCAAATCTGGAAGCGGGAGATTTTGTTGGTGGATGATGAGGACAACGAGGTCGTCATGCCACGCGAGAACCAGATTCCGGGAGACTTTTTCAAGAAGGGCGATACCGTGCGAGCGGTCGTTTCAGCTGTTGAAATGAAAAACAACAATCCTCGAATCGTTTTGTCACGGACTGCCCCAGAATTTTTGGAGCGTTTGTTTGAGCAGGAGGTTCCGGAGATTTTTGACGGGCTGATTACCATTAAGCGTGTTGTTCGCTCTCCAGGTGAGCGGGCGAAGGTTGCTGTTGAGTCTTATGACGAGCGCGTAGACCCAGTCGGTGCTTGTGTCGGGATGAAAGGGTCGCGTATCCACAGCATTGTCCGTGAGTTGAAGAACGAAAACATTGACGTCATTAATTTCACGGAGAATGAGCAGCTGCTCGTGACACGTTCTTTGAGTCCAGCGAAGATTTCTTCAATGGAATTGAACACGGAGACCCGCGAAGCGAAGGTGTATCTCAAGCCCGATCAAGTGAGTTTGGCCATTGGAAAAGGCGGCAACAACATCAAGTTGGCAGGTTTGCTTACCAATTATGAAATCGACGTATACCGAGAGGATGAAGATGCGGTCGATGATGTTGAATTGACTGAATTCTCTGATGAAATCGATGCGTGGATTCTAGAGGAGTTTGTCAAAATTGGTCTCGAAACAGCACGGTCTGTTTTGAATTTAGATGAAGATTTCTTGGTCAATCGCACGGACCTCGAGTTGGAAACCATCAGGGAAGTATTGAAAATCCTCAAGGATGAATTGTCTTGAGACCGCTATTGACTCTTACCTTTCGCATATCATTCCCATATTTTAGTCCTTAAAATCGCTAATGGCCGACGCTAACAAACCCGTACGACTCAACTTAATAGCTCGAGAATTCAATCTTGGGGTACAGACCATTGCTGATTTTTTGGCAAGCAAGGGCATTGAAGTGGATGCGAAGCCCAACACCAAAATTGACGCGTCAGCGTATGCACTCGTGCGGGCCAATTTTCAGGACCAAAAGGAGGCGAAAGAGAAAGCTGTAAGCTCCTCCTCGCGTGCCATTGTCGAGCGTGAAAGCGTGACACTTGCTTCAGCTAGGAAGCGCACAGCTCCGGTCGAAGAGGTGGAGGTGGAGATCGATCTATCGGTCTTCCAGAAGAGCCAACAACAGCCTTTAGTTGAGCGAGTCAATCCCGTAGAACCGACGCCAGAACCAGAAGTGGTCGCGCCGGCTCCTGAGCCAAAAGCGGAGGAACCTGTTCAAGAAGAGGTACCAGCCGAAGCGCCAAAAGCACCGGAAAAGGCACCTGAAGAGGTGAAAGCGGTGGAAGAGGTGGTTGTGGAAGAGCCAAAGGAGGAAGCTGCACAGGAAGCGAAAGAGAAAAAAGGAGCAGAAGTGCTTCCGGACAGTCCTGTGAAAATTTTGGGCAAGCTTGATTTGGATTCGGTTTCCAACAAGCGGAAGCCAAAGACAAAGGCACAGAAGGATGAAGAGCGCGCGTTAATCGCAAAGAAATCCGCCGAAATTTCCAAAAAGGAGGGTGAGGCGATGGCCAAGGCGAAGTTGGATAAAGCGCAAGAGGAGAAGACTCAAAAGGAGGAGAAGAAAATTGCTGCAGATGCTCCGCGTGTCGTGGAGAAGATGGAAACTCGGATAGAAAAACTGACCGGACCTACGGTCGTTGGTAAGATTGTTTTGCCTGTCGAGAAGAAGCGAACTTCGAAAGCAGAGGAGAATAAGCGCAAACGAAAGCGCATTACGAAAGTGGACGTCGCGAAGACTGCACGTACAGCGAGTCCTGGTGCTCGTCCAGCGGATACGCGTGGACGTGGCGGCAAGAAAAACGAACCGAAGCGCGAGGTTACCCAAGCGGACATTCAGAAGGAGATTAAGGATACGCTCGCTCGATTGAGTGGGGGCCGAAAGTCAAACTCAGCCAAATTGCGTCGAGCAAAGCGGAGTGCTGTTCAAGAGCGTCAAGAGCAGGAGATTGCTCGTCAAAAGGAAGCTGCGAGCACGCTGCAATTAACAGAATTCGTTACGGTTGCGGAATTGGCTAGCATGATGGATGTCAATGTGAACGAGGTCATCTCGGCTTGCATGACGCTCGGAATCATGGTTTCGATCAACCAACGGTTGGACTCTGAAACCATCACGATCATTGCAGAAGAATTTGGATTTGAGGCTGATTTTGTCAGTGCAGAAGTCCAAGAGGCGATTGAGATTGAGACGGACAAAGAAGAGGATCTTGTGGATCGTCCGCCAATTGTAACGGTAATGGGTCACGTCGATCACGGAAAGACTTCCTTGCTCGACTTTATCCGTAGTGCCAATGTTATAGCCGGTGAGGCTGGCGGTATTACGCAACACATTGGAGCTTACAACGTGACCCTACCCAAGGGAGGAAATATGACATTTTTGGACACACCTGGTCACGAAGCCTTTACGGCAATGCGTGCGAGGGGTGCTCAAGTCACAGACATAGCGATTATTGTGGTGGCTGCTGATGATGCGGTTATGCCTCAAACAAAAGAGGCCATTAACCACGCTCAGGCAGCTGGAATTCCAATGATCATCGCGTTGAATAAGATGGATCGCCCTGAAGCCAATCCAGATCGTATTCGACAAGAGCTTTCGGAATTGAATGTAGTGGTTGAAGAGTGGGGAGGTAAGTTCCAGAGTCAGGAAATCTCTGCCAAAATGGGAGAGAACATCGATCCGCTTTTGGAAAAGGTTTTGTTGGAAGCAGAGATGCTCGACCTCAAGGCGAATCCAAACAAGCGTGCATTGGGAACGGTGATCGAAAGTTCTTTGGACAAAGGGCGAGGCTATGTGACCAACTTGCTCGTAGAAGGAGGAACGCTTCGAATTGGTGATCCCATTCTGGCAGGTCAATATTCAGGAAAGGTTAAGGCCATGTTCAATGAACGTGGCACCCGTGTAGAGGAGGCAGGCCCATCTGTTCCCGTGTCTATCCTTGGATTTGATGGCGCCCCAAGCGCAGGAGATAAATTTCACGTCTTCGATGACGAAAGAGAATCGAGAAACATTGCCACGAAACGTCAGCAACTACAGCGAGAGCAGGGCGTTCGATCGCAGCGTTCGGTTACTTTGGAAGAGCTGGGAAGACGGATTGCCGTTGGAGAATTCAAGGAATTGAATCTGATTGTCAAAGGTGACGTGGACGGTTCCATTGAAGCATTGAGTGATTCATTGGAAAAGCTCTCAACGGAGAAAGTACAGGTCAATATCATCCACAAGGCGGTAGGACAGGTTTCCGAATCGGATATCTTGTTGGCCTCGGCGTCATCAGCAATCATCATTGGTTTCCAGGTGCGCCCGAGCGGTGCAGCTCGAAAATTGGCAGAGAAGGAAGAAGTGCAAATCAAATTGTACTCCATCATCTACAAGGCCATTGAGGAGATGAAAGACGCGATGGAAGGATTGCTTTCTGCGCGTATTGAGGAGAAGATTGTTGGATCTGCTGAAATTCGAGAAACATTCAAGATTTCAAAAGTGGGTACGATTGCGGGTTGCTTTGTAACAGAAGGAACCATCAAACGGAACAACAGAATACGTCTGATCCGCGAAGGAGTTGTCGCTTATACAGGGCTGCTCGGTTCCTTGAAACGCTTCAAGGACGACGTCAAAGAAGTCTCTAGAGGCTTTGAGTGTGGCTTGAACGTCGAACGGTACAACGACATCAAAGTTGGTGACATCGTTGAAGCATTCGAAGAAGTCGAAGTGAAGCAGACGCTCGAAGATTGATTCCGTTTCAGGACAGATCGTCCTGCGAAGTGTTCAGAACTCTTATTGTTGGCCTTGAGCCGAAGAAATGGATATTTCCATCGGAATAACAATGGTCATGCGAAATGTTTCGCTCCAGCGCTGGCGTTCTTTTTCAGCGGCCCATTTGTCATGAAAATCTCCCACGGTCACGCGGTAGCTCGGGGCTAAAGAAGTGAGATAAATGGGTAAATCGGTTTTCAATCGCATTTGAGAACGCACCTTTCGGGCTTCTTGAAGGGTTCCCAAGTACAACTGAACACGGTACCCTTGAACCGGGTGCCGCACGACCATCCAAGCCAAATCCAACGCCGATATTTGTGCATTGCTTTGAAGCTCATAGCTTCCAATTTGTCTTTTGACGGAATTTGAAATCGGTTCTAAAGCAGACGCAGTTTCATTGATTTGACCACTCGATTCAGAGGAGTCTTGACCTTGAATTCCGTTCTGAACACCAGATAAGGGCTGGTTGTCGGATGACATAGCGTTTGACGGAGAATCGATGGCGTCATGCTTCCCGTGAAAAAGCGACTTCCACCACGGCGCATCATCTTGGGCAAGAGAGGATGTGAAGGCTCCTCCAATGAATAAAAACAAAAGGCTGCGTCGAATGGCCCTTTGAACTCCGAAAAACGAACTTTGATTTGACTTGATCACCGTGCAGCGAAATTAATGATGTGGAGCGAAGGGGGCATGGTTTCAACGAAATTTATGCGTAAAGAATTTCACCGTCAGCTTTTTAAGTGCGTTTTGTATGCGTCATAGCTTATGTAGAATCATTCTGAATTAGGCGTGCGATTGGTATTGACTCAAAATAACCTGAAATTTTGTGGTCTTCAATGCTTAATTTTGCCGGCGAAATGAGCGATTTTTCATCGTAATGCGAAAAGCGACATCTATGGGAGCGAACACGGTAATCCGGGCCAGACGAAACTTGCTTGCTGCATGCCTTCTGCTTACAGCAAGCATAGCAACAGCGGGGATATGGGACGAAGGTGACATTGAAGCAGGGCAAAGCCTCTTCAACGCCAATTGCGCATCTTGCCACAAGGTGACCAATGAGGTGTTGGCAGCGCCAGGCTTGGCTGGCATCGCCGACCGCTGGGGTTCCAGCGAGGAATTGTTGGTGAACTGGATCCAGAACCCTCAGGGTGCTGCCGAATCTGGCGATTCGTACATCAAGTCGATTGTGGCGCGGTATGTCCCAACCTATGGGTGGATGACGGCCCAGGCTGTATCCGCAGAGGACATTAAGAACATCATGGCGTATGTTCAAAATCCACCTGATGCAGCACCTGTTGCTGATTCGGGTTCTGACTGTATCACCGTTGATGAAATTGAAATTATAGAGGAGTCGGGTGGAAGCGGTGTATGGTTTTTGATTTTACTCGTTCTGTTTCTAATCATTGCTCTTTCTGCTGCAGGTGTTAACCGTTCGTTGACCAATGCGGTCAATCAAAGCACGGGAGAGGATGTGCTTGAGGAGCTTCCCTATGAAAGCAGAGCACGCAATTGGGCTTGGAACAACCGAGCTGTCGTTTCCCTCATTGGTTTGTTTTTCGTGGCTTACGGAGCCGTTCTAGGGTATCAGGGTCTGATGCGCGTTGGAGTTGTCGAGGGCTACAAGCCGAACCAGCCCATTCAATTCATCCATAGTGTGCACGTCTGCGAGAACGAAGTTGATTGCAAGTACTGCCATCACAGTGCGTATGAATCCAAGCACGCTGGAATTCCTTCAACGAACGTGTGTATGAATTGCCACAAGGCAGTGAAGAAAGGACGCCGATACGGAGAAACGGAGATCGCGAAAATTTATGATGCCATTGGTTTCGATTCTGAATCAGGAACGTATGTCGATGGTGAAGGGACGACGGGATTCATTTCTCCGCAGGACTCCTACGAAGGGGAACCCATTCGGTGGAATAAAGTCCACAACCTGCCTGATCACGTCTTTTTTAGCCACCAGCAGCACGTTGTTGTCGGAGGCTTGCAGTGTCAGAATTGTCACGGAGACGTTGAAACGTACACGGTTGGTCGTGTAGCGGAAGTGGACGACATCAATTTATTGGTTGATAAGTACCCTGGGCTGATTCAATTGTCAAAGCCAACACTGACAATGGGTTGGTGCATTGAGTGCCACAACAAAGCCGAGATTGACTTGGCTAGCAGTGGCTATTACGAAGAAATTCATCATCGACTCAAGGATCATCTGAGAGGAAATGAAGAACTCAGGAAGTACCTGGAAGACGACAAAATCACAGTGAAGGAACTCGGCGGATGGGAATGCGCCAAGTGTCATTACTAAGACTAGCAATCGCGAACCCCTTATCGCAGCCTCATGGCAAATACAAAGCGTTATTGGTCCGGACTGGACGAACTCCACGAGACGGAAGCCTTTAAAACGATCCAGGAACACGAGTTCCCGGAAACAAAGTCGGTAGATGAATTCTTAAGCGATGACCGCATAGAATCCACGCATACAGGACGCCGGGACTTTTTGAAGTTCATGGGGTTCAGTCTGACAGCGGCAACGCTGGCAGCGTGTGAAACTCCGGTGATCAAGAGCATCCCGTACACGAATAAGCCGAGTGACGTGACACCTGGTGTCGCAAACCACTATGCGAGTACGTATTACGATGGGCAGGATTTCATCAATGTATTGGTGAAGACACGTGAAGGGCGTCCCATTTTTGTCAAGTCCAATGGCCGAACGGGCATTGGTCGAGTCAACGCCCGGGTCAATGCGTCTGTTATGTCGCTTTACGACAGTGCGCGCCTTGAGGGACCGACGAAAGGAGGAGAATCCTCTAGTTGGGCCACCATCGATGCCGCAGTGAAGAGCGGATTGGAAGCAGCGGGACGCAATGTGTTGTTGACCAACACAATCATGAGTCCATCGATTTTGCGGTCAATTGAGACCTTAAAAGCGACATCAAACGTAGAACACGTGTCATACGATGCGGTCGATTACGGTGCTTTTCGAGCGGCGGCGGTTGTGGATTTTGGAATCAATAGCCTCCCTTCGTATCAGTTCGATATGGCGGAAACTGTTGTTACCATTGGTGCGGACTTCTTGGGAACATTTGCAGACTCTATTTTTTATGCTGAGCGTTGGGCCAAAACCCGTCGTCCAGAAAATGGTTCCATGTCCCGATTGCATGCATTCGAGACCAACATGAGCCTGACCGGTTCGAACGCTGATTACCGTACGATGGTCAAGCCTTCTGAGCAAGGCAAGGTGGCAGCGGCATTGTTGTCGGCTATTTCAGGAAATAGTGCAACCAATACATTGTCTGATGTAGCCAATGCTGCCATCCAGTCAGCGGCAACTGATTTGAAGAAATCAGGCACGAAAGGGTTGGTGTTGGCTGGATCAAACGACTTGCACACACAGCGTTTGGTCAATGCGATCAATGCGGCCTTGGGTGCAGTGGGTACCACGGTGCTCTTTGATCATGAGAAGGGTCTTTTCCAAGGCGACCAAGCGGCATTCCAGCAGTTGTTGAAGGACATGAATGCGGGTAAAGTGAGCACGTTGATTGTTTCTGATTGCAATCCTGCATACGATGCGGTGAACGCGGAGGAGTTCATTGCTGGCTTGGCGAAAGTCAAAACCAGTGTGAGCACAGCGATGGTTGCGGACGAAACGGCGAGCCGTTGTGGCATGATCGCTCCGAACCACCACTGGTTGGAATCATGGAGTGATTTGCAGATTGAGAAGAATCGCATTGATTTGGTTCAACCTACGATTGCACCACTCTTCGATACGCGTGCTTCAGGACTGAGCTTTTTGACATGGTGTAACGCCGATGCCGGAATGGATTGGTACACGTATTTGCGTTCTACTTACAACGGTAGCTATGCCGCTGAGGCGATGTATACGGACCGCGAATGGAATGAGGCTGTTCACAACGGTCACATGGTCATGGGTGACCGGGTCACTGAGACGCCTGCTTATACCGGAGCTGATGTATCTGCTGCGATATCAAACGTGAACAAGCGAACTGGAGGAAGCTTTGAGTTGGCGTTGTACCAAAAGACGACCATGGGTGTCGGCCAACATGCTGCCAACCCCATTTTACAAGAGACGCCTGATCCGATTACGAAAGTGACGTGGGACAACTATGTGACCATGTCGCATTCGGATATTGATGCAATGGGTCTCAACGGATTCATTGGGCAAGAGGCTCCGGCAAGTGTTGTCAATATAGTTGTGGGAGACACTTCCATGGAACTGCCTGTATTCCCAACACCTGGACAAGCTCCGGGGACCATTGGACTTGCCCTTGGTTATGGACGTGGAGCAAATGGTGAAAACATTGGAAAGGCGGCTTTCCAATCTGGAGAGAGTGGATCATTTGATACGGATGCCGAAGGAAATCTCATTCCAGTAGGAGCCAACGCCTTTGGGTGGGCTCGCTTGAATGAAGGCCTTGTAGATTACACGCAGTACGATGTGCGCGTGGAAGCGACAGGCGGTACATATCCTTTGGCGTGTACTCAAATCCAAAACACCTTTATGGGGCGCGAAAGCATCGTGAAGGAAACGGATTTCACAAGCTATTTCTCTGAGCGCGATGCCAAAAAGGGGTCTGCGTCTTGGAACAAGTTGATCACGTTGGGCGTTCATGAGGACGTCAACGCAGATGGAACCATTGATGCCTTAGACAACAAGCCAACGGCTGCGTTTGATTTGTGGCACGAACATGCTGTGGAGGACGTTGGACACCGTTGGGGCATGACCATTGACTTGACCACGTGCACAGGTTGCAGTGGTTGTGTAACGGCCTGTCACATTGAGAACAATGTTCCCGTAGTCGGAAAGGATGAGGTACGTCGTCACCGGGACATGCACTGGATGCGTATTGACCGATTCTTCGCTTCAGACTACAGTTTGAAGAAGGGGGAAGAGGAAGGCACCGGCGTGATTGAGTCTTACCGTCGTATGGAGGATCCGGCGTTGAACCCGCAAACGGTTCACATGCCGATGATGTGCCAACACTGCAACCACGCTCCATGCGAGACGGTTTGTCCAGTAGCAGCTACAACTCACTCGAACGAAGGTCTGAACCAGATGACCTATAACCGGTGCATCGGAACACGGTATTGCGCAAACAACTGCCCATACAAGGTTCGACGCTTCAATTGGTTCAACTATCCTGGCTACAAGAAATTCGGCAACTTCAACCCAGCTCAAGACAGCTTGATGCGCATGGTGTTGAATCCAGATGTCACGGTCAGAAGCCGAGGTGTTATGGAGAAGTGCAGCATGTGCGTTCAGCGTATCCAATCGGGGAAACTCGAAGCGAAAAAGGATGGCACACCTGTTGCAGACGGAAGCATCGTTACGGCATGCGCTGAGGCTTGCCCAACGAATGCCATTTCATTTGGAGACTTGAATGACAAGGGCTCCAACGTCCAGTCCATTTCTCAGAACAATCGAGCGTACCACGCGTTGGAGGAAATCGGGGTGAAACCCAACATTTTCTACATGACGAAGGTGCGTAACGTAGAACCAACCCAAGCCTGATCGGAAGATGCAAAGAGAAGCAGCCATTCGGGAGCCCTTAATCTTAGGGGACAAGTCTTACAAAGACATCACCGACGACGTGGTCGGACCGATTCAAGGTCCCGCACCTATTGGATGGAAAATCATGATTACCATCTCCAGCATCATCGCCGTTTACGGTGTTGGTTGCATCCTTTACCTCTTAGGGACGGGGATTGGAGTGTGGGGATTGAATAAAACGGTCGGATGGGCCTGGGACATCACCAACTTCGTTTGGTGGGTGGGTATTGGTCACGCTGGAACCTTGATTTCTGCGGTACTGCTGTTGTTCCGCCAGAAATGGCGAATGGCCATCAACCGTTCTGCGGAGGCGATGACCATTTTTGCCGTCATCATGGCGGCGATTTTCCCTGGAATTCACATGGGGAGAATCTGGGTGAGTTATTGGGTGTTGCCATTGCCGAACCAATTCGGTTCTCTCTGGGTCAACTTCAATTCTCCGCTGCTTTGGGACGTATTTGCCATTTCAACGTACTTCTCTGTATCGTTGGTGTTTTGGTACATCGGTTTGATTCCTGACTTCGCGACCATCCGAGACCGCATGACGAAGCCTTTCGCTAAGAAGGCATATGGCTTGTTGAGCTTTGGATGGAGCGGAAGAGCCAAGCACTGGACGCGATTTGAAGAGGTTTCATTGGTTTTGGCCGGTATCGCTACCCCATTGGTATTCTCAGTACACTCGATCGTATCCATGGACTTTGCAACGTCCATTGTTCCGGGATGGCACACAACGATTTTCCCTCCCTATTTTGTTTCTGGAGCGGTTTTCTCAGGATTCGCCATGGTGCAGACCTTGCTCCTCATTATGCGAAAAGGCATGAAATTGGAGAGTTACATCCACGTGAAGCACGTGGAATACATGAACATCGTGATCATCGTAACCGGTTCGATTGTTGGAGTCGCTTATTTGACGGAATTGTTCATCTCGTGGTACTCAGGTGTTGAATATGAGAGCTATGCTTTCATCAATCGTTTCAGTGGTCCATATAGCTGGGCCTACTGGATCATGATGACGTGCAATGTCATTAGCCCACAGTTGTTCTGGTTCAAAAAGATCCGACGTAGCTTAACTGCTACATTTGCCTTATCCATTGTCGTGAACATTGGGATGTGGTTTGAGCGGTATGTCATTATTGTAACATCCATTCACCGGGATTATGATCCATCGAGCTGGGGTGAATTTTATCCTACGAATATTGATATCGGTGTTTTCATTGGAACCTTGGGTATTTTCTTCACGCTGTTCTTAGGCTTTGCTCGGTTCTTCCCGGTATTGGCCTTGAATGAGTTGAAGACCATTCTCAAGTCGAGCGGCGAGAACTATAAGAAAATTCAAGACAAGCATTGACCCCTGTAGCCATGAACAAGGTATTCCATGTGATGTATGACGACGACGATACGCTGAAAACAGCGGCGTCGCAACTGGTTGCCAAAGGCATCCGGGTCAAGGAGGTATTCTCGCCGTTTCCCATTCACGGCATTGACCCCATAATCGGGGTGAAGCGCACGCGATTGGGCATTGCGGCATTCATGTATGCCTCTACGGGAACGGCGCTGGCCCTTCTCGGAATGTGGTATTTCATGATTTCTGACTGGCCAATGAACATTGGGGGTAAGCCGAGTTTTTCGTTGATTGAAAACCTCCCTGCTTTCATTCCGGTAACATTTGAGTTTTCGGTTTTGTGTGGAGCGCATGGCATGGCGATTACGTACTTGCTTCGCAACGGAACGCTGCCAGGAATGCCTGCCACCAATCCCGACCCGCGAACTACGGACAATATGTTCGTGATGGAAATCACGACCGAGCAAAACAGTCTTGCAGCGGAAGCGTTGGAGGCTGCAATTAAGGAAACACAGCTCTTCGAGTTGAGCATCAAAGATTACAAGTGATGAACATCCGCTGGAAAGACCTTCTGCCCATGGTGGCAGTGACGTTAATCGCTCTTACGGGATGCGTCAACAACCCGGATAGTCCTGGACTGGAATACATGCCTGACATGTACCGATCTCCTGCTGTCGAGGCTTATGTCGACTATGGTCAGGATCCCTACCAAGTCGGTGAGGAAACGGCTGCGGCGCAACGGATGGTTCAATCAGCGCGGAAGCCTGTTGCTGGAACCATCGCCTTTGCTCCGGATCAAATGGCGTTTGCTATGCCCTACGCATACCCAAACACGGTAGCAGGCTACGAAGCTGCCGGGTTAGGTCTCAATTCACCATTGGCTTCCATTGGTCAAACTGAATTGGAAGCAGGTCAAGAGATTTACACGCTGATGTGCACGCAATGCCACGGGGAGTTAGGCAAAGGTGACGGAGCGTTGAGCAGGAATGGTCACATCTTGGGCATACCCAGTTACAGCGACAAGCTGAAGGATTTGCCGGAAGGAAAAATGTACCACACCTTGACTTATGGCAAGGGGCTGATGGGCTCTCATGCTTCCCAGCTGTCTCAAAAGGACCGTTGGTTGGTTATTGAATACATCAAAGTACTCCAGAACGGAGGGGATATGCCGGAGTTTGATGAGAACGGCAACGTGAAACCGGCGTCTTCTGAGACTGAAGATGCCATGGCAATGAACAGTTGATCATGGAATTCAAATTCGAAGGACGCGCCAAAATCGTCTCCCAGGTGCTCATGGGCATTGGGATCATTGCATTAATCGCCGGTTTTCTAACCGATGGATCGGACCATCACCAGCGCTGGTGGGCAAACTTGCTCGTCAATGGTTTTTTCTGGTTCTCTATTTCGTTAGCGGCACTTTTCTTTTACGCGTTGAACTATGCTGTAGAGGCGGCATGGTCTGCAGTAATCAAACGGATGTTTGAGGCCATGTGGCACTTCTTGCCCATTGGCGCAGGAGTGATCGTCGTGGTCCTCGTCGCAGGGAATTTTTTCCATGCCCATCATCTGTATCATTGGATGGACCACACACTGTATCATGAGTACGTGATCGGTGAAGGTGATCAAGCTACGTATGTGGACGTGATGGAGGAGGGCGCTGTTGCCAACCCCAATTACGATCATATCATCGCACACAAAGGAGCGTATTTCGCGAGCTGGTTTTTCTGGTTGCGCACACTCGTATACATCGGAACTTTTATGCTCTTCGCACACCTATTTCGAAAGTGGTCATTGCTTGAGGATGAAAAACCGAGTCTGGATTTGCACTACAAGCAATTTAAGCGCAGCGCGGTTTTCTTGGTTTTGTTCGCTGTATTTAGTTCCATGTTGGCATGGGATTGGATCATGTCGATTGACGTGCACTGGTTCTCGACTCTCTTTGGTTGGTACCTGTTTGCAGGGATGTGGGTCGGATTCATGATTTTCTTGAATTTGGCTTTGATCTGGTTGCGAAGCAAAGGGTACTATCAAGAAGTCACGGAGAGCCATATGCACGATATTTCGAAGTGGATGTTTGCCATTTCTATGTTGTGGAGCTACCTGTGGGTTAGCCAATTCTTATTGATTTGGTATGCCAATATTCCTGAGGAAGTAACGTACTACACACAACGATTCTTCACGGATTATCAAGTGCCGTTTATGGTCATGTTCTTTGTGAATTTTGCGGTGCCTTTTTACTCGCTTTTGCCGAGAGACACCAAAAGAAATCCAAACGTGATCATTCCTGTTGGCTTGCTCATCTTCGTTGGTCACTTTGCGGATGTCTATTTGCTAGTCATACCAGGAACGATGTTTGACCACAATGAATTCGGTATTTTTGAAATCGGGTTGTTTTTAGGATTCCTCGGATTGTATTTGAATCGCACGTTGAGTGCATTAAGCAAAGCGCCTTTGATTCCTGTCAATCACCCGATGTTGCAAGAGTCGAAGGATCTTCATTATTGATTTGATAGATACATTTTTGAGATCATGAAATTGCTCATTCTACTGGTTGTTGTTTTAGGTTTGGTTGCTGCGGTGCAGTTGTCCAAAATTTACCAGCTTTCCATTTCATTGCGTGGAAAGCGAGAAGAAGAGATTTCTGAAGCGGACAATCGCATGAACGGAGGGCTCTGGCTCGTGTTCATGGTATTGTTCTACGCTTCATTTATCGTTCTGTTGATTCGTTATGGAGACTATTTACCTCCATCGGCGTCGGTTCATGGTCTTGCTGTGGATCAGCTGATGAATTTTAACATGGCCATCATCTTCGCCGTGTTCTTTTTGGTGAATACGCTGCTCTTTTGGTTTTCAGCCAAATACTATTACCGGGCTGATCGCAAGGCGACGTTTTACTCACACGACAATAAGTTGGAGCTTATTTGGACGGTGATTCCTTCGATAGTTTTAGCCGTGATCATTGCGTTTGGTTTACGGACTTGGAATGAAATGACTGGCGAGGCGGCTGACGATGCCATCCGAGTTGAGATGTATTCGAAGCAATTTGATTGGACCGCTCGCTACCCTGGAAACGACGGAGAGTTTGGGTTGGCGAATTACAATTTGATTACCCCTCTGAATGCTTTGGGCATTGTGACTGAAGAAGGTGTCGAGTCTGCTTTAGAAGAGATTGAGGTTAAGATTGCGAAGCTTGAGGATGAGATCGCTTACGAGAAGGGACATTTGTTGGATGAGCGTGAGGAACTGATGGAACGTCTGCACGAAGACGATCATGGCCATGGCCACGCGCACACAGAACACGAGCACAGTGAGGACGATAACCATTCGGACCATTCGGATCACGCGGA
>CAJQIB010000002.1 GCA_905478325.1 uncultured Flavobacteriales bacterium | reverse complement strand
TTCAGCAGCAGGTGCTTCTTCAGCAGCAGGTGCTTCTTCAGCAGCAGGTGCTTCTTCAGCAGCAGGTGCTTCTTCAGCAGCAGGCGCTTCTTCAGCAGCAGGTGCTTCCTCAGCAGCAGGTGCCTCTTCAGCCGCAGGTGCTTCTTCAGCCGCAGGTGCTTCTTCTTCGACAACCGGTGTAGCAGCAGCGATCGCAGCCGCTTCAGCTGCTTTCATTTCAGCAACACGTGCCTCATTGATTGCGCGTTCAGCAACCAAGATTGCTTCTTTCTTCTTATCGCTATCGCTAGTCAGTGCATCGACTTTGCCCTGAATCTTGTTTGACTTCTCAGTCATCCAAGCCTCAAATTTCTTTTCGGCCGTAGCTTCATCCATAGCGCCTTTGCGGACACCGTTGATCAAGTGATTGTGGTAAACCACGCCCTTGTACTTCATCAAGGCGCGAACCGTATCAGACATCTCTGCGCCAACCTGCAACCAGTGCAAGGCGCGGTCATGCACGACATCAATCGTAGCAGGGTTTGTGTTGGGATTGTAAGTGCCGATTTTTTCGATGAAACGTCCGTCGCGAGGAGCGCGAGCATCGGCGGCTACGATGTGGTAGAATGCTTTTCCTTTCTTACCGTGTCGTTGAAGGCGGAGGCGTGTTGCCATGAGAGAAACTTTTTAAAAGGGGTTCTAAACCCCGTTGTTAATGTCAGTAAATATGTCCCCAAAGGGAGCGCAAAAGTAATAGCTCTTTCTTTAGATTCCAATGGTTAATGCAAAAATGCTCTAGCAAGGCAATCCAAAAAGAGCAAGGAAGGTCAAAACGTCAGCGATGTCCACCCATCCATTGTTGTTTAAATCGGTAGAGCAACCTGTAGTACAGCTCCAATCGGACAAAAGAAGGAGCAAGTCAGCAGTGGTTCGGTGGCCGTCATTGTCGAAGTCTCCAAAGCAGTCGATGCATGCGGTTTCATCAGGAGTGGCCCAAGCCCAGGCAATGTCCGTTTCCCAGACCGGGTCATCGACTAGTGTACTCCAAGACCCACCTGAAGTGATTTCAAGGCCATTCCACATCGGGGGTTGTTCAGGGCAAAAGTGGATGTTTTCGGGCTCAGGATGAAGCACGAACAATCCGCTTTGCACATCAGAAATCAACACCCGCCCTGATGGAAGTGCGGCGTGTACTCCCCATGCTCCTGCGTAACCCGCATGCGAATCTGGTTCATACGTGTCGTAATAGGCCACCTTGTGTGGGTTTGCGGGGTCGTTGATGTCAAAGACTTGCAACCCATCGTGGTAGTAGGATACAAAGACCAGCCCGTCGCGGATCATGAGGTTGTGGGCGATGGCTTCGGGAACTGTTTCAGAACTCAGCAATCCAAGGACCTGCATGTCCTGCAAGTCCGAGGTATCGATGACTTTCAGGGGGGAACCGTGTGTCTCATCGGCAAAGACATAGAGGTCATCTTCAGGGACCCACCAACCACTGTGGTTTCCGCCTTGGAAGGGGTATTCGTCAATCAGTCCAATGAGCGCAGGCTCATCAACCACTTCAAGAACGGAAACTACACCACCGCCATTGACCCACACCGTATCATGGTGCACAAAGACATCATGACATCCCGGAATCCATGGATCCAAATTCACCAACTCCACCGGTGCACTTGGGTCGGAAACATCCAAGACCAGCAAAGGCGAACTGAATTCCGATCTCGCCATGCTACAAGCGTAGAGCTTTTTGGTGATCGCGTCGACAAATACATTGTGGGCGGTGCGAACCCACTCATCGCTGTCATACACGGTGGAGACGGCATTGGGAAGTCCGGACAAGTCAAAACATTGCAATGTGCTGCTTCCTTGATCGCACACAGCGTAGAGCAAATCGCCGTCAACGTGGTAGTCTCGGTGGGTGACCGCTCCACTGTAAGCGCCGGGAAGAAAAAAGAGTTCTTCGAACGCCGATCCTTCGGAGATGTCAATAACGTGCGTCCCCATGGTCGAGCCTACAAGGGCATATTCCCTTCCATCCTTCGCATACCCTTCGACATCACTGAATCGCCCATTCAGTCCGTTGATGGGCAAAGTGGTGTCTGTCCAATGTCCAATCAACGAAACGTTGTCAGCCTGTCGCGTGCAGGAACCGTCATCTTCATTGGCGTTGGGTAGGTAGTTCCAAGCCTGAGGCTCTGTGCATCCATAGATTGGACATCCGTCATTCAGCGGCACTGAGAGTGTGAATTCGAAATCGCCCACAGGTACGGTGCCGTTGGCGATGAGTGTCAATCCTGAATCGGAAGGAACAGAAATAGACATCTCTGCGCCTTGCCATCCATCTCCATAGCTGTCAAGCAAGAGCATCGTATAGCAGTTGGAAGCCACACACCCCCACGCGGTATACGTGCTGTTGTCCTCCCATGGAGTGTCTTCCCACAATTCAGTACCGCTGAGCGCAGCTTCTCCGAGTGAATCGAGCAACAGCCAACTCAGTTCAGAGGCCCAGGTTCCCGTGGAGAGTTCGAAATACACGGGACTCTCCTCGCACACAAAGCACCCCATGTCATCGCTGGTCGCAGACGGGTCAAAATTGACGGCGTCAGGGTTGGTACAGCCGCATGTTGCGCCGAAATCGACTGGAGTAAAGCTTTCAAAAGCAGCCTGCTCCATCTGAACCGTTTGACTTGCTCCCTCCGAATCATTGAGTATCAAGACGGCTCCTTGCCATCCATCTCCATACGAGTCGGTGGCATGCAAGAGGTAGCAGCCTGCTTCGATGCACAGAGTGGTGGTGCTGATCGAACCGGAGACATACCCTGAAAATGGACCTGCCACGATGGCCGAGTCCTGATCGAGGATGCTCCAGGCAATCTCCTCACCGTACAACCCCACGCTCATGGTGGCTGATATTTCGATGGCATTGCATGCTTGAGACGCCGCTTCATCGGTGCCAATAAACCAAAGCAGACAAGCGATTAGAACGGTTTTCGTGTTCATTTTGATGAAGGTCGGTGGAAATCGAGTGTTTTGCTCAACAATTGGTTGATTTTTGCGGTTGTACCATGGAAATGAAAGTAATCAATATCATGGCAGCGAGTCTCGATGGTCGCATCGCGTCGCATGCCAACGAATCCGATGCTGAGCGCAAGCGCCATGGATTTACCAATGAAGCGGACCATGAACACATGTTGCGGTGGCTGCGTGCGAGCGATGCGGTTATCGTCGGGGGGCATTCCGTCAATGTCAGTGGCGGCGTGATGGAAGTATTGAATGAACATGGAACGTTCCCTACGTGGATCATGTTGACCAATCATGGATTTGAAGCTGACCAGGCCGTTTGGAGGCATCCCAACACGCCCAAGTGGATCGTATCGTCAGAGGCGCTTTCAGAGGGGCGAAGAGGCACAGCCGTCAAACACGTTGTGTATGGAGATGGCCAGATGGTAGAAGAGACCTTGGAGGCTTGCAGGGCAGCCGGATTTCAGCAGGTTCTTTTGTTCGGTGGTGGTATGGTCAATCGGTCCTTCTATGCGGCTTCTGCAGTGGACGAATTGGTGTTGACTCTTTGCCCTGTGGCAATTGGAAAGACATCGGGTGTGCCCGTTGTCGCTCCTGAATTGCCCGAATCGGTCCATTTTCAATTGCAAAGCGCCGAAGTCGAAGGGGACTTGGTGTTCATCCATTACCTTGTTCAGCGATGAGTGCCTCCTCGATTGACTTTCTCGAAATTGAACACAAGTTTATAGTAGACGCTTCTTTTGAATTGAAAGAGTTTGCGGCGACTGTGATGGCGCTTGGGCCAATCAAAGAAAAATCTCTGCAGGTTTTGGATACCTACTACCTGCCGCATTCAAATCCCGATTTTATTTATCGCCACCGGATCGATGAAGAGATTCAACAATTGACGATCAAGAGCCGCGGTAAGGAGAATGAAGTGCGAACGGAAATCAACTTGGAATTGGGAGCGAATCCGTCTCAAGAATCTGCTATCATGGCTTGGATGAAGCTCGTGGGAACGTCAGGAGGCTATCCCATTGAGAAGGCCATCTGGGTCTTTGAATTTCCGGATTGTGAAATCGTCCATTACGAGGCGCGTCACGGTGATAAATCGGTGGCGTGTGTGGAGTTTGAGGCGATTGGGGCCTCGAGTGAAGAGGAGGCGATTGCGACGTTAAATCGGTATGAAAATCAGTTGGGATTTGACACGAAGACCCGGACCCGAATCAATTTGTTTGACCTCTTGGTACCACAAACCTCATGAACGTTTCTGATTTTGATTGTGTAGAGCTTCGCGAACTACATGTTTCATGTTTAGTGGGAATACATTCCCACGAACGCTTGACGCCGCAACCTTTGGTCCTCAAAGTGCGCTTGTTTCTTGAACGTCGCCCAGGCTCTTTTGGCAACTCGCTGGAGGAATCCATGGATTATAGCCATGTCGCTGGCGATCTCGCGTTTTTATTGGAAGCGGGTGAATACCGGTTGTTGGAGACAGCCGCCGAGGCTTTGTGTGCGGTCGTACTGGGACCGCAAGCTCCGGATCGCATGGGGCAGACGCTTGAGGCCATGGAGGTGACCATTGAAAAACCCTTGGCTTTGGGCGGGCGAGCGATTCCTGCTGTGCACATTTTCAGGAAACGAGAAGACTACGCATACACCCAAGAGCGCAACGAGTTTGGCGTGGTGGATGTGTTGCATGAAAACCGTGACTGTGGTATTTACCGATTGCGCATTCGAGCAGGCGGTCAAATTCCACCTCATTTTCATCGCCTCATGGGCGAGGCGGAATTGGTGATGTCCGATGGCCTAATGTTGCAAGAACAGCCCGTACCCGGAGGTGTCGCTCATTTCTGGCCCTTGGAATTGGTCCATGCGTACCAAAACCCCACGGATGTGGAGCGCTCCATTTTGTGCGTCAACCGTCCTGTGTTCGATCGGTCGGATGAAATTGCAATCGCTGCTCCGGATGTTTGGCCCGATGTGGAACCGTTTCGGAGACGTTTTTTCGGCCTGCCTCAACCTGGTGAATTGCCATCCTAAAAGCCCATTCTATGAATTCCAATCCCGTCGTTCTAATCACCGGTGCCACCAAAGGCATTGGTCGCGCCATTGTCGAACGCTTCGCGGCAACCGCCTCTGAGTTGCATGTAGTCGCGAGGAATCAAGACGACTTGAACGCCATGAAAACGGCATTAGAAAGACAGGGTTTGTCTGTTGCCGTTTACTGTGCGGATTTGAGCAAGCCGGAGGAGGTGGGTGCGTTGGTCGTTGAGCTGCAAGACCGTCTCTCGCGATTGGATGTATTGGTCAACAATGCAGGGGTGTATTTG
>CAJQIB010000001.1 GCA_905478325.1 uncultured Flavobacteriales bacterium | reverse complement strand
GTTGCAGGCTGTTGAATTCGTGCACCCGTTGACTTCGTCGGAATCACAAACACCATCGCTGTCAGAGTCCAACAAACAGTTCCCCTCACAGTCCAATCCGCTCTCTGGATAATCACAGTAACCAGACGCTGTCGCTAGACTGTCGTAATTGCACGCGGTCGCATCAAGACATCCCACCACCTCGAGTTGATCGCAAATGCCATCGGAATCGGTGTCAAACAGGCAGTTGCCGTTGCAGTCTTGACCGGATTGCGCGAAGACGCAAGATCCGTCGTCATCGCTTGCAGCACTCGTGTAGTTGCAGGCTGTTGGATCCGTGCACCCGTTGACTTCGTCGGAATCACAAACACCATCGCTGTCCGAGTCCAGCAAACAGTTGCCCTCACAGTCCAATCCGCTCTCTGGATAATCGCAGTAGCCAGACTCTGTCGCTAGACCGTCGTAATTGCACGCGGTCCCATCCAGACACCCCACCACCTCGAGTTCATCGCAAACGCCATCGGAATCGGTGTCAAACAGGCAGTTGCCGTTGCAGTCTTGACCGGATTGCGCGAAGGTGCAAGATCCGTCGTCATCGCTTGCAGCACTCGTGTAGTTGCAGGCTGTTGAATTCGTGCACCCGTTGACTTCGTCGGAATCACAAACACCATCGCTGTCAGAGTCCAACAAACAGTTCCCCTCACAGTCCAATCCGCTCTCTGGATAATCACAGTAACCAGACTCTGTCGCTAGACCGTCGTAATTGCACGCGGTCGCATCAAGACATCCCACCACCTCGAGTTGATCGCAAATGCCATCGGAATCGGTGTCAAACAGGCAGTTGCCATTGCAGTCTTGACCGGATTGCGCGAAGACGCATGATCCGTCGTCATCAGTTGCGCTACTGAGATAATTACAGGCTGTTGAATACAGACATCCCGTCACCTCGAATTCATCGCACGTGCCATCCCCATCTTCATCTTGCAGACAGTCACCTGCACAATTATATCCCGCAGCAGGAAAACTGCATGACCCTGAATCGGTCGCAGCAGCATTGAAGTTGCATGCTTCATTATTTTGGCAACCAATTACTTCATTGGTATCACAGACTCCATCGTTGTCCGAGTCTCCGTCCAACACCGTACCCGAACCATCTGATTCTCCAGAACAAGAATCACATCCTGTTGCAACCAAACAAGTCCCATTTTCATCGGTTGCAGCGCTGCTGTAATTGCAAGCCTCTGAATTCGTGCACCCTAAGATTTCATCTGCATTGCAAATTCCATCGTTGTCACTGTCCAAGTCCAATACGACTCCGGAACCGTCCGTTTCACCCGAACACAAGTCGCAACCCAATGCATATGTGCACGAACCGCTATCCGTTGCCTGGGTGTTGTAATTGCATGCCGTTGGTGTTTGACATCCCGAAATTTCATCTTGATTGCAAACGCCGTCGTTGTCCGCATCCCCATTCACGACCGTCCCCGACCCATTGGTTTCCCCCGAACAGAAAGAGCAACCAGATGGGAATTCACATTCGCCGCCAGCTTCAGTGGCATTCGCATTGAAATTGCAAGCCGCTGCATCTTGACACCCGATCACTTCAAACTCGTCACAAACCCCATCACCATCAGCGTCTTCTAGACAGACACCGGAGCAATCATAACCGCTTGAAGCATAAACGCATGAACCAGAATCCGTCGCATTCACATCATAGTTGCAGGCCACCACATTCTGGCATCCCACCACTTCAAAGTCATTGCAAATGCCATCACCATCTGAATCCATTAAGCAATCACCAGTGCAATCATAACCCGAGTTGGGCAAAACGCATGAGCCGTCATCTTCGGTAGCGTTCGATTCAAAATTGCAAGCATTGGCATTGTCACACCCCAAAACCTCATTTGCATTGCAAACTCCATCTCCATCCAAGTCTTCAAGGCAATCTCCATTGCAATCATGCAAATTATCAATAGGAAAGACACACGAACCGTCATCCGATGAAGCTCCTGCATTGTAATTGCAAGCCAACTCGGAGAGACATCCCCCTCCTACAGCCCCTGCGGTTGCAGTCAAGCCTATACTCTCGTTTGAATTGTCCTCAGAATCCCGCCACTGCACATTGCACTGAAAAGTAGCCACATGGCCCACTGTTACCGTTAGTTGAGCAAGCAGCACACGGCCATCAGATTCTGAATAAAAGGGATTTGAAGTCGTCGTAAACCAAAGCCCTCCAAATTCAGAACCGTCAGTTGAGAACGTCTCGCCGTTGTTGAAAGCTATGAATTGCGGATTTAACCCTGTTGTTTGCACCTCACCTGTTTCTCCTGCATCGGCTCCAATGGTGACCCAAGAGTCAAATTCCATTTGAGGGTAAAACGCAAAAAAGAAGGGATTCACTGCTTGAGCCAAGTCAAACCCCGGCGTTGATTGATAAAAACCGCTTGGATCATCCGTTTCGATTAAAATTGGAGGATTGTTTAAATAGGCTTCAGTCGCAAAAACAGAGGTTATTTTATATCCTTCACCGTTGAATTCTGCATAAAACCGGTACGTCACACCATGAGATGACACAGCATGTTCTTCAGCAACAAGCCCTAAAAGTTGTGCGTTTGATTGCTGAACAATAACCAACAAGAGCAATAATGTGAGGAGCCTTCTTAACTGCATATGCTATTGTGTTCATTCTAAAGAAGGATGAAATTAACTTATATATGCTTCTAATCACATTATACTATCGACTAATTGATTGTTTTTTCATGTAAAAGCAAAAAAAACCCCTCCGTGAGGAGAGGCTTTTATCTGTAGCGGGAGAGAGGCTTGAACTCTCGACCTCAGGATTATGAATCCTGCGCTCTAACCAACTGAGCTATCCCGCCAAGTCTAAGGCGGCGCAAATATAAGAATCTAAACAAAGAGCCGGCATTCATACCCTAAATTTTCATTCCTCTCTTTATGCAACCAAGAAAGCCATTAATTCCGTACATTAGGAACTCATGAGCGGAAGTGTAGAGATGGAAAAAGTGAAATTTCAGGTCGAGTATCCTGTCAATAGTTCTAAAGGAGTCTTGTTCAATATGTTCAGCACTCCGAGCGGACTAGCTGAATGGTTTTGTGATGATGTCAATATAACAAAGGACATCCACACATTTATTTGGGACGGCAGTGAAGAAAGTGCTCGAATCATTAGCAAAAAACGCGAGGACTTCATCAAATTTCGGTGGCTTGAGGATGAAGATTCGGGAATAGCCAGTTACTTCGAGTTTAGAATCAAAATTGACGACCTCACCGGAGACACCGCGATTGTGATCACTGATTTTGCCGAAGAGGATGAAATTGATGACTCAAAAGAGCTGTGGTCTGCACAAGTAGACCGTTTAAAGCAGGTGCTAGGCGCCTGATGACTCGATAGCGAGCACATACGGCCTCATGAGTTCGCTATAGCGATCTGTAAGGTTCACCTGACCTTCGATGCGATGCCCCTTCTCGATGCTCATTTCTTCTCGTTTCGAATCATCAAAACACTGAGAAGACCATTCCGTCAAGAAACGGGTTGACTCATGAGATGGTGTCCCTTGAATGCTCATTTCACGGACCAGGCTCAATCCTCTGCTTTTCGCAGCAGCAAACAACTCTTCCCTCCTTTCGGCTGGCCAAACCAGCATGAATCTCCCCGAAGAACGCATGCATCGCATTGCGGAATCTAACAGCTCCAACAAAGGGAGCGTATCGTCATGACGCGCTAAATTTCGAGAAGGATCCGGAGACTTGGGCTTACCGTGGAAGAATGGCGGATTGCTAACGACTACATCAAAGCTATTTTGCCAGCGTGGGTCATGTGAGAATTCTTGGATCTCTTGGTTCACACACTGGATGCGGCCTGAAAAAGGAGATTGCTCCACATTTTCACACCCTTGACCAAATGCACTTTGCTCCAATTCTACAGCTACAACGCGAGCGTCTTTGGCTCGTTGGGCAAGCATCAAGGCTACTATGGCAGAACCACTTCCAATGTCTAAAACAGACGATGCTTCTTCAACCTCGCACCACGCTCCCAAAATCAGCGCATCCGTTCCAACCTTCATGGCGCAGCGCTCATCACGCACAGTGAATTGCTTAAATTGAACTTGCCGGTTTCCCGATTTCCCCATGATCAGTCCTCTGCTTTGCGGCTTTGCCACGTATCGAAAGATGGGAAATCGCCCGGTCGATCTGCATCGCCCTCTGTCAGAGCTTCACACGTTGCGGCATACGCCATCATATCTGCAGGCAATCGCTGATACAATGCAGTTCCCTCAATTTTATGTGCGAGCATGGCATCGGAAACTTTACCGATACATTTCGCAGGGTTTCCAACGACTAAAGAGCGCTCATCCCACATTGACTTCGCTTTGACCATGGCCAAGGCACCGACAATTGAACCGGAGCCCAATTCAACATCGTCAAGAATCACCGCATTCATTCCAACCATGCTTTGTTCGCCAATCGTAGCCCCGTGAATCATCGCTCCGTGACCAATGTGGGCGCCTTTCTTCAGGTGAACTGTGGCTCCTGGAAACATATGCAAGACGGCGTTTTCCTGAACGTTGCAACCCGATTCCAGAACAATACGCCCCCAATCTCCTCGCAGCACAGCGCCTGACCCAATATAACAATCCGGTCCTATCGTGACATGGCCAATGACCAAGGCCATCGGATGGACATAGCTCGACGGATGTACCACAGGAATCATTTCACGGAAGGACTGAATCATGTGATGATTTCTTTACACAGCTGTATTTTCAATGACCATAGCATAGCCTTGCCCCACACCTATGCACAATGTAGCAAGCGCATACCGCTTCCCCGAGCGTTTCAGTTGATTCGCCGCAGTCAGCACCAAACGGGCCCCTGTCATACCCAGTGGATGTCCCAAAGCAATGGCACCTCCCATTGGATTCAAGCGCTCATCGCGATCTGACAACCCCCAACTTCTCGTGCATGCCAACGCTTGTGCCGCAAAAGCCTCGTTCAATTCAATTAAATCCATGTCATCCATGGTCAACCCAGCCTTCTGCAAAGCGAGGTTTGAAGCCTGAACAGGCCCAATCCCCATAATTCTTGGTTCCACACCAACAACCGCAGAAGACACGATACGAGCCAATGGCTCCAAACCGTGCACAGCCATCCCCTTTTTAGAGGCCATCAAAAGCGCAACAGCACCGTCATTTAATCCGGATGCGTTTCCAGCCGTAACACTCCCTCCCTCCTTTCTAAAAGCAGGTCGAAGACGGCTCAATGCCTCAACCGTTGTTCCCGGCTTCACAAATTCATCGATACTCAAAATGAGGGCATCCTTTTTTCGCTGAGGAATTTCCACGGACATGCACTCAGCGTGCCGCGTCGCAGCATGTAACGCTGCTTTTTCTTGGGACCAACAAGCGAACGCATCCTGGTCTTCACGACTAATCTCATGCAAATCCACCAGGTTTTCGGCCGTTTGCCCCATCCCCTCTGTGCCATAAAGCGCCTCCATTCGTGGATTGATGAATCGCCATCCAAAACTCGAATCGTGCAGTTGGCTATCACGGCCAAAAGGTTGGGAAGCCTTTGAAAGAACCCATGGACCGCGCGTCATATGCTCCACTCCTCCCGCAATCAACACTTCGGCATCGCCCATATGAAGCATACGCGACGCATGCGCTGCTGCTGCCATGCCAGAAGCACACAATCGATTGATGGTTTCACCAGGGACTGTCGGAGGCAAGCCAGCCAACAACCCCGCCATGCGAGCGACATTTCGATTGTCCTCTCCCGCCTGGTTGGCACACCCCATGAGCACATCGCCAATGGCCTGTGGATCCAGGTTTGGATGGTTTTGTAAAAGTGCTTTAATTGGAAGCGCTGCCAGATCGTCTGCGCGTAGCGTTGACAGGGTTCCTCCAAATTTTCCAATGGGTGTTCTCACACCGTCTACCAAGTATGCGTCCATGAGATTTCAACCAAGGTTCGGTCAAAGATAGGACTTGCTAAACGTTGAAAAGGCTGAATTGAAGTGCATTTTTGTGGTATGCGCATTGCCTTCGCTTCTACATTCCCTCCCTACCGCGGTGGAATCGCCCAATTCAATCAGAAGTTAACGGAGGCGCTTCTTGAAGAAGGTCATGAAGTGCATTGTTCAAATTGGAAGCGACAGTATCCGCGTTTAATCTTTCCGGGGCAGTCTCAGCTTACGCAAGGAGGCCAATTGGATAGCGGCCCAATAGCGCTCCTGGATTCAATTGACCCAAGGACATGGAAGCACACCGCTGAGCATTTACTCGCATGGGGACCTGACGCCTTACTCGTTCCGTTTTGGCATGCCGCTTTGACTCCTGCACTTGGCAACCTCATTGCTCGGATGAAGCGTAAAAGGCCCGGGCTATTGGTCATTGGCCTTATGCACAATGCCACATCCCATGATGCGAAAATGTGGGATGTTTGGCTCACAAAACGATTTTTAAAGAGCGTCGATATCACGTGGACACTGAGCGAGCAGGTGGCCCGTCGAGTTCATGACCTTATGCCCAGTCGCTCTTCTAAAGTCTTTTTTCATCCCCTCTACGATCAATACCCCGAATTGAAAACAATGCAGGATGCGCGGACGGCGCTGCACTTGCCATCACAGGATGAAGCGGATGTCGTTCTCTTTTTTGGACTCATTCGTGCGTACAAGGGATTGAAAACACTGATTGGAGCCAAAGAACTCCTAAGCTCTAGAGACAAACCGGTCCATCTTCTCATAGCGGGTGAATCCTATGATGATTGGAAGCCATACCAAGCGTTAATAGACGCTGGAGGAAGCCCCGAGCAGGTACACGTGCACACTCGGTTCATCTTGGATGCCGAGCTGCCAACATTCTTCGGCGCGTGCAATGCGGTTTGCCTTCCTTACCTAACGGCATCACAAAGCGGTGTCACAGCGATCGCTCTGCACTATGGAATACCGGTCGTCGCTAGCGATGTGGGAGGATTGTCTGAATACCTCAAAACTCCTGGAACGGGAATTGTCTGCCCGCCCAATGATCCGGAGGCACTCGCGAAGGGAATTCAAAATGTACTCGAATCACTGCCTGTTTCGTCTGAGGCGTTCGATGCGGCGCGGACGCAGTACTCTTGGAACAACTTGGCCAAAGCCATGACTCAAGAACTTAACGCGAACGCCGGCTCTTGATATCCGCCGGAACGGCCATGCGATCGTCAAACACGAAGCGCTGCACCAACACGAGCTCATCACGATACCGCGCATACATCCTAGCACCATCCCACTGATTGAGTTCACCAGCATCGTTGTAAGTATCCATGATCGGATCCTTCCAAAACAGCTCGATTTTTTCTGGCACCGTGTCATCCCAATTCCAAGCTCGCATGGTCAGCGCGGGATTCGTTGCCGAAAGCGTTGCCAACCCCTCTGGAGACAAATGATTATTGAATGTTTCCAAGTGAATTTTCCGAAAGAGATTGAATCGGTTTTGCCAGGTCAACGTATCCATTGCATCCAAATATTCTCCCGATCGAAGGACTGTTAATTGACCTAGAGAATCGACCTCCATGGTATGCGACCATTCAGGAGTTTCATGATACACCACTTCAACCTTTCGCAACGTATTCGAAGGGAAATCAAACATCCCTGTATACCGCCATTCAACTTCTTCCGTGAAAAAACGCGTCGACAAGAACCCCGTAAACCCCTCCATGTGCGTGACAAAGGGTTCGTCTGCGATGCCCATTGCTCCGTCACCGAGGACCATGTACGTTCCCGTGTGACTTTGCGTAGCAGTCCCGATGTACCACGTCTTCACCGGCTGATCTCCACCCTGGTAAATCTCCACTTTTTTACCGCGACCTGCCAATAAGCGATTGACATTATCAAGTTCCGACTCTGAGACAGGGCGTTGCACAGCTACACGCCTAAAGGTCTTGAGCAACAAATCAACGGCATCCTTTCTGGCCTTGTGTTTACCATTGAGACTCCAATACTTTTCTCCTGGAATGCGTTCAAGAAGCGCCTGTCCGCCATCCTTGTCCGCAATGAAAATGCGATTGACTGATGCCGTATCAACTACCGCAAAGTCTGAAGCCGAAAAACCGACCAACTCCGCCGATTGCATTTGTGAATAATAGCGCAAACCTGCGGCAAGAGCTGTACCGAAAAGGAGGAAATAGAAGAGACGAAGATTGCGATGCATGCAAATGTGTTCAATGAGATTCGAAAGACCTAGCGTATCGGCGACGGCGAAGAAATGTAAAAAACCATCCCAATATACCCGCGACAAACAATGGGAGTGCAACCGCTATAAACTGCCAACCTGAACGCTCCTGGCGAATACGCTCTAGTTGCAAAGGGCGCAAAGCAATGCTGCGTGACCGCACCGAAATGGAAGCGACGTCATCCAGCAAATAGCTAACAGCATTGTTGAGGAATTCTTTGTTGTCATAGACCACTCGTCCAGAATAGCGATCGTATCCCAAGGGCAAAATCATAGGACCATTGGGGCCTTGCTTGACCTTGTTTCGGATAACATCACCGTCACCGACCATAATTTGTGCCGTGCGTTTGCTGCGATCTCGAAAAGCAAAGTCGACATCTCGTCTCAACGTATCCGGAAGACGATGGGTGAAGGCTGACGTGAATTCACCTTCCAACAAGACCGCAAACGGCTGATTCGGAAGCGGGTTTTCCGTGAAATATTCCGGCGTTAAATCGACTATGCTACTTGAAATCCGAACGGGGGCTTTGTATTCACGCGCCATTTCAGAGCTCTTCAACAACACCGTCTTTCGAATAGAAGAGTTCGTACCTACGGTATCTAACCTGGAAACAAAGTCAAAATGGATGGGATCCAAGTTTGTGGTAATGGGATGTCCCATTCCCTGAGGAATGGCTACAGGAGCAAAATACCAATTGAACATCTGAAGATTGCGCTGATTCCCCATGGGGCCTGCTCCCAATGCAATGGGTGCACATTGCGCATCAACGACTAAGTTCCGATTGAAACGCACTCCGTACTGGAAAAGCTGATCGTACAGACCCAACTCGTTGGTTGTACCCATGGTGTATTGGCTAGAAGCCAAACTGTCCATATCAGCCTGAATGGGATCGATCAGCCAAAGCACCTTGCCTCCATTCATAATGAATTGATCCAAAATGACCTGATCCTTTGAATCAAAAATGGAGTCCGGCTTCGCCACGATGGCCAAATCAAATCGATTGGTGCGGTAAGACATGCCCTCCAACCTTTCTGACAAGACATTCAACTGACCATTCATACGCACTCGAAACACATCGTACTCACTCTCCAGCTCCATCACAAAATCAGCAACCTCTGGAGCTTCCAATTCTCCATGCCCTTCAATCATAGCGATACTTGGTCGCTCCTCTCTGAGCAATCGACGAATCGCAGAAGCCACCTCAAATTCAATGGCATTGATCGAACCTTGGATCATTGATTCCGTCGGTTCAGGCATGTCCGATTTGAAAAACTGGATGGTCTCCTTCCGATTTCTGTATGTGATAATGGCTCCGGGCCAAACCGTTTGAAAAGCCTTGATGCCATTCTCTTCAAACGCTATGCGCGTAAAGCCTAAACCCTGCTCGAATAATTTCTCCTCGTTCTGACCAATGGTTTGCCGGTCATCCGAAGCGTAAATATTCACGAATTGAAAACGCATCTTGCCCGAGGCTGCCTCAGAAAACTCATTCAATTGAAATCGAATGGAGCGCTCAAGACGTTTCCATTGAGCGGGGTATTCCCCAGCGAGATAACAGGTTACAAATACTTCATCGTCCAATGAAGCCAAAAGATCTTGTGTTGAATCCGTGAGCGTGTGCCGCTTCTCCTCCGTCAAATCCCATTGCGCTGGAAACAAGCTAATCGCAAACGAAGCAACACCTCCCAAGGCCAATCCCAACACCCATTGAATCACATCCTGGCGTCTCTGACCACGCGTCCACAGCAAAGCCAAGCGGGCCGTCCATAGACTGACTCCTATGACCACGAAAAAATAGACCAAATCACGTGCATGCAGGACCCCCATACTCATGGCCCGATAATGCGCCTCCATTCCAATTTGAGTGAACGCTAGATCCCAAGAACCCAGCCACGAAAACTGACCCAAAGCCGTGAATCCTATAAAGCCAAAAACCAAGAGCAGCAAGGTCAATAAAAAAGCCACCAATGGATTGCGTGTCCACGTTGACACCAAAACTCCAATGGATGTAAAAGCAGCTCCAAGGAGAAGCAGTCCGCAGTAACTCCCGCGAATCGCGCCCGCATCAAAGTTCCATTGTGGCTGTCCCAATTCACCCAGTATCGGGATGTACAAGAGCGTTGGAAGCAATGCAAAAACCATGACCATAAACGCTCCTGAGAACTTGGCCACTACAATTTGACCTTCTCCTAAAGGTCGCGTGAGCAGCAGTTCCATCGTACCCGAGCGATGTTCCTCTGCAAAAGACCGCATTGTGATGGCCGGTATGAGAAACATAAAAATCCAAGGGGACCAAACAAACATGACTTCTAACGAAGCCTGACCGGCATCTAAGATGTTCCGATCACCAGGGAAGACCCACAAAAAAAGTCCTAGAAGCAACAAAAAGACAGCTACAACCACGTAGCCCATCAACGTGCTAAAAAACCCCCGTAATTCTTTGAGAAATAATGCGATCATGTTGCGAAAGCGCAAGTTAATAGTGAATCAGATGGGCCGCACGATTTCAGAGGACCAATCCATGCTCCAAGCAATGGGATCTTTTGAAAACAGGGCTTTCGTTCGGGGCCACACAGCACCAAAGAATTCAGATTTTCGGTAAGCATTCAATGACGCTTCATCCTTCCACCAGCTCATGGTCGTGCGCTGGTTTCCTTGTGATGTCGAAGTCAAAACCATCACACGTTCGCACCCATCAAAGGCTTGTATACGTTCATGTATTTCTTGAAAAAGGACGTCAAAGCTCGCTACAGATTGCTCCTCAAACTCCATCCGTACTATGCGAAGAATCCCCATGTTAAATCGTGTTTTCATCTTCGAATCGAATCCGAATCAGATGGTCTCTACTGAGCCCAAGAAGAGCATCAGCTCCACCGCGACCACCCGGAGCACTGTGATTGTTAATCGCAATCTCCAAGAAGCCTGCATGATTGAAAACTGCCACACGCTCGCCCGCAGGCACATCTTGGTAGTGGTCGTGAATTTTACGAATGCCCATCCGCGGTGTCCGCATCTCGACTTCGAATTTCCGACCTTTTCCAAATTCCTTGAATTCCTTTCGGCTGATGTTCGTAATGACATTGCCGAAGTAATCAATGAATTGAACATGACCGATCAACGTGTGGCCCTCAAGCGCCAATCGCTTTGAAGATGCTGGTCGCAATTCGCCCACTCTTCGACCGATCAAATCTGGAGAGCCCCCGCGCGCCAAATGCGCCGCAGCAGGGACAAAAACCTCCCTTTCAGGAAACGTTGGCGCATCCACATCATACCGAAGGCCGGACAAGTCATACACGCCTTCAGGCTCCTGGTCAGCAATCAATCGGAACACACCGGTATCCGCTCCGATGAAATACTGACCGTGTAAGAGCATCACGCGGTGAGGTGTTTCTGGAGTTTCCGCACTTCTCACACAAATCAGATGAACCGTGCCTTTGGGAAATTCCCGGTAGACCGAACGCAGCATAAACGCAGCCTCGACGGCATCAAATTTGCGAATTGTGTGTCCTACATCCACGATCTGAATATCCGGTACACGCTGAAAAAGCGCGCCTTTCAGAATGGCCGTGTAGTGACTTCCTTCGCCAAAGTCAGAAGTGATGGTTGCAATTGACACTTTGCAAAGGTGAGAAACCTATTTTTGTCATCGCATATGCAACAGAAAGAGATATCCATCCAAAGTGTTGATCCGTTGATCCTCTTGGGCAACGACAACGAAAAGTGGCGCCTAATCCAAAAGCAGCTTCCAGCGCTGAAGCTCATTGCGCGCGGTGACACCATTATCGCCAAGGGATCCTTGGAGGATTTAGGTCGGTTTGACGAAGTGATGCGGATGCTCTTGTGGCATGTAGAGCGCTATCAAAAATTGAGCGACGATGACATCTACCGGCTTCTCAATGCTGACGAATCGGAGGTATTGCGGCAATCAAAGAAGGATGACACCTTGGTCTTTGGCCCAGGGGGATATCGCATCGTTGCCCGAACGCCCAACCAGCAGTTATTAGTGGACTCCATTCGAGCCAACGACATGACGTTTGCTGTGGGACCCGCTGGTACAGGCAAAACATACACTGCTGTCGCGATGGCCGTATCAGCTCTCAAGGATAAGCGCGTCCGTAAAATCGTCCTCACACGACCTGCGGTTGAGGCCGGTGAAAATCTCGGTTTTTTACCCGGTGACTTGAAAGAGAAGCTCGATCCGTATTTACAACCGTTGTATGACGCACTCACCGATATGCTTCCTTTCGAAAAAGTCGCAGACCATATCGATAAGGGAGTCATTGAAATTGCGCCACTCGCATTCATGCGCGGGCGAACGTTGGACAAAGCTTTCGTCATTCTCGATGAGGCACAAAACACCACCGTCGCTCAAATGAAAATGTTCTTAACCCGGATGGGACGCGATGCCAAATTCGCAATTACCGGAGACGTTTCTCAAGTGGATTTACCACGACAACAAATGTCTGGTTTACTCTACGCTCAAAGGAACCTCAAGGACATAGAAGGCATTGGCATGGTTCAACTCACCGGAGAAGACGTTGTTCGACACCGGTTGGTTAGAGCCGTCATTCACGCCTTTGAGGTAGCCGATGCTGCCCAACACGATTCACCTCGAACAAAATACTGACAGTCGGTCTATTTTACTTGTACCATGCGTTCAACTCTCGAACATTCTCAATTCAACTTCCCGGGTCAAACTTCGGCCTATCACGGCAAAGTCCGGGACATGTATGCCATCGGCTCTGACCTCATGGTTGCCGTGGTATCCGACCGAATCAGCGCGTTTGATGTCATTCTCCCCAAAGGCATACCACACAAAGGTCAAGTTCTCAATGGTATAGCGAGCTATTTCCTCGATGCGGTTTCGGACATCATTCCTACGTGGAAATTGGACACGCCACATCCGAACATTACCATAGGCCACGCCTGTCAACCCATTCGACTCGAGATGGTCATCCGAGGCTACCTCACGGGACATGCGCATCGAACCTATGCTTCTGGGAAACGTGTCTTGTGCGGTGTAAGCATGCCGGAAGGATTGCGTGAACACGATCCATTTCCCGAACCGATCATCACCCCCGCGACCAAAGCAGAGGAAGGACACGATGAGGATATCAGCAAAGAAGACATCTTGAAACGCGGCATTGTTTCTGAGGCGCTTTACACACAACTGGAAAGCACAACACGCGCTCTTTTTCAACGCGGCACAGAAATGGCGGCGGAACGCGGGTTGATCTTGGTGGACACCAAATATGAATTCGGACTGTTCAAGGGTGAGCTGATGTTGATTGATGAGATCCATACGCCCGATAGCTCGCGCTATTTTATAGCTGATGGCTATGAGAAAAGACAAAATGAAGGCATACAGCAGCAGCAACTCAGCAAAGAGTTTGTTCGAGAATGGCTCATGGAAAACGGTTTTATGGGATTGGACAATCAGACCATGCCGAACCTCACGGATACCTTTGTTCAGACGGTGAGCCAACGCTACATCGCGCTGTACGAAAAAGTCACAGGCATGGTCTTCGAAGGTGACACATCCGATGACCCCGTTGCAGATGTAAACCGTGCCGTGAAACTTTGGATTTCTAACAACTCATGAGCCGTAAAAAAGCCCGCGCTCCTTGGCAAGAGGACGCCCTGAAAGCCATCGCTTGTTTGAAAAATGGAGGCGTAATCCTGCACGCTACGGATACCGTTTGGGGGCTCGCGGCTGACGCAACAAATCTTGCAGCCGTAGAGCGCGTTTTCGAAATCAAAGCGCGTCCAACGAACCAGCCCATGCTGATGTTAGCGTCAAACTCCCGCATGGTGGAAGTGATCCAACCTCACTTGCCTGAAGAAGCTTGGGAGTTGATGGAGGTTTGTGATCGCCCGCTTACAGTCCTTGCTCCTTTTTCTAACCAATGTCGGTATGCCCTGCATCCTGCCCTGGTCAATGACCAGGGAGCTTGCGCCGTCAGATTGACCCAAGACCCCTATTGTCAGTTTATCATTGAAGGCCTCGGAAGGCCGCTCGTTTCTACGAGTGCGAACAAATCTGGAGGTGCAAGTCCTGCGCTATTCTCACACGTTGGGAAAGAGATCCAATCGGAGGTTGACTATGTCGGAGTGCATGGTCAGGACAATAAAACGAGCCAGGCACCTTCCATGTTGGTTGAATTTGATGAAAACAATCGATTTCGTGTCATTCGATCCTAATCATGACACGGTGATTGTCCCCTCACAACTACCTTTGATTCCTTGGACTGCTGACGCATGAATTATTCTGACGACCTCTACCACCCTTTGTTCCGCACCATCGGAGCAATAGCCGACAAAAATGGCCAGCAAGTTTTTGCCATTGGAGGGTATGTGCGCGACCTCTTATTGAACCGACCATCCAAAGACATCGACATCGTGGTCGAAGGGAGCGGAATTGAATTGGCCAATGAAGCCGCAAAGGCAATGCGTGCTGGGAAAGTAACCGTCTTCAAAAACTTTGGAACAGCGATGTTCAGATTGGGAGACTTGGAGGTGGAGTTTGTAGGAGCGCGTAAAGAATCTTATGAGCGCGGCAGTCGCAAACCCATTGTAGAAGACGGCAGCATTGAAGATGATCAGAAGCGCCGTGATTTCAGCATTAACGCATTGGCTCTGTGCCTGAATCACAACACGTTTGGGGAACTCATTGATCCGTTCAATGGCATTGGAGACCTGCATGCCAAGCGCATTCAAACTCCTTTGGATCCGGACATCACTTACAGCGACGACCCGCTGCGTATGCTGCGAGCCGTTCGGTTTGCCACCCAACTCGGATTTCAAATCACACCCGAAAACCTCGCCTCAATCAAGCGCAATGCTTCCCGATTGGATATCATCTCAAACGAGCGCATCCATACGGAACTGCATAAAATCATTCAAAGCGACCAACCTTCCGTCGGATTCAAGCTATTGGATCAGTGCGGTTTACTTGAACGGTTTTTTCCAGAGATGACGGCGTTGAAAGGGGTTGAATGGCGAGACAACGTTGGGCACAAGGACAATTTCTACCACACGTTGGAGGTGCTTGACAATGTTGCCAATCAGTCAGAGAGCCTTTGGTTGCGTTGGGCGGCAATCTTGCATGACATCGCCAAACCAGCCACAAAACGATTCCAAAAAGGACACGGTTGGACCTTTCATGGACATGAAGATCGTGGAGCCCGTATGGTTCCCAAGATTTTCAAACGACTCAAATTGCCATTGGATGGCAAAATGAAGTTTGTCCAGAAAATGGTCCTGCTTCATTTGAGACCCATTGCACTCACCAAAAATCAAATCACAGACAGCGCCATTCGAAGGCTACTTTTCGATGCCGGTGACGACATCGACCAACTGATGATTTTGTGCAAGGCCGATATCACCTCAAAGAATGAAGCTCGGGTCAAACGTTATCTCGCCAACTATGAGGTGGTGATCTTACAATTGAAAGAAGTCGAGGAAAACGACCAACTGCGTAATTTCCAGCCACCTGTGACTGGAGAAGAAATTATGGAGACGTTCGGCATCCCACCGAGCAAGCCCATCGGCACGATCAAGAACGCTATCAAGGAAGCCATCCTAGAGGGTGACATTCCCAACGAGATTGCAGCTGCTCGAAAACTCATGCACCGGATTGCGGCTGACATGGGACTCGTGACCGTGAAAGCAGATTAGCCTTTCCAGCCGTCTTTGAGTGTCACCGCCCTATTGAAGACGAGCTTGTCAGGTTTCGAATATTTCGAATCCACTGTGAAGTAACCCAATCGGGTAAACTGATAAACCGTTCCTACTGCCGCGTCGCCTAAACTCGGTTCCAGCTTGCACCCTGACAAAATCTGCAGGCTATCCGGGTTCAAGTTGTTCATGAAGTTAGCGTCTTCACCACCCTCTGGATCAGCACTCATAAACAGCCGGTCGTAAAGCCGCACTTCTGATGTGACGGCATGCGATGCAGCCACCCAATGCAGTGTTCCTTTGGCTTTGACGCCTGACGTGTCCTCGCCACTTTTGCTATTGGCCACACGGTTCACATGAACCTCCACAACCTGGCCTTGTTCGTCTTCAATGTGGTTTACGTACTCGACAATGTAAGCGGACTTCAGGCGGACCGTTCGTCCTGGGGCAAGTCTAAACCACTTCTTGTTGACATCCACTTTGAAATCATCCGCCTCCATCCACAGCTCCCGTCCAAAAGGCAACATCCTCGAACCCGCTTCTGGATCTTCCGGATTGTTGTCTGTTTGAAGCCATTCTACCTCTCCGGATGGAACATTCAAGACAACCAGTTTGATGGGGTTCAGCACCGCCATCGCACGAGGGGCACGTCGATTCAAATCATCGCGCAACGCCCACTCCAATAAACTGACATCAATGGTGTTGTTTCGTTTAGCTACGCCCACCCGGTCCGCGAATTCACGGATCGCTTCAGGGGTGTACCCTCGACGACGCAACCCGCTTATAGTGGGCATCCGCGGATCATCCCATCCATCTACGGCATCATCTTCAACCAAGCGAAGCAATTTTCGCTTGGACATGATGGTGTAATTCAAGTTCAATCGAGCAAACTCAGTTTGTTCGCTCGGAAAAATCCCCAACGACTCGATGAACCAATTGTACAAAGGGCGGTGATTCTCAAACTCCAAAGAGCACAAGCTATGCGTAATGCCTTCGATCGAATCGGATTGTCCATGCGCAAAATCGTACATCGGGTAAATCACCCAATCCTTTCCAGTGCGGTGGTGATCGATGAATTTAATGCGGTAAATCACGGGGTCCCGTAAGAGCATGTTATCATTGGCCATGTCGATACGTGCGCGCAAAACATAGCTTCCTTCAGCATGCTTTCCCGCTTTCATCTCTTCAAACAACTGACGATTCTCTTCGACGCCACGGTCACGGTGTGGGCTTGCAGTACCCGGCGTTCCAGGAGCGCCTTTTTGACTCGCCATCTCCTCCGCTGTCTGGCTGTCCACATAAGCTTGACCTTGGTCAATCAGTTGCAGCGCAAATTCATAGAGTTTTCCGAAGTAATCGCTCGTGTAGTATTCTCCTCCTTTCCAATCGAAACCAAGCCACGTAACATCCCGGCGAATGGCATCGACGTACTCTACACTTTCTTTTTCAGGATTGGTATCATCGAAGCGAAGATTTGTGATTCCGCCATATTTCGCAGCAAGGCCAAAACTCACGCAGATGGCTTTTGCATGTCCAATGTGCAAATAGCCATTGGGCTCTGGCGGAAACCGTGTCAGAATTCGCCCGCCGTTTTTACCATCGGCGATATCGGCTTCAATTTTTTGCTCAATGAAGTTCAACGGCTTTTTCGACTCGTCCCCTTCCACAGCATCCTGATTTGACATGCCACAAAGTTAATCGGCAAGCTTCAGATTCGGCGGTCCATCGTCAGATATTCAAGACCCTCCCTTCATCACATCAGTTGAACAAAGCGCATCAGGTTCTCTTTGTATGTCCGACTGATTGGAACATCGTCATTTCCGATGCGCACGGTACTTTGGAAGACATCGATGTGCTCAATGAATTCCAAATTCACCACATTGTTGCGAGACACCCGCACGAATTCATTCGAAGAAAGCAAGTGCAGCATATCGTTCAGGGAACTTTTGATGTGGTAATTCCGACTCTCTAAGTGGATGGTGCTGTACTTCCCTTCTACTTGTATAAATCGAATGTCAGACAATTCAATACGACGCAGTTTGTTGCCCACCTTGGTGTAAAAATGCCGAATGTCACCCTTTGACTTCGACAAGAGCTGTGACAACTTCCCTAGCAGTGCATCAGGGTTGTCAATGGCCCCTTCTGTTTGTGAAGACGCTTCCAATGCTTCGCTCAAATTTGGACCAGAGGCATGAGGCTCTCCGATGCTCGCTGACAACACGCTATCCGCTCCAAGTCCATTTTCGGAATCGTCCCAACTTTTCAGTTGGTTCACAGAAACCAAAGGAGTTCTGCTTTTGAGCATCGCGTGCAATCGGTTCCATTCCGACATTCTGTTCAGATTGACATCCCAAATCACCACTTCAGGTTCGTGCTCTAAGAGTGAAATGGCAGCATCTTCAGGTTTTTCCGCTGCATGCACAGCGTATCCAGCACGCTCCAAAAACGGCACCAGACCATGCGCAGAAGGTTGGTGCATCAGAAGAACTTTTGATTTGTCCATGCTAAAAAAACCCATATCAGGGCGAAATGTTCTGTTGATGCACCAGTGGATGCTTTTATATTTTCTATTTTTGCGCAGTGAACATTGCAGAACACTCCCTTTCAATGACCAACAACGGCACATGCGTCGGTTCAACACATGCGGTGTCAACGTGTGCGGTAGAGACTGAAGTTGCAGAAGAAACCCTGTTGGACGAGGCTACCGCGGATGGTTGGCAATTGGTTCTGTACAATGACGAGCACAACTCATTTGATCATGTCATTGAAATGCTCGTCTCAGTTTGCGGCCACGAGGCGGCACAAGCTGAACAATGCGCCCTCTTGGTTCACTTCAAGGGGAAGTGCACCGTGATGTCCGGTGCCTATGATGATCTTGAGCCCAAGTGCAGCAAATTGTTGAGTGCCGACTTAACAGCTGAAATCGAAGCCTAATTCCCGAGCATTCGTCAGGTGTATTGCACTCTGCACCAATTGCGCTATCTTGGATTCTCTGCCTGCTAAAATGCTGGCAGTGTGAAAACAACATCAGTGTGAGTCCATCTCTTCGGCGCGTTTTCGTTTCGATTCAACCGCAATTCATCTCGAAGTTGCGCAGGCTGTCTATTGCGTTTATCGCCATGGGATGGATGTTCCTTGCTCCCACAACAGCTTTGCTCTCTCAAGGATTCGTCAACATTGCACCTGAACAAAATATGGTCTACACCAATCCATTCGGTCAGTGGGGATCAGGCTTGTCCTTGGCCGATTGGAATCAAGACGGCTGGCCCGATGTGACTGCATGCCGAGAAAATGGGCCAACCATCGTCTACACACAATCAGAAGGACAATTTCTTCAGAGCGAATTGGCTCCCGTCTGCGCTGGTGAGGGCAAAAGCATTCAATGGGTGGATATCGATGATGATGGTGACTTGGATCTTTTCATCACCCAAGAAGCCGCCCCGTTGATCTTATTGGAGCAAACCGATGAAGGGCTTTGGACCGACCGAAGCAGCGAGAGCAACCTGCCCCTTTTCATGCCCCTAGCTTCGTGTGCTAGTTGGTCGGACTACGACCGTGATGGTGATCTCGATGTGTATTTAGGAGCCTATCACGTGGACGAACTGAACGAATTGGGACTCCCCGAAGATTCGACTTTGTGGGATGTTTGGAACACGGGGACTTCGGAAGAATGGCCCGCTGTCACCAATAAAATGTTTCGAAACGAAGGTGGATTCCTTTTCACAGATGTGACCGATGAGACGGGACTAGACAATGGCATCCAATTGACCCTTGCCACACTCTTCCACGACATAGATCTCGACGGCTGGCCGGACTTGCTCGTAGCCAACGACAAGTGGAACCCCAATGCCTATTATCACAATGACGGCAATGGATCTTTTGAGGACCTCTCCGTTGCAAGTGGCTTTGATTTGGTTCTGGATGCGATGACCTTGACAGAAGGCGATATCAACCAAGATGGCTGGCGGGACTTCCTCATCACCAACACACCCCAGGGTTCCGACGTGTTATTGACCTACAATCCCGAGTCGGCTCAGTTCGAAAACATAACGAACACCCATTTCGGATCGCTCTTGGCGGAATCCTGGACATGGGGAGCACGTTTTATGGATTATGACAACGATACCGATTTGGATGCGTTTGTGGCCGAACACTTCCCCGCCCAGCCGTATCAATTGAATCATTTCTTTGAAAATGGAGGTACAGACAACGGATTCGCTTTCTTCATTCCTTCAACGGACATCTTCCCAGAAGATTTTACCAACGCTCACACCGTGGCGTCAGCCGATTGGAATCGCGATGGGCGCATCGATTTTGCCGTGCACAATTTGGGAAACCACAAAATCCGTATGTGGGAGAACGTCACAGTCAACAGCAACCATTGGGTTGAAATAGAGCTACAAGGCATCGTTTCCAACAGCCAAGCAATCGGCTCTTGGGTCGCTGTGTATTGTGACCATCCCGCATCCCCTTTTCGCACGTATACCGCCCTCGGTGAAGACTACCTGTCACAATCTGAATCTGCTTTGCATTTTGGATTGGCCGAGGTCACAGCGATCGACTCTGTGGTGGTCACCTGGCCCACGGGAAGCTCCGAAACGTGGAATGGTCTGGATGTGGACCAGCTTCACACGCTTACAGAAGGCGAGGCCGCGGCCCTCAACCCTTGCCCTAATTTGGGAGGCTCTTGCCAAGGCTGCACTTATTCCGAAGCGTGTAATTTTGAGCCAGAAGCCCTGATTGATGACGGCACGTGTTTCTTTGATTGCTTTGTCAACAGTGCGAGTTGCGGTCCGGGAACCGTTTGGGATTCTATGGCTCAGGTTTGCGTTGAGCTTGATGACTGCCCCACCGACATCAATTCAGATGGAATCACCAACATTCCTGATTTGCTCTGGTTCCTGGCCGACTTTGGTGTAGCGTGCCCTGAGTGAGATTGGCGGTCTGGACGAGACGTGTTCAGTGATCTAGCTCAATCCCTTCATTTCTCGGATGGCCGCATGCGGATCTGCCGCCTTGAAAGTCGACGAGCCAGCAACCAGCACATCGGCACCGGCATCGACCAGGCTCTTCCAATTGTTCAATCCCACTCCCCCGTCAATTTCGATGTGCGCATTGGAACCTGCCTCGTTCATCATGTTCCGCAGTTTGCGGGTTTTGTCGAGGGTCTTGGGGATGAACTTCTGTCCACCGAATCCCGGATTGACCGACATCAAGCACACCAGATCCAGGTCATTCAAGACATCGGACAAGCCCTCTACCGGTGTGTGAGGATTGACGGCGACTCCGGCGAGCATTCCCAAATCACGGATAGCTGAAAGCGTGCGGTGCAAGTGATTGCAAGCCTCCAAATGCACGGTAAGGACCCGGGCACCGAGGTCAGCAAAAGTCTTGAGGTAGCGATCTGGATCAACAATCATCAAGTGCACATCCAATGGTTTGGTTGCGTGCTTGGCCATAGCTTCGATCACGGGCATGCCAAAGCTGATGTTGGGGACAAAGACCCCGTCCATCACATCCAAGTGAAACCAATCCGCCTCGGAGGCATTGATCATTTCCATATCGCGTTGCAAATTCGCGAAATCAGAAGCCAGCATCGACGGTGCGAGTAAATGTCCCATGAAGCAAAGGTGAGATTCCCCGCATTTCATTCACCTTTGTAGCATGGAGGACTTTTCCACAAGCACAGCAGATGTTGTTCCGATTATCGGACTGACCGGAGGACTCGGCAGTGGAAAAACGACCGTGGGACAGATCTTCGAGTCCCTCGGAATCCCGCGCTGGGATGCCGATGCCGCAGGACATACGGTGTACCGCATGCACGCGGAACTCCGAAATCGGGTCTTGGAACGGTTCGGGCAAGACCTCGCAGTCATGGAAGACGACTACTGCGTCGATATTCACCGAGCGTTGTTGGGGGAACGGGTGTTTCAGGATTCAGAAGGACTGGCCACATTGAACCAATGGGTACATCCATTGATTCGAAATGCGTTCACAACATGGATGCAATCCAACTCTCCTTCGCCCTATGTGATTCGAGAAGCCGCCATTTTATTTGAAAGCGGGGCGCACGTTGACTGTCGCCAAGTGATCACCGTTTCTGCACCCTCATCATTGCGCATGGAGCGCGCCATGAAGCGATCCGGATGGACGCAAGAAAAAGTGGCGCAACGGATGCAGCACCAGTGGACTGATGCACAAAGAGAAGATTGCGCGCAGCACCGCATTGACAATGGCCTTCACGCAATGCTCATTCCGCAGGTGACGGCCATACACGCCACGCTGCTCGAACAGGTTCAATAACGGATGCCCATTTTTTGAAGCACAAAGCCTGCCAACCAGGCCGGGCCTATCATGAGGAACTTCAAGTCGTCAAAGAAACTGGGTTTTTCGCCTTCAATCTTGTGTCCAATGAATTGCCCGACCCACGCCAAGGCAAACGCGGCGAAATAATACCATCCCGCTGCGTCGCCTGTTTGCATGTTGATCAGCTTCACACCATACAATGAACACGCAGAGATGCCAGCCATGGTCATCGCCATGACGGGACTCAGGCGAATGAAAAAGACCAATCCTCCCAAAAGCAAGACTGTACCAGCATGCAAGTAGGGAGCCCAACCAGCTGCAAACAGCTCTGGAATGGGGATTTGGGAGAGCAGCCCTACCAGGGAGACGAAGATGGTAGGCACGCAGATCCAATGAAATAGTTTGTTGATCGGGTTTTGGTGGCTAACGCCATAGGCATCGAGCCAATCTTGCATCGTTTTCATAACGTCCAATATGCAACGTTTCCGCTTTAACTTCGACCCATGGAATGGGAAAACTGGCAACTATGGATAGCAGCGGCACTCGTGTTGCTGATTTGTGAAGTATTCGTCCCCGGATTCGTTTTGGCCTGTTTGGGCGTAGGCGCTTTTGGTGGTGCATTGGCTGCTAGCCTCGGGGCCGGCTTCGCTTTGCAACTCACCGTTACAGCGGCAACAAGCCTGATCGCTTTTGTCTTTCTTCGCCCCTTGGCCTTGCGGTTTGGATTCTCCGGACCCGACACAGCAACGGGCGTCGAAGCTCTCATAGACAAGAAAGCCCGTGTCACCAAGGCGTTCGATCCTCAAACGGGACTCGGACGCTGTAAAATTGATGGCGACGATTGGCGATCCGAATTGGAAACGCCAGAAAATAACGTTCCCCCTGTAGGCTCGATGGTCCGCATCGTCCGTGTCGAAAGCAATACCCTCATCGTTCAAACCACCCCCAACTCATGACTGCCACAACTATTTTGGCCACATTCGTCTTTTTGCTGGCCGCTGTCATCATCATCAAAGGTGTTCGCATTGTCCGACAAAGTGAAGCCCTGGTCATCGAAAGACTTGGAAAATACCGCACCACACTTGGCGCAGGAATCAACATCATCATTCCCATCGTCGATCGTCCCCGTGACATCGCTTGGCGCATGACGCTCGAATCTCAAGACGGCCGTCAAATCACCCAATACAAGATGCGTGAGCGTGTTGACTTGCGAGAAACCGTTTTTGATTTCCCAAAACAAGGGGTGATCACGAAGGACAATGTGGTCACCGAGATCAATGCCTTGATTTACTTTCAAATCGTAGATCCTGTCAAAGCCGTGTATGAAATCAACAACCTTCCCAATGCCATTGAGAAGTTGACGCAGACCACGTTGCGAAATATCATCGGTGAATTGGAGCTAGACGAATGTCTGAGCTCTCGGGACACCATCAACATGAAGCTACGGGCTATTCTCGACGAAGCCACGAACAAGTGGGGCGTCAAAGTCAACCGAGTAGAGTTGCAAGACATCAACCCTCCTGTGGACATCAAGGAAGCCATGGAGAAGCAGATGCGGGCCGAACGGACACGTCGTGGACAAATCATTGAAGCGGAAGGCACCAAGCGGTCAGCTATTCTTGAAGCAGAAGGTCAAAAAGGTGCAGAAATCAATCAAGCCGAAGGTCAGAAACAAGCCCGCATTCTCGAAGCAGAAGGCGAAGCCACAGCACGATTGGCCATCGCTGAAGCTGAAGCCGAAGCCATTCGACGCATTTCCATTGCGGTTGCGGACACCAAAGCCGACCCGACTCAGTATTTGATTGCGGTGCGGTACATCGAGACTTTGGAGCAAATTTTGCGCGACGGTGGTGTCGGCAGTAAAACTGTCTTCATGCCGTATGAAGCCAGCGGGCTCATGGGCAGTGTAGGTGGAATGAAAGAATTGCTCAACGCAACCAAAGACTAAGCACTCGGACTTGCTGGTACAAACCCATTTTCCGCGAAAGCTCACACACGCTCGTTACGACCAGTACCTCGCTTCTGGTTGGTTTCGCGGCTCGGTAATGCTCTACAAGATGGACTTATTGTGTGTGGATGCCGACGTGTTTTCGGTGGTCAACATTCGATTGGGGCTGGATCAGTATTCCATCAAAAAGCGGCATCGAAAAATCAAGAGTCGGGTCGAGAACCGCTTCACAATTACCTGCGGAGAAGTGACGCTTCGTGATGAGCACCAGCGGCTATACGAGCAACACAAATCTCGTTTTAAGGGGTTCATTCATGCCACATTGGACGAGTACCTCCACGCTGGATTTCACTCAACCGTTTTTGACACGATGCAGATTTGCGTCTTCGATGGAGATCAATTGATTGCAGCGTCTTACTTTGACTTGGGTGAACGCAGCATGGCCTCTTTGATTGGCATGTATGACGAAGCATACGCCGATTACAGCTTGGGCATTTATACCATGCTGAAAGAAATTGAATTTGGCCAATCGACCCATAGACGTTGGTATTATCCCGGCTATGTTTTGGACAAGCCCTCTTCCTTTGACTACAAGCTTCAATTGGGGAACATGGAATATTACACACCGAGTAAACGGTGGGGTTCCCATGTGAATTACGACCCCAAGCAAACGCTGGCCTTCGGACTTCGAAAAGCCATGAGTCGGTTGGAAAAAGCCTTGAAACAAGAAGGCATCCAGTTCCGTAAATGGCATTATCCCTATTTCAGTATGGGCTACATGCCGTTATGGAAAAACCGATTTCTGCACCTTCCTCTTGTATTTGAATTGGGGCATGATCACGAAGGATCCTTGATGATGGGCTTCTGCCCTGAATCACAGGAGTATTTACTCTTGCGTGTCAATCCATGCCCTGATGAACAGCATTTCATCAATATGGAGCAAGCTTCAGAATACACGAATGGCGGAGTCTATCTGTCCCATTTGATGGAATACAGCGAACCCCATCATGCCTGTACCATTCCGGAAGCGTTGACCTTCCTGCACCATTGGAAAAACAGACCCCATACCCTCCCTCCCTCATGAAACTTGTTAGTTGGAATGTGAATGGCATCCGCGCCATTGTAAAAAAGAATTTTTCTGAAGACTTGAAATTGATGGCGCCTGATGTCATTGGGCTGCAAGAAACGAAGGCTCAAGATGACCAGGTTCGAGAGGCCTTGTTTGGACTCGATGGCGCTGAAGCCTATGAACTCTACTCCAGTTCTGCAATCAAAAAGGGCTATTCGGGAACCGCCATACTGACCAAGATTCCACCAATTGCTGTTCAGGCAGGGATTGGCGTTCCGCACTTGGATGAGGAAGGCCGCGTTTTACGGGCAGAATTCGAAGATTTTCATTTCATCACTGTGTACACGCCCAACTCATCTTCTGCATTGAAGCGTTTGCCTTTTCGAAAAGAATGGGATGTGCGATTTGCAGCGTATTTGAAGGAGCTTGATCAAAGCAAACCCATCATATGCTGTGGAGATCTGAATGTGGCACATCAGGCCATTGATTTGGCTCGTCCGGCGGCGAATTACAACAAGACTCCGGGATACACGCAGGACGAAATCGATGGGATGACCCATTTATTGAATCACGTTGACCTGACAGACAGCTGGCGTGCAGCGCATCCAGAACAAGTGGGCTATAGCTGGTGGAGCTATCGCGGCGGCGCACGTGAGAAAAATGTAGGTTGGCGGTTGGATTACATGCTGGCAAGTAGCCGCTTGATGCCTCGCTTGAGTGAAAGCACGATTCACTCCGATGTGCACGGATCAGACCATTGTCCTGTGAGCATCAATTTACACGTGTAAATCAGGCCACCCCACCTGTCTATTTTACAGTAGACCAGTCCTTTCCGTCCGTTGCTTTGAGGTAATAATTTAATACCAAAAGCATGAGAGGATGGAAAATACTGGGCGTCGTTTTGACCGCTTTGCCCAGTTCAATGATTGGACAAAATGACTGTGTCGGGGATGTCAACAATGACATGACCGTGAATTTGTATGACATTTTACTTTTGTTGACACACTATGGCGATTCTTGCACGGTTGTGGAGCCTGTGCATGCAAGCATTCAAATTTCTGAGATTCATTACAACCCAAGCTCACTTCAAGGAAACGACAGTGACTGGGAGTTTCTGGAATTGCACAACCTTGAGACACACGCTGTGTCACTGTTCAATTGGTCCATGGACAGTGGAGTCACCAAAACGTTTGAAGAGCAAGACAGCATCCCCGCACAAGGTTTCTTTGTGATTGCTCGCAATGCGGATTCTCTTCTCACCATGATGCCCCCCACTGTTCCTTGGTGCGAGTGGAATAGCGGACAGAGCCTGAATAACACAGGAGAAACCATAACCCTTCGAAGATGGGATGGTTCGCTCGCCGACCAAGTGATCTATGAGGACAGCGATGGCTGGATGACGGCTCCCGATGGAATGGGGCCAAGCCTCGAGTGGATGGACACGGGACTTCCCAACGAAAGCGCTAGCTCATGGGGCGCCTCGTTTACTCTAGGCGGCACCCCCGGAGCCTCCAATAGCATGTGGGGGCTTTCCGAACCAGAATGAATGAATCAATCGGCGGGTTGCAGTCGCTGCAGCTCGCCGTCTATCATTACCTCTAAGGTCTCTCCAACGATGAGGGTGACCATGGTACCGTCCGAATCAATTCGGATTTCCAATTGACGCCCTCGGAAAAGCATAGAAAATTGAAGCGCATTCCATTTTGCGGGCAACGCTCCTTTGAATTCCGGAACTCCGTTGCGCACACGAAACCCACCGAAGCCTTCTACGACAGATAACCACGTACCGGCCATCGAGGTAATGTGCAACCCTTGGTACACCTCCTTGTTGTAGTCATCCAAGTCCAAACGCGCCGTGCGCAAATAATGTGCATACGCTTCGTCCTTCTTTCCAAGCTTAGAAGCCAAAATGGCATGCACACAGGGCGACAAACTGGATTCGTGAACCGTTTTCGGCTCATAAAATGCATAATTCTGCTCATGCACTTCCTGATTAAAATCATCTTGAAAAAAGTACATTCCTTGCAGGACATCCGCTTGCTTGATGAACACAGATCGCAGGATACGGTCCCAACTCCAGTGCTGGTTGATCGGGCGGTGTTCTGCAGGGATATCTGATGCGGTTAGCTGCTCCTTGTCCATAAAACCGTCTTGTTGCAAAAAGACACTGGAGCCATCCAATCGCGGCTGATACATTGCGGAAGCAACGGCCTTCCAACGCGCGACTTCACCCGCTGGATTGACTTGATATTCAGCACATAGTTTGCCCCATACTTCGGGCTCATTCTGCATCAAGGCCGCTGCAGAATCAGCAGCATATTGCAAGCACCAGGCCGCCAAATAATTGGTATACCAATTGTTATTGACGTTGTTCTCGTATTCATTCGGTCCAGTAACACCTAAGATCACGTATGCTTGCTTCGGCTCAGACCATTGCACACGTTGGGCCCAAAACCGTGCAACTCCAAGAATCACAGCAAAACCAGCTTCGGCCATATACGCTTGGTCTCCCGTGTAATTGATGTAGTTCCAAATAGCGTATACCATCGCTCCGTTGCGGTGGATTTCCTCAAAGGTGATTTCCCACTCATTGTGACATTCCTCGCCGTTCATCGTAACCATCGGGTACAATGCCGCTCCACAAGAAAACCCTAATTTCTCGGCATTCTCTATGGCACGATCCAAATGGTGGTAGCGATACAAAAGCAGCTGTTTGGCTACACCTTTCTCGTGCCCTGCCAAGAAAAAGGGCAGGCAGTAGGCTTCCGTATCCCAATAACTCGCACCACCATACTTCTCACCCGTAAAGCCCTTGGGACCAATATTCAGCCTGGCGTCATCTCCACGGTACGTCTGATTCAAATGAAAAATATTGAATCGAATGGCTTGCTGTGCACCCACATCACCGTCGATCACGATATCTCCGTGATTCCAGATGGACATCCACGCCTTTTTGTGTTCATCCAACAATGTCGCATACGTCCGCCCCTCGGCGTCTTTGGCAGCGACCTTTGCCGCTTCCAAGACCTGGCCATGCACGTGATGAAGGGACGTTGCAATCCCAACAAATTTCTCTAACACCACCGTCTCTCCCGCTTTTAACGACGCGTTGTAAGCGACCACGCCAGCATGAGTTGAAGTGGAGTTGGACGACGGCAAGACTGCCGTTTCTCCCTTCTCATGGATGGTGCGAACACGATTTCTCATCGCAGCAGCCGTTTCAAAGTGTGTCTTTTCCGTTTCATTGAGAACCGCGGCACTTCCGTCTTCCTGGGATTCTACTGAACGTATTTTCCAAAACGCATCGTCCCAATTGCTGTCTTCATTCTTGACGTCGGCATCAATACCCGGACGCAGCTCAACGTGCATAGCACCTGAGACGGCCCGCACAGCATACCGTATGGCGGCTGTTTCTGGACTGTGCATTGAACAAAAGCGTTCCGACTCGACGACAATAGTGCACTGGTTTTGAAGGGTCACCTCAAATTTTCGCTTCAAGACTCCTTCGCGCATGTCCAATTCCCGATGGAACTGGTGCACGGTATACACGGCGTTTAAATCCACGCGCTCTCCGTCAACGTAGAGGTCTATGGAAATCCAATTCGTCGCATTGAGAACTTTGGCAAAATATTCGGGATAGCCATTTTTCCACCAGCCTACTCGTGTCTTATCCGGATAATAAACACCGGCTAAGTAGCTCCCTTGATGCGAATCACCAGAATAGTGCTCTTCGAAATTCGCCCGTTGTCCAAACCGACCATTGCCAATAGAAAATAGAGATTCGGAAGAACGGACTGATTCAGAATTCCATTCCGATTCAATCAGACACCACGGGTCATTCACCAATTTTGACATGAATTCAGCTGCATCACTTGTGAGTGAGCAAGTTCTGAATTTCAGACCAATTCAGGTCACCTAAACCTGAAACAACCGCATCGGCCTGTCCAAGTTCTTCTTTTCGACCAATACCCAAAACACAAAAACCTCCGGAAATTGCCGCCTGAACGCCGGCTGAAGCATCCTCCACAACGAGGCATTCTTCAGGAAGAAGCCCCAAAGCATTGGCTCCCATCAAGAAAACTTCAGGGTCTGGCTTCGATAATGTTAGATGGTTTCCATCCACGATGGTGTCAAACGCATCGAGCAAACCCAACTTGGAGAGAATCTGCTCTGCATTCTTGGAAGAAGAGCCCAAACCAATTTTTACGCCCAATACTTTCAGTTCATCGATCAAGGCGACGATTCCTGGCAAGGCATCTGACGGTTGAATTTGTGCGGCTAGCCCGAGGTAATGCGCATTCTTTTTCTCCATCAACCTCAGCTTGGTATTGGAATCCAATACCAAGTTTCCCTTCTGAAGAATGAACTCCAGACTATCTACGCGCGAAACCCCTTTGAGTTTTTCGTTGTCCGACTCATCAAACGGAACGCCCAATTCATCTGCCAACGTTCTCCATGCCACGAAATGATGCGAGGCTGTGTCAACGATGACTCCATCCAAATCAAATAGGCATCCTTTGAAGGTCATGCGATTAAGCTTGGTTTTCTGACAAGATATACTGAACGTGGTAGGAAGATAACCCGTCAATAGGACGCTTGATGATCTGACCTACTCGTATCCCTTCACGCTCACACACGTGCCTCAGAACAGGTTGAAAATGATAGGCTACTGAGCCTACAAAGTGAACCGGCACATCCTTGTAATTGTCGTAACACTTAATGTGCGCGTCAACAAATGCCTGGAAACCTTCTTCCAAAAGCGATATAATTTGAGGAACATCCTGGTGGCGACCAATGAACGTCATAAACGAGGCCAAGAAAACATTGGCGTTGGGCTCCTTGTACACCCGATTTACAATATCATCTTTTGAGAACCCATAGGTCTTCACAAAGTCCTCTTGGACCATTGGGTCCAATTTGTGGTAAAAATGAGACGTGAGTAAGCGTTTTCCAAACCAAGAACCACTGGCTTCATCACCCAAGATATAAGCCAAGGCAGGAACAACTTCAGACGTTGTTTCACCGTCGAAAAAACACGAGTTGGATCCCGTACCAATTATACACGTAATCGCAGGTTCGCCCTCGTACGTGCTGTAAGCAGCTCCATCCAAATCATGCCCCACTAACACCGTCGCATTCGGAAAAACCCGCTCCAATCCGTCGCGAATTACAGCGCACAAGGACTCTGAACTGCTGCCAGCGCCATAAAAGTAGACGCGATCAACGTCAGAAGCCATCTCGACAGCCTCTGGCGTATCCATCATCACCTTTGCGACCAGGTTCGCGTCGTGGAAGTAAGGATTGAACCCCATGGTGTTGAATTCCCCCAAAACCTGACCTGCGGCATCAATGGCCATCCAATCACACTTTGTAGATCCACTATCAGCTATGAGAATATTCATCGTAATCGTATCAGGTATAAAATCTAGCCCTCCCCTAATTCTTTAAAAATCAAATGCGTCCAACCAAGTCGGCAACCCGAGCGGCATAACCCGCCTCATTGTCATACCAACCGAACACCTTTACAGTCGTTCCCGTTGCCAAGGTCAGGCCTGAATCAAAGATGCATGAGTGACCATTGCCAACGATATCGACAGATACAAGAGGATCTTCAGAATATTCAAGGATTCCCTTCATAGCACCCTGGGATGCGTGCTTCATTGCAGCATTCACCTCTGCCGCGGTAGCGGGCTTTTTCAAAATTGCAGTCAAATCTGTCACGGACCCTGTTGGAGTCGGTACACGAATGGCCAAGCCATCCAATCGACCCGCCAACTGTGGCAACACCAATCCCACAGCCTTCGCTGCTCCTGTTGATGTAGGGATCATGCTCAAGGCAGCAGCACGAGCGCGACGCAAATCACTGTGTGGCGCATCTTGCAAACGTTGGTCAGCCGTATACGCGTGAATCGTCGTGATAAAGCCGTGGTCAATTCCATATAAATCATCAAGAACCTTGGCCATTGGAGCCAAGCAATTCGTTGTGCAGGAAGCGTTGGATACGATGCGATCATCCGCAGTTAAGATGTGGTCATTGACCCCCAAAACAACGGTCTTCAAATCTCCCTTGGCCGGTGCACTGATGACCACCTTGCCAGCGCCTGCTTCCAAATGCAATCCCGCTTTTTCAGCGGTTGCAAAAACACCTGTGGATTCGACGACTACATCAACTTTTAATGTGCTCCATGGCAAATCAGCAGGATTTCTCTCAGCGGTAATGTGAATCGTTTCACCGTTCACAACAAGGTGACCTCCTGAGACTGATACTTCACCTGCAAAACGGCCATGAACACTATCAAATTTTAGCAAATGAGCTAACGTGTTCACATCGGTCAAGTCATTGATTCCGACAACACGCACACCTTCACGGTCCAACAATTGTCGAAACGCTAAGCGACCAATTCTACCAAACCCGTTGATTGCAATGTTCTTCATAATCTTTTCAATAAATCGTTCAATTTCTTAAATGGACAGAATGCGAGCAAGCCGCACCTCATCCTCTAATTCCTGTGTTTTGTTTACAATGACTTCCTCAAAAGGAAAGTAGACCAACTGATCATTGATGATGCCCGCCATGACATTGCGTTTTCCAGAAAGCAATCCTTCTACAGCCGCAACTCCCAACTTGGAGGCCAGCAAACGATCAAAGCAGCTCGGCTCCCCTCCTCTTTGTAAATGCCCCAAAACAGTGATTCGCGTATCATAGCGTTGATCCAATTCATGCACCTTTTTCGCGATGTCATAGGCCCCACCCTCAGGATGCCCTTCCGCCACAATCACAATCGAAGATGTCTTGTTCGACGCTTGTCCTCGGTCCAAAATATCGACAAGCTCTTGTATCGAAATACCTGTTTCCGGGGTCATAACAGCAACTGCACCGGTTGCAATTCCTGCATGCAGCGCGATAAATCCACTGTCACGGCCCATCACCTCTACAAAAAACAACCGGTTGTGGCTGTCTGCCGTATCACGAATTTTATCGACGGCTTCAACGACCGTGTTGGTTGCCGTATCAAAACCAATGGTGAAGTCCGAACCAGAGAGATCGTTGTCTATCGTTCCCGGCAAACCAATGACAGGAAATCCCGTTTCTTTATAAAAATGCATCGCCCCCTCGAAGGTACCATTGCCTCCAATGACGACAAGCGCCTCCACATTGTGCTCCAAAAGTTGCTGGTGCGCCTTCCTTCGTCCCTCTTCCGTTCTGAACTCCTGACAACGCGCTGATTTCAAAATCGTGCCTCCACGTCCAAGAATTTTAGCCACAGATCGAACATGCAAGCGTTTGAAGTCACCTTGAATCAATCCCTGATACCCCTGAAACACCCCAACAGCTTCACATCCATGGTAAACAGCTGCTCGAACGACTGCTCGAATTGCAGCATTCATGCCAGGCGCATCGCCTCCTGAAGTTAAAACGGCAATTTTCTTCATGCTCTCGGTTCCTATTGTATAGCCTGCACAGTTGTTGAGCAGTTGATACGGCGGGCGAATATACGTTGAGTTTAATTCCGAATCCAAGACTTAGTGTAATTAATACACATAACGAGCGAATTGAGAACTAAAGATGTACTTTCGCTTTATGATGGAACACGATGCTTTGCACATCTCCGTTGATTGCGTAATCTTTGGTTATGACGACAACGGTTTGAAGGTCCTTTTGATCAACCAACAGCTTCCAAACAACGGACTGGGTCTGGATATCAAATCCCAGCCACAGCTTCCAGGCGACCTGATTCTCATCAACGAAGGCTTGCTTGAAGCGGCCAAACGTGTTCTATTGGAATTGACACAACTCAATGGCATTTATCTGAAACAATTTCATGCTTTTGGAGATCCGACGCGGGTTCAAGATGCCAAGGATCGGGCATGGCTTCAGTCGTTAAGGACACTTCCTGATCAACGAGTCATCACAGTAGCTTACTTTGGGTTGGTGAGCCTTCAAGATTTTTCTCCGAAACCCGCATCATTTGCAGGAAGTGTGCATTGGGTTGATTTGAATGATATTCCTGCCCTTGCATTTGACCACAACGAAATTCTTTCATCCGGATTTGAAGCATTGCGTGAACAACTTGAAAGTCATCACATCAGTTTCGAATTGCTTCCTAAGAAATTCACGTTGAGCCAGCTTCAGGCGTTGTATGAATTGGTCTTGGATAAAAAATTCGACAAGCGAAATTTCCGAAAGAACGTGAAGCGCATGCCACACGTGGTTCCACTCAACGAGAAGCAGAAGGGCGTCATGCACAAGCCAGCCCAGCTATTTAGCTTCAATCCCAATGAAATTTCGGAATGAACCCCGTGAGAACGTCTTTTCAAAGCGTCATTGAAGTCTGAGCTCATGAAGGATTCCGCTCGCTGCTGCTTCTTCCTGCTTTTTTTTGCAGGCTACCTTCAGTCTGGATCCACGGCCGTTGCTCAAGGAATGTTACCTCATCCTGCTAACGGTGTGCCCTTTGTTCAGAATGACCTGCCCACCATTCACATTGAATGCGGAGAAGCTCTGGAATGGATGTATGAGGAGTCCAACTGGTATTCCAATGAAGAGCATCCTGCCTCTTTTATTTTTCAATCAGCGGGTAGCACCGATACCGTTTCGAACATCGGATTTCGTCTGCGCGGAAACACGTCAAGAGCCGCAGATAAAAAGTCATTTAAAATCTCGTTCAACACGTTCAATCCCGGCGGGTCTTGGGAAGGTATTGAGAAAATGAATCTCAATGGAGAGCACAACGACCCGAGCGTCATCCGAGCGCGCTTGATTTGGGAAGGCATGCGCGACGCTGGCTTGCCTGTCTCCAGAAGCAATCACGTCAATTTATTCGTCAACGGAGTGTACCATGGGCTCTACTATAACCTCGAACACATCGATGAAGAGTGGCTAGAAAAACGGTTTATTCAAGATCATGGGAATCTGTGGAAGTGCACCTATCCTGCCAATCTCACCTACCAAGGTTCATCCGGTGAGGATTACAAATTCACACCGAGCTGGAGCGAAGACCGCGTGTATGACCTGAAGACCAATGTAGCGGAAGACCACTACGGTGCCTTGGCTCAATTCATCGATGTCCTGAACAACGAACCCTTGGAGTCGCTTCCCTGCGCTCTTGAAGATGTCTTTGATGTTTACGGCTATCTGAAGATTGCTGCCGCTGAAATCCTCTGTGGCCATTGGGACAATTACATTGGGAATAAAAACAACTTCTACCTGTACCACAGGCCTGAAGACCAGCGCATCGTTTACATTCCTTACGACGCTGACAATGCATTGGGTATTCAATGGTTTGGAGAATGGACCAACCAAGACCCTTACAGCTGGACGGATGCATCAGACAGACCCTTGTATACACGCTTGATGGCTGTTCCAGCGTATAAAACGGCATTCACTTATTTCATGCGGCAGCTCATGGATGAGACCTACACACTGGATTGGATGCAAGCCCGGGGTGAAGTGATCCAATCCACGATCGGCATTTCCATTGCGGATGACTCATTTTACACCATGGACTATGGCTTCGATGCCGATGATTTCACCCTTGCATTGTCCGAGAATTGGGGCGGACACGTGGCATGGGGAATTGTACCGTTTATGGAGAGCCGGCAATTTTGGGCCGACATTCAATTGGATGAAGCCCTCGAATGGGGTCCGCTTTCTTTGACTGCGTGGGCGCCGAGCCCCTTGGTCAATGACACGCTCACCGTTCATGCATGGATTGCATCAACTGAGGGCAACACAATCAACTCCATCCATGCTGACGTTCAAATGGAGGCCACTTCCAACGTGTCTTATCCTTTGTCACTGGTTGAATCCAGCGAGTTTGGGAGCCTCTGGGAAGCTGAGATCCCGATGAATGGCAGTGCGCATGCCTGGTGGACAGTGGTCGCTGAGTCTGAGAACAATGCGGTGCAATCGCCGTGTACATCTCGCCAAGTTTGGAATGCATCACTCAGCAATGGCTTGGTGATTAACGAGGCCATGCCGCTCAACAACAGTTTCATGCAGGATGAAGCCGGCGGGTATGCCGATTGGGTAGAATTGTACAACGCAGGCAACGCGCCCATCAACCTGAGTTATCATTATCTCACCAACCGCCTCGACTGGCCAAACCGATGGTCTCTGCCGAATGTCACGCTCGACCCCGGTCAGCACGTGGTGTTTTATTGTGATGATGATGTTGAAGACGGGCCCCTTCACGCTCCGTTTCATCTGGACGCTGACAGCGGCGATGTGTTCATCACGACGATGGACGCCGACGCCTGGCGTCTGATCGACTCGGCGCATTGGAATGGTGCAGCTCCCAATGCGAGTTGGGGGAGGACAACAGACGGAGCACCCTCTTGGACCTGGTTTTTCCTATTTACCGACACCCCTCCGACACCCAACGCTCCCAATGGAGACATGGAGAATGTCGTATCCGAAACCGCATCGCTTGAGGCCCCTTGGCATCCTAACAACCCACATCGAGCGGGTCAGCCGATTTCAATGCCGCATTCCAACGTCTGGAATTTATACCAGTCCAATGGCGTGCACATTGCAGCCGGAGAGTCTTCCCGAATTCCAGGCAATCTTCTTCAACCCGGTGCATACATTGTGCACTGGAACCTATTGGAACCGAGCTCACCCCAGTCACACACCATCCTTGTGCAATGAACACGATAACGATTCAGCAGACGTCAAATTTGACCAAAAACACGGTGTCTCGCATAGCGAAAGCAGCCCGCCTAAACCTCTTCCTTTGGTTCTTCACAGGTGTTCTATTTGCTCAAAACGCATCCGGACAAGTGATTTGGACAGATCCCGCTTTCCCCACAGCTGACGACCTGGTCACCCTCTACTTCGACAGCGGGTTAGGCAACGGCGAATTGGAAGGCGTTATTCCCGTCTACATTCATACGGGTGTCATTACCAGTGAAAGTTCAGGTCCAAGCGATTGGCAGTTTGTGCAAACGACATGGGGTGTGAGCGATGCTGAGTACGTTCTGAATCCTGAAGGCAGCGGAGTCCATTCTTTCGATTTCAACGGGTTGACCTTGGCAGCATATTATGGGATTCCTGATGGTGTCAGCATCGAAAACTTAGCCATGGTATTTCGCAATGCATCGGGAAGTCTCGTGGGGCGTAACGCGGATGGTTCAGACATCTTTTATGAAGTCAGTACCGGTGCTTTTTCTGTTTCCATCCAAACGCCTGAGCTTGGGTATGCCGTTTTAGGAATTGGAGAATCGCTTGCTATTTCCGGACAAGCTTCGGAAGCGAGTGAAATGGAATTGTTCATCAATGAAGAGTCGGTGACGACAGCTTCAGGAACCTCATTGACGTATGATTTTGAGGCCTTGGATGCAGGGCAATACAACCTGCTGATGGTAGCAGACAATGGCAGTTCTGTGGCCTCGGATTCAGCGACACTGACTGTGTTGCCCGGCAGTCCTGTCACTGCTTGGCCACCCAATGGATCTGAAGATGGTATCAAGTATCTCTCCGACACGAGTGTACGGCTTCAATTGTATGCCCCGTCAAAAGAGCACGTATTCGCAGTGGGAGACTTCAACAATTGGGAACTGAGTTACGATTACTTGATGACGCCCACTCCAGATCAGTCGCGTTACTGGATTGACCTCACCGGCTTAACACCCGGCCAAGAATATCGATTTCACTACCACATCATGCCCGACGACATGCGGGTCGCAGATGCGTATTCAGAAGTGGTCTTGGATCCATGGAATGATGGCTGGATTTCAGAATCGACCTACCCGGATTTGATGCCCTTTCCCAACATGCTGACGGAGAACAAGCCCGTTTCCGTGTTTCAAACAGCGCAACAAGACTACCCTTGGAGCGATGCAGAATTTCAGCGACCAGAAAACGACCAATTGATTGTGTATGAATTGCTCGTTCGCGACTTCACTGAAGAACGCAATTTCCAGACCATATTGGACACCTTAGATTATCTCGATCGGCTGGGGATCAACGCCATCGAGTTCCTGCCAATCAATGAGTTCAATGGAAACGACAGCTGGGGATACAACCCCACATTCTATTTGGCACTCGACAAAGCTTATGGAACGAAAAACGCGTTTAAATCGCTCGTGAATGCTTGCCATGAACGTGGAATCGCTGTCATTTTAGATGTTGCATTGAATCATGCGGACACCCCCAATCCATTTCTCGAGATGTATTGGAACGATGCCGAAAATCAACCAGCTGCGAGCAACCCGTGGTTCAATGAAGTGTCGCCATCACCGGAAACGTGGTTTTATGATTGGAATCACGAAAGCGGGGCCACAGTGGCCTTCATGAAACGAACATTGGCCTATTGGATCAATGAATATCATGTGGACGGATACCGATTGGACTTTTCAAAAGGCATGACCCAAACCTCCGGCTGGGGCAATGGATATGACCAAAGCCGGATCAACATCCTCAACAACTATGCGGATCACGTGTGGAGCTCCGACCCTGGCATCTACATGATCCTAGAACACTGGACTGACAACAGTGAATTGCAAGCCTTGGTCGAAGATGGCTTCATGGTTTGGGCCAATACGTCCCATGAATATTCCGAAGCTTTGATGGGCTATGGATCCAATTTCAATTGGGCGAATTATCAGGAACAGGGCATGTCCTCCCCCCACGTAGTAAGCTATCCAGAAAGCCACGATGAAGAGCGCTTGATCTATAAGGCACTTTCATTTGGAAATGGCGACGGTGGTTACCAAGTTTCCGACTTGAATACGGCTTTGGCTCGCATGGAAGCCTTGCAGTGCTTCAACATCCCACTTCCTGGGCCTAAAATGCTCTATCAATTTGAAGAGTTGGGGTACGATTACAGCATCAACACGTGCAGTGATGGTACGACCATCAGCGAAAATTGCCGCACAGAAGCCAAACCTGTCCGATGGGATTATCGAGACAATGCGAATCGCTATCGCATCCACGAGGTCATCTCGGGATTGGCTCATCTAAAAACAACGTATCCCGACCCTTTCACTTCAAACAACTACAACTTTGATGTTGGAGGGTATGGAAAGCGACTTCTCATCAATGGCATCGATCTCAATGCCGTGATTGTTGCCAACTTTAAGGTGACCGACTTGAGCATGATTCCGGGGTTTCAGCATACCGGAATGTGGTACGACTACTTTACAGGGACATCCTTTGACGTTTCGGATGTGAATGCGTTTATGGATTTCGCTCCAGGCGAGTACCATGTGTTTTTGGACGCCGACATCGCCTCACCTATAACCAACGGGATCAGCGCACATGCCGGTTCTGACCTTCAGTTTAATCTCCATCCCAACCCTGCCTCGAACATCATCCATTGCTCATTCTCATCACAGTCATTGAATGACTGTGAATTGAAAGTCTTGGACACCACCGGTCAACTGATTTCCCGACAAAACGTTACACCTTGGCATGATGGAACGACTGAGTTCACCATTTCCGTTGCTGATTGGAACGCTGGATTGTATTTCATTCAGCTCGTGCATGATGGCCGGATGGATACTCAGCGGGTCATTGTTCATTGATGATACTGTTTCTACGGTGTATATTTTTTTGAATCCATAAGTTTGCCTCGTAAACCTTATTTGATGCGCTTAAAATCAATTCTCCTTTTGCTCATCCTGAGCAGTCCGCTTATTGGCTTCGGTCAAACGTTGAGCGGTACAATCGTCGATGCGCAAGGCAATCCCTTGCCCTCCGCCTCGGTTATTGTCGATGGAACGGATGGTCAGTTCGCAGGAATGGACGGGAGCTTCTCGCTGTCCCTATCAAAAGGAAGCCATCAGGTCTCCTTCTCATTCATTGGATACCTCACGCAAAAACGCTCCGTTGACATTCAAAACACCTCCATCGAATGGTCCATTGTTTTGGAGGAAGATGCGGTGATGATCGAGGATGTTGTCGTTGTGGGCTATGGTGTCCAGCGTAAAAAAGAAGTGACAGGATCCATTGTTCAGGTTTCTGCCAAACAAATCACAGGAATCCAAACACCTTCTTTTGAAGCCGCACTTCAGGGCCAAGCCGCCGGTGTTCAAGTGAGCCAATCCTCGGGTGTAGCCGGATCAGCGTCCTTGATTCGCGTGCGGGGAGTCGCTTCTGTCTCCGCTGCCGGTGACCCGCTTTACGTCATTGATGGCATTCCCATTACCCAAGAATATTTCTTGAGAGCAAATTCAGGAGCCTTCAATAACAATCCTCTGGCTTCCATCAACCCCAACGACATCGAATCTGTGGAAATCCTCAAGGATGCCGCTGCGACTGGAATTTACGGGTCACGAGGAGCCAATGGGGTCATCTTGATTACCACAAAACGCGGAAGAAAAGGAACTTCTTTTGAATTTAGCACACGCGCAGGATTCGGCATACCCGCCACGCGCCCCAACATGATGGACACCGAGTCGTATTTGACCCTGCGACAAGAAGCATGGGAAAATGACGGCGGAACCGGATATGTCTGGCTTCCGAACTTGACGTCGTCATCAGATGATCCGCTGACACGTAAAGAGGCGTACCTCCAGGCGTTGCAGACCAATACCAATTGGGTCGACGAAACAACCGGTCTCGGTACCAAAGGAAACGTCAACTTTGGAGTCCGGCATGGCGGTTACCGCTACAACCTGTATGCGGGCGTTTCACAAGACAACAACGGAAGCTACTTGCTTGGCAACAGCTACAATCGCTCGAGCGCTCGAGTCAATTTTGATTGGACCCCAAAACCTTGGGCCAAGGTCATTTTAAGTTCATCCCTGAGCCGAGGTCAAAACAACCGCATTGATGCGGCTTGGTCAGGCGGATTGGGAGATGCCATGTCCAATGCGCTGCCGTACTACCCCGTTCGCTATTTAGAGGATCAAGTGGATGCCAATGGTACTGTTACCAATGAAGCGGGAGAATATTTCTTGTGGTTTGATGAATGGGGAACCACAAAGAATCCAGTCGCCGTTCGTGAATTGAAGCAATGGAAGAATACAGAGGACCGTTCCATCAACAACGCACAATTGGTATTGACTCCCCTCAAAGACCTTCATGTCAAACTATCAGGGGGCTTTGACTACATGCACCTCAAGGAGGACCTGTTCAATCCAGGAGCCTTGTCGATCACCTCGGATCTCGGGAGCGCCAATCGCAATGCGAATTATGTTCTCAACTGGAATTACAGCGCCACCGCCGATTATTTGTTGGAATTGGATGACACCCAGACGTTGAATTTCCTCGTAGGCAGTGAGTTTCAACGTACGGACAACTATGGATATGGCTTGTTTTACGGACAAGTGGACGGGCCCATTTTTGAAAACGATTCCCTCTCAGATGATGCTGCCAATGTCAACAGAACGGTCAACTTGCCTTCGCAGCATAGCTTCTTGTCGTACTTCGGACGAGTCAACTATGCGTTGAAAGACCGATATTTCGTTCAAGCGACAGCCCGTGTAGACGGAAGCTCTCGTTTCGGCCGGGAGAGTCGCTACGGATTCTTTCCTTCATTGTCCGCAGGATGGGTCATTTCTGATGAGTCGTGGTTCTCTTCGAGGCACGTGAATTTCTTGAAATTTCGAACGAGTATCGGACTTACTGGAAATGCAGCGTTGCCTGATTACGCGCGATTCGGCACCTACTCACCCGCAAACAATGGCAACACATATGCAGGAGACTCCATTCTTTACCCGATTCAACCGGAAAACCCCTTCTTGCGATGGGAAACATCCCGAACGGTTGATGCCAGTGTAGAGATGGGACTGTGGCAAGACCGGGTCACCTTAGAGCTCGCAGGCTACCACAAGTATTCAACAGATGTCCTCATGAATGTCAGCACACCAGCGAGCACGGGGTTCACCAACTTTTGGGACAATGTTGGCACCATCCTCAATCGCGGGGTTGAATTCTCCATTAAGTCCAGAAACTTGACCGGAGACTTGCAGTGGAATACAGACTTGAACATTGCACGCAATTACAATGAGCTGATTAATATCGGAAACTACACACCCGATGCCGTCAGTGGCGGAACCAATGATTCGCGCGTCATCGTAGGCCGACCTGTCGGGAGTTTTTACCTGGTAGAACACAGCCATGTTGATCCTGAAACGGGGCTTCCTGTTTATTTGGACCTCGACGGCAACGAGACCTACGAATACAGCAACGACATCCGTAAATATGTGGGTGACGGACTGCCGGACGTCATTGGTGGAATGAACAACACCTTTCGTTACAAGAACTGGGACCTCAGCGGCTTGGCCACCTTTAGCATTGGAGCTAAAATCTTCGATTCCTCTGCAAAAAGGCAACTGGGTGTCGTGACAGGATGGAATATGCGAGAAGAAAAGCTGGACCGGTGGAGACAACCGGGAGATGAGGCGACCTACCCAAGACTCACCTTGGACGAGACGACGTACAGTTTGCCTTCTGGGTTTCCATGGTGGAATACCAGTTTGTTCATTTACGATGCCTCGTATATCCGTTTGCGGAACGTGACTCTCGGGTTCACCGTTCCCTTGCCTCCGGGATCAACGATGTCAGCGTGCCGCATTGCTTTGAATGCAACCAACCTGCTGACAATCACCAATTTTCCAGGCCTTGACCCCGAAGTTGTTCGTGATTTCGAAAATGCACAAGACCGCAACATGAGTCCAAACGTGACGTATTTGACGCCACCGCAGGAACGGGCGATCACGTTGTCGATATCGACCACATTTTAATCCCAGCTTATCATGAAAATGAAACACCTCCTCCTTCTTGCTGGCATTGCGATGGCTGCCATCTCATGTGACCGGCTCCTTGAATTTGAACCCGGGGATGTCATCTTGGCCGAAGACGCCATTCAAGACACGGATGACTTACAACGGCTGCTGGTTAGTACCTATGACGTCTTGGCCAACCTCTATGGTGGTCGCGTTCAAATCATCAACGAATTGCGCGGCCCCAATTTTGGAGCACCCGATAATAGCCTGGACTTTACCGCAGTTTACAACCGCGAGACCACTTTTTTTACCGGTATCAATGGCGGTGCATACACCGACTTCTATTATGCGATTTACCGTTCAAATGTCCTCATTGAGAACTTTCAATTTGTCACGGACCTCACGGCAACCGATGAACTTCGTCTTGAAGCAGAAGCTCGATTTGTACGGGCCATTTGCCATTGGGGAGCTGTGAAAATCTATGCGCGGCCATACGGATACACGCCGGACAATAGCCATCCCGGTGTACCGCTTCGCCTCGAGTCTAGTCAAGACCCTTTGCCACGTGCTCCTGTCGGCGCCGTTTACACGGCGATTGTTGAGGACCTCAACTTTGCCTTGCAGAATTTGCCTGCGACCAATGGTGTGTACGCGACGCAACATGCCGCTCGCGCATATCTCGCTCAAATTCATTTTTTAATGGGAGACTATGCCCTGGCCGCATCGTATGCTTCTTCTATCATTGAATCAGGAGACTTCACGCTGGACGAGGACCTCGACCGTTTTGAAACGGACATGATCAACACTGAAACAGTCTTTGGAATTGTCAGCCAACCCAATGATTTTAGGAGCTCTTGGTTTCGTGACAATCTGCGTTCAGACAATACGAGCTCTCCCCAATTGGCATTCAGTGAAGACTTTGCGTTCTTCATGAGCCTTTCTGGAGCAGGTGACGCACGCTCTCAATGGTATACTTCCGGTACTCGAGCGCTTTGCAATCGATTCAACAACAAAGAATACTTCAACATTCCATTGGCACACTTGACCTTAATGCATCTCATTCGTGCAGAGGCATTGGCTGAAACCGGTTTGGAATTGTCCACGGCCATTGCCGACATCAATGCCATTCGAGATCGGGCGTATGGACCCGGTAATTTTATTTTACCAGAGTCAGCTACGGCTGAAGAAATCCGAGATGCCGCTCGTGACGAATTCCGAAAAGAAACTGCGGGTGAAGGCCATTGGACGGACCAATTGTTACGCAGAGGAACCATGGGCGAAGACATTCTCATTCGGGATGCCTCTTGGGATTGTCCAGGAATGTCACTTCAATTCTCCAATTCAGAAAACACGGTGGACGGCTTCGTCCTCAACGAAGAAGGCGGTTGTCTTTAAATAGAAATCATGATGCTACAATCCACACGCTTTACCGCTGCATTGACCTTACTCGTCTGCAGTACACTCCTTGTCGCTTTGAATTCCTGCAAACCTGAGGTTACCGGTGAATTGGGCGAGCCATTTGACAAGGTCGAGGGCATGATCGGCACCTGGGAACTCCAGGCCTTTACACAACAAGACCTCAACAGCCCCATTAAGGAGACCCGCGATCTTAGTGATTTTTTTCTCGATGGAATCGCAACGCCTTTGCAAATCACATTTGATGCCAACCGCAACTATTCCGTAGCCATTGAATTGGGAAAGAATTACTTCGGTGAGGGCGGAACCTGGGGGTTTGATGATGATTTGTTTCCAAGTTATTTACAGCTCTACACAGTCTCCGACACCCTACAGTACAACTTAGGGGGCATGGTACGGAGCTTTGACCAATCCATGCGGATTGAGTACAGAAGGGACTGCAACGATGCGCCCACCAATATTTACACGTTCGAATTCAACCGAATCAATTGATTCTCATGAAGAAGCTACTCACCATTCTACTGGCCGTGTCTCCTGCTTTCCTAGCGCATGCTCAGAAAGCCTACGTTTTGCCATCTCCCACCGATGCCAATTCTGAAATGACCTTGTTCATCGACATGAATCAAAGCGAAGATGGAATTCAAGGCAACGGTTTGTCAGCAATTCTCGATGCTTTTCCAGATACGACGTTGTACTTATGGACTTGGAACCCTTCAGGTCCAGCTGCCGGCAATGGCGATTGGGACAACTCCGCAGACCACCAAGCATTGACCAAAGTGGGACCCAAGTTGTATGCTATGACCTTTGTACCCACTGACTATTATGGTGTGGATGGCCCCACGCTTTTCTCGAGAGGCATCTCGTGTTTGGCCAAATTGAGAAGTGGTATGGCGATGGAAGGTTTTGCCTTTGAGGCCAAATCCGAAGACATGCATGTCGATATCGTTCCTGAATTGTGCAATGGCCGCATCTGTATCTTTCCTGAATTGCGGGAACGCGATGATTACCTCACGTTGACCTACAACAACGACAAAGAGGTGCAATATGAAGGATTGCAAGACATGGGTGAGGATGAGTGTTACCTCTATCTGCTCGGCAAAGTGGACTTGTTCACCGAATATGAATACGTACCCTTGGAAATGGTGACCTCAACACCTGAATTGAAGTTGACTTCTTTGGGCGACGGTAAATTCAGGACAACCATGATTCCTGAGGATTTTTTCGCTGCTGATTTGGCGGAAGGAGAAACTCTCAGTGAAATTATCTTTTACATCGTTCGAGAAGGATTTACGTATCCTCCTGGACCTCCTTCTTACTATCAGTTCATCTCGTTTTTAGATTGCGAATGAACCTGCGCATCATCTCAGGAGTCTCGACCTTGATCATTTTCGGTTTACTTGGAGCATGTAAAACTGAAAACGGAAGATATAACCTGCAACAACCGTTCACGCCTATTCAGCTTCTTTCAGACTCAACGGCTGTCGTTTTGGATGACTTTCTTGGGAATGAATTGCTGATAGATTCTGTTTTTTATGGACGTCGGAAAGTCAACATTCTGCCAACCGAGAATTCACAGAACGGGAAGGTCACACTGTACCAACAACCCCAAGGAGGTCTCGGGGTATTGGCCATTTGGTCCAATGGAGACCACTGGGAAATCCCTGTGTTTCCATCTGAAATGGAACAGGTCCAGTTTCGCTTGGATGGGTATGACAATGCACAATCAATCTTCTTAAAAGGTGCCATGAACGGGTGGAGTTCGACAGCGAGCCCACTCACATATGATGGCACGGGTTGGACGTGTCCTTTTACGCTCCCTCGCGGAAAGCATGCGTATCAATTGATCATCGATGGTCAAGAACAAGCAGACCCCACCAACACCAACAGCATTCCCAATGGATTTGGGGCCCTCAACTCCATCTTACAAGTAGGCAATGAGACCGCCAATCTACCTATCTCGGTGCGCACGATTGGATCCAAAAGCCGTACCACGAAGTTTCTCATCACCACCTCCCCAGGAGCACTGGTCCATGGTTTTTGGGACTCCAAACTTTTTGCCTTTGGCCAGGCCGATTCAACGGGTCTCGTATCCATAGGTATTCCATCGATCGCTTTCGGAAAAGACCGCTCACACATCCAATTTTGGGCCCATACCCAAGACCAACGTAGCCAAGAGGTCGTGATCCCTTTGAATCAAGGCATGCCCATTTCAAATGCGGAAGACTTGAGTCGAAGTGACCGGCATGCGATGGTCATGTATTTCTTGATGGTGGACCGATTTGCCAACGGAAACCGCCAAAATGACCTCCCTACAAACGACCCCGGGATCCACCCGCGCGCGCAGTATCAGGGAGGGGATTTTGCAGGGATTCAAAATCGATTGAGTTATCTCGATTCTTTGGGGACCAACACCGTTTGGGTTTCCCCCATCACGCCGAATCCCAAAGATGCTTGGGGGTTTTGGACTGATCCAAGCACAGAATTAACCAGTAAGTTCAGTGCCTACCATGGCTATTGGCCCATCCAATCCAGTGGCACAGATGCTCGTTTTGGAAGCATGGACGAATTCCATGGCCTGGTGGATGACATCCACGATCGCGGCATGAACATCCTGGTTGATTATGTAGCCAACCATGTGCACCAAGAACATCCTGTGTACCAGCAGCATCCGGATTGGGTGACCTCCCTTTACTTGCCTGATGGAACCATGAATACCCAATTATGGGACGAACAGCGTCTAACGACCTGGTTTGACACCTTCATGCCGACCTTGGATTTGGAGCGGCCCGAAGTGGTCCATACTATGACAGACAGCGCCATGTGGTGGGTTCATCAGACCGATATCGATGGATTCCGTCACGATGCCACCAAACACATCCCTGAACGCTTTTGGCGGGAATTGACGGCTAAGATGAAGCGCACCGGTTCAGATGGCAGCCACACGCCCTTGTTCCAAATTGGAGAGACGTATGGAAGCCCTGAACTCATCGCTCAATATATCTCCTCGGGGATGCTCGACGCCCAATTTGACTTCAACCTATACGATGCATTGGTCGCCTCTTTGTCCGACCCTCAAGGCTCCTTGTCCGATTTGATTGATGTCGCGAATCAAAGTTTGCACGTGTATGGAGCACATCACCTCATGGGCAACATTACCGGCAACCAAGACAGGCCGCGTTTTGCCTCGTTGGCCGACGGCTCTCTATTCCCAGGTGAAGACACCAAATTGGCCGGATGGACTCGTGACATCCAGCACCAGGGAACCGATGGCTATGTACGCATGGGCTACCTGATGGCATTTTTGATGTCCACTCCAGGCATTCCTTGCATTTATTACGGGGACGAGATTGCAGACGTTGGTGGCAATGATCCTGACAATAGAAGAATGATGCGCTTTGATGACTGGAATGAATCCGAAACGGCGGCGTGGCAAAACACCTCCGATTGGATCCACCTGCGGCGGAGCCGCATGAGCATGCTCTATGGCCAAACGGCATATCGAGAAATCGAACCAGGTGTTTTGGAGATTCGACGAAGCTATCTGAATGAGGAGACAGTGGTTGTGATCAACACCACAAACGACGCGGTGCTTCTATCCAACCCGCAGCAAGAAGTCTATCGTGTACTGATCGGGAAAAATCCGATTGAGCAGAATATCATTGAAGTGCCTGCAGCATCGACAATGGCATTGGACGTGGCATCGGCTACCTCTTAAGGACGTTCAATCCTCGATCACGGCTTCGTCTAAGACATAGCGGTCGCGAAGTTCCCACTGACCACTCCCGTCGTTGATCAATCGGTCCATACGGAGTTGGCCAGGCAAGCGCTGAATGCGCAACTCGATGAGCACGGCACGTCCCGATTCACTACCTCCCCGACTCATCACAACCTGCGGTCCCGTATTGTCCACAAACCACGTTGATGACACCGGCTTATTGTCCTCTAGGGAGGTCATCTTGACTTGCTCATATTGCGCATCCCAACTCCACATTTCTACACGTTCTCGAATTCCATCGTCTCCAGAAATTGCAAATTGCAATACGAATCCATCCTCACTTCCATTGCGCAATCCGTCGAGTCGAATATCATGAGTAGCCAGAATTTCACTGTCCAAAATCTCCAACCGTCCGACATACGTTCCTTCAAGGGCAAACATCCAATCCGGTGTTTGGGCGCTGGTTTGCATTGCCAAAAAGCACGACAAGAACAGCATTACTATTGAAAATGGCTCCTTAAAATGATTCATATCGTCCTGTTTTTGTTCTGACAAAGAAAGCGTCATTACCTTCGCTTCATGCTTAAGAAATTGAATTTTGTTCTCCTAGCCTTGGTGGTATCCTTGGCTGCCCTCGCTCAACCCACTTGGGAAGTAGGCAATACAACTCTAACAGAATACGACCTGGTCACAGGTGTCCAAATCCCGTGGGAAATTCTTTGGGGGCCAGACGGCCATCTCTGGATGACTTCTCGCAAGGGTGAAGTGCTGCGCATTGACCCGGCCTCAGGAAATTACACCGTCGTGTTGGAAAAGACCGTCATGAATGGTGGCAATGGAGAACCTGGAATGTTGGGCATGGCCATGCATCCGGATTGGGACAACACACCGTTGGTCTACATCGTTTATTGCACTGGTAATGGAGGCAATGGCATCGAGCACTTGAGTTCGTTTGAATGGAATGGAAGCGAATTGGTCAATGAAGAGGCAATTCTCACTATCCAAGCGGGCGGCATCCACAATGGAAGTCGACTGCTTGTATTGCCGGACAATACCTTGCTCATGACCACGGGAGATGTCGGATCATCATCCAATTCTCAAAACATGAATTCACTTCAGGGCAAGACGCTTCGTCTCAATCTGGATGGATCTGTTCCCGATGACAACCCTTTCCCAAATTCACTGGTTTACACCTTTGGAAACCGGAACAGCCAAGGCTTGGCTCTCGGTGAAAATAGCGTCATCTATAGCTCGGAGCATGGACAAAACTCAAATGACGAGTTCAACATTGTAACGGCCGGTGGAAACTACGGCTGGCCAAATGTCGAAGGGTTTTGCAACACGTCTGCAGAGCAAACTTTTTGCGCGGAAAATGATGTAGTCGAACCGCTCGATGCCTGGTCACCTTGCATCGCTGTCAATGGCATTGAGTTTTACAACCACGAAGCCATTCCAGAATGGCAGAACAGCGTTTTGATGTCCGTATTGGGTGGTTTAGGCGGACAATACGAGCGCCTCAGTGTTCTCCACCTCAGCGAAGACGGATTGAGCGTTACCAGTGAAGATCAGTATTTCTCGAGCTTCAATCAACGCGTTCGAGATGTTGCTGTCAACCCGAATACGGGATCTGTATATGTCGCTCTCAATGGCACATCGTATCCAGGAAGTGGGCCGAACATCATCAAAGAGTTTCGAAATGAAGCGTTCGGAACGGGCGTTGCCGGTCCGGCAGCATCAGAATTCGAATTGGGACTCTTCCCAAATCCCACCAGCGCGTACTTCAATCTCCTCTTTCCTGAGAATACCGAGGGTTCCTACCAGGTCTTCTCATACAACGGTCAATTGATGACTGAAGGCAATGTCCTCAAGAAAGAACTCCGCGTAGATGTGTCCAACTGGTCAGGAGGCTCTTACTTTGTACTCGTGCAGCATCAAGGCGGCACAATCACTCGAACTTTTCAAGTTCAACATTGAATCGATAGCATAGATGGGTAAGCATTGGAGGAGGAGTTGGACGGGGGTTTTTCTTTGTACACTTTCTGGAACTGTTTTTGGACAAAAACCCATCGATACGCTGCGCGTTGACGCAGCGATCGTGGAGGTACTCCGCATCCCCACTCCTGTTCAAAGAGCTCCCGGAGCACTGTATGCCATCGGCGCATTACAGTTGCAAAATGGCGTGTCACCTGACATTGAAGATGCCCTCAACATGCTGCCCGGGGTTAAAATGGAAACACGAGGTGTCGGTGGATCGCGTCGCATTCAAATGCGAAGTAGCGGGTTGCGTTCACCATTTGCTGTGCGGAACATCCACATGCTTTGCGATGGGTTTGTTCTTACAGGAGCAGGTGGAACGTCTCCTATCGAATTGTGGAATCCCCAATGGATGCACCGTTTGGAAGTCCTTTTAGGGCCAACGGGGGCGATCTTTGGAGGTGGATATGGCGGTGCCCTTGTCGCGTCTTCTCAAGCTCCATTCAGTGGTGCGAAAACAGGATTTCGCGTGCGATCTATGACTCGGTTGAGCTCTACAGGCAGATCCGATCAAACACCATCTGGATTGGCAATGGAATCGGGGTTTTCGATTACAGAAAGCAACACTTCTAGCGATTGGAACTTGCAAAGTTCGTGGTCTGACAACCCTGGATTTCGCGATCAAGAAAGCAATCAGAAGCGCACTTTAGAAGTACACAAACGCTGGCTATCTCAACCCCATATCTTGCACCACGTCTGGACTGGACTGCTTCAGGCATCTTGGGACTTGCCCGGGTCAATCGTTGAGGAGCAAGCGCAACTCGAACCTACGACCGCACCGGGGCTTCGATACGACGCTCATGTTGAGCGAGACCGCTATTGGCTCGCTTGGAGTCGAACGGCAACACATCAACATGCTAAAAATGGCCTCTGGGCGTTTGCACAAGCGAGCGACAAGTACAATCCATTTGGCACCTCTCCATTTTATCAAGGGCTCAAGGAAGAACAAGAGCTCAACGGTTCTGTTCGCTGGTGGCGCGGAGCTTCCCGAGCACTCAACTCCCGGACAACACTGACATGGGACCAGTCCGCCATTGCTCGCTTCGAACAAGTCACGATTGACGAATCGGATTTGATTGCTCCGGAATTGCCCCCACGCTATCAAATCGAGTCAACCAACCACAACCTATGGGTTGGATCGGGTGTTCGGCTCGAAGTCGAGTCGTCATGGCTCTTTGATGTACAGTTGGGCGCTGAATGGCTGTCACGATCCACCACAGGGCTGTTTGATCAACAAGAACCGACTCTGGTACCCTACGAAGAGGATTACACGACAATACAATGGGCTCCACGTATTGGACTGAGCTATACGTTCGAATCAGCCCAGAGTATTTCGTTACAGTATGCAGAGGGTTCTAGCCAACCCAACACGTTTGAAATCGTGGATCCATCGACCAATGATTTTGCCAATTTGCGCGCCGAACAGGCGAAAACGTGGGAACTGAGTTGGAAAGGATCACACGATCGTAACACCGCTTCCTTTTACTGGTCATTCAATGCATATCACCAAGTTATTCAGGACGGCATTGCTCAGGTGAAAGGCGAAAATGACGGACTCTTTTTAGCCAATGTAGAAGGACTTTCTATGAAAGGCTTAGAAGGCAGTCTTCGCAGTATCCAACGCTTCTCACCTGGACACGTTCTGGAAATGGAAATTCACGGGAATATGAACCGACACCGTTTCGATCCCGTGTTGGAACAATTGCCGGGCACTCCTCTCAATTCAGCAGGAGCATCCGTGGTTTATCGCAAGCGTTCCTTCCAGTTCCAATGGAACCATCTATGGAATGATCGCACGCCCTTGAACGATGCGTTAACCCGATGGGCTCCGGCCTATCAACGATCAGATGTGGCTTTTTCATTCACGAAAAGTCAAAATACTTGGCGGTTGGGTATGCGGAATGTCTTCGACGCGAAGTACTCCAACTGGCTTCAAATCAATGCTTTTGGTGGAAAGCACTACAACCCTGCTCCCGGAAGAACCTATTGGGCATCCTGGGTTTGGAAGTTCAATCAATAACAATTATTTCTGTCCTACGATTCAAGGCGCGATTCGCTTCAGAGTCATTGGGGACAAGAGGTTCGAGTGAGCCCTTTCCTAGAATTTCCATACGATCCCATTCGATTCCATTTGAATGCAGGTAGGTGGAAACACTTGTCGCACGATTCTTACTCAACTCTATATTGAAGCCTTCCGTCCCTTGATCATCGGTATGCCCGACAATTTGAATCCGGATATTTGCTCCCAATAAGGTGGTCAGAAGCTGCTTCAATTCAGGCTGAAACACTTCATCCAGCATGGCTGAATTTGTTTCGAAATGAACATCTCGCAATAAAAGTACCGTCCCCACCTCAAGAGGAGTCATCGGTATTTCCACGACAACGTTGGACCTGTCCGCTTCCGATTTACGGGGTACCCAAGAGCGATTGTAAAAGGCATAGTTTGGATGACTCACTTGCAATGTGAGCACTTCATCCTTCACAATGGGCAATGAAAACATGCCATCCTTCGGATCACTGACCATTTGAAATAAAGGGACTCCCGCCGAGTTGAGTACAACGACCTCGGCCTGCACAGGAAGTCCTGAAACAACATTGAATGCATGACCTGACCACTGGAAGACCTCCTCTGCCTGCATTTTCTCTGGCAACTCAAATTCCCATAAATCAAGATTTCCCGGTTGATTGCGATCACTGGCAAACAAGGCACGTCGTCCGTTTGGAAAAACCTGCAAGCTATTCTCATCTCCATTCGTATTGATTGGACACCCCAAATTTACTGGAGCCATCCATTCACCTGCTTCGCTCTTGCGTGCCACAAACAAATCTAAACCCCCTAAGCCTGGATGGCCGTCCGAAGCAAAATAGAGCGTGTTGCCATCAGGGTGCAGCACAGGGTTTTCCTCCCGACCTGGTGTGTTGATCGTGTCTGTCAACCGTTGAGGTTTGTCCCACTCTCCTGAATTCAATCGGGTGCTGAACCAAATATCTTGTTCCATCTCTCCGGCCTCATTGCGTTGTGCACGCACAAAAAAGATTTGACTACCGTCAGCACTCAGCGAAGGCTGGCTCTCCCAGTATCGGGTGTTCAAGGCGCTCAAATTCACCTCCTCCTCATAGCGCTGAGTCGAAGGATTCCATCGTGTTTCAAAGAGATCGCATGACCCCTTGCCTTGACGTGGCCCATAGCCGTCTTTTAAGGTCTCACAAGCTGTAAAAATCAATCTGCGACCATCTCCTCTAACCGCTGGAGCTCCTTCATTTCCCCGTGTATTCACACCACGAATTGGCCCCATATCCTGCCAAAGACCATTGACTTCTCTCGCCTCATAAAAATCCTCTTGACCCTGGAAGCGCCCATCGGCTCCGACTTGACGCGTGAAAATCATGCGATCGCTGGAAACAAAAATGGCTGGATAATACTCGGCACTATTGGTGTTTACATCTCCCTTTAACGGGGAAGCAACCACGTCTTCTGGTTCTGCTATTGTTTGAACCGAAAACAACAACGAAGCCTCCAACAATTGATGGTCTGTGCGACTCGCATCGATCACATCATCACTCAAGGAATCCCAAATCTCCAACGCTTTTATATACTGACCTGAACGATGCAGCAATCCACACCATTTCACGCCCCATTTCTCACGTGCAGCTGGCTTCAATTCCATAGCGTTTGACATGGATTGCGCTGAGGTCCCAAAATCTCCAATGCGTTCAGTCAACTGCGCATGCAACATCCACGCATCAAAATACAAGGGGTCTCTTTCGATCGCTTCCGAAACCAACTCTAACGCCAGTCCTGCATCATTTGCCATGTAAGCTTCAACAGCCGCATCGAAACCTTTCTGCGTTTTTTTGGAAGGCTTGTGCATGCCATCCTGACCGTATGACAACGAAACCAAAAACAAGAGTGCTCCCACAAGCAGACAAGCCTGATATTTACACATTGATTTTCTCATGCCTCGAATTTAGGGTGTGAACACATTGACGCATCAAACCCCATGCCTAAATCCTCTGTACGCATCGGCTTGCTTTCTGACACTCACGGGCATTGGGATGAACGCATGCAACACCATTTGAAATCGGTCGATGAGATCTGGCATGCTGGAGACATTGGAGGATTCAATGTGCTCGACGCTCTCGTTAAAATTGCACCCGTCAAAGCGGTCTATGGCAATATCGACGACCACACGATGCGTTCCGAACTGCCCGAATGGATTGAATGGGACGTCCAAGGACTCAAAGTCCTGATGATCCACATTGGTGGACGACCTGGTCGATACGAAAAAGGAATCCGATCCATGCTAAAAACCCATCAGCCCGATGTTTTCATTTGTGGACACAGCCACCTTCTCCGCGTCGAGAAAGACGCGTCATGGGGAGGACTCTACATCAATCCTGGAGCCGCAGGAAAACATGGATTTCACCGAATTAGAACGATGCTCAGATTTGATGTGCAATCGGGATTGATTGAAAATCTTGAAGTCGTCGAATTGGAGTCTATTCGCTAATTCTTTCCATTTATGACAAAAGAATGCGTATAATTGCAACGGTTCTCGGGTCTGCATACTGTATGAGGCACGGGCGATGACCAATTCAAAGGTCAACATCGAATTTTCTTGAACCTCCCTTTTTTTTTTACTCCCCCACTTGATGTACGACATCATAGAATTGAATAGCAAAAAAGTCTCTGATCTCAGAGAAATTGCGAACAAGTTAGGCCTACAGCGCGCAGACAAATTGAAGAAGCAAGACCTGGTTTACAGCATCTTGGATGAGCAAGCCTTGCGTCCCGGTGCATTACCAAAAAAAGGAAAGACGGCTGCACCGGAGAAGACGGCATCGAAATCTCCAGCCAAGTCATCTCCTAAATCAGACGATTCTGCCAAGCCCGAGAAGACAGCTGCTGCCCGAAAGCCCCGTCCGAAGAAGACTCCTGTCGAAGGTTCAGCAAAGTCAGGTGAAGACGCTGTTCAAGAAAAGGCATCACGACCTGATGAACGAAAGGCAGGCGATGCGATGCGTGAGCGGAGAGATCAACGTCAGAAAAACAGCCGTACTGAGGCCTCAGACGACAGTCCAAACAAGGACAAAACTGAGGGGCGTTCAGAATCGAAAGGGTCCAGTGCGAAAGGAAACCGCAACGAGACCAAACGCGATTCTTCAAAAGGAAATGCTGAATCCAGTAAGCAAGAAAACAAAAACGAACCGTCTGCTAAGAACGATAACTCGACCAAGAGCGAGGGACCTTCTAAAAACGATGGCTCTTCAACGAATGAAGTACCGTCTAAGAACGACGGACCTTCCAAAAACGATCGAAATAACCGCAACGACCGAGGAGACCGGGGAGACCGAAACGATCGGCACGACCGGAACGACCGGAACGATCGGAACGACCGAAACGATCGAAATAATCGGAACAATCGAAACGACCGAGGAGACCGAAACGCAAGAAACAACCGAGGCAACGAACGACGTGATCGCTACCAAAGCGAACCGGAAGAACACGGGTTCAATTTTGATGGCATCATCACGGCTGAAGGCGTGCTTGAGATTCAAACAGAAGGCTTTGGCTTTTTGAGGTCAGCCGATTACAACTATTTGAATTCCCCCGACGACGTCTATGTGACTTCGCGTCAAATCAAGCAATTTTCGTTACAAACTGGAGACTCGGTTACTGCGAAAGTTCGTCCTCCAAAAAAAGGCGAGAAGTTTTATCCTCTCATCGATGTCGTCAGTATCAACGGACGATCACCGGAATGGGTACGTGATCGGATTCCTTTTAAGTTCTTGACTCCTCTCTTCCCACAAGAGCGTTTCAATTTGAGCACGCGTGGAGGGAACATTTCCACTCGTTTAATGGATTTGTTTGCTCCTCTCGGCAAGGGGCAACGTGGCATGTTGGTCTCCCAACCAAAGACCGGTAAAACGACTTTGTTGAAGGATGTTGCCAATGCGATCGCATTGAACCACCCAGAAGTGTATCTCCTCATCTTGCTGATCGATGAACGACCAGAAGAAGTGACCGATATGAAACGGAGTGTCAACGCGGAAGTCATTGCCTCAACGTTTGATGAGCCTGCTGACCGGCATGTCCGAATTGCTGACTTGGTTCTTGAAAAAGCCAAACGCATGGTTGAGTGTGGACATGATGTTTGCATCCTTTTGGACTCCATCACACGTTTAGCACGTGCTTACAATACCGTCTCTCCAAGCTCAGGGAAAATATTGAGTGGCGGTGTTGAGGCGAATGCATTGCAAAAGCCGAAGCGGTTCTTTGGTGCGGCACGAAACATTGAAAATGGCGGATCCCTCTCGATCATTGCGACTGCATTGACCGATACGGGTTCTAAAATGGACGAGGTCATCTTTGAAGAGTTCAAAGGAACAGGCAATATGGAACTGCAATTGGATCGTCGAATTTCCAACCGTCGCATATTCCCTGCAATCGATATTTTGTCTTCAGGAACTCGAAGAGAGGATCTCTTATTGGACAAGGAGACTTTGCAAAGAATTTGGATTTTACGCAAGCACCTTGCTGACATGAATAGCATCGAGGCGATGGAATTCATGAAGGAGCGCATGGAGCAGACTCGGAGCAATGATGACTTCTTGACCTCTATGAATGGGTAAATCCAGTGCCATTTCTCTGATCGGATTGGCGGGGTGGTTCGCACTTAAGCTTTACGGACTGGGAACTCTTCCTTGGGAATCTTCCATCACGATGGGTGTGCTGTGGCACTTTACAACGTTCATTGCTCTTGCCGTGTACGGAGCACGTGCTGGCTTTCAATCCCAAGAGGAACATTTTCTTGATCGTTGGAAGAGCAGCGCTCAAAGTACAGCGCGTCATGCCCTTCTTGTATCAGTAGCCATGGGCCTTTGGTATTATATCATCGCCCCTGGCGCACTCGAAAATCAAAAGCGAAGCCAAATCGAACAGGTGCAGCAAGCGCTCGGAAACTCAAGCAGTTTTGAAAGCCTGCAGGCAGCGCAACCCGAGTTATCCCATCTCTCTCGCGAAGATGTTTTGAAAACACAAATGAACAATTTGGATGTGTTTTACTCCCCTGTCTTCTTCATTGGTTTGTCCCTTTTGATGTGGCTATTTGTCAGTCTTTTCTCCGCTGCTTTGATGGACTTGATTTGGCAACGTATTTGGTCACACTAAAGTGAATGCGCGAACAATGTTACATCGTCCGCTTCGTTTGTAGCTTTGGACATACACTGATGCACTCCTTGGCATGATACAAAAAGCAATTGGCATCCTCTTCGTGTTGGTTTTAACTCTTGGAACTGCTGGGGACTCCCATGCTCAGGCAGGTCGAAAGAACCTAGCTGCCTTTGACACCAAGCCGTATCATTTTGGCTTTGCTTTGTCTGGGAACCGTTCTGATTTCAATCTTCTTCACCGTGCTGAATTCTCTTTTGCCGATAGCCTTCTCGGCATAGCCAATGCTCCTCAAGCAGGATTTAACCTTGCTCTGATCGCATCATGGAACATCACTCCCAATTTCCATTTGCGCTTTCTGCCCGGTCTCTCGTTTCAAGATCGAGCTCTTGAATATCGATTTTTAGAATCCCAAGGCCAAGAGTTAGTTGTCAAGAGGACCGAATCTGTTTTCTTGGATTTTCCCCTCATTTTGAAATTGCGCACTGATCGTATTGGCAACTATGCAGCATTCGCTCTTGTTGGTGGTAAAATCAGCAAGGACATGCAATCCCAAGAAGAAGTCAATCAGCAATTACAAAATGATTTTATCTTGCGTTTAGAGTCCAGCAATGCCTCACTGGATATCGGTGCAGGGGTAGATTTTTTCCTTCCTTTTTTCAAATTCAGTATTGAAGGTAAATTTGAATTTGGAACACGCAATGTTTTAATTCAGGATGAAAGCTTGTATTCAAGCCCTCTAGAAGCCTTAAAAACAAGGTCATTCATTCTGTCACTTTGCTTCGAAGGATAACCTAGATGGGATTGCTTCGCACCCTCCTTCCTTCTAAACATGCTCCCCGTTGGATCGTAATGGGCGTGGACCTTAGTGTCGCAGCCACTGCGCTTTTTGGAGCGGCCTTACTCCGTTTTGAGTTTTTCATTCCGCAAAACGAATGGGAAATTTGGCTCAACTTCCTCCCCCTTTTCTTGCTCGGTCGTTTCGGATCTTTTGCCCTATTTCACACCTCGGCGGGCATCATTCGACACACAGGAATAGCGGATGCACGTCGCATACTTCTCGCCAATACATCCGCTACACTTGTCTTTGCTCTGGTCAACGGACTGAGCGCACACGGTGCCGATGGATTGTACATCATTCCATTTTCCATTCTGGGAATTGAGTGGCTTTTAACCAATGGCGCTATGGTGGCCAGTCGACTTGTTGTGAAGTGGCTATACCTGCAAAACCGGAAGATTCCAGGAGTCCAATCCCAAGTAGTGATTTTCGGAGCAGGTGAAGCAGGAATCATTGCCAAACAAGCGATCGACCGCGAGCTTGGAGAAAATCGCATGCGCATTGTTGCTTTTATAGATGACGCCTCAACCAAGGTTGGAAAAAAATTGGATGGGATCGATATTCTCAGTGCGATGGAAGCCAATCGTTTGTTCGCTACAAGACAAATCGACCGGCTCATCTTATCGGTTCAAACACTCGACACAGAGCGAAGACAAGAAATTGTAGACATGGCATTGCGCCATGGTGTGCGTCCTCTAGACGTCCCTCCTGTCAATCGTTGGATAAACGGAGAGCTGTCAGTCAGACAAATTAGAGAACTGCGCATTGAAGACCTCTTGGGACGTGATACAATCCAACTCGATCAAGAGGATGCCTTTGCCTCCATTCTCGGAAAACGCATTGTCATTACAGGAGCGGCAGGATCCATTGGTTCTGAGTTGGTAAGGCAGATCCTCGTGCACAAGCCTCTCGCTGTTTTGGCCATCGACCAAGCCGAGACCCCTATGCATGATTTACACTTGGAACTCAAGAAATTGGGCATCCTTGAACATGTACAACTGCAAATTGGAGACGTGCGTGATCGTGAACAAATGACAAAAACGTTGGAGACTTTCCAACCGCACATGGTGTTTCACGCAGCGGCATACAAGCATGTGCCCCTGATGGAAGCCCAGCCGTGGCAAGCATTCGAAACGAATGTTATGGGCACCTACAACACCCTGATCGCTGCACAACATGCCGGCTGCGAAAAGTTTGTGCTCATTTCTACGGACAAAGCCGTCAACCCCACAAGCGTCATGGGAGCAACCAAACGATTGGCTGAAAAGGTGGTGCGATTCCATGGGCATGAGAGTGCCACACGCTGCATCATCACCCGGTTCGGAAACGTGCTCGGAAGCAATGGCTCCGTCATCCCGCTCTTTCGGCAGCAAATTGAATCAGGTGGACCGATTACGGTCACCGATGCTGAAGTGACGCGCTACTTCATGACCATTCCTGAAGCGGTGTCTCTTGTTCTTGAGGCTGGCACCATGGGTACAGGTGATGACTTGTTCGTTTTTGACATGGGCGAATCCGTTCGGATTTTGGATTTGGCCTACAAAATGATTGCTTTGGCCGGACTTGAGAAAGGCCGCGACATAGATGTTCAAATCACGGGACTGCGTCCTGGAGAAAAACTACATGAAGAGCTCCTTGGCGCGCGCGAGTCCCTTTTAGCAACGCACCACCCTAAAATTATGCGGGCCCAAACTGAGGCCAACATGTCGGAGTCTAGTGTGAACCAATTGCACCTTCTGCTTTCAAAACGCGGAGATCACCGAGCCACTTCCGAGCTCCTTAAAGCGTTGATTCCGGAGTACATCCCCGAAGAGAAGGCGGCGATGGATTCGATCCATGCCAAGGTATAGGCCGATCTATGGAAAGCAACCGAGAAGATCAATACCTGACCATTGAGGCGCCTTGCGAGGGACTATTCAAGGCCAAAGGCTCAAAGCATTTTGGATACGTGTTTCCACTTGTGCATGCGGGACAAGTCAAAGAATTACTAGAAGAAATCCGCATTCAACATCCAACAGCTGGACACCTCGCTTTTGCTTACCGACTTGGAGCCCAAGGAGAAGAATGGAGAGCCAATGACGATGGAGAACCCAATAACTCAGCGGGCCCGCCCATTCTAGGAGCCCTGCGAAGTCACAACATCACGCAATGCATGGGAGTTGTCGTCCGCTATTTTGGCGGAACGAAGTTGGGCGTAAGCGGATTAATTGAAGCGTATCGAGAGGCCACCAATGAAGCCATCTCAACGGGCAACATTGTTCAACGACACCTGATATCATCCATTTCATTGACATTTCCCTATGCCCAGTTAGGTCCTGTCATGTCGTTGATGAAGCGATTGCGGCTCACTCCTCTCACTCCTGATTTCCAATTGACATGCGTCATGAAAATTGAAACAAGGAGCAGTTCCATGGGTGAGGTCATTGCAGCGTTATCTCTGATCCCTGAAGTTCGAATCGAAGAATAGCGCTAAGATTTGACCTCAAAAACAGACCTTTAGGCCGGCTTTCTAGCGACGTACATCATCCGCTCGTTTCCCAAGCAGTAACGCTCCACGAGTTCTTCGCCCAAGACATCACCATAGTTCACCGTTTCTACGGTGAATCCCGCTTCCTCCAATCGTTCTACATAGCCTTGATAGCCATACAAGCGAACGTGATCACTTTGCCAATACAGTCGTTCTCTTTCTTTTGGGTCTGTCACCAATGGGTCTTCCTGCGTCGTTGGATTATTCATATCAATGGGGACCTGGAAAATACCCCATCCACCCGGCTTCATCACCCGGTAAAACTCCTGTAACGTGCGAAGATCATTTTCCACATGCTCGAGCAAATGGTTGCCCATAATCACATCAAACGATCCTTCTTCAAACGGGATATCGTGCACATCAAAGTGATGATCAGCCCATGGTGAATTCAAATCCGCAGTGACATAATCGAGATGACTCATTTCTTTAAACAGCCCCAGGAAACAATACTCTGGAGCAAGATGCAACATCCGAGCAGGTTTTTGAAAGAAGTCTGTTTCTCGCTTTAAGTAAAGCCAAAGGGTTCGGTGACGTTCCAACGATAAGCTATGGGGAGCAAGCGCATTGGGTCTGGAATGCATCCGGCCATAAGGCAACATTTTTCGGTAGGTCTTTCCGGAAATGGGGTCTTCAAAACGTCGACCGTGCCACAGAAACGCAATGCGCAAAATGCTCCAATGAGACAGCGAATGCAACCGATGGCGCGGAACGAATCGAGTCAGAATGGAAATGATAATTTGAACCATGAGATTGCTAAAAATAAGAACGGCAGCGCACCAAAGTGCACTGCCGTTCTCAATATCACGTTTTCTTATTGAATGATGACCTGGAGCGAACCAGAAGTGCCATTTTCTCCAGCTACGAACGTGTAGTGACCCGCCGCTAAACCAGTCCAGTCAATCAGTTCGTTTCCTTGGACCAACCCTTGGTTAACGACCCGGCCGAATGCATCCAGCAAACGATATGACATTTGTGACTGTGAAGAACGATCCCATGTCAATTGGACCAATCCGTTTGTCGGGTTCGGATACAACGCAAAACCGATTTCGTCTAAACCTTCAATGCCCACAAAAGAAATGGTTACGGGAACCCGCTCAGAAACACATGCAACAAACGGAGTCTGTACAACCCAATTGTAGAAGAAGTAATAGTAATTGTACGCATTGTTTCCACCGGCTGTGCTTTGTTGAATCGTCGCGAGATCGCCCAATGCATATGGATAATCGATGCCACTGCCCGGTCCATCACGCCACAACTGAGGATCTTCATCCAATGAACGCAATCCATATCCCTCACCCGCTGGTACTTCCAAATCAATGATCACGGTGCTTGCTCCATCTGCAACTTGAACCGTTGCAGTCGAAACAACATTGCCATCGGAATCAATGACGCCGATTTCACGTTCGCCCGCGCCATCGGCAAATACATCCACACTGTGGATCACGATGTCTTCGGCCGCATCGAAAACCAACCAACGTATGCTGTTGTCGTGGTATTGACCGTCACCTTGCTCCGTGCGACCACCTTGCGCCTCGACCATATTTCCGGCTGAACGATCTTCCACCCAATACGTCGTCAATTCAGTAATGACCGGTGTTTCGAAAGTCGGGCCTACAGCCAATGCCTCTGTTGACATTTCTGTTTCGAACCAATGCAAATTGTACGATGTTCCCGTTAAGACTACTGAGCCCGATTCCGTCAACTCTTGTCCTTCTACGACCGGTGCTTCGGGAGTGTCTAAGACCTCCACCACAAACATTTCGGAAATGTTCTCATTGCCACATTCATCCAACAAGGAAAGAGAGTACGTTCCGGATTCCATCACGACAATGCCTTGTGTAGTTTCATTGTTCGACCACATCCATTCTGTGCCATTTGGTCCAACAAGTTCAACTGAAGATCCTGAACAGAATGAAAGCTCTCCCAACACCATTACTTCCGGCGTTTGAGCTTCTACAACCGTTACGCTAATGATTTCAGAGACAGCTGCACAGCCATCTGCATCATATACCGTGACACTGTAGTTACCTGCTTCAGTAACTTCTAGAGAAGAGGCATCGCCTCCGTTGGACCAATTGTAGGAAGTGAATTCACCGGCTACATCAATCACAACAGATTCTCCCGGGCAGAGATTGGTTGCACCGGCCGCCGCAACGGAAACCGAAGTCATGCAAGGCGCTTCCAATAAGGTGTGGTATTGATCAATCGCGGGATTGTCCAATGTTGTCACCGTTCCGCTAGGCCAATTGATCGTCACTGTTTCCACTTCCGTGTTGTCTCCCAAACCGAACATGCATGCAAATGTGTTCACAATGCCATAACTCTCACCTGCTCGAATTTCCCGTATTTGAGTTCCAAAGCCACCTGTAATGATGACAGTCGCACCCACAGCATCCATATTGGATACAATACCCTCCAAATCAAACGAAATCCAATGGTTGTCATTTCCTGTGTTCAACCACAGAATGTCATCATTGCCATTGTCAGGTGAATTGTAACCGTTGCCATAGCTCGCATACAAATCAGCAAATCCATCACGGTTCACATCGCCCACAGCAAAACTGTGCATGGTGTCTCCAGCTGCAAAAACCGTCATTTGAGTAAACGTACCGTCTCCGTTGTTGTGGAAATAAGCGTGCACACCTCCTCCCATCACAACATCAACAAATCCATCGTTGTCGAAATCGGTCATCTTCGCCTGTAAAACAAAGCCACTGTACTCCATTCCGCAGCCCACTGTAATGTCTGTAAAGTACCCGTTGCCATCGTTTTCCAGCAGCGTCATGTCTGTGGAGTGATTCGTTAAGAAACAGTCGAAATCGCCATCGTTG